>JAEYQK010000125.1 GCA_023410055.1 Acidobacteriota bacterium
GTAGTGGAGTTCAATATCGCTTTCCGTTTTGCTCATAATCCATTCGCCGAGGTGCCCGTAGATCTCGTATGCCTGCTGCTTGAGTTCTTCGGGAGCAATCTTCAGGTAATCGAGCGTCCTCTGCGAGGTCCGGATCTTCTCTGTCAGGCTGGACGCGAGTTGATCGGAATGAGCTTCTATGATCTTTACCAGGCGCGTTGCGAGCATAGTCACCTCTAATACAGAGATGCAATTCCACGCTGGAACGGCAACAACCCACTGACTGGCAGTTACCGAACACCGCAACGGCATCTGCGAGCTGCTGAGTGCCGAATGCTAATTGCTGGCTCCTTATTGCCTCTTGTTCAACTCCGGATCTTTCTCTTTTGGAACGTCAGTCTTCACCGTTTGCGCCCGCCAAACGCCCGTATTTGCTGGTGCGGTCGGATTCACGCCGAAGTCCCACACGAACCGGTTCATACCCTCGCGCCCAAGCATCTCGACCAGCGCGTACTCACCGGGCGGCAGCAGGCCGATCCCGGCTGGGGCAATCTTGATCCAGCGGCCAGAAACTGGCGTGACATCGACATCCACAAACTGCGCCTTCTGTTTTACTTTTCCGTAAACCGCTATATTGATATCCCCTACGTTCCGATTGCCTTTCTTTGTGTCCTGCAGCTTTACTATGCGCCAGTGGTCCTGCTGCTTGGTCGGATCGGAGGTATAGGGGGAATCCGCATCGTTGTCGAGAAACACATAAATGTAGGGATCGCCCACATGCGCCTGCACCTTGGCGTGCGCGCCTTGGAGTTCGATCGTCTGTTTGGCGCTTGCAATCGGATTGATCGTAGCCCGCAAGATATTTCCCGCACGGTTTGTTTTAACGTCGGCGCCGCTTTGAGAGAGCTCGTTCAGCTCAGGGTGCTTTTCGTAGACATCGAGCAAGTAGACGCCGCCAGTCGGGGGGAGTTTGATTCCGGGCGCCACGGTCGGTGCATTTGCATCCTCGTCCTCTTGCTCCTTCTTCGCTTGGGCATCGATCTCCTTGGCTCGGGCATTCTCAGCCACGGCTTCAGCGGCATGCTTTCGGCTGGCGTCCCAATTGATCAGCGAGACCGGAATGTCCTCCCAGTCATAGCGCTCGGCGCTTAGATAGTGCACGCGGTCGCCGATGATCTGGTACTTCACCACGGCCTGATACGAGCCGTCGGTCAGAAACAGCCGCTTCAGGTCCTCTTTGACCGGTGCTGACGGATCAGAGCCGTCGGCTGGGGGCTTGGAGGCTTGTACCGCAGGCTTTTTCTGTGTGCCTTTGGCAGTCGAAGGCTTTCTCGTCTGGGCAGTTGCCGTAGTAGCGAGAACCGCTACCAACGCGAAGCTAAGAATGAAGTACCGTCTCATAACCCTGTAGCTTACTCCCTAAAGATGCTCGGCAGCGAGCGCTGGACGGCGCTCCCTACCCGGTCCTCGGCTTTTCGCTTTTCAATCACCCGATCACCAAATCGCCCGATCGCCCGATTCTCCTGCCTTCTTCCAGTGGCCGTCGTTTTTTGGCATAATTGGTTATGTACCCCTCCGTACATCTTCAATCAGTACAAACCCAAGAAATGAGGAATCGATGTCGGCAAAGTACATCTTTGTGACGGGCGGTGTTGTGTCTTCTCTCGGCAAGGGACTGGCTGCTGCATCTATCGGATGCCTGCTCGAAAGCCGCGGCCTGAAGATCTCCATGCAGAAGTTTGACCCCTACCTCAATGTCGATCCGGGCACAATGTCTCCTTTCCAGCACGGAGAGGTGTTTGTCACGGACGACGGTGCCGAGACGGACCTCGACCTCGGCCACTACGAACGCTTCACCCACTCCAAGCTGACGCGCGACAATAACTGGACCACCGGCCGCATATACGAGCAGATCATCGCCAAGGAGCGACGCGGCGACTACCTCGGCAAGACCGTCCAGGTCATTCCGCACGTTACGAACGAGATCAAGGCCGCCATGAAGAAGGTTTCGGGCGACGTGGACGTCAGCCTCGTCGAAATCGGCGGCACCATCGGCGACATTGAGTCGCTGCCGTTCCTCGAAGCCATCCGCCAGATGCGCCAGGAACTCGGCCGCGAGAACACGCTTTTCGTTCACGTGACGCTCGTTCCCTATATCGCCGCCGCCGGAGAGCTCAAGACCAAGCCTACCCAGCACTCTGTAAAAGAGCTGCTCAGCATCGGAATTCAGCCCGACATTCTTCTCTGCCGCACCGACCGATTCCTTCCAAAAGACATGAAGGCCAAGATCGCCCTCTTCTGCAACGTCGAGGACGAAGCCGTCATAACGGCCAAAGACGTCGAGTCGATTTACGAGTGCCCGCTGATGTTCCATCACGAAGGCGTGGACAAGCTCGTGATGAAGTACCTGCACCTCCAGACGCGCGAGCCGGATATCGCGCAGTGGGAAGCCCTCGTACATCGTGTCTACAACCCGAAAGATGAAGTTTCAATCGCATTGGTGGGCAAGTACGTCGAGTACGAAGACTCGTATAAGTCGCTGAAGGAAGCGCTGACGCACGCGGCGATCAATCAGAGCCTCAAGTTGCGCGTGACTTGGATCGAGGCCGAAGGTCTTGAGACCACGGACAAGAGCTACGAATCACAACTCGAAGGCTTCGATGGCATCCTCGTTCCTGGAGGCTTCGGCAAGCGCGGCATCGCCGGCATGTTGAACGCGATCCGCTACGCCCGCGAACACAAGGTTCCGTACTTCGGCATCTGCCTCGGCATGCAGACGGCGTGCATCGAGTACGCGCGCAACGTGTGCGGCATCGAGGACGCAAATTCGAGCGAGTTCGATCCTGCTCCCGCGCACCGCATCATCTACAAGCTGCGCGAACTGCGCGGTGTCGAAGAACTCGGTGGCACGATGCGTCTCGGCGCCTGGCCCTGCAAACTCGAAGCCGGATCACTCGCCGCAAAGGCCTACGGCAAGCTGGAGATCAGCGAGCGCCATCGCCATCGCTACGAGTTCAACCAGGAATATCGCGAGCAACTCTGTGCCGCCGGACTGCGAATCACCGGCCTGACTCCCGACGGAACCTACGTCGAGATCGTCGAGCTGCCGCAGAACGAGCACCCGTACTTCCTCGGCTGCCAGTTCCACCCCGAGTTCAAGTCGAAACCGCTCGAGCCGCAACCACTGTTTTCGGCATTTGTCGCGGCGTCGTACAAGAATCGCAACACGCGCGGCGAACAGAAGCAGTCCGAAGAAGTCGAACTGTTTCTTCGATCAGAGAAGGTCGGGAAGCACTAGCTACGTTTGGGATCGCTATAACTTGGCTTACGGCTACAACCTGGTTTTCCGAAACAATTGTCGACTCTGTACACACAGGCCCGAAGGGCCGGTATCTAACTAGCCCAGCGCGTAAGCGCTGGGTAAACGTACAATCATGATTGGAGTCCCGTAGGGACGGCACATGGCTTCAAACGCTTCTTTCCAACTCGGCAACCTGACCATCGGCGGAGGTGAGCTCTTCCTCATCGCCGGACCATGCGTAATCGAAAGCGAAGAGCACGCGCTGAAGATGGCCGAGTCCATCGCGGCGATCGCTGGTGAACTCAAGCTGCCTTATATCTTCAAAGCTAGCTACGATAAGGCCAATCGCACGTCGCTCAAGAGTTATCGCGGACCGGGTATCGCCGAAGGTCTGCGCATCCTGCACAAGATCGCCCAGCGCGTGAAGGTTCCCGTGCTGACCGACGTTCACACGCCGCATGACGTCGAACGCGTGGCCGAAGTTGTCGACGTGCTGCAAATCCCGGCTTTCCTGTGCCGTCAAACCGACCTGCTGGTCGCCGCCGCAAAATCCGGACGCGCCGTCAACATCAAAAAAGGCCAGTTCGTCGCCCCCTGGGACATGCGTCACGCCGTCGAAAAGTGCCGCCAGTCAGGCAACGACAAGATCTTTCTCACCGAGCGCGGTACGACCTTCGGCTACAACAATCTCGTCGTCGACATGCGCTCGCTGGCCATCATGCGCGAGTTCGCGCCCGTGGTCTTTGATGCTACCCACTCCGTACAGATTCCCTCTGGCAGCGACGGCGTTTCCGGAGGACAGCCAGAATATATCCCGTTGCTTTCCCGCGCAGCCGTAGCCGCCGGCATCGACGGGATTTTTATGGAAGTCCACGACAACCCGGCACAGGCAAAATCCGACGGAACGAATTCGATGCCGCTGGATAAGTTGCGTGGAGTCTTGACGCAGATTCTCGCGGTCAATGCCGCCGTCCGCAACACTAAGTAACCGCAATCTTTGGAGCGCCGGCCTCTGGCCGGCTGTCGTGAGGGCGTCTCGCCCTCGCAGTGTGAACAATATGCTTGCGGCGGCAAGATGCCGCCACTCCAGCCGGCGGGACGCCAGCGCTCCAACTGAGCCGTCTCCACGTTCAGCTAAACTCTTACTACTAACTCCGCCCCACTTTTGTTAACATCCACTTTCCATGAGAACAGTCGGCGAGAACGTGATTCGTGTTGAAGCCGAGGCCTTGCGCGCCCTGGCCGACCGCGTTGCCGGGCCGATGGCCGCGAAGTTCGAGCGTGCCATCGAACTCCTCCACTGCTGCGCCGGTCGCGTCGTCGTCACCGGCATGGGTAAGAGCGGCATCGTCGGACGCAAGATCGCCGCCACCTTCAGTTCCACCGGCAAGCCCGCGCTCTTCCTGCATCCGGCCGAAGCCGTCCACGGAGACCTCGGCATGCTCGCCCGCGGCGACCTCGTGCTCGCGCTGTCGCAAAGCGGCGAGACCGAAGAGATCGTCCGCCTGCTCGCCACCATCAAGCGCCTCGAGATCACGCTCGTAGCCATGACCGGCGAGATGCAATCGACGCTCGCCCAGGCCGCCGACGTCGCGCTCGACTGCTCGGTCGCCAAAGAGGCCGGCTCACTCGGACTCGCACCTAGCGCCTCCACCACCACCATGCTTGCGCTCGGCGACGCCCTCGCGCTTTCGCTGGCCGAAAAGTGCGGCTTCCGCGAAGAGGACTTCGCCAACCTGCATCCGGGCGGCAAACTGGGCAAGCGCCTTGCGCGCGTCCACACGCTCATGCACGCGGGCGACGCCATTCCGCGCGTCACTCCCTCGACCGGCATGCACGACGTCATCTACGAGATGTCGCGCAAGAAACTCGGCATCACCACTGTGGTCGAAGGCGACCGCCTCCTCGGCGTCATCAGCGACGGCGACCTGCGCCGCCTGCTGCAAAGCCGTGGCAAAGACGTCATGGACCTCACCGCCGCCGACTGCATGACGCGCTCGCCCAAAACCATCGCTCCCGACGAATTCGCCATCAAGGCCCTCAACATCATGGAGCAAAAGAAGATCACCTCGCTCGTCGTCGTCAGCGGCGACAACAAACTCGAAGGCATCCTCCACCTGCACGACCTGTGGGGAACGGAGATGGTGTAGCTGCATCTGCCGCGGTGGCCCGTTCAAGCCCTCTTTTGGCTTGAGCGGGAACCAGCAATCGGGTGATTTCGTGATCGGGTGACTGGGTTGCCGCCGCTGAGGAACGGAGAGAGTGCAGTGCTCAGTACAAAGGTAGTGATTGGGGCGTTGTGTTTCCTCGTAGCACTCATAAGTGGCGCTATAGGCAGCTGGCAAATATGGCAGCTTCAAGCCGAGATTAGCAAGAGACTGCCAGCTTTTGACGTAACGATGTGGACTACTAGGAAGCTGAATGAGTTGGCGGCACTCGAAAAGGAATTACTCCCGAGTAGTAGGCGCTTCAACAACTATATCGTTTGTCTTGCTCTGGCCTTTGCATTTGGCATTACTGCGGCGATCTTGTTGGTCATGACTTAGGGAGTCGCGCGACAGGCAAGTTCAAGCCATCTTTCGATTAATTGGGATGAACAATCGGGTGATTGCGTGATCGGGTGATTGGTTCTGGGCTCTTTGATGCTATGCGTTCCCTCTTCCGTGTGGAAGCTTCAAGTCCACCTGATCGACCAACTTGAAGAAATCTTCCGGCGCCTCGGGGCACTGGTACACGATATCCAACGCGTCACTAACTGCACCAGACACCATGGGCATCTCCTCAACTGCTTCTCTCAATCTCTCCAATACCCTAAGCCTCGTTGCCACTATGAGTGTGATTTCAAAAGCCCGCGCATACGCCTGTTCGTGTGTCATTCCAGAGTTCGTGTCGGTTTCCATTTCCGCCGCTCCTCTATTAGAAAAAAATCGCCGGGCTCTTGGCCCGGTCTGTTTGCTTAAGGGCAGCGGTCTTGCCAATGTTTAAGTGCTTGATTCTAAATGGCAACAAAAGACAAAAATTCGCATAAATGAAAATTGGAAGTGCAGTCCTCCGTAAGTTGTTGAAATGTAAGGCAGAAAAATATACACATTTTTGTAAGTACCTGAGCGCAAAAGCACTTATCCGCATAGGAACGTTTGTGATTGACTGCTCAAATCTCTGGGTACAGAATCGTGAACCGATACAAAAGGACATACAGACGAGAGAGCTCTTATGCCAGACAGGTTTGTGCGAGTCGTAGTTGTGCTCACTTTGGCCGTTTCCATCGTGCACCTCGTTTCGGATCGACATCCGAAAGCTAGGTTCCAGCCCACCGACAACTTCCCTATTGCTCTGGACACGGAAACAGGGCAAGTCTGCTCAGCGATAGGACAGAAGGCTCCTAATAATTTAGTGCCTTTATGCAGCGACCTTCAGAGAGACTTCCACCTGCACGTAGGCGATTTGGCAAATTGGATCTGGGGTTTCGGGACTCTCGGATTACTCGGTTGGTTTCTTTGGTGCACTTGGCTCAAACCCTGTAGAGAACGCAAGATTCAGGACCCTTTCTAGTCCACAGACCGATTAGGCTTGAACGTGCCGCAAATACTCTAGCAACACACCTTATTCCACGCAGCGGTGCTGTAGCGTGCAAGACGACGTGGGAAGTGCCCACGTGACTAGCTCGATTTCGCCGCATGCCGTTTCGGGACAACGAAACCCGCCGGCGTCATGCAGAAACACACGACCACCTGACGGTCCCTTCGCGTAGTTCATCTGCTCGGCAATCTGCATCGCGGTTTCTACATGATCTAGTAGTCCGTTCTTTGGCACGTACCAAGGAGCGCAATTGCGCCCGAACGTGTGCCCTAGAAACGGGTTCCACCTACGATCGAAAGACAGCACCATGCAGCCACCCCGACCGCGAAAGCGGCCTGGCAGTTTGAAAGAATCAAAGTTTGGAGTATATTTTGCCTCTTCTTGAACCCGCCCTCTAAACGGCTTAGCAGATTTCTTGTCACACGCGATTAGAATCGCGAGGTCAAATTCCCACACATCTTTAGGTAACAGATCTATGTGTGACATGGCGCCTCTTACTTGGATTGTTATGTTCCACGGAGCCCCCGCTTCAACAACCACAGCCCCCAGGCCGCCAGCGTGCAGACGTCAGTGATGGTGTTGTCGCGCAGCTTCTGTTCGAACTCGGCGATGCTGAGGCGGTGCAATTGCAGGTCGTGCTCTTCGGGGTCGGGCGTGCTCGTGCCCGGATGAAGTCCGGTGGCGAGGAACACGTGCTGCTTCTGGCGCGCGTAGCCGTAGGCGACCCACGTCCAGCCCAGGTACTCCATGCGGTCGGCGCGAAAGCCGGTCTCTTCCTGTAGCTCGCCGCGGGCCAGCTCTTCCGGATCGACGTCGGCGGTCTCCCATCCGCCCTGCGGCAGCTCAAGGCAGCGCGCCTTCACCGTGTAGCGGTACTGCTCGACGAGATAAACGTGGTCGCCGTCCAAGGGGATGATGACGGCGCAATCGTCTTTCTCCACCACGCCGTAGATACCCTTCGCGCCGTTCGAGCGCTCGATCTCGTCCTCGTGCACCCGCAACCAGTGATTGCGATACACCACCCGCGTGCTGAGAGTCTTGATGCTCAATGGATTGCCTCTTGGGACATTATGCAGGACGGCTTTGAAGCGCTGATAGTGCAAACCGAATGTGTAGGGACGGGGCTTTGCCCCGTCCCTACACGAGCGGTAAGTCAAACTCCCGATAGCCAGGATTGTTCTACTCACCTATCATCTTCTCTGGACAGAGTAGCTGGAATGGTGCGCGGACGAGACGCCCCCGCGACAGCCGCCGGGACGGTGGCGCTCCCAAAAGCTCGTCCGAGGACTGATGAAACGCTTTCTAATTTGTGCTGCTTTACTTCTTGCATCCGCCGCTTCGGCCTTTGCTTCCGACCAGAAACTCATTGCTCTCACCTTCGACGATGGCCCGCGTCCGTACGTGCTCTACGGCGTCAACAAGCCGGGCGAGAAACAAGTCGACAGCCTGCTCAACCTGCTGGATCAGCAGGGCGTGAAGGCCACGTTCTTCGTCATGGGCTGGCGCCTCACTCCCAAGACCTGGGGCGAGAACCATGAGACCAACATCGGCGTCACCTGCCTCGACGCGGCCAAGGACGTCCTGAAACGCGGCCACGAGATCGAGAACCACACCTACGGCCACGAGCGCCTTGACCTCTTCGTGCGAAAGCACGGAGCGGCCGCGGCCGTCGCCGACATCGATCACGGAGCGGCCGTCATCAAGGCCGTCAGCGGAACGCAGCCGAAGTACGTCCGCCCGCCGCAGTGGATGCTGCCCGCCGACCTTCGTCCGCAGATCGAGGCCCACGGCTACCGCGTCATGACCATCGCCTCGCAGAACCCGATGGCCGTTCGCGACGTGAATTCGGCCGACTACCTCTGCGTCGGCAAAGCCGTGCAGTGCCCGAAGCCGTCGCTGAACGAGTCTGTCCTGCGCCAGATAGCCCAACGCGAAAAGCAGGGCGTCACCACGCACATCCTGACCTTCCATGAGCTGGGCACGACCGTCACCTCGCTTAAAACGCTTATCCCCGAACTCAAGAAGCGCGGGTATCGGTTCGTCCGGCTGGATGAATACATGAAGCTGGTAGGAACGCCAGCACCGAGCGCGACGGCGAAGTGAGAAGATCGAGCCATCGGGTCATCTGGCCATCGGGCCATTGAACAGCAAAGAGCTCACACGATGCGCTCTCAAACCAGACTGTCATTCCGAGCGCAGCGAGGAATCCCTTTTGTCACGACGAACCCTGTTGGTGAAAGCGATTCCTCGCTGCGCTCGGAAGGCAAGCTAATGCAGATGGTTCGATGGCCCGATTAGGTTACTTCTTTCGGCTGTTATCCTTTTCGCCCTGAGCCACTACAGCCGGGGTAACATACGAGCGCCGTATCGGCACGATCGCCCCCTTCGCAGCGTCAGCCTGCTGCGCGGCTTGCTGGAAGCGCGTGAGCATTTCAGTCTGCATGTAGCGGACGAACTCCTGCATCTGCTTTTCCATGAGTTCCATCTTCTCGCGCATTTGCAGGATGATGCCGATGCCGCTGATGTTGACGCCGAGGTCGCGCGCCAGCGTCAGGATGAACTCGAGGCGCTGAATATCTTCGTCGGTGTAGAGGCGCGTGTTGCCCTCGGTGCGTGACGGCTTCAGCAATCCTTCGCGCTCGTATAACCGCAACGTCTGCGGATGGATCTCGTACATCTCGGCGACCGCCGAGATCATGTATGCGCCTTTACCACGTTTCTTGGTCATAGGGACAATGTTCTAAGTTTCAAGTTTCAAGGTGTTTCTTGTCATTCCGAGCGCAGCGAGGAATCCCTTTTGTCACGAGGAATCCTCTCGGTGAAAGGGATTCCTCGCTGCGCTCGGAATGACAATCTAACTCGAAAACTCCCTCAAATCTGCCTCCACAACTCCGCCCGTGGATCGTCCGGATTCAACTTTGCCAACTCGCGCAACAGTTCTTTGCTGCGCTCGTCGTGCACGTGCGGTACGACGATCTTGACCTCGACGATCTCGTCGCCGCGCTTGCCGTCTTTCGTTGCCGACGGAACGCCCTTCTCGCGAAGGCGCAGCTTCTGTCCCGACTGTGTGCCCGGAGGAATCCTCAACAGCGCCCGTCCGTCGATGGTCGGGACTTCCACTTTCGATCCAAGCGCGGCTTCGGTCGGCGTGACCTGAAC
>JAEYQK010000012.1 GCA_023410055.1 Acidobacteriota bacterium
GTGTGCAGTAGCCTACGGCACGGAAGAACTCGACCGGATCGTCTGGTGTCATACCGAGAACGTAGATTTGACCCCGGGTGGGGCGGATCAGTCCAGTCATGAGGTTCATGAGCGTTGTCTTCCCGGAACCGTTCGGCCCAACGAGGCTGGTGATTCCGGCTGGCAATGACAGCGTCACCCGATTGACCCCGAGCACTTCGCCATAGAACTTCGACACGTCTTCGAAGATGATTCGATCATGTGGATATTCGGTCATCCTCGCACCACCTGTCTGGCAAGGATTCTCTTGTTTAGCATCAGTAGGCACAGACCACATACAACCAGCAGTGCGAGCCATGCTGCGCTGACCGGAAGAGGCTCGCTCCGCCATCCAATTGGCGTCCGCAATAACCGAGACCACACAAGCGTCAGCATGTAAGGAAGATTAAGCATGAGACCCCATTGGGTGCGCAGCACCGCACTGATAACAGCACCGAACCCGGCCGGGATAAAGACCAGCGCGACCATCAACCCGGTTGCGACGATCCGCCATCGCACCCACGCCGAAACAGCGAGTGCCATCAACGACAGCAGTGCAATCCACAACAGAGAGCCGGTCACAAATCCTGGGACGAGATACATGTTCTGCCACAGCCAGCCCTTCGCCAGTTGCGCTTGGATCAAGTACAACAGCAGCAGCGGAACCCACGTAACGGCAGATAGCACAATCGCCAGCACGAGCAGCTTTCCGGCAACATAACCAGCGCGCGAAATGGGACGGCTCAGGAACAGCGGCAAGGCCCCATTCGTCAGGTCGGGCGAGACCATGGCTGGGCCAATCCACGCCGCCAGAAACAAGGCGAGCCACGCTTGCAACTGCAGCAGTCGGAAGAAGAACCTATTGTCGATCATCGCGCCCGACTGCTGGCCGATGTTCAGCAGCAGGCGTGCCGTCTCGCTATTCGCCACATAGATGATTACCGCTGAGATCAACATAGGCATCAGGCAAATCACGAAGAGCAGCACGGACACTCGTGACTCGAACACTTCCGCAAGCGAGTGCCGGGTAATGACCAGCCATCGCGAGCGCATCGGCGTCAGTGACCCGGAGTACGAGCGATAGTTTCGCTTATATACGGCCATTTGCAGCTCCCATTGCGTGTCCATCCATGGCACTGAGAAAGATATCTTCGAGCGAATCGCGCCTGTGGTCCATTCTGCGTATCTGCACGCCGTATCTCGCAGCTGCGGCATAAAGGTCGCGTATCTCGATTCCGTCCGGCATCACTACTTTCATACGTCCCTGGCCGAAGACCGCGCATTCGCAACCGAGCGTCTGGATGCTGGCGCTGAAATCTTGACCGGCTCCGACTGTCTCCATCTCGATGAATTTGCGGTTTGATCGACGCTCTTCTTCCAAATCGCAGATCGCGGCAATTTGTCCGGCTTTCAGGATCAGTACCTCATCGCACGTCTCGTCGATGTCACGAAGCAAATGAGAAGAAATGAGCAATCGCATGTCCCCTGCATCACGGATCTCGCGCACGAGTTGAATCATGCGTTGCCGTGCCAGTGGATCAAGCCCGTTTGTCGGTTCGTCCAAAATGAGGAGCTTTGGGCCGTGAGCAATCGCCTGCGCCAGCTTGGCCAATTGCTTCATGCCGAGAGAGTAGGTGCCCAGTTTGCGATAGCGTACCTCACCCAGTCCGACGTAGAAGAAGGCTTCGTGCGCCCGCTCCATTGCCTGTTCACGCGGCAGTCCCGCCAACTCCGCCATGTAACGCACATACCGGATGCCGCTCATGTTCGCGATGAAGGCGTCGTTCTCCGGCATGTAGCCGACCGCAGCTCGAATCTCTTTTGAGCTCTGCCGGATGTCCATGTCCATAACCCGCGCCGTGCCGCTCGAAGGCGGATGGAAACCGAGAAGCGTGTTGATCAGGGTCGACTTGCCCGAACCGTTCGGTCCGAGTAGTCCGATGGATCGCCCCTTTAGCACGCCACGCAAGCCGTTCAACACGGGCCGCCCGCCGAGCTGCACTTTCAAGTCGTCCAGAGAGAGTATGTTCATAGATCCAGCAACCTTTGTTGGTTACGTGCGCCGAGCGTGAGAAGTTCCATCAATAGCGTCCACAAAAAGATTTCCCCGGAGCCTCGGCTCCGGGGATCATGTTGCAACAGACTGCTACCTCTTCTTTGAATGCGCATGACCGCCGCCCAACAATGCGGCAATGCCCATTTGGTTCAATCCAATCGGGAACGGGTTGCTTGCGCTGGCCACCTCGACGCTGCTGTCGTTGCCGTATGCACAAACAAGCGTTGGCTTGGCTTCCGCCGCGATCGACCGCAGGTTCTCCAACTGCGACGCAGTCAGCTGCGATGCGATCGGCTCGACCACGGGGCCGAGATTCTGGTAGAGCACTGCCGAGAAGTTCGCATGCTCATCCTTCGGCAACAGCGACTGGAATTGTGCCGAGCGCACCAACGAGTCGTTGTTGGATTTCGTTCGCAACGCATTCACCACCAACGCTCGCGACGGCGCCACGATCATGTATCCGCTGTCGAACGTGTAGTTCACTTCCGGATTTATCGCCTTCGGATCCAACGATCGCACTACGTGGAACGTTCGTCCCTCAAATTGGGTCTGTTCAATCGATACACCCTTCTTGCCGTGTTGTGCAGCTTCCTCATTGATGACCTTTACCAGGCGCTCCAGCGTGTTTTGCAGCCTTGCAGGATCGTTCACCTGCGCCACTACCTTCCACGACGGCGTCGGTAGTATCGGTCCATCAAGAGCAAATGTGACATCGCCTCCGAAGCACGCCGCGAGGTCATCTCGCAGGCTGATACCCAGCTTCGATTCCGCCTCTGCGAGTCCGCGCTGCGGGTCCTTCTCGTCGGCTGCCGCAATCTGCATGATGTCGTCCATCATGGCTGCCGGGCTTTTTGCCACCAGGGCCACGGCTACACCGGCGTTTGCCGAGACGTACTCAAGCGAACCCATCGGCGCCGGTGCTGCCAGCCAGGACGCAATTCCGTGGCGCTGGCCCGTGAAGTCCAGCACGGCGCGGTTATCCGGTACACCCGAAAGGTCCCGATGTTCGGCAATCAGATATCGCGCATCGCTGAAGCCGGTAAGTGCGAGTTGTTGATCATGGTGTTGAGCGTTCTCGCCATGCTTCGATGGTCTTGTCCTCTCCTGGGTGATGAGGTGCTGTAAGTTGACGGCAAGAAGGAACCCGGCTCCACGCGAGTAGGCTGCACTGACCTTCTGCCCAAAATCAGTGCTCGGGAAGCCGCCGCGTCCAAGTTGGCCGGTGACTTTCTGCAAGGCACGAGAACTTGAAGAAAAGAGCACGAAGTCAGGACGAACCACAGCCAACAGGCGGCCTCTCTTGCCACGTGAATCGACCGCCGCAAGTTGCGACTCCTCAAGAACGCGAAGGTCCGCTTCCTGCGCTTGACCTCTGACGGCTGCAAACTCGCTCTTCAAGAAATCATTCAGCCCCTGGCGCTTGACTTCGGCCATCACCACAGCGTCGGGCTCACCACCATCGTCGGGAACAGCGACTAGAGCGACTTCGTCTCCGATGTACTGGCTGAGCGTATGGACCTTATCGACCATTTGCTCAAACGAGACGCCGCCCTCGCGCTGGTGTTTGCCACTGTTCCACCACTCGCGGAGCGCTGGGCTCTGCTGCATCTGGTCCTGAAAGATGCGGTTTGCTTCGCTGAGGGCATCACCCAAATTCGGCATGCTCGCGTAGACCACCGTGCCTGCCGGAACATGCGTCAGGATCGCGCTGGAGTATCTCAGTCCAGGTGTAGGTATCTGTTCGAACTTGTTCTGTAGCTTGGCGAACTGCGCCAGTAGCGCGAGGTGCTTGTCGAGGTTCTGGCTCCATGCAATTTCATCCTGAACCGCCACCTGCGTCAAACTCGCGCTCGTTGTTACCTGATCGCCGGCATGGAGGATATTGTTGATGCCGGCATGGGCGACGTGTACCTCGCCCTCCACAACCGACACGCGAGAACCCTTCACTCCGGAGTTCACCGAGAACACCGTACCGGTTACCGCAACACGCGCATCCGGCGTCACCACGTACAGGTGCCCGGTCCGCCGCTTCGCCGCCTGCACGATGACGCGCCCCTGTTCGAGTCTGACAGTCGTGTCTCTGCGGCTTATGTTCACGGAGAACGCCGTGCGCTCGTTCATTTCCACAACAGAACCGTCGCGCAACTGCACGAATGCATGCGCTCCGCCCGCGGTGCGCACCAACTGGCCTTCCCCTAGCTCATCGCCCGAACGCAACAGTCGCTCAGCGTTATCGGCCACCAGGTAGAGGTCGCCTTGGGACGACTGGACTCTTGCCCGCATCCCTTCCGGAGCGCCGAAGAACCACTGGTTTAGCAGGAGTGCTGAAAGGCCGATCACCGCGAGAAGAGTCGCCGCAAATGCGTACTGCCGTACGCCCCAGCGCGGCCGCGCACTGATGACTGGTGCCCAACTTGTATCTTGCTTCGGTGCTGCGTGGGCCAAACGGCGGCAATTCACACACTCCCGCAGGTGATCCTCAACCAGCTGTCTTCTCGCACCGGAAAGCGTTCCGGCAGTTCGCGCCGTCAGAAGTTTCTCAATATCAGCGCACCCGTGGATCTGCTCACCTTCCGCCAACTCGGCCGTCATCTGCATCCACGTTCGGTCTGCAGCTGCGCTGATGGCCTTGGAATCAGGCTCGTCGCCACGCATCGCTGAAACTGCTCTATCCAGTGCATCGGGATTTCTGTTTTCCTTCGTCATCGCTTGCCTCTCATTGTGTCGCTGTAATCCCTGCGGAGCCGTGCTCGCGTCCGGTGAAGGAGCACCGCGACAACTGCGCGAGACGTCTTTAACGTGCGTGCAATCTCGCCCAGATCACAGCCCTCCACATATCGGAGCACGAACATTTCGGCGGCTTTCGGATCAAGACGGCCCAATGCGTTGCGCAACCAGGCTCGCAGTTCAGCAGCTTCGCACTGCTTTTCCGGGCCTGAGTGACCGCTTTGGGGAAGTCCATCGAAGAGTTCAACGGCGTTCTCCCGCGCCCGCCTTCGCAGCAGGTCGAGAGCACCGTTGATGGCTGCACGATGCAGATAACCCTCGACATTCCCCAGATCAGAACTGCCCGAACGAGCGAGCTTGAGGAAAACCGACTGCGCAACGTCCTCGGCATCCGCCATGCTGCCTGTGACACGATATGCCGCCCGCAAAACCCGGTCATGATGGTCGCGGAACAACACTTGCAAGTGCGTAGCCGATTCCGCTCTGTATTCGCTCGCCGCTGCCACTTACGGCCTCCTTGGTCCGACCGCCTTCACATTGATGACGTTCGAAACTTAAAAACATTAACGGCCACTTGGAAATACGTAGGACGACCAACGAAAGTTCGCCACGTCGAAGGGACGAACCGGCGATCCTCCAATGGCATGAACATCAGTGGAGACGGGTGCAGGCAGGGTATGACTGCGAGCGCGGCATAGAAGGCAGACAAAGGAATCAGCAGGCTCTGAAAGAAGTGAGGCGGTTCAGCATATCTCAGTCATGCCGAACCGCCAGATGGTGGAGAAGCTTGGGCGTCTGTGGCGCAGCCGGAATTCCCTTTTTGTTACTTCGACGTTGGATCCAACTGAATGACCGTTTTGGATTCCGTCTCCAGCTTGAGCCACACGATCAGTCTGCTTATTCCGTCATGATTCGAAACTCCGATCCGTACGCGGTCCTTCCCCGAAACCGGCTTTCCGTTGATCCGCACCTTTGCCGGTCCATTCCAGTTCTCAACCACAATTGCCGGGTTCACAAGAGGGCTTTCGTGGGTTGCGGACAAAGTCACGCTGAGCGGCTGCGAGGCATTCCCCGCCTCGCGGTGAATGACGTAGGCGCGCTGCGCTGGATCGTACTCCTGCGCTGTTATTCCATTGCCAGTGACGGCAAACTGTGCCGGCGACAGCCACGATCGGGCCAGGGTCACCACTCCGGGCGCGTCCGGTGAGGTGAGCCCGGAAAGAAGAAGCTTGGTTTCGGTATCCTCGGTCTTCTGATATGGGTCCCAGAAGATGTGAGAGAGCGAAGCGGCGGAGGGTCGGTCGGCAGTAACCGCCAGACGAAAGCTGTTTGTAATCTGCGCCACCGGCCAGTGGTTCCACCACTCGAACATTGATCGGGTCTTCGTATCTTTGTAAGGCTCCATCGAGACGCCGCGGGGCCAGACGATCTGGAAGGGATTTTCTTTTGACTTCAGATGAACGATCTGGATGTTGGCCTTCGCAGGGCGGTCAAGCTTGGCCGGCCCTCTCGGATAATCGAAGGTCGCGTCTGTCTTCGGCTCCCAGTGATAGGTGAACGATTCTCCGTCCATGTTCTTCAGGGTCAGCGCGTCAGGCTCGATGTTGTCCTCTGGCCACTGCCCGGGGCCATTCACAATAATGCTCTCCTGCCACTCGTGCGGACCATCGTCGAGGGAGGAACCCGACAGCATTTGCTTGCGCACGGCGACGCCATCCGGATACACCGTCCAGTACTCATCGCCCCAGTCGAACCAGCCGGTCAGCGGGTCCAGGTTGCCGCCCTTGTAATTCACCGACTCGGCAAGCGCATACCGCCAGTGAATCACCGCGCGCGCGTCCGAAGACTCCAGGATGCTTACGTGCGAGTAGCGATCCTGCTTGTCCGACATGGGCTCGCAATCGCCACCGTCCGGACAGCGCGGCTTACCCCACGTCTCCATGAACTCATCGGTGTACCACTTGCCGTTCTCGGTGACCCAGCAGGGGATGAAGTTCGTGCCTTGCCAGAAGACCAGCCGCATGGGCGATTGCTCGAAGCGCACAACGACGTCCTGGTAAGGTCCAAAGCGCCTCGGCTTGTCCCAACTCGGCTCGAATTTCAATGTCGCATAGAATGCGCCGAATGGGCCGGCTCCGGGCGGCCCCGAAGGCAATACAGCAGTGGGGATGACATCCCCGGCTGGCAGCGACGCTTTTTCAAATGCAGCGCGTTCTTCCTCCGCGCTGCGTGCTCCTTCTCGAATTTCGAGCTCGTCCAGATAGCCTTCGATGGAGTAGTCCACTGGGTCCTTGAATTGATCCAGCCACGAAGGATAGGGCTGCTGCGGAGTGCGAATCCTACCGACGATCAGATCGTTCGCCGATGCCTGGATGAACTTGCCTTTAACGCTCAGGTTCCCGGCCGACTTGCCGTTCACATAGATGGCCATCCCGGACTCGGGGTCGAAGGTCGCTGTGACACGGGAGTGTCTTCTTAGCGGAAGTACCACTGTTGAGGTCAGTTCGCGCCAGACGCCGTCAACGCCGACTTTGAATCCGGGATGCCCCAGGGCGTCGATGCCGAAGAAGAAGCCGATCTGCTGATCCGAATCCTGATCGGCGATGGGGACCCAGTTCCAGGGGTAGTATTCGAGCGCGACCCACGCCGAGACGGTGAATCCGCCCTTGAACTGCGGCACCTTATCCGCAGCGCGCAGAATCCGCGTAGTGTATCCGTCGAACTGGAGGCCATTGCCCTCGACACCCGGTACTTTCCACGAGAATCCCTCGACCTTGTCATCCAAATTACCGATCGAGTCATGAACAGAGGCTCCCGATGTCTCGTTAAAATCCCAATGAATTCCGTTGGGATTCGCTTGCGCATTCGCAACCGGGTGCGCCAATAGCAGCGCCAGTTCCATTGCCACAACGCTGAAACCGCACTTGAATGCCCTCATTCGGTCCACCTTTCGTCGGCTATGGTGTGACAACTGCCAAAAAGAATCACAGCGGCGCTTTTCCCCGCACCTGAGTGGGCCGAAATGCACTACTCAGGCTTGGTCGCCAATTGGATAGCGACGTCGTTTTTCCAGAATGGGATTGTGCGTCAAAAGCTGATTTTGCGCCACCTATTTTGATCCAGGTAGCCACAATCCCGGCTGGGAGATCCAACTAATGTTGAACGTGTATCCCGAGTACGGATTGCCATACGAAGGGTGGGCCTCCCAAGGCCGGACTTCCGATGAAACCGCGGGGCTGTCCAGAGATTCACAAACATTGCCGCGTGCCTCATGCTAAGTACCCCTCTGCCATTTATAATGGATTAGTGAACATGAGGCGACTTGTTGCCATCTCGTTTATGCTGGTGCTCTTGTTTGTGCTGGTGTGCCCGTTTGTGCCCACTCCCATAGCAGTCGTGAGCGGGAAAACGATCTCCCACCAACTGCACGCTGTTATCCCGGCACTGATGTTTCTCGTTATAGTCGCTGTTCCAATTCTGTCAGTTGTCTCTCAACTGCCAGATCGCGCCGAGCCGCCCGTTTCAATTCCGGTCCTTGATCTGACCTGTGCTCGACTGTGCTAGTCGCAATTAACATTCTCCTGATCTTCACCACGACAATAAGGACGGAAGCTCGAAAACGAGAACGCCGGAGTGGACTTCTCGGGCTGCAAGTGCGTAGTTAGGGCATCGTGGCCTTTAGCACTCAAACGCCTCCGTGCTCCCCAGCAAGAGAACTGAGCGGATTAATTGATAGAAGAAGCGAGACCGGCATGACACTAGGGAGTCGTCCAATGCGGTGCGCAGAAATGCGTGCGGGCGTTGCGATCTTTATGATTGCTGCGTTGGCGTGCGTTTGTGCCTGCTGGGTGAGTGCAACTGCTGTTGACTCCCGGAGTGTGCAGATTTCTCCGAGTCTCGTCAGCTTCGGGCTGGGCCATCCACTCCCAAGTCTGGACAAACAGCATTCCTCGCAATTTCGTACTTTTAGAAATTCGTCGCCCGACGCTCTCCAATTGCCTGATATAGGTGCGGATATAGCTCCGCTCACCTGGCGCGCTCACGTCCTGGAACCAGTTCAGGTTCCGCAGTCGGCATATCGCCGTTCCGCTCCGCCGCGTGCACCTCCGCAAGTCGCCTCTCTCACCTTGACCTAACTAGGGCGTTAGCCCTGAATTGTTCAACTTTGTCTTTTTTTGAGAGGTGACCTAATGGATGCGAGCAAAATTATCGTTTTGGTATTAACACTGGCCACAGTCGCGTTACTAGCGTGGGTGGAGCTGAAGTCGCGTCGAAATTCTCGCGCAGTGGAGAAGGCGACGACACAAGCGTCTTCGAAAGACCAGCCACCTGCGGCGTAAACGGGTTCGGGCGGGTGTCTCCCGCCCGAACTAGCGTTCTCTTGCTACAGGTTGCGTTAACCCGGCCCGATACCGGTTTGCGAAAGTATTCTTCACTGATTGCCACGTTCAGGAACGCCGGCGCAATGCGGGCCGGGATCTCATGCCTCCGACGAGTGAGCACCGTAGAGTCGTTGTCGGACAGCATCACGCTGTTCCATGGCAGCCCGATAGTCGACAGCATCGGTGGCTGTCACGGCTTCGGCGAGCGCCACCCCGACCTCGGCTTCTCCCGCGGCCACTACGTTTGCTCCGGCTTGCTTGAGTGCGGCGGCGTCACGCAAATGGGCGCATCGCGCGAAAATATTCAGCTTGGGATTGAGTTGCCGTGCGTACCGGATGATTTCGGCAGCGTCCTCCACGTCGGCGCTCAAGATGAAACTGTGGGCGCTCGCGATGCCAGCCTCCTCCAGAGTTCCGGGACGAAGCACGTCGCCATATAGCGCGGCCATGCCATCCGCTTTCATTTTGCGCACGGTCTCGAGGTTCAAATCAATTACGTTCACTGAACTGCCGCGGTCTACGAGGAGTCTACGCACGATCCTTCCCACCGGCCCGAAGCCAACCAGAATGCAATCGTTCGAACTGCCAGCAACTCGGGGGAGGCTTTCTGGGGAGACTTGTTTCACTGGCCAAGACAAGTAGTGGCGCGCGTAACGGTAAACGAATGGATTCACCGCGATAGAAATGACGGAAGCGGCCACAAGGGCGTTCCAGCCTATGTCGCTGAGCAACCCGAGTTGGCGCGCAAGCGCTCCCAGGATGAAGCTGAACTCGCCCACCTGTGAGAAAGCGGCCCCAACCGGGATGGCCGTGGTCATGGGAACACCCAGGAAACGCACCGTCAGCAAAGCAGCTAGTGGCTTAATGACAATCACCACCGCGAGCACAACGCCGATCAACAGAGGGCCACGGACTAGACTCCGCGGATCAACTAGCATACCTACAGAAACGAAGAAGAGCACCGCGAAGGCGTCGCGCATAGGCAAAGCGTCGATCGCCGCCCTCGTCGCAAATTCGGAACGGCCCACCGCAAGGCCGGCGAGGAACGCTCCAAGAGCCATCGATACACCGAAAATCTGAGCTGAACCAACCGCGATTCCAAGCGCGAGGACCAGCACGGCGAGCGTGAAGAGTTCCCGCGACCGAGTCTTCTCGACCCGCTCCAACGCCCAAGGGATGACATATCGACCCAGGAGTACGATGGCCGCAATCAACAGGACAATCTTCAGCGCCGCCATTCCGAGCGCTGCCCCGGCGCTCTGCCTTGCGCTCGTACCGGAAGCGAACAGAATCGGTAGCAGCAGCAGCGCGGCGACCGTCAGAAGATCCTCGACCACCGTCCAGCCGATAGCGATGTGACCGATCTGCGCGTGCAGGTCATGGTGCTCGCCAAGGACGTGGGCCATCACCACCGTACTCGCAACTGAGATTGCGATGCCCAAGATCAAGCCTGAAGTCCAACTCCAGCCGAATGGGCGCAGCAAGAGCGCGAGCACCACGGTGGATACCGTACTCTGGATGAGAGCACCGGGCACCGCTACTCGCCAGACCGCAATCAATTCCTGCAAGTGAAAGCGCAGTCCAATTCCGAACAGCAGCAGAATGACGCCAATTTCCGCGAACTGCTCCGCAACCGCCCGGTTGGCCACAAAGCCGGGGGTGAAGGGGCCCACCGCGATGCCAGCCAGCAAATACCCGATGATCGGAGATAGCTTCAGTCGCTGGGCGAGAAAACCGAGCGCTAAAGCGCCGGCCAGACCACCGGTGAAAGTCATCAGAACACTCAGCTCATGCATCATTAACTCCCGGCCGAACGCATACGCAGCGCAGGCATTTCCAGTAGATCAGTGCTGGCCCACTTGCTGCAACCCTCCCGAGCAAATCAGGTTTATCGTGCTGCCTGGTCTGTCTTCCGCATCCGAAGTAACGCGGAGAAAGCAGTGTTGCCTGGAGGAGCACTGAATGAACCATGAAACCCTTGTACTCCCGAAATCGATCTTCGCGCTACGTCCGAAGCGGTCCCTGAGCAGAACACGAGGTGCGATCTGCCGCGGGGCAAGGTTTTCGCGATGAAATTGCTGTCGATCCTGGAAAGGCAAGACAAGCGCACTCTGATGGCGCTCGGAATCGTGCTGTTGGCTGCGATGATGGCAGGCGATCTGTTGACTGGCCCGGAGTTTGAATCTTCCATCTTTTACCTGATCCCCGTTTCGTTCTTCGCCTGGCTCATCAACCGGCGGATAGGTCTTGTCACTGCCCTTGCCAGTGCGATCAGCACGTTGGTCATCCACGCCCATTTCTCAAATCGCTCCACGATTGTTTACTTGAACGCCGGAGCCTGGTTAGGTGTTTATGTGTTCTTTGTTTTCATGCTCGCGGAACTAAGGGAGCTCTATGAAAGGGAGCGGCGATTCTCTCGCACTGATGCGTTGACCAAGATCTTCAACCGGCGCGCCTTTTTCGAAGCCTTGGAAACGGAGGCAAGCCGGGCCAGGCGCTACCAATCTCCACTTACGCTCGCCTACATCGATCTCGATCACTTCAAGCAGATCAACGACCGGCTTGGCCACGATGCGGGGGACCGCCTGCTTACGGTGGTCGCGGAAACGATGGCCCAGCATCTGCGGCAGAACGACATCGCAGCCCGTTTGGGCGGCGATGAATTTGCCGTACTGCTGCCCGAAACCGGGCCAGCCTCGGCACTTGCCGTGCTGCGCAAATTACATGCGTTGTTGGACAGTGCGATGCGGCAGAGCAACTGGCCCGTCACCTTCAGTCTGGGAGCGGTCAGCTTTCATCCTCCGCCGCAATCGCTTGAGGAAATGGTGAGCGAGGCCGACAAGGCCATGTATGCCGCCAAGAGCAGCGGCAAGGACCGGCTCATCGTGCGCGAGTCTGCCGCGTGATGGCGCCGCCCGTCGGGTCTGGCTGTGGGCAGGCGTCATTCACGCCGCCGCCTTCTTAGGGATGTGGTAATCGCAGCGCTCGCAGATGACCGCGTCTCGCAGTCTACTGAGCACGACCAACTGCTGGTGGCCACACATCGGACATTCACGCTGCACAAATCGGCGATTCCGCGGATCGAGCACGGAAAGTACTCTCGTCATCTCACTCCTCCTTCGTGGTGGTCAAAGCCGCCTATGTTCTTCGAAGACGCAGCCTTCCGCTAGGCCGCGATCCGGATCGACTCGCGCCCCATCCGCGCTTCGCGGTTGCGCTCGAGTTCGCGGCCGAACAACCGGCCGATGCGTCCGGTGGCGCGATCAACGGCTACGAACAGGTCACTGTCTTTCTCCTCGACCGTGATCCGCCCGAACGGGCGCAACTCCGCACTGATGCGGCAGCCATTCTCGCCCGTTCCGCCACCGCTGATCCGGATCGCGACCGATCCGACGCGATCACCAAAACGGCCCAAGGCAAAGCGCAGCCGCCGCTCGATGTAGCTTTTGAAGACCTCGGCCAGATCGGTGTTCTGTATGCGGTATTCTGTGTGCATTTCCGTCCTCCGTGTTGGTTCCATCTACGACCACTCTAGGCAAACTGCCAACGCAAAAAAACTACATAAAGCGGACTTGATTGTTAGCTTTTCGTTAATATGATGTCAGTGGGCGGTTCCCGACTACATGTGGCAGCGAGAGGCATTGCGATGGAATGGCTGAATTATCACCACCTGCTCTATTTCTGGACTGTGGTGCGGGCGGGCAGCATTCACAAGGCCAGCACTGAGTTACGCATTTCGGCCCCGGCCATCAGCACGCAATTGAGGATCCTCGAAGAGCAGCTCGGGGAGAAGCTGCTGACGCGCGCCGGCCGCCGGCTGGAACTGACCGATGTGGGCCGCACCGTCTTCAGCTATGCCGAGGACATTTTTTCGCTCGGCCGCGAGATGCAGGATGTGATCAAGAACCGGCCCATCGGCCGTCCCCTGCGCCTCGATGTGGGTGTGGTGGATGCCGTGCCCAAGATGATCGTGCAACTGCTGCTGGAGCCGGCGTTTCGCATGCTGGAGCCGGTGCGGGTCGTGTGCCGCGAGGCGACTTCGACGCAACTGCTGGCCCGGCTGGCCACCCATGAGCTCGACGTCGTGCTCTCCGACTCTCCCGTCGATCCCAACCTCAACCTGCGCGCCTATAGCCACCTGCTTGGCGAGTGCGGCACCTTGTTCGTCATTGCGGAGCGCGGGGCGGTGCCGCGGCGCCGCCCTTTCCCCAAGTGCCTGGACGGCGCGCCCATGTTTCTTCCCACCGACAATACGGCAC
>JAEYQK010000057.1 GCA_023410055.1 Acidobacteriota bacterium
CAGGGGTACCGCAACGCGTCTCGGAACGCGGGGGCGGCGCTTAGCCCCGCCCCCGAAAACCGCTAAGCCTGACGCGCTTTCGCCTTCGGGCGGTAGATATCTGTCGCGTTGCCGAAGAAGACTTCCGCAGCACCCATTATCGTTTCCGAGAGCGTTGGATGCGGGTGAATGGTTTCGGCCAGATCGCTGGCGAGCGCGGCCATCTCGACGGCGAGCACGCCTTCGGCAATCAGTTCGCCTGCGCCTGCACCGACGATGCCCATGCCTAGCACGCGTTCGGTCTGCGGGTCCAGGATGAGCTTGGTCATGCCTTCGGTGCGGTCAAGCGTCATAGCGCGACCCGAAGCTCCCCATGGAAACTTGGCGACGGTAATCTCGCGGCCTTCTTTTTGGGCCTGAGTCTCGGTCACGCCGCACCAGGCGAGCTCGGGATCGGTGAAGACCACCGCCGGAATCGCATTCGGCTCGAAAGCAACTTTGTGTCCGGCGATGTGCTCGACCGCCACGCGGCCTTCGTGCGAAGCTTTGTGCGCCAGCATCGGCTCTCCTGCAACGTCGCCGATAGCATAGATCGCGGGATCTGCCGTCTGAAGCTGCTTATTAACGTTGATGAAGCCCTTCGGGCCAA
The DNA here is from genome assembly GCA_023410055.1 of Acidobacteriota bacterium. Classification (GTDB taxonomy): domain Bacteria; phylum Acidobacteriota; class Terriglobia; order Terriglobales; family Acidobacteriaceae; genus JAEZPW01. Next base: position 629 of record JAEYQK010000057.1, read on the forward strand.
CTTCAACTTTGGTCTTATCGAGTCCAGGAATTTGTGAGTTCGGCTTGCGACCGACTGAGACAAGAACGCGCTCGAAGACGCGTTCTTTCTCTTTGACATCTGCGCCTTCAAAGGTCACGCGAATGCCGCTGACTTCGTCTTTGACCGAAGTCACTGACGTATTCAGCATGATCGATTCGAAGATGCCGGACATACGCTTGTGCAGCGGCGTCACGAGATCGCGGTCCGCGCCGGGCAGAAGTCCAGGCATCATCTCGACAACCGAGACTTTCGTTCCGAGCGCAGCGTAAACGGTTCCGAGTTCGAGGCCGATGTAACCCCCGCCGACGACGAGCATGTTCTTTGGGATGTCCTGCAGATCGAGCGCGCCGGTCGAGTCCATCATGCGCGGGGTGTCGAGCTTGAGCGTAGGCACAACCGCCGGACGCGATCCGGTGGCGATAATGATGCGATCAAATGTATAGGTCTCTTCGCCACCCTTAGTGAGCGCAACGCGCACGGTGTTCGAGTTCTCGAAGCTGGCCAGCCCCTGAACATACTGAACGGTGCGTTGCTTCGAGAGCTGGCCGAGTCCGCCGGTGAGCTTCTTGACGACGCCTTCTTTGAACGAGCGCAGACGATTGACGTCGATCTTCGGCTCGCCGAATTCGACGCCCCACTTCGAGGCGTGACGCGACTCTTCGATGAGCTTTGCCACATGCAGAAGCGCCTTCGACGGGATGCATCCGCGGTAGAGACACACACCACCGGGATTGGCTTCGGGGTCGATGAGCGTGACCTTCATCCCGAGATCGGCGGCCATGAATGCAGCGGCGTACCCACCGGGTCCGCCGCCAATAACTGCAACGCGTAGGTTTTGAATGTCTGTCATTTACCGTTATCCCTGAACCGACAGCAGGAATGGTTGTTCGAGGGCTTCGACGACCCAGCGCAGAAAGCGCGCGGCATCGGCACCGTCGATCAAGCGGTGATCGTAAGAAAGCGAGAGCGGCAAGAAAAGCCGCGGCTCGAATTTGTCGTTCGCCCAGCAGGGCTCGATGCGAGACCGCGACATGCCGAGTATCGCCACCTCGGGCAAATTGACGATCGGGGTGAACGACGTGCCGCCGATGCCGCCGAGGTTCGTGATCGTAAACGTACCGCCTTCCATATCATCCGGCGAGAGCTTCTTGTCGCGAGCTTTCTTCGAGATGTTCGCCAACTCGACTGCCAGTTCGACAATGTTCTTTTTGTCGACGTCGCGCACGACCGGCACAAGCAGTCCGCGATCGGTGTCGGTAGCAACGCCGATGTTGATGTACTGCTTGTAGACGACCTCTTCCTTGCCCATATCGATGCTGGCGTTGAACTGCGGATAAACCTTCAAAGCTGACGCGCAGACCTTCAGCGCAATGGCGGTGACCGTCAGTTTCCCACCCGCTTCCTCGGCTTTCTTGCCGAAACGCTGGCGGAGTTTCTCAAGCTGCGTTATGTCGGCCTTATCGTGCTGAGTGACGTGCGGAATCGTGTTCCATGCCTGCGCGAGATGCTCGGCCGTTTTGCGACGTACACCACGCATCGATACACGCTCGATTTTGCCCCACTTGCCGAAGTCCGGCAGTTTGGGAGCAGGCACAACTCCGGGAGCAGCGGCCTGCGCTTCGGCGAGCCTCTGCGGCATGGTAGTGATCATAGACTTCGCCAAGGCCTTTACGTCGTCGTCGCTGATGCGTCCGCCAGGACCGCTGCCGCTAACTTGATAAATATCGACGCCGAGTTCGCGAGCGAGTCGACGAACGTGCGGCGCGGCCGGAATCGGTCCACGCTGCTCTGCACCGGCGGTCTTCGTGAGCCCGTGCGGCATTTCGAAAACGGGTGCCAGTTGCGGCGGACGGTCTGGCGGAAACGCCTCTTCTTCGGTGCGCCCCTCAACCGCCAGCGCAGACTGGTAGGCGAGCCGCGCGGCGTGCTGACCGGAGACTGGCTCTGGCGTTTCACGCTTGGCGGGCTTCGGGGGTGCAGGCTTCGGTGCCGGAGCATGAGCCGCACCTCGGGCAGTCTCCAAGGTGAATACGACCTGTCCGACTTTGACCTTGTCGCCGGCCTTGACCTTGATTTCTTTGACAGTGCCGGTCACGGAGGATGGAACTTCGATGACGGCCTTGTCGGTCTCGAGCTCCATAACCGGCTGACCGTCGAAAACCGTCTCACCGGGCTCGATGAGCAGTCGAACGAGATCGCCCTGTTCGATGTTCTCCCCGAGTTCCGGCAGCTTGAATTCGCTCGTGCTTCCGCCAGCAGTCATCGGAGCACCGGCAGGGTTGGGTTGCGTCTCCGGCAGCGGATGATCGGGAGGAGGAGCGTCGGCGTTCACTTCCACCGGCATCTCTTCTGCTTTCTTGGCCGCCTTCTCTTTCGCGGGCTGTGCGCCAGCGCCGTCATCGACCGTGAAAACAATCTGTCCGACTTTGATCTTCTCGCCTTCCTTGACCTTAATGTCCTTCACTGTTCCAGTGACGGACGACGGGACTTCGATCACCGCCTTATCGGTTTCCAACTCCATCACGGGCTGGCCCTCGGAGACGTTTGCTCCGGGTTCGACCATCAGTCGTACCAGATCACCAGCCTCAATGTTTTCACCAAGCTCGGGTAACTTGAACTCTGTCGCCATGTCTTCCTCGTAGCCTTAACTGATGGCTGGGTTCGGTTTGTTGGGATCGATGCCGAGGTTCTTTATCGCTTTCTGCAGCACATCAGCATTGACCTGGCCTTCTCGCGCGAGCGCATTCAGCGTGGCGAGCACGACGAATTTTGCATCAACCTCGAAGAAATCGCGCAGTGACTCGCGATTTTCGCTGCGACCGAAGCCGTCGGTGCCTAGTGCAACCAGCGCGCGCGGTACCCACTGGCGGATCGATTCGGGAAGCACCTTCATGTAGTCGGATGCCGCGACGAAAACTCCGGGCGCGTCCTTCAGGCACTGCGCGACGTAGGGCACTTTGGGAGTTTCGCCGGGATGCAACATATTCCAACGCTCGCAGTCGATGCCGTCGCGATAGAGATTCTTGTAGCTGGTCACGCTCCAGACGTCGGCGGCGACGTCGTACTCCTCGAGCATCTTTTGCGCCTTGAGCACCTCGTACATGATGGTACCGCTTCCAAAGAGCTGTGCCTTGAGCTTAGCGTCTTTCTTCTCGGCAGGCTTGTAGCGATACATCCCTTTAAGAATGCCGTCGCGAACGTTGTCGCCCTTCGGCATCTCGGGCATGGGCAGCGGTTCGTTGGTGACGGTCAAGTAGTAGAAAATCGGTTCCTGATCAACGTACATGCGCTTAATGCCGTCCTGCACGATGGCGGCAATCTCATACGCGAATGCGGGATCGTACGCAACGCAATTGGGGACAGGCAACGCGAGGACATGACTGTGCCCGTCCTGGTGCTGTAGCCCTTCGCCAGCGAGAGTGGTGCGTCCGGCAGTGCCGCCAACAAGGAACCCGCGGCAGCGCTGATCAGCCGCTGCCCAGATCAAATCGCCGATCCGCTGGAAGCCGAACATCGAGTAGTAAATGTAGAACGGAATCGTGTTGATGCCGTGATTCGCGTACGACGTTCCGGCAGCGATGAATGAACACATCGCTCCGGCTTCGGTGATACCCTCTTCGAGTATCTGTCCGTTCTTTGCTTCCTTGTAATAAAGGAGCGTGTCCATGTCCACGGGCTCGTAGAGTTGCCCGACGCTGGAGTAAATTCCGACCTGGCGGAACAGAGCCTCCATGCCGAAAGTTCGAGCTTCGTCCGGAATGATCGGGACGACTAGCTTTCCAACTTCTTTGTCGCGCAGCAGCTTCGCCAGGATTCGGACGAAAACCATTGTCGTCGAGACCTCGCGCCCTTCGGTGCCTTTGTCAAACTCCTGAAAAAGCGCGGGATCTAGCGGCTTCAGCGGCTCGGCCGTGGGCTTGCGAGCAGGTGTGTACCCGCCAAGCTGTTTACGGCGATCCTGCATGTAACTGATTTCGGGGCTATTGTCAGCGGGCCGATAAAACGGTGCTTCGTGCAACTGCTCATCCGGAACCGGAATGCCGAAGCGCGAGCGGAACATCATTAACTCAGCGTCATTGATCTTCTTTTGCTGGTGCGTGATGTTCTTGCCTTCGCCGCTTTCCCCGAGTCCGTATCCTTTAATCGTCTTGGCGAGGATGACGGTCGGACCCCCCGTGTGCTCGACAGCTGCTTTGTAAGCGGCGTTCACCTTAATTGGATCGTGGCCGCCGAGGCGCATCTTTGCAAGCTGCTCGTCGGAGAGATGTTCGACCATCTTCAGCAGGCGCGGGTCCGTGCCGAAGAAGTTCTGGCGGAAGTAGGCTCCGCTCTCGACAAAATACTTTTGGTACTGGCCGTCGGTGATCTCGCCCATGCGGCGGACCAGCAGTCCGTCGCGATCGTTCTGAATTAGGTGATCCCAATCGCTGCCCCAGATAACCTTAATGACATTCCAGCCAGCGCCGCGAAAGATTGCCTCAAGTTCCTGGATAATCTTACCGTTGCCGCGTACGGGACCATCGAGGCGTTGGAGATTGCAGTTGACGACGAAGATCAGGTTGTCCAGTTTCTCTCGCGATGCGAGAGTGATTGCGCCTAGAGACTCGGGTTCGTCCGTCTCACCATCGCCGAGGAAGGCCCAAACCTTGCCAGTGCCCGGCTTCTTGAGCCCACGGTTTTCCAGATACTTGATGAAGCGCGCGTGGTATATCGCTTGAATGGGGCCCAGTCCCATCGAAACCGTCGGAAACTCCCAGAAATTCGGCATCAACCAAGGGTGAGGATACGAACTCAATCCGCCGCCGTCTTTCAGTTCGCGGCGGAAATTCTGCAGTTGCTCAATGCTGAGGCGGCCCTCAAGGAACGCGCGGGCGTAGATACCAGGGGCGGCGTGGCCCTGAAAGTATATGAAGTCGCGGTCTTCGCCAGCCTTAAAGAAATGGTTGAATGCCACTTCGTAAAGTGTTGCTGCTGAGGCAAATGTCGAAATGTGTCCGCCGATACCTTCCGACATCTTGTTAGCGCGCATGACCATGGCCAGCGCGTTCCAGCGAACGAGACTTTTGATACGGCGCTCCATCTCCTGGCTGCCGGGGAATGGCGGTTGTTGCTTAGAGGGAATCGTATTCTGGTAGGGCGTAGTTGCCGAGAATGGCAGGTTCACGCCCGCCTCGCGGCGGGCATGCAATGAGAGTTGTTGCAGAAGGCGCCCGGCGCGTTCCGGTCCACCCTTGGAAAGAACCCAATCTAGTGAATCCAACCACTCTCGGGTCTCGAGAACTTCCTGCCCAACTTGCTCGTTCGGTAGTACTTCAGCTCTCTCAGCCATTGTTTCTCCATAACTGCAAAATGAAAACGTATCACAAGTTCAGGATGTTTCCACGAGGGAAACATCGCAACGCGACCTAGGTTACAGACGGAAAGCGGAGCACTTCGACAGGGAAAGCGCTCCCAAGAATCTCGCACGATCAACGCGGGCCGAAGTGCAACAGTTTACACACACTTGGATGACGATAAGTCGAAGATAGAAGCAGAAAAGTAGAACCTTTGTATCACGCCGCACGTCGGCGCATGCGTTCGGCAGCTCCCGGCGCGTTCAACACGACGACTCCAGTACCCTGTATAGAGCGATCAAGCAACTCAATCGTGTGAAGGACCGGTATTTCGAGCCCCGCTCGCGCAAGGCCAGCTGTGATCTGGAGTGAACAACCCGGGTTTCCCGAAACAAGGGCCTGCGCGCCGGTGCTGAGTATGTTGCGCACCTTGCGGTCCGCGAGTTCCTGTGCCGGAACCGGCTCGACCAGGTTGTATATTCCGGCAGAACCGCAGCAGATTGTTGCTTCCGGGATCTCGATCAGTTCGAGACCGGGAATCGTCTTCAACAACGAGCGCGGTTGAGTTCGAATCTGTTGCGCGTGCTGAAGGTGACAGGAATCGTGATACGCGACGCGCATCTCGATCGGATGGCGCCAGGCACGAGGCTCAAGTTCCGCTAGAACCTCCGAGATGTCCTTGCACTTAGCAGCGAAGGCTTCTGCGCGCTTCGCATACTTGGGGTCATCGCGAAGAAGCCATCCGTACTCCTTCATGTTGGAGCCGCAACCGGCGGCGTTGATCACAACGGCATCGACGTTCGCGCGCTCAAAGACGTCAATAAGTTTGCGGGCAGCGCTGATCGCGTCTCGTTCCCTTCCCGCATGGGTCATCAGTGCGCCGCAGCATCCTTGTCCGCGCGGGATGATGACTTCGCAACCCTCGGCCGCCAACACGCGTGCCGTCGCGGCGTTTACGTCTCCAAAGAACGTGCGTTGGACGCAACCGAGCAAGAGTCCTACACGCCTGCGCACCGGCCCAACCGCGGCGATACGAACTGGCAGATTGGACCACAACATCCGCAGTGACACCTCCGGAAGAAGAGCTTCCATCGATTGCAGCCGCTTCGGCAGCATCCCGATTAGCCCGATCCTCCTGAAAAGCCATCGCAAGCCTGAGCGCTGATAGAACCAAAGCGGCAGCATGGCAACCCGTAACCGCCTAGGATGCGGAAAGAGCGAAAAAATCATCCATCGGAACATCCGATCCCAGAGAGAGCGACTGTAGTTGCGTTCGACTTGCGCGCGTGTTGCTTCGATGAGCTTGTCATACTTGACGCCGGACGGACAGGCGGTCATGCACGACATGCATCCGAGGCATTTATCGAAGTGGGTTACGTAGCGATCATCCATCTTCGCCACCTGACCGTCGTTGCCCATTTTCATCAGGTATATGCGTCCGCGTGGCGAATCCATTTCCTCACGCCAAAGCAGGTACGTGGGGCAGGCCGGTAGACAGAAGCCGCAATGTACACACTCGTTGATCAGGTCGTTCGATGGCGGATGGTGCGCGTCGAAGACGCTGCCCGCAGCCACGCCTTGGCGCGCCTCGATTTGAGTCAGCTGATCGGCAACTCCCGCGCTCCCCCGATGCGATGCTTGCACTAGATTCCTCCCACAAATCGGCCCCGATTCAAGATTCCGTTCGGATCGAATTGCTGCTTCACTCGCACCATCAATTGCTGCGCATCGCCCGAAGGCCCCCAAACGCTGATCTGGTTCTTCATGTCAGCAGGACAAATTAGAACTACAACCGTTCCGCCCAACTCGATTACTGCCGATCTGACTCCATTTAGAGCGAACTGCAACTGCGCAGCCTCTGGAGCGTCGATCCGCACGATGCCGAGCCCCGTACCCTGGGCAACTACCTTCCAGGACAACTGCGGTGCCGAGCAGAGCTTTGCGATTATATTTACAGCTTGCGCCAGTTGCGACGGCAGAACGCTGAACCGACAGACCAGTGACCGGCTAGCACCGAACAGGTTCTCCCTTGCTTGCCAGACCTGTTCAGCGCTCTCCCTGAAGCCCAACTCTGCTGAAATCGTTCCAAGCAGATTGCGTTGCGCTTCTATACCAGATGGGGTTCCATCGAGACGTATATCGATCGACGGCTTGGAACCAGACTCAACCCTCAACTGCAAGCCTGTCGGAACCAGCGTTGAATCGAGGATGGCTAGAATCAGCCGGTTCGCCGTGCCAACATCGTGACATTCAACCGACAGTGTCTGCGATTCACGCGGCAGCGGATGCAATCGGAACGTCGCCTGCGTGATAATGCCCAGCGTTCCGAGCGCGCCTGTCATCAGCTTTTGTAAGTCGTAACCAGCGACATTCTTTACGACTTTTCCTCCGCTCTTGGCCAAGGTGCCGTCGGGAAGAGCGACTGTTATTCCGATGATCAGGTCGCGAATGCCTCCGTAGCGCAACCGGAGCGAGCCGCTGTCGTTCGTTGCGATCACTCCGCCGATCGTCGCTTGTTCGGGAAACAGCGGATCGATCGCGAGGCGCTGGCCGTGCTCAGCGAGTGTCTTCTGCAGATCGGTGACTGGGCAGCCTGCCTCGACAGTCGCGGTCATGTCTGCCCAAGCGTGTTCGAGTACTCGCCCTAGGCGCTTGGTCGAGATAATCGCGTCGAGCGTAGCGGGCGGAGTTCCCCAGCCCAGCTTTGTTCCGCCGCCACGTGGCGAAACCGCGATGCCATTCGCATTCGCCCAAGCAAGAGCTTTTGCGACTTCCTGCTCATTCCCGGGCTCGATAACCTTCAGCGGTGCGAGTCCGTCAATCGCATCTTCGGGCTGAGCTGAGCGGACTTCGCCTGCTGTGACGACGGCGTTCAACTCGTCCCAGTTGGGGCGCGGAGCACCGGTTTGCGGAATGCTCGACATCAGAAGTACTGCGCCACTCCTGCAACTTCGAGTGGATGCGGTTCGTACACGCCCTTCTTTTCCGCGCAAAGTCGCGGCCGCGGAAACACTTTGCCCGGATTCGAAAGCTGCTCTGGGTCGAAGGCGCAGCGTACCAATTGCATGGTGTCCAGGTCAGGCTCGGCAAACATGACCGACATGAACTCCTTCTTCTCTTCGCCGACTCCGTGCTCGCCTGTGATCGAGCCGCCAGCCGTGACACAGAGCGTCAGGATGTCTCCGGCGAGCTTCTCTGCTGCTTTCTCTTGGCCGACAATTCTGCGATCGTAAAGCACCAATGGATGGAGGTTTCCGTCACCCGCGTGAAACACGTTGGCGACGCGAAGCCCAGCTTCAGCGCTAAGCCGCACGATCTCGCTCATCACCTGCGGTAGCGCGGTTCGTGGAATCACGCCATCCTGCACGACGTAATTCGGCGAGATGCGTCCGACGGCGGCGAAGGCGGCTTTGCGGCCTTTCCAGATATTCATGCGCTCAGCCTCGGACTGCGCGAGGCGGAACTCCCACGCACCGCACGAATCGCAGACTTCTTTCACTTGCCGCATCAGTTCCTGAACTTCGGCTTCAGAGCCGTCGAGTTCGACTAGCAGCAGTCCCCCGCATTTCGGATAGTTCGCGTGAACAGCGGCTTCGGCGGCTTCGATCGCAAGCGCGTCCATCATCTCGATCGCCGCAGGAACGATTCCAGCACCGATGATTCCGCTGACGGCTGCTCCGGCTTCGTTCGTGGTGTTGAATGCCGCCAGCAGTGTCTGAACAACTTCAGGCTTCTTTACGATGCGCAGAATCACTTTCGTCGCAATGCCCAGCGTTCCTTCCGAACCAACGAAGACTCCGCAGAGATCGTAGCCGGGCGCGTCGAGCGTGTTGCTGCCCAGATGAACCATCGAGCCGTCGGGAAGAACTACTTCCAGTCCGAGAACATGAGTCGTGGTGAAGCCGTACTTCAGACAATGAGCTCCGCCGGAGTTCTCGGCCACGTTGCCGCCGATCGAGCAGACCGACTGCGACGATGGATCGGGAGCGTAAAAGTATCCCGAGGGCGCGACCTCGGCTGTCACCATGGCGTTGATCACGCCGGGCTCGACGACAACGCGCTGATTCGGGATATCAACTTCAAGAATCCGATTCAGGCGGGCGAGACTGATGACGATTCCACTCTCGACCGGCAGCGCTCCTCCACTCAGGCCCGTTCCCGATCCGCGCGCGACAAACTTGATCCGCTCACGGTGGCAGAGCTTCACCACCTTCTGCACCTGCTCTGCGGACTCGGGCAGAACGACCGCGGCGGGAATCACGCGAAAGTTCGTCAGGCCGTCGCACTCGTACGTTCGAAGCTCGTCGGGAGCGGTGATCAGGCCACGCTCACCGACAATGGACCGCAATTCAGAAACCACCCGCGGGTTCATGACATCACCCGAAGGTTGGATGCGGCAATCAGTGGCGAGTGGTTAGTGGCTAGTGCCGAGCCTGAAGTCCTCCGGCCTCCCCCTTACCAGCCCCAATTTTGTAAGTCTCTGAAAGATCAGGAGTTAAGCTGTCGATATCCCCCGAGCCTGAACCTAAGTCTTTGAATAATCGAGACTTACGACCTCGATATACCCTGACGTCAAAGAGCGTGGGCGGAGTTCGCCGCGTGTTGAATTCAGAATAGTGCGAATTGTCTGGAAGGAAACATGGGGCTGTGGAAATTTACGAAAACGGAACAAGCGCGAGAATACGTGCAGAACCGAACAGATCATCTCGACTTGCGAGCTAATTCACCGTAGAGTGTGTCCACCCATGGATATCTATCCTGAGATCGGCCTTGTGGCGGCAATCATCGCTGCGGCCGCAGTCGCGCTATCCCCACTCATTCTTGGATTGGTAGCATTGCGTCAGAGCAGGAAGAAAACAGGCACTAAATGGGTGCGCATCGGCTTTCCCCTCGCTGTTGTTCTCGACTGGTTGTTCCTGGTCGCCTTCTTTGTCGCAACGTCTCCCAATTATCGTAAGCATGCTGGAATCAGCGTTCACATTGCAGACGTCTTTGTGCTTGTGTCACTGGCGTTGTTCATTGGAGTTATTTGTCGCTCGGCCAATAAGGTCAAACTCTCAATGTCAATGTTTCTGTTGCTCGCAGTCTGGACGTGGGCTGAGCAGACAATCGGGCTACGAACCGATGGATCGGCGCTGAGCGTTGGCATCAGCATGGTACGTGACAGGATCGGTTGCCCACCTGGAGACTGGGATACGGAGGTGTTGCACAAGATGGCGGTGTATGCAAAGAGAGGACATCCCGACGCTGCGATATACGCGGGAAGAATTTGGACGGAGGAACATCCTCAGGTTCTTCTTCATGAAAACGCATTCATCTACATGACATGGCTTTATCTGGACAAAGCTCGAAAAGACGCGGCGCATGCCGACGAGTACGTGCGGGAGTACCGCGAGAAGACACTTGAAGCGGATCAAATATCGGAATACAGCCCAGCGACGCTAGGCAATTTGGCCGCTCTTACCGAAGCGGCCGGAGACATCTCCGACAAAGAGCGGTGTTTGCAGTACAGAAGCGCGATCAAGCTTTTCAAGGAGAAGCAGGATGAAATCTCTCGCAGAATCGTGCGGGCTAAAGCCGATTTCATGGTTGAAGAGGTGAAGAGCGTGTATGACGAAACGCAAGCGGACATAACGCGGGTGCGCGAGAAACAGCAGAAGTATGCTTGCAAGGAGTAGTCTGCGGCGCTTGCATATCGGATGGACAATGAGCAACGGACTAGAAGAGATTTTCGCCAAACTGCACGAAACCTGCGATTTCGCGGAGACAGACTTTTCGGATGTGAATGCATGCGGCATCGATGGTGACAACGCACTCCATTGCATTGTCAGATGGGACGACATTTCCGCTGCAAAGGTGCTGATCGATGCGGAATTGATGTGAACAAAGCAGGCGATCTTGGGTACACGCCGTTGCACGTTGCCTGTATGAAGGGCAATTTAAAGATGGTCAAGCTTCTGGTGGAAGCAGGCGCGGATTTGTTTGCGTTGGACGAAGGTATGCCGCCCTTCACCGCCGCACGTCTAGCGGGACACGATCAGATATGCGACTTGCTTGGGCCTTTAATGGAGCGTGCGCAATCCGGTGATCGGAACATGTGGTTAAAGGCAAGGATCGCACAATTACGGCGTGAAGTATCGCGACTTGAGAATGAACTCGCTAAACGCGAGTAGTGGTTATTGTAGACGTCTGTGTCGTCCCTACGGGACTCCCTGAGATTTGCTGATGGATACCCCGGACTTGCGTCCGGGGCTATTTGACTTCCGCCCCTTCGGGGCTGTCTCATCAGAAATCTCAACTTGATCGGCACGGCTGAAGCCGTGCCCTTCCCAAGCGGCACATCCGTCCAAGCAACTCCGACAGAAAACCGACTACGCGCTTGCCTGCTCCGCTGCTGCGGCCTTCTTCGCGCTGTGGCGCGTTAGGTCGATGAAGGCCTGGGCGGCGCGCGGGAGGCTGCGGTCGGAGCGGTAGATCAGTCCGAGAGCACGGTAGAGTTCCACGCCTTTGACTTCGATGAGCTTGGCTTCGCCGGACTTGACTTCGTCCTTGGCGAAACCGGCGCTGATGAGCGAGACGCCCGCACCGGCGGTGACGAAGCGCTTGATCATGCCGACGCTGGGCAGTTCCATGGGAACGCGCAACTGCGAGCGGTACGGGCGGAAGAGTTTGTCGAGCATCTGGCGGGTGTAGCCGGTCTTGGGGAAGATCATCGGCTGCTTGGCCATGTCTTCGATGGTGACGATTTTCTCGTTGGCCAGAGGATTATTGGCGGCGACCATCAGCATGAGCTTGTCGCGATAGATGGCGTGGAACTTCAGGCTGGGCGACTTCACCGGGAGGGTGACGATGCCGACGTCGATGGTGCCGTCTTCGACGCGCTCGAGGATCTTGCGGCTGAAGTTGCGGTAGATGCTGATCTGCACGCGCGGGTACATCTTCGAGTACTCGGAGAAGATGTCGGGCAGCACGTAGAGGCACGTTGCTTCGTTGGCGCCGATGGCGAGGATGCCGCGCGGCGTCTTGCCCTGATCGGCGACGGCGCGAAGCGATTCATTGCGCAACGTAAGAAGGCGGTTGGAGTATTCGAACAGAACTTCGCCGGCCGGCGTAAGGCGCACGACTTTGCCGGTGCGGTCGAGCAGTTTTTCGCCGTACTCCTGCTCGAGTTGCCGGATCTGGGCGCTAACCGCGGACTGTGTGCGGAACACTTTTTGTCCCGCGCGGGAGAAGCTCCCCAGCTTCGCTACTTCCATGAACGTTATCAACTGGTCGAAATCCATGATTTCCTTCTGCGTCTCCGCGAACGGCTTCGCCGTTATGATGAACCTGCAACGTTCTAATGCGAAACGGAATACCGGTTGACGCGTACGAATTTGCCAGAATCTTTTCGACTGCGGCAACGTTCTTCTTGTCGGCCATGGCCGCAATCGATGGTCCGGCACCGCTGAGACAAACACCCAGCAGGTCCGGGTGATTCAGTTGCAGGGCCTGTTCCAAACCGGGCACCAGCATTTCCCTGAACGGCTGATGCCACTTGTCCCTGAGGGCCTCTTTCAACAGATGGTGCTCTCCACTCTGCAAGGCCTGTAGCAGCAGGACGACTCGCTGAAGATTGAATACGGCATCTTCGCGCGAAAGCAGTTGCGGCAGTGCCTTGCGGGCCTTGGCTGTCTCCAGACCGATCTCCGGGGTTAAGACCAGGAAGACGACCTGTTCGGGCCAGCGAAACGGAACCGCAATCACCGAGCCGTCGAGCAACTGGCAGCTGCCGGTCAAACCACCGTAGACCGCGGCGGCGACGTTATCGGGATGCCCTTCCAGCTCGCATGAGGCATTGAATATCTCGTGCTGCGATATCGGTCCAGTGACAGCTTCGTACAACCTGAGTCCTGCGACAGTCGCGGCGGCACTGCTCCCTAGCCCAGCTTGCATCGGGATCTCGGTCCGGACTTCGCATCTCATCGACGGAAAATCCGAGCCGCGTTTCTTCGCCAGGTACCGAAAAGCCCTCTCAATGTAATTTTCACCCTTCAGGGTCTGATCTACAAAGCGAAATTCGAGTCTCTGCTTCGCGTCATTGCGCGCCTCTATGACCTTGACACGCAGATAAAGCTGCACGGCGACTGCGAGGGTATCGAAGCCCGGGCCCAAGTTGGCGATGGAGGCGGGGACGAGTATTTCCGCGCCTTCGATGGATTTCTTCGGCATGCTTCCCTCAGTGAACGCAGCAGTCGACTGCAAACTCTTTGTGCGCCGCAGCGCGGTCGAACTTCACGTTGTGACGTTTCACGATATAGTCCGTATCTTTCAGCACGTGTCCAGTCAGGATAGCAACGATATTGGCGTCCTTATCGAGGAAACCTTCGTCGACAAGTTTGCGAATGCCAGCCAAGCTCGCGGCCGATGCCGGTTCGCAGCCGATGCCGTCGCATCCGATGACTGCCTTTGCGTCGCCGATCTCGACATCAGGAACGTCGGTCACGGTGCCACCGGAGAACTTCACGCCGCGCATGGCTTTCTTCCATGACTTCGGCGCGCCGATGCGGATCGCCGTAGCGTCGGTGTGCGGGTCGGTAACTGGTTGCACTTCTGCTGCACCGGCCTTCCACGCGCGTGCAAACGGATTCGCACCTGCCGCCTGAACGACGACGAGTTTCGGAACCTTATCGATGAATCCGAACGACTTCATTTCCATGAGCGCCTTGCCGAAAGCCGACGAATTGCCGAGATTGCCGCCGGGAACGACAACGTAATCGGGCGGATTCCAGCCGCACTGTTCCATCAGTTCGTACATGACCGTCTTCTGGCCCTCGATGCGGTACGGGTTGATCGAGTTCAGAAAGTATAGCTCGGGTTCCGATCCGTTGAGCATCTGATCGAGCGCGTGATCGAAGTTGCCTTCGATCTGCACGACTTCCGCACCGTAATCCAGCGACTGAGCAAGTTTCGCCATCGAAATTGCGCCCGCCGGAAGATAGACACGAGCTTTGATGCCGGCGCGTGCCGCGTAAGCAGCCATCGAACCGGAGGTATTGCCGGTGGAAGCGCAACCAACGATCTTCGCCCCGACGTGTTTCGCTTCGGTGACGCCGGTGGTCATGCCGAGATCTTTGAAGCAGGCGGTGGGATTCCAGCCGAGATGCTTGAAACGGAGGTTCTTCACGCCTGCCCAGTCAGCGCTCTGAATGCCTTTGACCAGAGGGCAATTGCCTTCAGACATGGTGACGACTTCTTCCGCTGCGTACTGAGGCAGGACTTCGCGGAAGCGCCAGACACCGCTGAGATCGCGGGGATCGTAGGAGGTGCGACGCTCGCGCCATGCCTGTTTCAGGTCATTCGGCTCTTGAGCCAGAGGTTCGACTACGAGTTCGAGCAGGTCGCCGCAATCAGGGCATGCCATCTCGCGGCTGTGAAGTTCAAGAACCTTATCGCAATTTCCACTGCTGCACCGTTTAAACATATTTCTCCTGAAACAGGATCGGCATGCTCAAGGGCTGTTCGACAAGGAAGTCGAGCGACTTCATGTCTTCGAGCGCGCGGTCGAGCGCCGACATTTTGCATGGTTCTAAAGTTATGACGAATGGAAGCTTGTCTTTCGGGTAGCCAGGCTTCTGCACTACGGCGTCGATATTGATGCCGTGCTTAGCGAAGATTCCGGCCAGAGCGGCGATGATGCCGGGACGATCCTTCACGGTGAAGCGTACGTAGTGCTCGGCTTCGAAGTCGCCGGTGACTTCGGTAGCAGACGGTTTGCCGATACGGCGGCCTGCGGGATTCTCTCGGCCTTCGGCGATGGCGATGAGATCGGAAACGACGGCAACGGCCGTGGGATCGCCGCCTGCACCGTGTCCGGAGAAAACGGTCTCACCGCCGTATTGGCCTGCGGCGATGACGAGATTCAGTGGCCCCTGCACGCGCGCGAGCGGTGAGGTAGGTGCGACCAGCGCCGGCTGAACCGACGCTGCGAGTTTGCCATTTTGGATTTCCGCGAACGAGACCTGACGGATCGTGCAGCCGAGGTCGGCGGCGTAGTGGAAGTCGACGGCGTCGACCGAGCGAATCGTTTGCGTCAGAATCTGGTCGGGGCTGGACTCGCAGTTCAAAGCGATGCGCGCCAGGATGGCCAGCTTTGCGCGAGCGTCGAGACCGTCGATGTCGTCGGTCGGATCGGCTTCGGCGTAGCCTTTTTGTTGTGCCTCGGCGAGAGCGGCAGCGAACGGGACTTCCCCGCCCTGCATTCGGGTCAGGATGTAGTTGCAGGTGCCGTTGAGAACGCCGCAGACGCGGAAGATGCGGTCTCCACAGAGACCTTCTTCGAGACCGCGGATAATCGGGATTCCTCCGGCGACGGATGCGCCGAACTGAAGCTGAACGCCGTGGCTCTTCGCGATTTGCAGGAGTTCAGTACCATGTCGCGCGATAAGTTGCTTGTTCGCAGAGACGACGGATTTGCCGGCTTCAAGCGAGCGCTTTACCCAGTCGAATGCTGGATTGATGCCACCGATGAGTTCCACGACGATATCGGCGTCGCTGGCGAGCACGTCTTCGAAGGACTCGGTCAGCTGTACGTCGCTGGGCAACTGATCGAACTTCTTGCGCTTGATATTGCGATTGCAAACGTGCGTCAGGACCAGCCGTTCGGGATTGCTTTCGCACAGGATCTTTGCGACTGAGCTGCCGACGGTTCCGTAGCCGACGATGGCGACTTTCAGGATCGGCGGCGCGGCCGGGGCGATCCACTCGGCACTGGCAACGACCGACATTCCTTTTTCTTCCGTTCTCATTTTCTACCTCGAATAATCTCGTGTTACGACTGGATCCGGCTTTCGCGATACGAGGAAGCCGAGCGGCTCAGCAATCCCGGTGCGACTTTTGGTTTGGCTCCCTTGCGGCTTTTCGCCTTCTTCGGCTGCGGGAAGAAAGCGGCGTGGAGCAACTGGAGCGCGGAATTCGCGTCCTTTTCGTCGATCACGAAGCTGACGTTGATTTCGCTCGCACCTTGGGAGATCATGCGCACGTTGATGCCGCCGGCGGCGACTGCCGAGAAGACTCCGGCAGCGATGCCCGGTTTACCGCGGATCTTGCGGCCGACGAGGCAGACGATTGCCTTTCCGTCTTCGACAGAAACTTCGGCCAGCTTGCTGAGGTCTTGCACGAGGCCTGCGACAAAGAGGCGCGACTCGACGGTTAGGGAAATGCTGACCTCGGAGGTGGAAACAAGATCGACAGGAATCTGGTAACGCTCGAAGACCTCGAAAACGGCGCGAAGATAGCCGTGGGCGAGCAGCATGCGAGGTGCGGAAATGCTGATGATCGTGATGTTCTTTTTGGCGGCTATTGCGCGAAACTCGGTTTTGCAAGGCGGAGCGACAGACTGGATGCAGGTTCCTTTGCTCTTCAGGTCGCGCGAGTTCAGGACGTAGACGGGAATGTTCTTCTGAACGGCGGGGACGAGAGTGGCGGGATGCAGAACTTTGGCACCGAAGTGGGCGAGCTCGGCAGCCTCTTCGAAGCTGATGACGCGGATCGAACGCGCATCAGAACATACGCGAGGATCGACGGTCATCATGCCCTCGACGTCGGTCCATATCTCGATGCGTTCGGCGTCCAGCGCGGCGCCGACGATCGCGGCGGAAAAATCGGAGCCTCCGCGGCCGAGCGTCGTTGGTACGCCGTCTTCGCTCGAGGCAATGAAACCGCCCATCACCGGAACGATGTTGCGCTTCACCAACGGAGCGAGCTGCGCGATGCAGCGTTCGTTAGTCTGTTCGAACAGTGGCAGTGCCTCGCCGTATTTCGAGTCAGTGATCATCACCTGTCGCGAGTCGAACATTTGAGAATTCATGCCGCGCGCCTGAAATGCACAAGCAACGATCTTGCTGGAGAGCAGTTCGCCGTACGAATAAAGGTTGTCGCCAGTGCGTGCCGAAATCTCGCGGACAGCGGCGATGCCTCCGAGAAGTTCGTCAATGCGATCAAAAGCACTCTCCAGCTCCGAAAGCAGAGGCTGAAGTGGTGCCCCTTGGACAAGCTCGCACGCTACCCGCGCGTGGCGTTCGCGAAGTGATTTCGAGATGTCGAGGCTGGCTTGAAGATCACCGCCTGAGGCGGCCTTGCCCATCGCGATCAGGCCATCGGTGACCTTCGACATGGCGCTGACGACTACGACCGGTTTGTCGGCGAGGCGTGCGCGAACGATCTTTGCCACGCGATCAATGGCATTGGCATCTTCAACTGAAGTACCGCCAAACTTCATTACGATCATGAAAGCTGTCGCTCCTTGGTGCCGCCCTTTCGGGCTTACCCTAGCGGCTAAAGCCGCATTCGATTCGAACCAGTCACGGCATCGCTAAAGCAATGCCCTTCCCAAACTCCTAAATACCGAAGTTCATGAGCAAAACACGCGCATAAACGAAGAACCCACCGCCCTTGTTCCTTCTGGCGGTGGGTTCTTTAAGCTTGATCTTGATCTTTGTGCTAGATCGTCAGCTCCCTCGCCAGAAGGACACGTGTAGCCGTTGTTGTTGTTCGTGTCGAAATCTGGCGGAACTGTTTCATCGGTTTATGCAATATAGCTTGAATACCCTTGCTTCTGTCAATCGATATTTTGTATCCGCAACGAAGCTGTCGATTTTGAAGCAGCTATTTCGCGCCAGGTTGTCGCTTAGCTTTCGGTGAACAGCAACTCCTTTGCGCGATGCGTCGCCTTGACGACTGCCTTGATCAAAGTCACACGAAGTTTGCCTTCTTCCAACTCCATGAGACCGTCTACGGTGCAGCCAGCCGGAGTTGTGACTGCGTCTTTCAGCAGCGCGGGATGATCTCCAGTTTCGAGGACGACCTGGGCGGCGCCCATGGTGGTCTGTGCCGCCAGAAGGGTCGCAACGTCGCGGGGCAGACCGACTTTCACGCCAGCTTCGGCGAGAGACTCGATGATGGTGTAGATGTAGGCCGGACCGCTGCCGGAAAGTCCAGTAACGGCGTCCATGTGCTTCTCGTCAACGACGACCGTCCTGCCGATCGTGTTGAACATCAGTCGCGCCAGCTCCACGTGGCGTTCATTGGCGTGAGCGCCCTTGGTGATCGCGATCATTCCGCAGCCCACCATGCAGGCGGTGTTGGGCATGGTGCGAATGACTGGAATGCGCTTCTCGATGATCTTTTCGATGTAGGTAGTCGGGACAGACGCCGCAACGGAGATAATTACCTGATTCTTCAGCTCGGGCTTGATGTCTTCGAGTACCTGCCGGACGACCTGGGGCTTCACGCAAAGCAGGATGACGTCAGCTCCGCGAACGGCCTCTGCGTTGTTCATGGTGACAGTGATGTTCAACTTGGCCTTGACCTGACGGACTTCATCCGGATGGGCGACGGTGGCGCGCACCTGCTTGCGGGAGAGTACGCCTCGGCTCAGCAGTCCCTGAATGAGGATGGAGCCTAACTTGCCGGCGCCAAGTACGGTAACCGACTTATTGATGACGGTCTTCGGCTTGCTTTTTGAGTTCGTAGTAGGAGCTTTCATCGATTGTCTCTGGTCTCTCTAAGCTACTCAATCTTCTAGGGATTTGTAGCTTTGAATTTTTTATCCTGCGAATCGAAAAGATAAGTTTTACTTCGACCGGCAAACCGAATTACTTATGTATCAAATACCTGCGTCGCGGGCGTGTATCTGTGTCGAACCAGTGTTTTTCAAGGCATATGAGCGACGTGTATTCGGAGAATAATTTGACTTCGTCTAACCATATGAACGGCTTACCCGCAGCACAGGGTCTATATGATCCTCGCTTTGAGCACGATGCTTGCGGGCTGGGGTTCGTCGCGAGCATAAAGGGCCACAAGTCTCACGACATTGTAACCAAAGGCATCGAGGTTCTCATCAACCTCACCCATCGTGGCGCTTGCGGATGCGATCCGGATACAGGCGACGGCGCCGGGATCCTGATCCAGATTCCGCACACATTCTTCGCACGCGAATGCCCAAAGCTCGGGTTCACACTGCCCAATCCGGGTGAGTATGCAGTCGGCATGATCTTCTTCCCTGTTGAGCGTCAGCCGCGTTTGCAGTGCGAAGGCGTGATGGAACGCGTAGTGCAAGAAGAAGGGTTGAAGCTGCTCGGATGGCGCGACACGCCGTGTAATGGAGCGGCGCTTGGCCGTATCGCTCGCGGATCGCAGCCCTATATTCAGCAGATTTTTGTCGGGCGCGCCGATGGGATGGACGAAGATGCGTTCGAACGTAAGTTGTACATTGTCCGCAAGCGCGTTGAGAATGAAATTGCCGAGTCGGAGATCGAGTCGAAGGGCACGTTCTATGTGAGTTCGCTATCGTGTAGAACGATCGTGTACAAGGGACTGCTGCTCGCGCCTCAGATTGAAAAGTTCTACGGCGAGCTTTCGGACCCTGACGTGACCAGCGCGCTTTGTCTGGTGCACCAGCGATTCTCGACGAACACCTTTCCCACCTGGCAACTCGCACATCCCTACCGGTACATGGCCCACAACGGCGAAATCAACACAGTAAAGGGCAACGTGAACTGGATGTACGCGCGCCAGTCATTACTGGAGTCGGAACTGTTCGGCAAAGACATCAAGAAGCTCTTCCCGATCATCTCGCCCCATGGCAGTGACTCGGCCAACTTCGATAACGCGCTTGAACTGCTCGTTCAGGGCGGACGCGAACTGCCTCACGCAGTTGCCATGATGATTCCGGAGGCGTGGGCGGGCAATCCACACATGAATGCGGCGAAGAAGGCGTTTTACGAGTACCACGCTTCGCTCATGGAACCGTGGGATGGTCCCGCGGCAGTGGCCTTCACAGATGGCCGGGTAATCGGCGCGACTCTGGACCGCAATGGATTGCGTCCGGCGCGATATCTGGTCACGCATGACGATCTAGTTGTGATGGCATCGGAAACAGGCGTTCTTCCTATTGCTCCGGAAGAGATCAAGCTGAAAGGCCGACTTCAGCCAGGCAAGATGTTCCTGGTCGATACGGTCGCCGGACGAATCGTTTCCGACAAGGAACTGAAGAAGAAGCTCTACAGCCGGCAGCCTTACCAACAGTGGCTTCAGGAGCAGCAGGTCACGATGGACAGACTGCCTGATCCGCCGCGAACGGTTCCAACGGATCACGACACTATTTTGTGCCGGCAACGTGCATTCGGCTACACCGACGAAGACTTGCGCACGCTGCTGCTACCGATGGCGCGCGATGGGCAGGAACCAATCGGGTCCATGGGAACAGATACGCCGCTTGCTTGTTTGTCCGATCGCCCCCAGCCGCTGTTCAACTACTTCAAGCAGTTGTTCGCGCAGGTTACGAATCCTCCTATCGACCCGATCCGCGAAGAGATGGTCATGTCGCTGATTAATTACATCGGGTCGGAAGGCAACCTGCTCGACGAGACCTCGCAGCACTGCCACAATCTGAAGCTGAATCATCCGATCCTGACAAACTGGGATCTGGAGAAGCTGCGCCGCTTATCGCAAGGAGATCTTCTCGCGACGACGCTACCGATGCTGTTTGTCGTGAAAGACGGAGAGAAGGGCCTGAAACGAGCGCTAGATAGCTTGTGCCGCCGGGCCTCGCTGGCAATCAAATCCGGCTACAGCTTGATGATTCTCTCGGACCGCGGAATTGACGAAGATTATGCTCCGATTCCGAGTTTGCTAGCGCTGACTGCCGTGCACAATCACCTGATTCGCGAGAAGACGCGTACCCAAGTGGCTTTGATCATCGAGTCGGGCGAACCGCGCGAAGTGATGGATTTCGCCCTGCTCGTCGGCTACGGCGCGAGTGCGATTAATCCGTACCTGGCGATTGAAACGCTCGAAGATATGGCGCGTCGGGGCTACCTGCCCGAGGGTGTAACGTTCGACACGGCGCTGAAGAACTTCAAGAAGTCCATCAACAAGGGCCTGCTCAAGACCGCATCGAAGATGGGCATCTCGACACTGCAAAGCTATTGCGGAGCGCAGGTATTTGAAGCGATCGGGCTGAACAAATCGCTGGTCGATAAGTATTTCACTGGTACGCCATCGAGGCTGGAAGGTGTCGGCCTTGACGTTCTCGCACGCGAAGCTCAGATGAAACACGAGCACGCGTTCAAGCCGATTACCGATTCGGACACCGAGCTTGAAGTCGGCGGGAACTATCACTATCGGGCGCAGGGCGAGTACCATCTGCTGAATCCGCAGACAATCAGCAAGCTGCAGCACTCGGTACGACAGAAGAGCTACCAGACGTTCAAGGAGTACGCCGACCTGATTGACAATCAGAGCCGCGCGCTCTGCACGTTGCGCGGACTGATGAAGTTCAAGAAGGGGCATGCGGTTCCGATTGAGGAAGTCGAACCGGCGAAGGAAATCGTGAAGCGATTCACGACCGGCGCAATGTCGTTTGGCTCCATCAGCAGAGAAGCTCACGAAACACTCGCTATCGCGATGAACCGACTGGGTGGCAAGTCGAACACCGGCGAGGGTGGCGAAGATGAACAGCGGTTCAAGCCTGATCCGAACGGCGATTCACGGCGTAGCGCAATCAAGCAGGTGGCCTCGGGACGCTTCGGCGTGACGGCGAACTACCTTGCCAACGCCGATGAGTTGCAGATCAAGATGGCGCAAGGCGCTAAGCCTGGTGAAGGCGGTCAGCTGCCGGGACACAAGGTCGATGAGATTGTGGCCAAGGTTCGTCACTCGATCCCGGGCGTCGGACTGATTTCTCCGCCGCCCCACCACGACATCTACTCGATCGAAGATTTGGCGCAGCTCATTTACGACCTTAAGAACGCTAATCCGCGCGCGCGAATCAGCGTGAAGCTGGTGGCGGAAGTTGGCGTCGGCACGGTTGCGGCCGGCGTTTCGAAGGCGCATGCCGACGTCGTGCTGATTAGTGGCGACAACGGCGGGACGGGAGCTTCCCCGCTGAGTTCGATCAAGCACGCGGGTATTCCGTGGGAACTCGGACTGGCTGAAACGCAGCAGGTGCTCGTTCTGAACGATCTGCGTGGACGCATCCGCGTACAGACGGACGGCAAGATGCAGACCGGCCGCGACGTCGTGATCGCCGCGCTGTTAGGCGCCGAGGAATTTGGCTTTGCGACCGCGCCGCTGATTTCGATGGGCTGCGTGATGATGCGCAAATGCCACCTCAATGCTTGTTCGGTTGGCATTGCGACGCAGGACCCCGAGCTTCGCAAGAAGTTCCAGGGTTCGCCCGAGAACGTGATCAATTTCTTCTTCTTCATCGCCGAGCAGGCGCGCGAGTTGATGGCGCAACTCGGCTTCCGCACGATGGACGAGATGATCGGGCGCGTGGACATGCTCGACGTGCAGCCTGCCGTAGATCACTGGAAAGCGCAGGGACTCGATTACTCGGCCATTCTTTACAACCCGCCGGTTCCGACGCGCGTTGCTCGCCGCTGCGTGCAGGCGCAAGACCATGGGTTGGAAGTCGCGCTGGATCACAAACTCATGTCTTTGGCCTCGGGAGCGCTCGAGTCCAAAACACCGGTCAAGATCGAGTTGCCGATACGCAACGTCGATCGCACCGTCGGCACAATGATGAGCGGCGAAGTGGCCAAGCGCTACGGTTCCGAAGGCTTGCCGGACGATACGATCCACTGCAAGTTCGAGGGATCGGCGGGCCAGAGCTTTGGCGCGTTTCTCGCGAAGGGCATCACGCTCGAACTCGAAGGCGATACTAACGACTACGTGGGCAAGGGACTCTCGGGCGGAAGAATCATCGTGTATCCACCACGCAAGTCTACCTTTGCTCCGGAGCAGAACATCCTCATCGGTAATGTCGCGCTGTACGGTGCGACCAGCGGTGAGGCGTTCTTTAATGGCGTTGCTGGCGAGCGGTTCTGCGTGCGCAACTCTGGTGCCACGGCGGTTGTCGAAGGTACCGGCGACCACGGATGCGAGTACATGACCAATGGCCTCGTCGTTGTCCTGGGCAAGACCGGGCGTAACTTCTCGGCCGGCATGAGCGGCGGTATCGCCTACGTCTACGACGAAGACGGAGATTTCGAAGACGAGCGCTGCAACACCGCAGGCGTCGATCTGGAACCGGTGATGGAACCGCGCGATGTCGACATGCTGCGAGCGCTGATTCAACGTCACCAGGAGGCAACCGGAAGCCCGCGAGCGAAGTGGATCCTTGAGCATTGGACAGATGCGCTGTCGTGCTTTATCAAGGTATTCCCGCACGAGTACAAGCGCGTGCTCGGTGTTCCGCGATACGAAAAACCGAAAGTTCAAGCCGCTGCGGCGTTTGCGCAGGCTCAGCAGGTGAAACATGGGTAAGGTAACTGGGTTCAAAGAATATCAACGCGAACTGCCACAACGGCGGGCTGTCACCGAACGCGTCAATGACTGGTTCGAGATCTATACGGAGTTTCCGGAGGACAAGCTGCGCAACCAGGGCGCGCGCTGCATGGATTGCGGCGTGCCGTTCTGCAACACCGGATGCCCGCTGAACAACATTATTCCGGACTGGAATGATCTGGTTTACAAGGGGCGCTGGAAGGAAGCGATACGCCAGCTTCATGCGACAAACAACTTCCCCGAGTTCACCGGACGCCTCTGCCCTGCTCCGTGCGAGGCCGCGTGCGTGCTCGGAATCAATGAGCCGGCGGTCACGATCCGAAACATCGAGAAAGAAATCATCGAGCACGCTTTCAAGCAGGGCTGGATTGGACCGCAGCCCCCGCTGTTTGAGTCGGGTAAGCGCGTTGCCGTGATCGGCTCTGGTCCCGCTGGACTGGCAGCCTCGCAGCAACTCCGTCGCGCTGGGCACGACGTGACTTTGTTTGAGAAGGCGGACCGCATTGGTGGACTGCTCCGATACGGTATTCCGCACTTCAAGATGGAAAAGCACGTCATCGATCGCCGTCTTGAGCAGATGACCGCCGAGGGCGTGAAGTTTGTGACGAATGCTCACGTTGGGGTGAGCGTGCCGGTCGAGGATCTGCGGAAGGAATTCGACGCCATCGTGTTAACGGGCGGTGCGGAGCAGCCGCGCAATCTGCCGGTGCCGGGGCGCGAACTGAAGGGCATCTACTTCGCTCTGCAATTCCTTCAACAGCAGAACCATCGTTGCGAAAGCGACCCGATTGCGCCGGAAGAGGCGATCACGGCAACGGGCAAGCATGTCGTCATCATCGGCGGCGGCGATACGGGAGCCGATTGCCTGGGCACTTCGCATCGTCAGAAGGCGGCGTCGGTCCGACAGTTCGAACTGCTGCCCCAACCGCCTGATCAGCGCGCGCCACAGACTCCGTGGCCGCTGTGGCCGATGCAACTTCGTACCGAAAGCTCGCACGAGGAAGGCGGAATTCGGGAATGGAGTATTTCGACCACGAAGTTCACTGGCGACGAGAACGGGAACGTCAAGTTCTTGCATGGCATAAAGGTCGGGCCGCCGCCGAAGTTCGAGGCGATTGCCGGAAGCGAGTTCACGATTCCTGCTGACCTTGTTTTGCTGGCGATGGGCTTCACCGGACCGGTGAGGAACGGCATGATCGAACAGCTTGGGCTGAACCTCGATCAGCGCGGCAACGTTGCTTGTGACGAGAACTATATGTCGTCGGTTCCGGGCGTTTTCGCGGCTGGCGATATGCGGCGCGGACAGTCACTGATTGTCTGGGCAATCTCGGAAGGACGCGCTGCGGCCAAGGGAGTGAACAAGTACCTGGCGGAAAAGCAGGCATAGCTGTTCTAAGCAATAAAGAAGCCCTCGCGCGAGCGAGGGCTTTATCTTTGCTAACGGCTTATAGAGAGCTCATGTTCGCCAGGAATTCCGAGTTCGAACGCGTCTTGTTCAACTTGTCGATGAGCAATTCCATCGCTTCGACAGGTGACAAGGGGTTCAGCACCTTTCGCAGCACCCAGATGCGAGCCAGGTCTTCCTTCGGAATTAGCAGCTCTTCCTTACGGGTTCCGGAGCGCTGAATGTCGATGGCCGGGAACACTCGCTTGTCGACGAGCTTGCGGTCGAGAATGATTTCGCAGTTGCCGGTGCCCTTGAATTCTTCGAAGATCACGTCGTCCATGCGGGAGCCGGTGTCAACGAGGGCCGTGGCGATGATTGTCAGCGAGCCGCCCTCTTCGATATTGCGGGCCGCACCGAAGAATCGCTTCGGGCGCTGCAGCGCGTTGGAATCGACACCGCCTGACAGCACTTTGCCGCTGGGCGGCACGATCGTGTTGTAGGCGCGTGCCAGACGCGTGATTGAGTCAAGCAGGATCACGACGTCGCGCTTGTGCTCGACAAGGCGCTTTGCCTTTTCGATCACCATCTCGGCGACTTGAACGTGACGGGCAGCGGGTTCGTCGAATGTAGACGAGATCACTTCGCCCTTCACCGAACGCTGCATGTCCGTGACTTCTTCCGGGCGCTCGTCGATGAGCAGCACGATCAGGACAACTTCAGGATGGTTGGTCGTGATGGAATTTGCGATGTTCTGCAACAGCATCGTTTTGCCGGTACGTGGCGGCGAAACGATCAGTCCGCGTTGACCTTTGCCGAGGGGTGTCAGGAGGTCCATGACGCGGGCGCTAGTATTCTCACGCACGGTTTCGAGCTTAAGCCGCTCTTGGGGATATAGCGGCGTGAGGTTGTCGAACAGGATCTTGTTGCGCGCTTCTTCCGGCGACTCGAAGTTAACGGCTTCGATCTTGACCAGCGCGAAGTACTTTTCGCCCTCGTGTGGCGGGCGGACCTGGCCGGAGATGGTATCGCCGGTCTTCAGGTCGAACTTGCGGATCTGCGACGGGGAGACGTAGATATCGTCCGGACCGGGCAGGTAGTTGTAGTCCGGCGAGCGGAGGAATCCGTAACCGTCGGGAAGAATTTCCAGGACCCCCTCGGCGAAAATGTGGCCTTCTTTTTCGCTCTGCGCCTGGAGGATTTTGAAGATGAGATCCTGCTTGCGCAGGCCGCTGGCGCCGGGAAGGTCGAGCGAGCGAGCTATACGGGTCAGCTCTTGTATATTCTTTTCTTTCAATTCTGCAATCGTCATGTTCACCTACGGGATTTTGTTCAAAGGAAGGTCGGAACCGAACGTCAGCGCAGATTCTCGGATTAACTTGGCAGGTGTTGGGGCAGGCCTAAGAACTAGGCTGCCCGCCGCTGTGCCTCACTGAATACTTCCGGTTCTGCGAAGACTTGCTTCCTCTCGGAGCTTGCGATCCGGTCCAGGACGTCGTTCATCGTTTCCTGAATGCGCGTGTTCGGTTTATGGAACCGCCGGGTTGCTTTGGATGCAAGCTGGCAGAGCATATACCGATTCTGTAGTGTATGTAAAGCCTCGAATACTAAATTGGAACGCATTAGTCTAGTTCCCCCTGGGGATGGGTTGCTGGGCCGAAATCAGCGCGCAACAAGAAACTGCCACCAATAGTCAACCCTGATCCACTGCGATTTTGCTTGAGAATACCTTTTGAGACTGTGGCGTTGGTAAGCTTACAACAGCTGATAGATGCCTAATGGATACCCAAAGTTGCACCTTTTCAGCCTTCGCTAACCCGAAAGATACTTCCTTTCAAAAGCTTAGACGATCTCTCCTACAAAAGGCAAGCAAGTATCAAGGTGTCAGCCCAAAGGACTTGGGTTAATCACGCTCAATAAAGCTCACGGCAGAAATCTCGGTCGACATCCCTTTCGCGATCTTCTGAGCGGCTTCCACGGTCTCAGCGAAGCGATTTTCCTTCTTTGCCCGAGTTGCAGCAACATTGTCGTCATAAGCTGGCCCAAAGATCGGTCCTTTGTGAACATCTTTGGTTTTGTATTCCCAAACCTGGCGACCTGCTGCGATGTACTTCTTGGCCTGATCAGGCGTAACGGTCTCTAGAAACATCCCCCACTCCCTCGCTTGTCGTGGAAAGAATAAGGTAACGGCGCAAGCTGCTCCGGGTCAAGAAGAAATGCGCCGTCCATAATCTCCCCCTTTAATGTCAGTCACTTACAACCATCCTGCTCGGCTATGACCAGTAGGTTCTGTCCAAGGTCCTGTACTGGATGGCCTCGGCAATGTGCTTCGACTCGATCTCGGGCGCACCGTCAAGATCGGCAACAGTACGCGCAACCTTTAGTATGCGATCGTGGGCGCGGGCGCTTAGTCCCTGCTGGGTCATGGCGCGCTCCAACAGACGTTCACATTCGGTGGACAGCTCGCAATACGTCCGGATCTGACGCGAGCCCATTTGGGCGTTGCAGTAGATCCGTTCACCGGCGACCGCAAAGCGGTTCAGTTGGATATCACGAGCAGCGATGACTCGTTCACGGATGTTCTTTGAGGACTCAGGGGTTGATCCGCCACCGCGGAGTTCTTTGTAGTTTACTGCCGGCACGTCGATGTGGATGTCTATTCGGTCGAGGAGCGGACCGGAGATCTTGGCGACGTAACGCTGAATCATTGGCGGAGTGCAATGACACTCACGCGACTTGTCGTTGAAATAACCACAAGGACACGGATTCATCGCGGCAACCAGCATGAAGCGCGCTGGGAAAGTCAGCGACATGGCCGCACGGGCGATCGTCACGTGACCGTCTTCCAGGGGCTGACGCATAACTTCGAGTACATTGCGCGGGAATTCTGGCAACTCGTCCAGAAACAGCACGCCGTTGTGCGCGAGAGACACCTCACCGGGTCGTGGGACTACGCCTCCACCGATGAGGCCCGCGTCGGAAATGGTGTGATGTGGCGCACGGAAGGGGCGAACGCCAACGAGTCCCGCTCCGGCTTCGAGGACGCCAGCTACGGAGTGTATCTTGGTGGTCTCGAGCGCCTCTTCGAAGGTCAGCGGCGGGAGAATCGTGGGCATGCGCTTGGCGAGCATAGTCTTGCCGGAACCCGGAGGACCGATCATCAGCAGGTTATGTCCGCCGGCGCAGGCGACTTCGAGGGCGCGCTTGGCCGTGTGCTGGCCGCGAACTTCCTTGTAGTCGACCGTGAACTGTTGGGATTCGCTTAGGAGCGCATTGGGATCGACGGTTACGGGCGTGATGCCATTCCCGGTGTTCAGTAACTTGATGACGTCCATGATGGAACGGACCGGATAGACATCGAGTCCGGTGACGACTGCGGCTTCCTTGGCGTTCTCTTCCGGGACGATCAGCTTTGTGATCTTCTGGGCGCGGGCCTCAACGGCAATTGGCAGACCTCCGCGGACGGCACGAATGCCTCCGTCGAGCGAGAGTTCGCCGACCATGAGGTAATCAGTGACGTCCTGCTTGGCCAAACCGCCGTAAGCGCCGAGAATTCCCATCGCCATGGGAAGGTCGAAGCCGGAGCCTTCTTTCTTTATGTCGGCGGGAGCAAGGTTCACGCAAATGTGCGTCGGCGGAATGTCGTAGCCGCAATTGCGGAGCGCAGAGCGAACACGCTCTCGGCTCTCGCGCACAGCCGTATCGGGCAAGCCGACCATGACGAAGTGATCTTCAGTCTGCTTAATGCCGGAACAATCGACTTCGACGTCGATCACGTTGGCGTCGATGCCATACACTGCCGCGCTTAGCGTTTTGAAAAGCATTATGGTCCTAAGTTGCAGGCGTTAGGAACGCAGTATAGGGCCGAGTGGATCAAGGCGAAGAAGTAGCGAAGTTTTGTTCGGGATTTGGAAAAGCGAGTTTCCTGAACCGCGTGTTCCGGGCGAAGATTTGTGGGCATACCTCCGAACTGAACCGGAGTTCAAGGAGTGGGAGCTTCGTTACAGGAACGAATATGTTTACCGTCCAGCCACTCCCTCCCCTCCCCCCACCTAATCTGCGCGACTGATGATCTAAAGGAGTTAGCGGCGTGATTGACTGCGATATTCAGCCTATGTTCCCAATCCCCTGCTTCAGAGTAGTTGCGCAAATGATACATAGTCGCGGTGCATTGCAGCTGGCCCATTTGGTTCGACCGACCGTACGAGGAAATAGTAATCCAAGTTTGGAGAAGCCAAACGAGGGCCTTGGAAAGTTTCCGTTTTTGTAACATCTGTTCTTTTCCTGTTCCCTGGATCAGCGAATGGAAGCAATCGCGGGACCCTCGAAGGTCAGCGCGCCGGTCGTGGAGTCTATCGCAAAGAGGAAGAACCCGTTTCCGGCGGTTGCATAAAGGAACCTGCCAGAAACGTCGATACCTCGAATTGTGAGTGATTGGTCTTGAACGCCGACCTGCGAGATCGATTTGATCTGCCCGGTCGATCTGTCAACGCGCAAACTGTACAGGTCGTTTGAATCGCCTGATGTACTCACAAACAAAAAGTCGCCCGACGGACTTGTGGCCAGCGAGATTCCTCCGTTGCCCACTTGAAAGGGCGATCCCGGAACTTTTGAGAGCGTCCCATCAGATTGAATGCGGAAGATTTCCAGATTCGGCCCTGGTGCATCGTTAAGCACATAAAGGAACTGCCCAGTTGGATCGACCGCGTCTGCCGCAGGAAACTCCCCCGAGATGCTGAACGGGGAACCCGGGAGCGGGAGCGGCGCACCAGTGGTCTGGTCCAATCGATAGGCATAGACCCGAAAGCCAAAGTCGCTGACCGAGTAAAGAAAGGGCATGGTCGGGTGCGCAAACAATTCTCCGCCGAGCAAGATTGGAAACGGGGAGCCGTTGATTTCAGTTAGGGTGCCGTTTGCCTGGTCGATTGCAAAAACGTGTCCTCCTCTGCTGTCACCGTAGGTATACAAGAAGTGGCCTGATTGATCGACGGCCAGAGACCCTGGATCGGGTCTGATCGGAAGATTCGACTGCACCAGGGACAAAATGCCTGTCGAGAGATCTCTTTTGAATATCGAGATACTGGGATCTCCCTCTTGCTGGCCGTGTGGATAGGACGGCACATTTCCGACGAACAGAAAACCTCCAGCAGGGTCCTCCACCACAGTCTGCGCCATGCTGTTTCCAAACGTGGAACATGGCGAGCCTGACAACGGCGTCAGTAAGCCGGTGGACGAGTTGATCGCAAACCCAGCGATGCTCGAAGTACTCGATGGCAAATAAAGATATTGAGCTTGGGGCTGGATGCTTGGCAATCCTGAACGATCGCTAGACGTGCCAGCTGGCTCTGTGCTGTGACCGAATCCGGAACAACCGTTCAAAAACAGCAAACCGAGGAGGAAGGCGACTGACAGAGAGAGATGTGTCTCAATACGGCCCACGACAACCGCCTAAAAGCCAGGTGATGGGGCATGAGATGTTTGCTGGACAAGCTGGGTTGGAACAAAGCTGAGATCGTTACCGGATGACGTATGAGGTGATATGCAGGGTATGTCATTCGTCGGGTTGACGAGTCCGCAGCGGCCGCAGATGCATGCGCCGTCTTCTTCGCGGAGCATGGGCTGGTGATGAAGGAGTTTCATGGAGCCTTTGACTTTTGGAGACAGCGTGACACAGGGGAGGGTGCCAGGGTGAGCGGAGGCAGGTGTGGTGATTATAGAGATTCCTCCTCCCTCCGGTCGTCGGAATGACAAGGCGCACAGGGCCTTCGTTCCAGCCGACGAAGGCACCGACGGTATTCATCTTCAGGATGGCTTCATCTTCACCTTCCGGCCGGCTTCATCTTCAGGATGCTTCATCTTCAGGATGGCTTCCTGGGTCTCGTGTGCAATGAATTGCCTAGTTGTGCGCCGAAACACCTTATACGAGGAAATACTATTCAAAACAGCGACTCACCTGCGCTATTCTGACAGCGCGCCCCGTCTGAGTACTCTCAATCAAGGAGAAGATATGTTCGCTTTTTTGGCGAAGACCGCCAAGTTCGCCGTTGTGTTTACGTTGGTTGCGACGTTCCTGGTGCCACAAGACGTTCTTGCGCAGAACCACGTTGTCAATTCGAAGGAACTCCAGCAGCAGGCAGTCGCAGCATCGCAGGAGCGGCAGGCAAAGGTCGACCGGGTACAGAAGTTCTTTAGTACGGAAATGGCGCAGAAGGCGCTCAAGAGCGCCAAGATCGACCAACAGCAGGTAAAGACCGCCGTATCGCAGCTGAGCGATGAGGAACTGGAGAACATCGCTGCCAAAACCGATAAGGCGCAGCAGGACTTCGCCGCTGGCTCACTCACCAATCAGCAGATCACCTACATTCTGATCGCATTGGCGACCGCTGTGATCGTCATCCTGATCGTAAAAGCATAATCACTCGTGATTCGACGGACCGCAGTTCTGGTATCGCTTGCGATTTGGCTCGCCGCACTGGCCGTGGCGAGCCATGCGGCGGTCGTCTGGCTTGACGTTCCTTTCGTGAAACAGGAGAAGAATGCCTGCGGCGCTGCCTCCATTTCGATGGTGATGCGGTACTGGGCGCAGCAACAAGGCAAGACTGCCGGACAGGAAGCGGATGCTCCGACCATTTTCCGGCAACTGTATTCGGAGAAAGCGCACGGAATCTTCGCCAGCGACTTGCAGCGGTACCTGGAGGAACACGATTTCCGTGTCTTCGCCTTTCACGGCGCGTGGGACGACCTGAGTCAACATATCGCGAAGGGCCGACCGCTGATTGTCTCGCTGGCTGAATCTGGGCGGAATGGCCCACTTCACTACGTCGTCGTGGTGGGACTCGACGGCAACGAGCAACTGGTGATGGTGAACGATCCAGCAAACAGAAAGCTGCTTAAAATGCACTGGCGAGAGTTCGAACATGGCTGGTCATTGACCGAGCACTGGACGTTGCTGGCACTCCCCCGCTGAGGATTCAGTATTAGAACTCTGATCGCCATCCTGATTCTATTGCCGTCGCTGCATGTTGCCGCGCAGGAGACCAGCCATATCGGCATACAAGGCGCTTGCGCGCAAACGGGAGCTGTTTCGGTCCGGAGTGCTGATGCAGATTACGACTGCGGCATGGCACTGGCTTCGTCAGGTCAGCCGATAGAGGCCGTCGCGAGTTTCGAGGCTGGGCTGAGAAAAGCTCCGCGGGATAAGCGGTTTCCGATCGAGTTGGCCGGACTGGCCTTCCGTGCTAAAGATCCTGAGCGAGCCAAACACCTTCTTCATCAAGCGCTGCACATCGACGCTAGCGACACGTACGCGAACGACTTTCTGGCGACTCTTTATTTTTTGGACGGCAACATCGAAGCCGCGCTGAAATACTGGAACCGCACAGGCAAGCCGATTGTCCAGACTGTGACAAGCGAGCCGACCCCACAGCTTGATCGGGTACTGCTGGACCGCGCGTTCACGTTCGCACCCGGTTCCCCACTAACGCTACGTCAGCTCAGGGAGACTGAACAGCGAATCCAATCCTTGCACATCTATCCGAGCTATCGCTTCGAGATAGTGGCGCGTTCCGACGAGAAGATCGACGTGGTATTTCGCAATACGGAGAGGAACGGCTGGGGAAATTCGAAACTGAAGAAGTTGATAAACCTGTTCGGGAGCTTGCCTTTTCAGACGATCACTCCGGAGGCGTTCAATATTCGCGGTGCTGGGGCGAACTTCACATCTTTGTACCGTTTCGACGCGCAGAAGAGACGATTGTTTTCCTCCTTCTCAGCCCCGCTACAGGGGAATCCGAAGTGGCGGTATGGCGTGAGCGTTGATCTTCGGAAAGAGAACTGGAACCTGACGTACCCGATTGATCTGAGCGGTGGGCGCAATTTCACGCTGGATAAGCTGGAAACGACAGCGCAGATCGGGGCTGTAGTCTCGCCTAATTGGCGCTGGACGAGTGCAGTGTCGGTGGCAAACCGCCGCTACTCGAACGTCAGCGTGGAACCCGGCACAGTCGATGCGGCCTTTGCTCGAGACTTCCTGCAGGGCGGGGCCACAGTGAAGTACGCGACACAACTGGAAGGGGCAGTAATCCGTATTCCGGAAAAGAGATTCTCGGCTACCGCAGTGGGCCGCATGGAATTTGGCAAGTGGTGGTCGCGTCCGGCGCAGTCGTTTGCGAAGGTTCAAGGGAGGCTTCGTGCACAGTGGACGCCGCGAGCGAAAGGCGATGACTACGCCCTCACTGGACAATTCAGTGCGGGGAAGATATTCGGAACGGTGCCGCTGGACGAGTTGAGCACAATGGGAATGGACGGCGAAAGCGATCTGTGGCTACGGGGGCACGCCGTTGTTCATGACGGCAAGAAGGGATTCGCTCCCATGGGACGCAAGTACGTCCTCTTTAATAGCGAGTGGGACAAGAACGTCTACAGTGGCACGCTGTTCAGTGTGAAGCTCGGTCCGTTTCTGGATAGCGGGCGCATCTCCGACCCGTCCGCGATCCTCGGATCACGGCAATGGCTGGTTGACAGCGGAGTCCAAATCAAAGTGCGCGTCCTCGGCGCCGTCGGAATCACCCTCAGTTACGGTTACGGACTCGTCGATGGCGAGCATGCATTCCACGCGTCTGCGCTGAGGTAATAACTCGGCCCACCTGTTACAGGGACTCAGAAGAGAGGCTCTCCTCCGCTGATGGGTTCGCCTCGACCGGAATGCAGGGCGTGTCGTTCGTTGGATTGACGAGTCCGCAGCGGCTGCAGATGTATACGCCGTCTTCTTCGCGAAGCATGGGTTGGTGGTGAAGGAGTTCCATGGGTGGCCTTTTTCCTTTGGAGACAGAGCGGTGAAGTGGAGGATGCCTTTCGGTGATCTCATCAGAGGAGCCGTGGTGGCGATAGGGATTCCTCCTCCCTCCGGTCATCGAAATGACAACAACGAGCGAGAGACGCCCGCGCCACAGCCGCCGGGCCGGCGGCGCTACGATGCCGGACTGGAGTCCGGCGCTACACGGACGGGGCACAGCCCCGTCCCTACACAAGCGTCAGCGTTCGACGGCTATGGCGACGGCGTTGCCGCCACCGAGGCAGAGCGCGGCGATGCCGCGGTGGACGTCGCGACGGATCATCTCGTAGATCAACGTCACCAGCACACGGGCGCCGCTGGCGCCAATCGGATGGCCGAGAGCTACGGCTCCACCATTCACGTTGACTTTGTTCAGGTCGAGGCCGAGTTCGCGACTCACGCCGAGTGCCTGGACTGAGAAGGCTTCATTGAGTTCATACAGATCGACGTCTTCGTTCTTCCAGCCGGTCTTTTTCCAGATTTGGCGGACGGCGTCGACAGGAGCCATCATGACCCACTTTGGTTCGACGCCACTGGTCGCTTGAGCGACGATGCGAACCATGGGCTTGGCTCCGAGTTCTTTGGCTTTGGTTGCGCTGGTCACGACGACGGCTGCGGCACCATCGTTCACACCGGGAGCGTTTCCGGCGGTGACGGTTCCATCTTTCTTGAAGGCTGGCTTGAGGGCGCGGAGAGCTTCTATGGTGGCGTCCTCGCGTGGGCCTTCGTCTTTGTCGAAGATCGTGGGCGGGGCGCCTTTCTTTCTTGCGGGAATCTCGACCGGGACGATCTGAGCCTTGAATCGGCATTCGTTCCTCGCGGCGACGGCTTTGCGGTGCGAGTTCAGCGCGTACTCGTCCTGCTCCTCGCGCGTGATGCCGTACTTCTCGGCCACGTTCTCGCCGGTGTTGCCCATGTGGTAGTCGTTGTAGACATCCCAGAGGCCGTCGTGAACCATGGAGTCGATCAGTTCTCCGTTGCCGAGTCGATAGCCCCTGCGCGCGTTTGGAAGCAGGTAGGGCGCATTGGTCATGGATTCCATGCCACCGGCGATGACGACTTCGGCGTTGCCGGTCTGAACGGCTTGCGCGGCGAGCGCGACGGCTTTCAATCCCGAGCCACAGACCTTATTGATGGTCATGGCGCCGACGCTCGCGGGAATACCTCCGAAGATGGCGGCCTGGCGTGCTGGATTCTGTCCCAGTCCGGCAGAGACAACGTTGCCCATGATCACTTCATTGACCTGCGCGGGATCGATGCCGGCGCGCTTCACGGCTTCGCGGACGACGATAGCGCCGAGTTCTGGAGCAGTGAGATCGGAAAGCGAGCCCTGAAACTTACCGATGGGTGTGCGCACTCCAGAGATGATCACTATATCGTCAGACGAGGGCATACTGCCTCCTGCAAGAGAGCTTCGCCAGAGAAAACCCTGCGTATATGATGACGTAATTGAAAGAAGCACTCATTTTGAAGGAAAGTCGATACCGCACATGAGCTTGGATGACAACTTTGCCCAGAACGTAACAACAGCACAGACCGTGCCTCTCACCGTGTCCAAACCTGAACATAGGCCAGTAGCATCATGGCTGCATACCGTCGTACTCGTCCTGGTGATGCTCGGGCTGTCCTTTCTTGGATCACGATCGCAACATCGGCACGCGACTCACGCCTACCAGAACCTTTACTACCTTCTTCAGATGGCGATGGAGTGGGTGATCGTGGGCTACGTCTATCTGGGAATTCGCAGGCGGGGGCTTCGCCTGCAAGACATCGTAGGCGGTGACTGGAAGTTCAGAGACTTGTTGCGCGGCAAGTGGGACTCACTGCTGGAGATCTTGCTGGACGTTGCCATTGCTGCTGGCTTCTGGGTCGTATCGCTGATGGTTCTTGGGGCGCTGGGGTACTTCCTGGGGCTGGGAGGTACGAGCGGCATTGGCGACGCGAAAGAGAAACTCGGCGGACTAATTCCGCAGACTGTCGCTCAAGTGCTCATGTTCATCCCTTTGAGCATCACTGCCGGATTCTGTGAAGAAGTTATCTTTCGTGGATACCTGCAGCGGCAGTTCACTGCGCTCGGTCGAACAGAAATTGTCGGCATTCTACTACAAGCAGCTGTCTTTGGACTTGGTCACGGGTATCAAGGCGGGCCGAGAATGTTCATGCTTGCGGTCTACGGCGCAATGTTCGGAATCGTCGCAAGCATGCGAAAGAGCCTGCGTCCGGGCATGATCACGCATGCGTGGCAAGACGCGATTTCCGGCGTCATGATGTACGTTCTGTTCGTCGTGTTGAAGAAGTAGGAGCGAGATTTTCTTTCGTAAACTCGCGATTGTTCTCAAAAGTAATTCGCGAAAACGAAAGTCTGATTGCTACATGAACGATTGCCTTGCTTTTTTTTCTTGACTTCGTTTTTGAATAACTCTATACATCAAACCAATCGCAACAAAGTATCGTTGCAATTTCGAAGGGAGAATAGAACTATGGCAACGAAAAAGGCAGCCGCAAAGAAGAAGCCGGCAAAGAAGACCGCCAAGAAGAAATAACTGAGGCGATCAGATAATGACACAGGGGACGCATAAAGCGTCCCCTAAACTTTTGGAAGCAGTTCTCAGCAGTCAGTTCTCAGTTCTCAGTTCTCAGTTGAAAAAGGATGACCGCCGAAGCACATCAGCGTTTGCTACTGAGCGGCTATCGCGAGTGCTGCGATGGCGGCGGTTTCAGCGCGAAGAATCGTCC
Source organism: Acidobacteriota bacterium (assembly GCA_023410055.1). GTDB lineage: Bacteria > Acidobacteriota > Terriglobia > Terriglobales > Acidobacteriaceae > JAEZPW01. The sequence goes on from JAEYQK010000057.1 coordinate 37,266, forward strand.
GACCTAGTGAAGCACTGAGCCATCCACACTCGGAAAACATCTGCAATTCTTCTGACGTCCATCCACCTTCGGGACCGACGGCGAGTGCAAGCGACTCGGAATCATTGCGGTCAACAAACTCGCGCAGGGTCGCGTTCTCTTCCCTTTCAGAAAGAACGATTCTCGTACTGCTGAACTGGGACAGGAGTTCACGGCTGAGCTTGACGGGATCATCGATCGCGGGAACAGCGGTCCGACGCGACTGTTCGGAAGCCTGCACGGCAATTCGACGCCAACGTTCGACGCGCTTCTCTGCCGCCTTGGCAAGATGAACTTCGGTGCGCCGGGCCATCACCGGGATGATTCTTGCCACGCCGAGTTCAGTGCACTTCTCGATGGCCCATTCAAGACGATCAAATTTGAAGATGGCAAGCAGCAGCGTGATGTTGGAGAGCTGCGACGATTCCACAGTCTCGCCCAGATCGAACTCAACTCGATCTTCGCCGGCGATCAACGACACGGTGCCACGACGGACGGTGTCACCGGTAGCTATGTCGAACTGCTGCCCGACCCTGGCGCGGAGGACGCGAACGAGATGAGCCGCGTGCGCTCCGGTGAGAGCGGCGCGGGCTCCGTTTATTTCGTCGGCAATAAAGCGGCGGCGCATTGCAATTCTGATTTTCGAGTTTTGAGTTTTGAATTGCAACAGAGAACGGAACGAGACATTGACCGCAAGAAAAAGGCGCGACCTGAATCGCACCTCATTCAGAACTCAATTCGATACTCTAGACTATCCAAAGATATCCTTCACTTTGCTCAACAGCGTGTTTCGCTCGGGCTTGTTGTCGATTGAAGTTGATCCTTGCAGTTCATTGAGCAGCTCGCGTTGGCGCTTGTTGAGCTTCGTGGGCGTCTGGACTTTCACCTGGACGTAGAGGTCGCCTTTGTTGCGACTGTGCAGCACGGGGACACCCTTACCTTTAATCCGGAAGCTCGTGCCGGTCTGCGTACCTTCGGGGACTTTGAGCGCGTGCTCGCCGTCGAGGGTGGGGATATGAATCTCGGCGCCGAGAGCCGCCTGAGAAAAGGATATCGGCACGACACAATGAATGTCGTTCCCCTCGCGCTCGAAGAACTTGTGATCCTTAACGTGGAGAACTACATACAGATCGCCGTTCGGGCCACCATGCGTTCCGGACTCACCTTGCTGCCCGTAGCGAATGCGCGTTCCGTCTTCAACACCGGCAGGGATGGTGACCTCAATGGTGCGTTCGCGAAGGATGCGGCCTTCACCGTGACACTTTGAGCACGGATCGGTAATGACCTGTCCTGCGCCCTGACATGTGGGGCAGGTGCGGGCAATGCTGAAAAAGCCTTGCTGGTAGCGAACCTGACCGCGTCCGCCACAAGCTGAACATGTAACCGGAGCTTTGCCGTGAGCGGCACCTGAGCCGAAGCACTGCTCGCACGCTTCGCGGCGACGGATCTGAACATTAGTCTGGTAGCCGAAAACGGCTTGCTCAAATTCGAGGCTAACGTCGGCGCGGATATCGGCCCCCTGGGTGGCACGGGAGCGGCGTCGACCCCCTCCACCAAAGACATCACCGAAGCCGAACAGATCGCTGATGTTGCCGAAGACATCCCCAAAATCCTGGAAGATGGTGGGATCGAAGCCACCCGCACCGACACCAGAGCCGACTCCGGCGTGGCCGAAGCGGTCGTAAGCAGCACGCTTGTCGGCGTCGGCCAGGATGGCATAGGCTTCGCTGGCTTCCTTGAACTTCTCCTCTGCGTCCGGATTGTTCGGATTACGGTCAGGATGATATTGCATGGCTAGCTTGCGATAGGAGCTCTTGATCTCCTGATCGGTGGCCGAGCGCGAGACGCCAAGTATCTCGTAGTAGTCGCGTTTCTGATTCGTAGGCAGTGTCGTAGTACCCGATTCCTCTAAATTCGTTTTTGGAGCTTACTTGCTGGAGTTGTGCCCGACGCGCACCATCGCCGGACGAAGCAGGCGATCTTTAAGTTTGTAACCGCGCTGCAGTTCCTGAAAGACATGATTGTCCGGAACTTCGTCGGTCTCGACCATTTCGATAGCTTCATGCTGGGTCGGATCGAAAGGCTGACCTTGAGACGAGATTTCGGACACGCCGAGCTTCGTCAGCGCGTCGTGGAACTGGCGGTCGATCAACTCCATGCCGGAGCGGAATGTCTCGCCTGTACCCTCGTGAGCAAGGGCGCGATCGAAGCTGTCAAGGACCGGCAGCAGTGACTTGATCGCGTTGGTCAGCGCGTAGTCTTTGAATTCCTGCTGCTCACGCTGGGCGCGCTTGCGCGCATTGTCGAACTCGGCCTGCATGCGGGCCATACGTTCGACAAGAAGGCTCTTCTCGGCGCGAAGACGCTCGACTTCTGCGTTGAGAGATTCCGTTTCGGATCCCTGCGACGGGGCGTTTTCTTCAACTTCCGCGGAGGGAAGCTCACGCTCCACGTGCAACTCTTGTTCTGTATCTTTGCCGTTTATTTTTGCCATGGTTACTGCTTGTCCTGTTCGTTCAGGATTCTATCGAATAGTGTTGCGATGTAAGAAACCGCGGTGATGGTGTGCTCGTAATCGATGCGGGTAGGGCCGAGAACGGCAAGGGAGCCCATGACTTCGTCGCCTACACGCGCCGGAGCACCGATGAGCACGAAATTCTGCAAGTCGGGCGGAGCCTGGTCCAACCCGATTACGACGCGTACCGCTTCCTGCTTCACGTCTAAATAGGCAGAGAGCAGGCTGGCGATGCGTTCCTTTTCTTCCAAAGCCTTCAAGAGTTGCCGCAGGCGTTGTTTATCCTCTTCGGTCGCGACTAGGTTTGCCGCGCCTTCCATGTAGACGACTGCTTCGCTCTGCTCGGTCCCGAGGGCGCCAGTGCGGTAAAGATGCTCGATAGACCGCATCAAGCGATCGTATTCGCTACGCTGCTGCTCAATTTGTCGGGCGATCTCGGTGCGGAGACGATCCATCGTCCATCCGCGGAAATTCTCGTTGATGTAGCGGGCCGCCATGTCGAGGTCGGTTTGCGAGAGGTCGCGCTCGACACGGAGAACCCGGTCGCGAACGATGCCAGCCTTGGTGACCACGACTGCGAGTACTTTGTTTTCGGCCAGACGCGAGAAGTAGACGTGATCCAGAGCGTGGCCGGAGCCAGGTGTGGTGATGGCGACACCTACACCTTGAGTAACAAGTGACAGCACGTGAGAAGTGCGCTCCATGAATTCCTGAACGTCGCTTACGCCATGGAACGCCTGCTGGATGCGGTTCTCATCTTCGTGAGAAATCTGCGCTCGGCCTGTGAGCTGGTTCACGTAGAACCGATAGGCCTCGGCGGTTGGGACGCGGCCCGCAGACGTGTGCGGTTGCTCGAGGTAACCGGCATCCGCGAGATCAGCCATAACGTTGCGAATGGTGGCGGCACTCAGAGCCTCACGGCTGGAACGCGAGAGTGTGCGAGAGCCCACCGGCTCGCCCGTCGAGATATAGGTCTCAACAATGGCCGTGAGGATTTCGCGTTCGCGTTGGCCGATATGTGCCGTCTGCGCCATCAACAATCTCTAAGTACCTTTAGATGCAAAAACTTAGGTCAAGATTCGCGGGTAGCTTCTACTTCGATTCTAGGAACGCTGAGGTGAGGTGTCAAGGTGGCCCAAATGTGCAAGAAACACTTCGATGAATTAAGCTAGTTGGCATGGCTCTTAATGTAGGTTCCGTCGCTCCGGACTTCGAAGTAGAGGCCGTCTCTGGGTCAGCGCGCCAGAAGATACGGCTGAGTGAAAGGACAAGGAATCGCCATGTCGTGCTCGCCTTCTATCCGGCAAACTGGACACCGGTTTGCTCGGTGGAAGCCCGCCATCTCAGTGATGCCGTCAGTGAGTTTATGGCTTGCGGCGCCGAAGTTTACGCAATCAGTACCGACCACGTCTACAGCCATATCGCATGGCAAGAACACGCCATCGGCAAAATCGATTTTCCCCTTTTGTCTGATTTCTATCCTCACGGCGAAGTGGCCAAGAGCTTCGATGTTCTGCGGACAGGCAGTCCATTACCGGGAATCCCCGACCGCGCTGCCTTCGTCATCGAGCGTGAAACGAGAAAGATCGTCTTCGCCAAGACATATCATCTCGGCGAACAGCCCGACGTAAACGAACTTCTCGAGGCCGTCCGAAGAATTCAGACGGTAAAGCCAATGCAGGCGCACTCCGCCTAAGCCTCCTTCTCTCGCGAGAAAGGGTGTGTTAGGCGCTATCATGAGTGCTTAGTATTCCGTTTACTGAATTTGAATCACGTCTTCCGACGCGCCGGCCTTCAACTCGTTCGTGCGCTCGACCACCCTTCGCGCAAACTCGAAGAACTCCTTCGCGTGAGGGTCCTGCTCGCCATTGACCGTCACTGGTTTGCCTGAGTCTCCGCCCTTGCGGACGTCCGGATTCAGGTCGATCACGCCCAGGAAGGGTACGTCGAACTGCTCGGCCGTGCGCTGGCCGCCACCCTTGGAAAAGATGTCGATCTCTTCGCCACAATGCGGGCACTTGAAGGCGCTCATGTTCTCGACGATTCCGAGCAGGTCGACTTTGACCTGGCGGAACATTTCTATCGCTTTGCGAGCGTCCTGAAGAGAAACGTCAGATGGCGTGGTGACGACGATCGCGCCGGTCAGCGGTACGGTCTGAATCAGCGAAATAGCGACGTCACCAGTTCCAGGCGGCAAGTCGGTAACGAGGAAGTCGAGTTCTCCCCAGGCTACTTGTTCGAGAAACTGGCGGATCAACTGGTGGAGCATTGGTCCGCGCCAGATGAGTGGCTTGTCGCCGGGGTTAAGGAAGCCCACGGAGATGACCTTGAGACCATACTGTTCGAGAGGCTCGATGCGGTTCTCGCCGACTACCTTCGGAGTGGCACTGGTACCTAGCATCAGCGGCACGTTCGGACCGTAGACGTCCGCGTCGAGCAGGCCCACCTTGTAGCCGAGCTTCGCGAGAGCGATCGCAAGGTTCACGGAGATTGTGGTCTTCCCTACTCCACCTTTACCTGACCCTACGGCGATGATTGCGTTGACTCCGGGTATGGGCTGCGGTCCTGCAGGACGCTGTCCGGGTTGATGAACGTGTGAACCCACTTGGACTCCTTCCAGTGCTTTCGATGTCGTACGACCGAAGTTTGATTATATCTTTCACCGATAGAGCGCTTTTTAGGGTAGGGATTCCTCGTCCCCTTCGACGCGCTCAGGGTCCTCGGAATGACACATATGGAGTGCTTGCATCCTTGTTGACGAATCTGCGATCTTGATTGTGCAATGAGAACTCGCCTGCTTCGCTTCGCGCTGATACTCCTGCTTGCTGTCCCCCTTGCTGCGCAGACACGTACGCCTCATGTGACGTTCCGCGTCTCTCTGGCATCAGAGGCATCTGCTGTGCCCCTCTCTGGCAGGTTGATCGTATTCATGTCGTCGAAAGCGAAGGGTGACAAGCTGCTAGCGCCAGAATTCGGCCCCGGTACGCGCGATATCTGGATCACGGCTAAGGAAGTCCACGATCTCAAACCGGGCGAGTCGGTGGACATTGACCCGGACGAAATGGCTTACCCCGAGAAGTTTGAAAAGGCGACGCCCGGCAATTATCATGCGATGGCGCTGCTCGACGTTGATCACAATTTCGTCTACCTGGGACATCTATCGCAAGGCGACCTGACCGGTCGTGACGGAACAGAGGAAGGATTCAATCCGGCACAAGAGCGAGTTGTAGCACTCACCTTGAAGAAGCAGTTTAAGCAGAAGCCAATCGATCTACCACCTCATGCAGAGCTGCTGGATTTCGTCAGTCCATCGTTGTCTGCGTTCTGGGATAGGCCGATTCACATGCGCGGCGTGGTCGTGCTGCCGCCCGGATACTCGCCGAAATCCAAGAGCACCTGGCCTACTGTCTACTGGACGCATGGATTCACGGCCAATCTGGACACGATTGTTCAGTACGTTGCGCCGACGTACTACGCGTCGATGGAGCAGCGACGCTCGCCCGAGATGATCTACGTTCTGTTGGACGAGTCTTGTCCGATGGGAACGCATGAGTTCGCAGACTCGGCGAACAATGGGCCGTGGGGACACGCGCTAACGACCGAGCTGATTCCCTACCTCGAAAGCAAATATCGGATGGACGCGAAGCCATCGGGTCGTCTGCTGAACGGGCACTCGTCAGGCGGATGGGCGGCGTTGTGGCTTCAGGTCACCTATCCCGACGTGTTCGGCGCGTCGTGGCCCACCGCTCCCGATCCGTCTGATTTCCGGAGCTTCATGGGGCCAAACCTGACAATGAATCCTCCGCAGAATATGTATCGACGTCCTGATGGGAGACCGTGGATGTTGGTTCGAAGCGGGAAGAAAGATACCGAGTCGATGGAAGACTTCGCTAAACAGGAGCAGGTGCTCGGGGCCTACGGTGGCCAGATGTCATCGTTCGAGGCTGTTTTCAGCCCGCGAGGACCAGATGGGCGCCCGATGCAGTTGTTTGATCGGAAGACGGGAGACGTCAACCCAGCAGTCGAGAAGGCGTGGGAGAAGTACGATATCGCGAGAATCCTGCGCGAGAACTGGTCAACGCTTGGGCCGAAGCTCAATGGCAAGATTCACCTGATCGTCGGAACCGAAGACACATTTCACCTTGAAGAATCGGCGCACCTGCTGGAAGAAACCGTGAAGCAACTCGGCGGAAAATGGGACTTCCGCTATTTGCCGGGACGCAACCACATGGATCTTTACCGTGGCGGGCTGGCCGATCAGATCGCGGTTGAGATGTACAAGGTTGCGAGGCCGGGAACGTTCTTCCAGTCGAGCATGACTAGGTAGTGGAACGAAGTTGCCGTCGAGACGCACCGACTATTCATTGGACTGGAGTACACTTCACCTCACCGGGAACAGCCTTGACCGATGGTCGTGGGAAGAGTCCCACCACGACGGGATATGCTATGGCGGAGGGACAGCTTATTTGTGCAGGTGGAATGCCCTCATCACCCACAGTCCATTCTTTTCCTCCTTCTCGGCGATAGCCCGTGCATTTCGGCACTGGCGCGACCGCCAATCCGTACCGCCGTGTGAACTTGCTCCAGCAACTCTTTCCGTCCTTGGGTATGGAGCAATCTCCGCCAACCACACGTAGATACTTCAGTGACACACCTTCATTCGTAGTGGGCACGAACTCCAGATGGTCATTCCACCAAGCTGAATCCTCGAATACCTTCTTCCCAGTATTCAGATCCAGAACGCGGAAAGGCATTCCGGCATTACTATCGCCATCTGCTGCCTCCAAAAACAGAAGCGATCCCTTCACGCCTTCGAAACTCCACCACTCCTTTGCCATGAATCGTTCTGTTGAAGAATGCGCCCGGCGACATGCGGGCGCGTTTTCGTTTGCGAAAGGTGTGACCGTGACCCAGCGCGTACCTTTCATGCCTGGGTCGTTCAGTTCCTTGATCATGAAATCGCGATAGTAAAAACAGGAGAGTTGAATCTGCACGGGATTGTTCGGCATGAGATAGCGAGAATGTCCCAGATTGACGACAATCTTGCGAATGGGCTTGTCGAAGGATTCCGGTGGCGAGTCAGAAGCCGAAGTGGAGTCTCCCAGCAGGACGATCGCACTAAGCAGCGCAACAACAGCTTTCTTTAGTGTTGTCATTCGTATTCGCTTCCGTACGCAGCGCCAGTGTACCACCTGCAACTCTTCCAAACGGCGCGGACGGACCCGCACGTCCCGCCGGGGCGGCGGCGCGCTTGATGATGCTGCCGGACTGGAGTCCGGCGCTACAATAAGGCGCGGACTCCTCGTCCGCGCCCAGATCACCCGATCACGAAATCATCCGATCATCCGATATCTCAGTACCCGTGACCCGCGCCATCTCCCAACTGCACCTTCCCTTTGAACATGCGATAGACGAAGACGAAGTAGCCGAGGGCCAGGGTTATGCCGATCGCCCACCAAACTAGGCCAATGGTCAGGCCGTAGTGGGGTGCTGCGGTGTTGTGGATAGTCAGGCTGTAAGCGGGATTCCCAGCGGCGGGCAGAACATTCGGATAAACGCCAACTACCGCGCCTACTAGCATGAAGGTGATATAGACGGCTGAAGATACAAAGGCGGCCTTTTCGTTGCCTTTCATGTGAAAGGTGAACAACGCAGCCAGGCTCGCAAACACCACAACGGGTATAGCGAGTGCGATCGGGTACTCCTTGTAGTTTGTCAGCAGCGCAGGATTGACCTTGATCGTCAGCATAAGGCTGACGAACGTAAGGATCAGAACCGCCGGCCAGACGAAGCTGGCGGCTCTTCGAGCACGCGCGTTGATCTCGCCTTCCGTCTTGGTGGCGATGTACAGTGCTCCGTGCATGGTCAGAACGGCAAGTGCGATCACGCCGGCCATCACTGTGTACCAGTCGAGAATGCCGGGGTTCGGACCGACACGCCAGTTGGTCCAGAGCGGCTCGAAGAAGTAGCCATCGGGGCCGAGAGGCACGCCGCGGATGACGTTACCCAGCGCGGCACCATAAAAGATCGCCAACAAGATGCTGGCAGCTGAGAAAACGAAATCAAAGAAGCTGCGCCAAACAGGGCCGTCGAGGTGGCTGCGCAGTTCGATGCCGAGTCCGCGGCCCATGAGCAGCCACAGCACCATCATCAGTGGCAGATAGAATCCGCTGAAGGCTGAGGCGTAAAGCAGTGGGAAGGCGAAGTAGAGCGTCCCGCCGGCGGCGAGCAGCCAGACCTCGTTACCGTCCCACACGGGGCCGATGGCGCGAAGGTTGATGCGGCGTTCCTCGTCGGTGCGTGCAACGAAGAGGTGGATGATGCCTGCGCCAATGTCAAAGCCGTCGAGCACGACGTAGGCGGCGATCATTACTGCAACGATCCAGAACCAAACGGTCGGCATGGCTACTTCACCTCCACGGTCGTGACTTTATGCAAATACAACGGTTCGCCGAGGGCCACCGGCTCAGGCCCGTGCTCGAGTTCGCGGCGCATGAGGAACAGGAACAAAATCGATGTAACGGTATACATGCCCATGAAGCCGAGCAACGTGAACATGCCATTTCCGGCGGTCACCATTTTTGAGTAGCCCTCGCTGGTACGCAGCAGGCCGTAGACGAGCCAGGGTTGGCGGCCAAGTTCGGCGGTCATCCATCCGGCCGTATTTGCGATGTAGGGGAACGGAAGCATCAACATCAGCACCCACAACATGGGCTTGAAGTTGAACAGCTTGCCGCGCCACAGCAGGAACGCAGCGATCACCATCACCGCAACGAATATCGTTCCGAGTCCGACCATGATGCGGTAGGAGTAGTAGAGCAGCGGAATGTTCTGCGGCCAGTCTTCCTTGGGGTATGCATTCAGTCCTTTGACTTCGGCGTTGAAGTTCATAAACGCCAGGAAGCTGAGCATCTTCGGCATGGAAATCGGATTGTCGATCTTTTTACCTTCGACGTCGGGTTGACCGATGAAGGTCAGTGGCGCGCCGTTCTGGGTTTCGTACTGCGCTTCCATGGCGGCGAGCGTCACAGGCTGATGCTTGGCAAGCATTTTGCCTTGCTGATCGCCGGTCGGAAACGCCTGCAGGAGACATGCGACCAGTCCGGCTACTACGCCGACGCGGACGAACAGGCGCCCGCTCTCGCTGTGCTGCTTGCTGATAAGGTAGAACGCACCAATCGACATCATCACGAACGCGCCGGTGATGACTGCGCCGCTCATGTTGTGCGCGTATTGCCACAAAGCCCACGGATTCAGCAGCAGTTGCCAGAAGCTGGTCAACTGCACGCCACCGTCAGCCGTGCGCGCGTAGCCGGTCGGATGTTGCATCCAGGCGTCGGTAGCAACAATGAAGTAGCCCGAGAGCCAGGAACCGACGAAGACCATGAAGGCCGCGAACCAGTGTCCCCATTTGCTGAGCCGTTTTTCACCGTAGAGGAACAGGCCGAGGAACGCGGATTCGAGGAAGAAGGCGAAGGTGCCTTCCATCGCCAACGTCTGCCCGATTACGCCTCCCGCGTACTCCGAGAAGTGCGACCAGTTGGTGCCGAACTGGAATTCCATCGGAATGCCAGTGATAACGCCGAAGATGAAATTGATACCGAAGATCTTCGCCCAGAAGCGGGCTGCTTTGTTGTATGTCTCGTCGTTCTTCCAGATGGCCATGGTCTTCATGAAGACGATCAGCGGAGCCAAGCCCATGGTCAACTGCGGGAAGAGGTAGTGGTAAGTCACCGTGAATGCGAAATGCAATCGGTGCACGAGAAGTGCGCTGTCCATAAGACACCTTTCAGTGTTTACGTTGAACTGGCATTTGTTTCACCGGATGCGAGTCCGGCTGGATTTATGAGGCCGTTGTTAACAACCGAAACAGTTGAAACCGTTCTTTTTGCTAAATCCGCAAGCGAGGCCCGCTTGAGCACCGCCGTCATTGCCGCCTGAGCCTCGGCCCATACAGAGTGAGCTGGACAAGAACTGTGGCGCTCGCAAGGTTCGCCGGGCATCAGGCAAAAGTTGAGTTGGATCGGGCCTTCGATGGCCTCGACCACGTCCAAGAGCGAAACTTGATCGGGCGGACAGGTCAACTCGAAACCGCCATCTACGCCGCGTCTTGAGGCAACGAGCCGTGCGCGAACGAGGGCTTGCAGGACTTTAGACATGAAGCTCTCGGGAACCGCTGTCGCTTCGGCAAGTGCCGCACGCTGGACACGGGCCGCAGGTGGCAACCCTGCCAGGTGGATCATGACTCTAACAGCGTAATCAGCAGCACGGGTTAATTGCATGGTATTGGACAAGTTTACATTGTGGATTCTTTTTGTCCACAATTGGCGTTATGGTGCGCCTGCTGGAAGGTTGCTTCAGTGATGCGTGTCACAGGAGAAGGTGACGAGTTGTAATCCTGCGGCTTCGTGGCAGTTATAGGGATTCCTCGTCGCTCCGCTCCTCGGAATGACAAGTCCTGTGCTAGCTACCGCTTTGAGCTTTCTTGCGATCGGCATTGGCGCGGCGCGCTTCCCTGCGGCGGCCCGCGTCTTCGTAGCGGCGCTTCTCTTCGGCAGTTTCGGGAATAACTGGTGCTATCGGAACGCGATTGCCGTGCTCGTCGATAGCAACGAAGGTCAGGTAGGCAGAGCTAACATGACGATGACTTTCTTCGCGGAAGTTCTCGACCCAAACCTTGACGCCGACTTCCATTGAAGTGTTGAAGACGCGATTGACAGATGAACGCAAGACCACCAGGTCGCCGACGTGGCCGGGCGTCAGGAAGTCCAGATGATCAACCGAAGCTGTAACGAGATACCGGCGCGAATGACGATGGCCCGCCAGCGCTCCGGCGAGGTCGATCCAGTGCATCAGGCGTCCACCGAGCAACGAGCCTAGGGGGTTGGCATCGTTGGGCAGCACTATCTCATTCATTTCTGACTGGGATTCGCGTACGGGACGTGGCTTCAGCAGGTCGTTCTCTGTCATGTGCCGTTCAACTTTCGTTTTAGTTTTGCCTTAGCGTCCTTCGCGTTGAATGCTTCTAAGCGCGTCGCGAGAAGAACGCTTCCAGGTAGCACTCCGCCATTCTTTGCAATCGCGGATCGCTGTGCTGCTTGGCCCAAGTATTTTGATGACGGTCGAACTCCAAAGTACCGCAATCTGCCGGACGATAATTCAGTTCGCAGGCGTAGCGAAGCGTCACCTTGCTGTCGGAGGAAGCGGCGACGACGAAACGGACGGCGTCGGCGTGCCTCTCGGGTGGAAGATGATTGCACTTGGGGTATCCCAGATTGCAGTGGTCGCGGAGGTCAAGATCGCTGGGCATATGCTGTGCCGCCGAACACTTCCCTTTCCAAGGCGCGCCGAGTGGTAGACGCGCTGGATGGGGATGGGACGAGTTGTCCATCTTTTCGGTTGGAATGAAAAAGGGGCAAGCCATAACACCTCGTATAGCCCTGAAGGGCTCACCTCAGCGGCTGAAGCCGCCTTGCGGGAATCGCTTGTGGCACGGCTGAAGCCGTGCCCTTCCCGAACACGAACAGCAGATCAGTCATTCTAGCAGTCGGCTTGCGCTCTGGAACAGGAAGCGGCGACACTATAGTTATGGATCGAATTGCTATGTTGAAGGAAGTTCTGGCGGCGGACACGAACAACGTCCTGGCACGGTATGGATTGGCGATGGAGTATTCGAAAACAGGCGCGACGGACGATGCACTGGCGGAATTCAATGCGTTGATTGTGGCGAATCCGGGTTACGTTGCGGCTTATCAGCAGGCCGCGCAGACGCTTGTCAATGCCGAGCGCTTTGACGAAGCAAAAGCGATGCTGGAACGAGGAATGTCCGCCGCCGAGCAGGCCAGGAATCCACACGCACGTAGCGAGATGGAGATGATGCTGGAGGAGATCAGTCGCTAATTCTTGTTCGGAGTAGTTGGTTTCCGCTCGGTGAGGAACGCGACATTCTCGATACCTGACGCGCGCACACTGTCCAGCACCTCACTGACATTACCGATTTTTGTGCGGGCATCGGCTTCGATGTAGACCTTCCTTTCGGCACCGTTCTTGACTCCCTGTTGGATCAGAGCGGGCAACTGTTCGGGCTTTACCTTCTCCGAATCGAAGAAAATTGAGCCGTCCTTCGCAACGGAGATAGTCAGCGCATCCTCCCTGAGCGCTTTGCGCATCGGCATAGGACTTCGCACTTTCGCGAGATCGACGGCTGCACTCGACCTGCTGCAGATTGGACGTCCCCAGTCTCCCCAGAAAAACACGAACAATACGAAACAAAGTCCGAGGAAAGCGAAACCGAAACTATTCAAGTCCAGCTTGAATCGGTTCTTCAGCGGCTTCTTGACCATAGTCAACTCCGTCGACTACCAGCCTTAAATGACAACGGTTGCTCGTGGCCCGCAATTCTACACCTGAATAGACACCAAACGACGGCTTTTCGTGCCCGCTGAGAATTACTTGTTGGGAACAGATATTCCCTGGCGTCTGCGGGCTTCACGGAGGCCGCGTTCGAGAAGGCCCGGGAACAGCTGGTTCAGCTTGATGGCGAGGTGGTAGTACCAGGGAACGACGACCTCGCGCTTGCCTTTGAGATACCCGCGTAGGGTGGCGCGAGCGACTCGCTCAGCGGTGGCTCCGATTGGGCTCTTCGGGCCGTCAGCGTATCTCTCGCCTCGAACGGTGTTCTCCATAAAGTTGGTCTTGATGAAGCCCGGGCAAACGGTAAGGACATTGATGCCGTGGTTACGCAGTTCAAGACGCGCGCCTCTGCCGAAGGCGTTCAGGGCATGCTTCGTCGCCGCATAGGCAACGCCGGGCGGTGAAGCGATGTATGCGGCAACGCTGGAGATGTTGATGATCGTGCCGCCGCCCTGCTGCTTCATCTGCGCTGCGGCGACCTGTATGCCATCAACGGCTCCGAAGAGATTGGTATCGAACATCTCGCGGCAGGCCTTCATGTCCATCGCGGCTACGGTGTCGAGCAGGCCGTGTCCGGCGTTGTTGACCCAGATATCGACGCGGCCGAAGTTGTGGAGCGTCAGGCTCATGAGGCGCTCGATCTCTTCCCTGTGGCGAACGTCACAGGCGACGGCCATCGTGCGGTCCTGATGGCCGATGCGGGCGCGAGCAGCTTCAGCACGCGACAGATCGCGTGAAGAGAGCACCACGTTGGCTCCCTCGTCAGCGAACAGCTTGGCGATGGCTTCGCCGATGCCCATCGAAGCACCGGTAATGACGGCGACTTTTCCGTTCAGCAGCATGGCATAAAGATGGCACAGGGGCGGGGATTCGTGCCATTGAAAAGAGCAGGAAGTACTCGGTACTCAGTACTCAGTACTCAGTACTCAGTAGCAACGTCAGAGTTGCACTGAACGTCCAATAAAGCACGATTGCGGCGCCGAGGCTGAACCGTCGGTGCTTTTGTCTTAATCTGGCATCTAACGCGGTACTGGAGCTTGCTCCAGAGAGGTCTCTTTCAGGTCATGAATCTTCCCAGGACTCTAGGTGAACTCAGGAACAGCACTTTCTCAGAAGAACAACTCCGTGCGAGAAGCGTGAAAGACGAGCTTCGCGAGAACCTGATTGCGAAACTCAGGTGCGACAAGCCGCTTTTTCCCGGCATTGTCGGCTATGAGGACACGGTAATCCCGCAGCTCGTGAATGCAATCTTGTCGAAGCACAACTTCATCCTGCTCGGGTTGCGTGGACAGGCGAAGAGCCGAATTCTGCGGGCACTCACCTCCCTGCTCGATCCGCAGATGCCCTATGTAGCTGGTTGCGAGATCCACGATAATCCATACGCGCCGATCTGCCGGCGTTGCCGTGAAGAGCTGGATCGACTCGGAGACGATCTGCCGCTCGACTATCTGACACCCGACGAGCGATACGTCGAGAAGCTCGCAACGCCCGACGTGACGATTGCCGACCTGATTGGTGACATCGATCCGATTAAGGCGGCGCGAGCTGGCCATGAACTCGCAAGCGAGCACACGGTTCACTACGGGCTGTTGCCGCGAGCAAATCGCGGCATATTTGCCATTAACGAACTGCCCGATCTGGCGGGAAAAATACAGGTCGGGCTGTTCAACATCATGCAGGAAGGCGATGTGCAGATTAAGGGCTATCCGATTCGCCTGCCGCTCGATATTGCTCTGGTCTTCAGCGCAAACCCCGAAGACTACACCGCGCGCGGAAAGATCATTACGCCGTTGAAGGATCGTATCGGGTCGGAAATACGCACACACTATCCCGCCACGATTGACGAAGGAATCGCTATTACGGCGCAAGAAGCATGGGCGGAGCGCAACGGCAGCCACCACGTTCCGGCGTTCATCCGGGAGGTCGTGGAGCAGATTGCGTTCGTCGCGCGCGAAGACAAGCGCATCGACAAGCGTTCGGGGGTGAGCCAGAGACTTGCGATCAGCTGCATGGAAAACGTCATTTCCAATGCCGAACGCCGCGCCATCCGCAACAAGGAAGAGACGGTCGTTCCACGGGTCGGCGATATCTACGCCGCGATGCCGGCAATCACCGGCAAACTGGAACTCGAGTACGAAGGCGAGATGCGCGGGGCCGACAACGTCGCACGGGAGATCATTCGCTCGGCCGTTGCCAGGACGTTCGACCGCTATTACGAAGGCGTGAATATGAACCAGATCGTCCAGTGGTTCGATCTTGGTGGCGAGATAAAGTTACCGGACTCAGCGCCCGCTGCTCAGGTGTTCAAGTCTTTGCGCGATATACAGGGACTGCAAGACAAGCTTGGCGCCCTTAGTGTAAAGAACTCCGACAAGCCCGAAGCGCAGGTCTCGGCCGCAGAGTTTGTGCTGGAAGGTCTGCACGCGCACAAGCGCATCGGGCGCAACGAAGAGCGTGTATTCAGCGCCGGAGAGAAACAACCGCGCCGCGCCGAACCCGGTTACGCGCACGAAGAAGAACGCGAAAAGCCGATTAGAAATCGAAGGCCGTTTAACTAGTTCTCAGTTCCCGGTTCTCAGTTCTCAGTTGGGAACCGGGGCCGCTGAGAACTGAGAACTGGCGACTGAGAACTGCCATGAAGTTCATTCGTTATTCCAAATACGTTGGCGATCCTGCTTCCGAGATGAGCATGGAAGATCTGCTCAGCGCTCTTTCCGACTTCCTGCTGAACAGCGGTTTTGACAGCCCGTACCAGAACTTCTACGAGATGTCGGATGGCGAGCAGTCGATGGACGCGCTGCGCCAGGCCATTGAGGACGCGCTCATGAATGAAGAGTTCATGGAGGGCCTGCGCGAACGACTGGAACAGATGAAAGCCGAGGGCACCCTTGATGACCTTATCGAACAGGTCATCGAGCGAATGCAGCAGGAGGACTACATCTCGGCCGAACAGCCGCCCGACCCGTCGCAACAGCAACAAGGTGTCGGCGGACAGGTCGGACGGAACCAGTCGCAGGTGAAATTCGAGATCACCGACAAGAGCCTCGACTTCCTGGGATTCAAGACGCTTCGGGACCTTTTGGGATCATTGGGAAAGTCGAGCTTTGGACGTCACGATACGCGTGACATGTCGACCGGGGTGGAGGCCAGCGGTGCATCGCGGCACTATGAATTCGGCGACACGCTAAACCTGGACATAACGGCCACACTGTCGAGCGCGATTCAACGCGAGGGACTCGGGCTGCCGCTGAAGCTGGAGTACTCCGACTTGCAGGTGCATCAGTGTGAATACCAGTCTTCGTGTGCGACGGTGCTGATGCTCGACTGCTCGCACTCCATGATTCTTTACGGGGAGGATCGCTTCACGCCAGCTAAGAAGGTGGCAATGGCGCTGTCACACCTCATCCGGACGCAGTATGCGGGTGATTCGCTCAGTCTCATCCTCTTCCACGATTCGGCAGAGGAGGTACCGCTGTCGCAACTGGCGCGAGTAAAGGTGGGCCCGTACTACACCAATACGCGGGAAGGCCTTCGCCTTGCGCAACGGATACTGCAACGCCAGCGCAAGGACATGAAACAGATCGTGATGATCACCGACGGCAAGCCCTCGGCTCTCACACTGGAAGACGGGCGCATATACAAGAACGCCTTCGGCCTCGACCCGCTTGTGGTCAGCCAGACGCTGGAGGAAGTGTCGAAGTGTAAGCGGGCCGGTATCATGATCAATACCTTCATGCTGGCGTCTGATTACGGTCTGGTGCAGTTTGTGCAGAAGGTCACGGAAATGTGCCGCGGCAAGGCCTACTTTACGACGCCGTATACACTCGGTCAGTACCTGCTGATGGACTACATGTCGCGGAAAACCAAGACGGTGCATTAGCGCGGCAGCTCGAAACCTTCTTAAATGCGGTGATTCTCCGGAAACCCGTGGCCCGCGATAACCACATCTCATGAATTCCGAGTAGACAAGCGCCGCACCAGCTTCGCACAACGAGCACATTTGCTTGGATTAGCGGTAAACACAAAGTAAACTGACCGCGTGCCCGGCATTTTCGAATATGGCTATGCCCGCATTCAACGGCTGTTTACGCACCTACAGCATTTTCCGCGGGCGATCACGATCGTGTGGAAGGCGGCTCGTCATCTTACGACCGTTTGGATCGCACTGCTCGCGGCTCAAGGCCTGCTGCCTCTAGCGACTGTCTATTTGACTCGGGCGTTAGTGAACGCACTTGTGCGCGCTGCGCGCTCCAACGGACATTGGACAGATATCAGGCACACCCTGGTTCTTGCCGCCTGGATGGGCGCGGTGATGCTGGCGGCTCAGCTGTTACGCAGTGCGACAATCTGGGTGCGTGCGGCGCAGTCAGAATTGGTAAAAGACTACCTCGCCGAACTGATTCAGAAGAAGTCGGTTGAAGTGGACCTTGCCTTCTACGATTCGTCGGATTTTTACGATCATCTCCATCGAGCGCGAACGGAGGCAACTTACAGGCCTTCCGTAATGATCGACAGTGTTGGGACGATTCTGCAAAGCCTGATCACGACGATAGGCTTGGTCGGGGTTCTTGTTCCCTTCGGCCCGTTTCTGCCAGTCGCCCTACTCGCCAGCGGCATGCCAGTTCTCTATGTCACGTTGAAAGCCGGACAGAGGAGACACCTCTGGAATCAGAAGGTCACGGTCGAAGATCGGCGCTCCTGGTACTACGACGCACTGCTTACAAATGGGGACAGCGCCTCCGAAGTGCGGCTGTTCGGACTGGGCGGATACTTTCGCGACGCCTATCAGGGAATTCGGCATCACCTGCGGTCAGAACGATCTCGGGTTGCGCGCAAAGAGGCCCTTGAAGAATTGTGGGCAGGGCTGGCATCGCTCGTGCTGGCAGCAATCACAATCTCTTGGATGATATGGCGCGCCATCAGCGGTGTCGTATCGATCGGCGACCTCGCACTTTTTTACCAGGCGTTCAACCAGGGATTGGGCGTCGCGCGCGCGTCGCTTGAGAACATTGGGCGGCTCTATGAAAACACTCTGTTCTTGGGAAACCTGTTCGAGTTTCTTGACCTGAAGCCGCAGGTCACCACCCCTGCGAATCCATCGCCTACCCCCACAGGTCTGGCTACGGGAATTTGTTTTCGGAATGTGACGTTCCGTTATCCCGGCAGTGACAGGGTTGCTCTTCGGAACTTTTCCGTCGAAATGCACCCCGGGCAAATTGTCGCGTTCGTGGGCCCCAATGGCGCAGGAAAGAGTACGCTTATCAAGTTGCTCTGCCGCTTTTATGATCCGGATTTCGGATCAATAGAGATTGATGGAATCCCAATAAGCAGGGTTTCGCTGGAGAGCCTGCGGCGGCGGCTAACAGTTCAGTTCCAGAGTTCGGTTCAATACAACGCAACTGCAGCAGCGAACATTCGTTATGGCGATATCACTGCGCACGACGAATCTGTGCTCGCCGGCGTGGAGGATGCCGCAAAGACTGCGGGCGCAGATGAGTTCATCGGCGCACTGCCGGATGGTTACGACACTCAGCTGGGACGGTGGTTCGTCAGCGGAAATGAATTGAGCGTCGGACAGTGGCAGCGCATGGGACTTGCGCGAACGTTTTTCCGCTCCGCGCCGATCATAATCCTTGATGAACCAACTAGCGCCATGGACCCGTGGGCGGAGATCGAGTGGGCCGAACGTTTCCGCGCGACGGCAAAGGGACGGATAGGAATCATCATTACCCACCGATTTACCACGGCCATGTTCGCGGACACGATTCATGTCGTGTTCGATGGGAGCATTATCGAATCAGGCACGCACGAGCAATTGTTGTCACGCGCCGGACTGTATGCCCAGGGATGGGCGGCTCAGAACCGCACTTAGCAGCTTTGAAGTGCTCGATCATGCCCAAATTTCGATGTGTTAATCTGTTGCGAGTTCCTCAATCGAGAATTGTAGTTACAAGATGAAGCAGTTGCTGCAAAGCGTCTCAAGCGGCCAGGCGTTCGTTGCCGAGGTCCCCACCCCGAAACCCGGTAGCGGTGAAGTTCTCGTTCGCGTCCATGCATCCTTGATTTCCGCTGGAACCGAGAAAACCGCCGTTGATTTCGCCGAGAAGAACATCCTTCAGAAGGCGATGGCGCGCCCCGACCTGGTTCGCCAGGTCGTGGATAAGGCAAAGCGCGAGGGCGTCCTCTCGACTTACGATACTGTGAGGAACCGCCTGGACACCGATCTGGCGCTCGGTTACAGCAACGCCGGAATCGTGATTGCTATCGGCTCGGCAATCGGCGACATGAAACCAGGAGATCGAGTTGCCTGCGCAGGTGCAGGTTATGCTTCGCACGCTGAAGTTGCTCGCGTGCCGCGTAACCTTGTTGCGCTGATTCCCGAAGGACGGCACGAGGTCACATTTGAGGAAGCTGCTTTCACGACTGTCGCCTCGATTGGGATGCAGGGGCTGCGACTGGCCGAACCACAACTGGGGGAAACCGTTGCGGTAATTGGCCTGGGCCTGATTGGCTTGTTGGTTGTACAGATGGCAAAGGCCGCAGGCTGCGCTGTGGTCGGAATGGACGTGAATGCAGAACGCTGCCGACTTGCTGAGCGCCTGGGCTGCGACGGTACCGCACAGTCAGCTGATGAGATGAAACAGCTCGTCATCGGACGGTCGTTTGCGCGCGGAGCCGATGCAGTGATCATCACAGCAGCTACCGCCAGCAGCGGTCCGGTGGAACTCGCCGGCGAATTGGCCCGTTCGCGCGGACGAGTGGTTGTTGTCGGTGCAGTTGGGCTGCAGTTGCCGCGGAAGCCTTATTACGACAAGGAACTGGTGTTTCGGATTTCGTGTTCTTACGGACCCGGCCGCTACGATCCCGAGTATGAAGAAAAGGGACACGACTATCCGATTGGCTTTGCTCGCTGGACCGAGAATCGAAACATGGAAGCCGTTCTGCAACTGATTGCGGACGGCAAGCTCGATGTCGCATCGCTGATTACGCATCGCTTCCCGATCGAAGACGGGACTCGCGGCTACGAACTAATCAGTGGCAAAACCGGGGAACCCTTCCTCGGAGTTGTTCTCCAATACCCGAAAGAACCGGGTCTGTCGCGCCGCATAGAGCTGAAACCGGATGCGAAGGCTCACGGCACAGCCGATAAGATCACTGTCGGGATGATCGGGGCTGGCAATTTTGCGACCGGCGTCCTACTTCCCGCGATGAAAAAAGTTCCGGGCATAGAACTCACCGCGATCTGCACCAGCACGGGAGCGACCGCCCGCGGAGTAGGGTCGCGTCTCGGATTTCGGTATTGCACAACGGACCGTGAAGAGCTATTGCGTGATTCTTCCATCAACACGGTCGTGATCGCCACTCGTCACGCCGCCCATGCTGCTCAAGTTATCTCCGCACTCGGAGCACACAAGAACGTTTTCTGCGAAAAGCCGCTTTGCGTGAACGAGAGCGAACTTGCCGAAGTGGTGTGCGCCTATGCTAACGCAACTGCGGCAGGTAACTTGAACCTGATGGTCGGCTTCAACCGCCGGTTTTCACCGATGGCGGTTGAACTAGAGAAGTTCGTTCGCCGGATGGGTGAACCGATCATGGTCAACTACCGGGTGAATGCGGGCTTTATCCCTCCGGAACACTGGACGCAAGACCCGGAGCAGGGCGCAGGACGCATTATCGGAGAGGTGTGTCATTTTGTAGATTTCTGCGCGTTCCTAACCGGAAACGTTGTTACGTCTGTGCAGGCTACTACTCTTCCTAATGCCGGGCACTACCGCGACGACAATCTCTCGGCAACGCTCGGTTTTGATGATGGCTCCATTGCCAACATCACTTATGTCGCAAACGGAGACAAGTCGCTGGCGAAAGAGCGCGTCGAAGTGTTTGGGGGAGGAGCGGCCGCAGTTCTCGACGACTTCCGCGAACTCTCATTGATTAAGGGCGGTCGCACAAAGACGTCGCGATCGAAGCTTCGTCAGGATAAGGGGCATCTGGGCGAGTGGCAGGCATTCGCCTCGGCGCTTAAGAAAGGCGAAGCTGCTCCGATCAGTTTCGAGTCAATCGTCAATACCACGCTGACAACGTTCAAAATCATTGAGGCCAGCTCAATCGGAAAGAGAGTTGCGGTTGAAAGCGCCGGCTTCGTCGCAAATGCGATTCCTGAATCCACAGACTGATCTGGAGTTTCAACTCACGACTATCTTTGCGATTCTCTCGGCGGCGTGGCCGTCCCAGAGTGGCGGAGTCTTTCCCGATTTCGGCTGACCCGAGACGATACGTTCGAGTTCGCTCCGCAACAGATTCATATCGCGACCGACGAGCGTGTTTGTGCCGAGTGAAACGGTTACGGGTCGTTCGGTGTTTTCACGAACCGTGAGGCACGGAACGCCCAAAAATGTGGTTTCTTCCTGGATCCCACCGGAGTCAGTGATAATAACGGCCGCACGCGACTGTAAGCCCAAGAATTGCATATAAGGCAACGGGTCCATCATCCGTATGCATTCGGCTTTCGCGGCAAGTCCAAAATCCGCTAGACGTTGGCGCGTTCGCGGATGAACTGGGAATACAATTGTTAGCCGCTCGCCGATTTCACTGAGAGTTTTAAGCAGGCCGCCCATGAATACGGGATCATCCACATTCGCCGGGCGATGCATGGTCACAAGCGCATAACGTTCTGGAACGTCGGCGGCGACCTGGGCCTTTGCCTTCGGCAGCAGACGAACTAATGTGTCGATCATTACGTTACCGACCAGGTGTATCTTCTCTCTCGAAATGCCCTCACGAATGAGGTTTTCGTCGCCGTCTGCCGAGGGCGTAAACAGCATGTCAGCGATCTGGTCGGTCAGAAGACGATTGATCTCCTCAGGCATTGTACGATCACAGGACCGCAACCCAGCCTCCACGTGGCCGACGCGGACAAGCAATTTTGCGCAGACGATTGCGGCCGCTACGGTTGAGTTCACATCACCGTAGACCAGAACGAAGTCGGGCTTGCGCTCAAGCACAACCGATTCAAAGCGGCTCATGATCGCCGCGGTCTGTTGCGCATGACTGCCGGATCCAACCTGCAAGTTCACGTCCGGTTCGGGAATCTCGAGCTCCCGAAAAAACACGTCGGACATGTTGGCGTCATAATGCTGTCCTGTATGGACAACTATCTGCTTGACTCCGCTATGCCCCTGAAGCGCTCGTATAACCGGAGCCGCCTTCATGAAATTCGGGCGCGCGCCTACAACATGAATGATCTGCATTAGAACTCTTCAATCTGAGCAGGTTACTGTAGCAGTGCAGAATAACGCTTTGGGACCTGCGTATCAAATACCCGCATGCGTTTGGTTTTTTCCCTGTGGCGGAAATGGTAAATGCTCCCAACCAAACTCCTCGTCAGCGACATCCTCGAAGGTTTCATCTACCTGCGCAGCTTGGGTCACGGGCGGTCTAGCTGGCACGAACCGGCGCACAGACCTGGCGGAGTTCGAGGCACTCTCGACGGCTAAAGCCAACTCCCGGTTGAACTCGCTCCTGATTCGGTCCATCGCGCATTGTCGCTGCAAGGTCACCAGGAGGCCGCCCACCGATGCACCAAGAAAAAACACCGCTGTGATGAAGAACGCTGAACCTTCCATATTGTCCAATCCTCTTGGACGTATATCGGCCGGAACCGTCAGTTCAATTAGTTCCCGAGACACAATACGAAAGGCACGTGCTCTGCCTGGCACGTGCCTTCTAGATTAGAAAACTCTAATCGCCGGCGATCAGCACCGCACAATCTTCGTTGACTCAATCCCCTTCATCGCATTTCTGGTATCGACTACCAACTTCGCTTCACTGGCAATCTTCTTGTAGTCGTAATCCGAGTGATCGGTAACAATGACGACGCAATCGAATTCGCCGATCTTTTCTAGCGGGGTGCAGTGCATTTGAAGGTCATAGTGACGGCCCCTTCCGACGAACGCAAAATAGGGGTCGTTGTAGCTAACTTCCGCGCCTCCCTCTTGCAGCAGTTCGATGATCGTCAGTGCAGGCGATTCACGCAGATCGTCGATGTCCTTCTTGTATGCCACTCCCAGCACCAGCACCCTAGAGCCGTTCAAAGCTTTCTTCTGGCCATTGAGCGCCTGCACGACGGACGAAACGACATGGTACGGCATCTGGGTGTTGACTTCGCCGGCCAGTTCAATGAAGCGCGTCTGGAAGTCATATTCTTTTGCCTTCCACGAAAGATAGAACGGGTCCACCGGAATACAGTGGCCCCCAAGCCCCGGACCGGGATAGAAAGCATGGAATCCAAAAGGCTTCGTCTTGGCCGCCTCGATTACTTCCCATATGTCGATCCCCATGCGCAGACAAAGCTGCTTCAACTCATTGACCATCGCGATATTTACGCAACGGTAGATGTTTTCCAGCAGCTTGGTCATTTCCGCCGCGGCGGGAGTTGAAACCGGAATGGTTCGGGCAAAAATGGAACCGTAAAGTGCGCCCGCCAGTTCCGAAGCGCGGGTATCGAGTCCACCGACAACCTTCGGGATATTGTGGCGCGCAACATCGGTGTTACCGGGGTCTTCTCGTTCCGGAGAGAAGGCAACGAAGAACGTGTCTTTCTCGGGTGCGCCGTTTCGGGCGGCCCTGAGTCCGCCACGATTCTGCTTCTCCAAAATTGGAATCAGGACTTCTTCAGTGGTCCCGGGATACGTAGTGCTCTCGAGGATCACCAACTGTCCGGCGCGGAGATGAGGAGCGATCGATTCAGCCGTCGAGGTGATGTAGCTAAGGTCCGGTTCGCGATACTCGTCGAGAGGCGTCGGGACGCAGATGATGATCGCATCCATCTGGCTGATACGGGTGTAGTCGGAAGTGGCAGCGAAACCAGCGTTGCGCGCGAGAGCAATATCTTCGGCCGGAATGCGAACGATGTATGAGCCGCTATTCGTCAGAGTGTCGACCTTGCGAGAATCTATGTCGAAACCCGTTACAGCGAACTTTTGCTCGGTAAAAAGCAGGGCAAGCGGAAGGCCGACATAGCCCATTCCAATCACGGCGACCTTCGCAGTGCGGGCTGAGATCTTCTCTTTCAGTTGATCCGAGTATGAAATCGCGGCAGGCTTTGTTGACATTTATTCTCCAGTTACGACGGTCAATTAGTCAGTTTATCAGGCACTTGGCAAAGTATGCCCCTTTTCAGAGATGCTGGCTGTGCGTAGTTGCGCTTCATAAAAATTGCAAAGTCATTGAAGATAATGTGATTCTAGCTGCCTTTCGCGGTTTGCTAGAATGAATTTAGTCCGATGGCGAAACCAGCAATTACGCCCCATGTCTCCCAGATGCCGAATTCTCCCAAGATGCAATTCCCTTTCCTTGACCTGCAAGCGCAGTATCGAACGATTCAGGCCGAGATAATGCAGGCCGTAACCGGAGTCCTGGAGTCGCAAAAGTGCGTTCTGGGACCCGAGGTTGAGGCGTTCGAACGAGAGTGCGGAGCCTATATCGGTGCAAAGTACGCAATTTCCTGCGCTTCGGGTACGGACGCACTGCTACTTGCGCTCATGGCGCTCGGGATACAACCGGGCGACGAAGTCATAACCACGCCTTTCACGTTTGTGGCGACGGTGGGGTCAATTGTCCGACTTGGCGCAAAGCCCGTCTTTATCGACATCGATCCGCGGACCTACAATCTGAACCCGGCCAAGTTGGAAGCGGCTATTACGTCCAGGACGCGGGCGATCATTCCAGTACACCTGTTCGGACTTGCCGCCGACATGGACCCGATCATGGCTATCGCCGACGATCGCAAGATTGCGGTGGTCGAAGATGCGGCACAAGCGATCGGTGCGACCTACCACGGACGGCAAGTCGGGACGTTTGGCGCATTCGGATGCTACAGCTTCTTCCCGTCGAAGAATCTTGGGGCGGCCGGAGATGGGGGCCTGATCACGACCAATGACATCGAACTGGCCGATCGGATCAAAGTTCTGCGGGGCCACGGCAGCCGAGAGCGTTACTACTACGAGGTGATTGGGACCAACAGCCGACTGGATTCTATCCAGGCCGCGATTCTCCGGATAAAGCTGCGTTACCTGGACTCCTGGAGCGAGGGCCGAAGGCGTAATGCCGAGACGTATCGGCGGTTGTTCACGGAAGCCGGCCTGTTTGGTGGCGTAAAGTTGCCCGAAACACCGGCTGGACGTACGCATATCTACAATCAGTTCACGATTAGAACCGCCAAACGCGACCAACTTAAGGCCCACCTGCATGCTGCCGGAATTCCGAGTGAAATCTACTACCCGTTGCCGCTGCACCTGCAGCACGCCTTTGCCTATCTCGGCTACAAAAAAGGAGATTTCCCGGTTTCGGAAGAAATCGCTGACGAAGTGCTCTCCCTGCCTATCTACCCTGAGCTCACAACTGAGCAAATCAAGGCAATCGTGCAAAGTACCGCTGGCTTCCTAAGTTAGTTCGATGGTTACGACAGTGTTTTTTCCGGCCTTTTCGGTTCTACTGACCTAGCACTAAAGTCATTACCTTCATCAACTTAATTCGAGAATAGCTGGCGATCCTTTGCTAGGATTCAATCGTAATCTGGCCGGGGTGTCTGGAATGTTGGCGTCCAGCGGTTTTGTGAGGGAAGGTATGAATGCTACTTCGAATCATCGCGCGGATCGCGGGTTCTCCCTGGTCGAACTCCTAATCGTCCTGGCGATCATTGTGGTAATCACAGCGATGGCGTTTCCATCTATCGTGCAAACGGTAGGCACGATTCGTATGCGTGGAGCAACGAGCAGCATATCTGGACTGGTCCAAAACGGTCGCTCGCTGGCAGTCAGGCGGAGCAAGACCAAGGCCATACATGTCGCCTCGATAAACGGGACAACCGTGATGTTCACGCAGAACTGCAATGCTGCGAATTGTACCGCCGACATCGGTCAGATGATTCCGGGTGAAGACGCGATCTTGTACCTGCCCCAAGGCTTCGTTGCTGATAGTACGGCTCCTACCCTTGAAGGGTCAGACATTTGGGGCAATTCGGCGAGTACCGGGACCGCGGACATAGCTTTCACCCCTCGTGGCTTGCCCTGCGATTTGACTCAAACCACGTGTGTTGGTCCGCGCGGATTTATTAAGTACTTCAGCTATTCACCGGGAGGCAAAACCACTTGGATTGCGCTGACCGTTTCGCCTGCCGGCCGCATTAAGAGCTATTTCTGGAATGGTTCAAAGTGGGGAGATTGACCGTGCGAACCTTTGGCAAAACAACACATCTTCGGAAGTCTCAAGCTGGAGCTTCTTTGATTGAAGTACTCATAGCGGCCGTTGTTTTTACGATTTGCATTTTGGGAGTTGCGCCGCTGTTCATGGTCGCTATCGGCAATAACGGACGCAGCAAGCTTGATACGACTTCAACCGAGCTGGCCCAGTCAGTGATCGAGCAGATCGTGGCAGTAAAGGCACGCGGCGGTCCGGCGCAAATGATCGATTGCGCGCCTACTCCGAACACTTGGACGATCGACGTGGATAACACTCCAGCCGGGAAGGTACCGCTCAATGCGGATAAGTCCTCAATTGACTTCACCGCCGCCACGGCGGACGGTTATCACATGGACTTCTCGGTTTGTGGCGATACGCCGACCGCAAACGCCGTTTACGACGTCCGCTGGCGCATTGACGCTATGCCGATCAATACAAGCCTTGTGACTGTTTCAGCCCGCCCGAAGAGCATGCCTACGCAGCGCTTTTCCTTTTCCCTTCCGGTCACAATGCGAACCTATGTGGGGCCGCAATGAAAAAAGAAAAACGCAGTCGCCAACTCGGTTTCTCTCTCATCGAGATGTTAATAGTAGTCGTCGTGATGAGCATCATCACCGGAGCGATTTTTTCGCAGATCGACGTGGCTCATCGCAACTCTCAGTCAGAACAGATCAAGCTGGACTTGTTCCAGGAAGTGCGCGAGTTTACCGACCAGATTTCGCGTGACGTGCGCGCAACAGGGTACCCTAGTTCACGCAACTTCGACACGAGCAACCTCTCTTCGCTCGCTTACACTGATGTCAAGAACGCTGTGGGGTTGATCAAACTGGACGTTGATCAACTGCAGCTAGAGTCGGCGGTTCAAGGCGACGGAACCGTCTGGGTCATCCGGTACCGCCTGGTTCAGGACGGGCCTGGATGTCCATGCTTACAGCGGAGCCAGACTGCGAAGGTCCCCGGTGACCCGCTAAGTCAGAGTGGAATCGACAATAAGTACGTGACCGAAGTGCAGCACGTGGAGAACGGTGGTACTGCCGACCCGATATTCAGGGCTTTCAGGACGAATGGTACGGAAATCAGCTTGCCTATCGACCTCAATACGACGGAAATCGCCGACATTAATTCCGTGATGATCAAGGTCACTGTCAGAACGCCTAAACCCGATCTATACGGCAAAAAGCCGAGCGTAACCATGATTTCCACGGTCAGAATCAGCAACTGTTCACAAGGATATTTACCCGAGCACGATCACCTCATGGGCTGCTAACACGGAGAATTCGCAATGACCAAGACAAACAGGACGAAAGAACGCGGCATGGCTCTGCTGCTCGCGATTGTCGCGTTGTTGCTTATCACCGCAGCAGGTTTGGCTCTGATGTTCTCCTCAGATACTGAGACTGCGATCAGTGTCAATTATCGAGACAAACAGGTCGCGATCTACGCCGCGCTGGGTGGGTTACAGGAAGGCCGAGAGAGAATTCACGCTACCAATGGAGATCTCGGCGCCAAACACCTTAATCTCGCCCCGACTGCGCTTCCCTCCGCGTCGGCCAAGAACGTTCTCTATATCATCAACCCAGGCCCTGGGGAGACTGTCAATACTATCGCGCCGTGGGCACCCACGATTGGCGGTAAACCCAACCCATACTTCGATACAGAACTCTGCCAGGAACATGTCCTTGGCATGACTGGAACGCCCGGCGTCCCTTGCGATCCCACAAATTCCGCGCAAGTCCCCCCATCCGGCAACTCCTGGTACAACTACGTCGATAACAGCAATCCACCATCGGGTGCGGATACGCAGTGGAGCACTTCATCGGGCAGTCCGGTACCCCTAAGGTACAAATGGGTGCGCGTCGTTTTGAAGGCCGACAACATGACCCCAGCAATCGTTGGTTCCGGAAACGGATCACAAGTCTGCTGGAACCCACCACACCAGGAACAGATCAAACCAGGCTACTCATCCAACTGCAATCCACCTAAGGGGAAGATAACGAATATAGCCATCACGAATCATGGTTCCGGCTATACGTCGGCTCCAACGGTGGAACTCCAAGGTGGTGGAGGGAGCGGGGCAACGGCTACGGCCCAGATCGGGGATCTCCCTCCGGGATCAGTGACCAGCGTCAGTCTTGCTAGCGGCGGCAGTGGCTACTCCAGCTCTGCTCCCCCGGTCGTCAATGTAGTGTCTCAAGATGGCAACGGCTGTTGCGCTCAAGTCCTAGCCACCGTGGGTGTCGGCGTGCCCCTAAAGTCCGTCACGATGAACAGTCCTTCCGGCACGGTGCCCTGCTATCCCGCAGATGCCTCGCTCACCGCTAGCTTCGACGCGACTGCTGGCACAGGTGCGACCGGGACAGTTCAGGTAACTGGCCAAAGATGCATTTACAGCTTCACGTCCAGCGGGAGTTGCGGAAACAAACAGACGCTTTCGGTTACGGCGACGAACGGAAGTGGAAGCGGCTTTAGCGGGACTGTCGTTACCAGCAATAAAGGCAACAACGTAAATACCGTCAACAACCCCGGCGATTACAGCACAGTACCGACTAAGTTTACGAGTAGCAGTTGCAGCAATCTTGTAGTCACGCCGACATACGGCGTACAGATAAGCGGAGTAACAATCGCCAACGGCGGCCTTTACAACTCCGCGCCGAACGTCACCTTTGCAGGGGCGAACCCTGCCACAGGTTCCGGAACAGTCACGGGCACCGGGGTGCTAGATGGTGCTCCTGGGAGTGGTCCGGTTACTGCCCTGACAATTGCCAATGGTGGGACGGGATACACAGTGACTCCCAAGCTCGTGATAGCAGCGCCGTCCTCCGGAACTACCGCAACGGGAACCGCTTCCATCACACCGACAAAGGGGGTGACTGCTATCACGTGGAGCGGGGGCTCGAACTACACGTCAGCGCCCGTCGTGAAAATCAGTGGAGGCGGAGGCTCTGGAGCTGCCGCATTGGCGAGCGTCGGTGCCGGCGACACGTACGCTGGCCGCGTCTACCTCGTCACGGCGATGGCGCTCACCGCGAGCGGTTCGCGTGCGATGGCGCAGATGGAACTTGGCGAGACTTACCAGAAGTCGGGATTCAATCTACAGATAGGCGGAGCGCTGAGCCTGCTTGGCCCCAAACCAGTCTTTGGCACGCCCAATTCCAATCCGTTTATCATGAACGGAAACGATGCAAACAGTTGCAGCGAGACGCAATACCCGGCGAAACCAGCTATTGGGGTGTACGACGACCCGAACAATCCTACGACGCCCAGTTCGGTGAAAACTGTTCTGGATGCACTCGGGAAACCCAACAACTATATTGGCAAGAATTCCGCGCCTGATATTGAAAATGTATTCGCTTCGATGGGCAATCCGACGCCGGGCGGTCTGAACTCATTCGTTCAGGCGGTTGCGGCGGTCGCAGACCATACGTATGGATCGAATCCGAGTAGCATTGCACTTGGCTCCGCCACGAATCCTGCGATCAACGTTGTCAACGGCGACTTCAGCATGGGGCCGCAGAGTGGGTACGGAGTGCTCGTGGTTACCGGTACTCTCACCTTTTCAGGCAATTACGATTGGCATGGCTTGATTCTTGTGATTGGGGAAGGAGCCTCAATCATGAACGGCGGTGGCAACGGGAAGATTACGGGTGCTGTTCTTCTTGCAAATACCAGTGCAGGAGGAACAACCTTGGGCTCGCCAAATGCCAATTGGAGTGGCGGCGGTGGCAACGGTATTCAGTATGATCATTGCTGGGCAGATAACATGCTAGCTAAGATCCCCTTCACGCCCCAGCTAACCCCAGACTCACTTAGTGTAATCAGCCTCAGGTTCCTGGACATGTAGGCTGCGTAGCTATGGGGCACCTCCCCGGTGCCCCATTTTCTTATCCCTCGCGACGGCAATGATGCTTCCACTTGAAACTCTCGCGTAGAACCTACACACTAGAACGGCAATGGATCAACGGCTCATCCTGGTTACTCTCCTGGTGAAGCTTGGCGTTGCTGCGGCGGTTTCGAGCGCGCTCGTGCGAGCCAAGAGCTTCAAGACGATGCTTTTCCGCGAGGATCGCACGATGGCGGAGAAGGTCCATTTCGTCCTGTTTGCCGGATTCCCATTCGCCCTGGGGGTGATGGTACGCGGCAGCGTTCACAATTTTCTTGCCGCTGATCTCTCGTTCGAGGCTTGCTTGCTGATAGGCGTAATCGCCGGCCGATTCGCCGGGGTTCTGGCGGGAATTCTGATCTGCATTCCGTCAGTGGCGCACGGAGAGTTCCTGAATTTGCCCTTCTGCGTCCTTGCCGGATTTATCGCGGGAGTGCTGCGCAATTTCGCGGCGCCGGACCATGAGGCAATCTGGACGTTCTCTCCGTTCATCGATCTGAGTATCTATCGCTGGATCCGGCGGTCTCTAAAACACCCGCGTTTGAACTTCCAGACGACGTTCTTCGGCGTTATCCTCGCACTGACATTTCTAAGAATCCAACTTGGCAAGTTCTTTCCACAGTATTTCTTCTCGCTTGATAGCGCACAATGGGCCGTGAAGCTCGCAATCTATGCTTCCACCGTGATGGTGGTTGGAATACCGCTCAAAGTTTTTAGCAGCACGCGCAATGAGATGAAGCTGGAGGAACAGGAGCGGAGACTGCTACAGGCTCGCATGGAAGCGCTGCAGAGCCAGATCAATCCGCATTTTCTGTTCAATACACTTAATTCCATCTCTTCCCTCGTGCGAGTCGATCCTGACACTGCACGCGAACTTATCGTCAAGCTGGCCAGCATTCTTAGGCGCCTACTGCGCAAGACTGACGCCTTCGTCCCACTGCAGGAGGAGTTGGATTTTATTGACGACTACCTCGACATCGAAGTGGTTCGATTCGGCAAAGAAAAGCTCCAGGTCATAAAACAGCTCGATCCTGACTCGCTCGACGTGCTGGTGCCCAGCATGCTGTTGCAACCGCTCATCGAGAACTCGATCAAGCATGGGTTGTCGCCGAAGATTGATGGTGGGAGTATCTATATTCGCAGTCGCGTTGAAGAATCCCAATTGATGATCGAAGTGGAAGATGACGGCGTCGGTATGGGCTCTGCGAATTTCCTGGAACATCCAACAGGTATCGGTGGAACCGGCATCGGCATGGCGAATGTCGTGGAGAGGCTGAAGGTCCTTTACGGTGACACGGCGTCAATGGTCGTCGACAGCCGTCAGGGACAAGGGACAGCGATCCGATTACGTCTTCCGATTCTAGCGACTGAAATTGCTGGTACTAATGCTGCCGTTGCCAAGCAGGTATGAGAAGATACTGGAGCTCCTATGCGCGTGAATTTACCATCTTGCTTATCGATGCACCTGAGGGCGAGACACTTCGCTGTGACGCTGCTCGCAACGCTTGCGCTGTCTCTGTCCGCTTGCCACGGCTTTTTCAGCGATCCCATCTTGCAGAGCATAACCGTGAGTCCATCCTCCCCGATCGTAGGGCAAGGGAGCACGGTGCAGTTGACCGCTACCGGCGTAAACGACGATGGCAGCACTGCCAGCCTGAACAGTGTTGACTGGTCCAGCTCCGACACGAGCGTGGCAACGGTTGACACCTCGGGCATGCTCAAGGGGGTGGCTGCCGGAACGGCTACCATCACGGCGAAATCCGGTTCCGTCAGTGGAACAGCCACCGTAAACGTTACCGTGGCGAATCTGTCCTCGATCTCAGTTACGCCAGCAAACACCACTGTCGCGCCAGGACAGCAGCAGCAGTTCACGGCCACGGGTCAGCTTGCAAATGGCCAAACGGTCGATATCACCAAGTCAGTCACATGGAGTTCCTCCAACACCAGCGTCGCAACTATCACCAGCGCGGGTGTGGCAACAGCCCAGAGCGGGGCTACCGGACAGACAGCAGAAATCACGGCGACGTCGAACAACCTCACCGGTCGGGCCGTTCTGACGGTAGGGATAGGGTTCTGATCAGTGGTGATCTAGCACACACCTGTAGAACTTCTCGTACTCGGGAATGATTTTGCTGGAGCAAAAGCGTGTACGGGCCGAGCACCGTGCCTGCTTGCCCATGGAGCGCAGTTTCGCCTCGTCTGACAGGATGCTGATTGTCTTGGCGGCCATTGTTTCGACGTCACCGACGGGAGCAAGAAAGCCCGTCTCGCCATCTTCGATCAACTCGGGGACGCCACCCACAGCGGTTGCGACAGGCACTACCTCGCAGGCCATGCCTTCCAATGCAGCCAAACCAAACGACTCCAACTGGCTGGGCATCAGCAGCACGTCCGCCAACGCCAACTTCTCGTGAACTTTGTCCTGCTTGCCGAGAAAGATGATTCGGTCGTGAATCTTGCGGTCGAATGCCATCCACTCGGCAGCGGAACGGTCGGGTCCGTCTCCGATCAGCAATAACTTGGCGGGCATCTTCTTCTGAACACGATCAAAGATCTCTATAACGTCAGTGACCCTCTTAACGGGTCGAAAGTTAGACAGATGTACCAACAGGCGCTCGTCGTCCTTGGCAAATTCGCGGCGTTTGTCATGCCAATCCTTGGGGCGGCGATACAAGTCGCAATTCACGAAGTTCCAGATCACCTGGATTGGACGCTTGATGTCGAATTCCACAATGGTACGTTCGCGCAGGTACTCCGAGATTGCAGTCACACCGTCGCTTTCTGCGATGGAGTAGCGAGTGACCGGCAGATACGCGCGGTCCTGACCAACAATGGTGATGTCGGTGCCGTGAAGCGTTGTCACAAATGGAAGCCGTTTGTGCTTCGGCGCAGCGGCAAGCATTTGACGTGCAAGCAAAGCGCTCACGGAATGAGGAATCGCGTAATGCACATGCAGTAAATCAAGCTGATATATCTCGGCGACTTCGGCCATTCGCGTGGCGAGAGCAAGGTCGTACGGAGGATATTCAAACAGCGGATATTCCGATACCTGCACCTCGTGGTAGAAGATGTTCGACTGCTGCTCAGTCAGCCGGAACGGCGGTGCGTAGGTGATGAAGTGAACTTCGTGTCCGCGCTGGGCGAGTTCGATGCCAAGCTCCGTAGCGACTACGCCGCTGCCGCCATACGTGGGATAACAGGTGATGCCTATTTTCATAAGTTCTCTGCTGGACTGCGCTCAGCACCGCAGCGCGTTCCTATTTGATTGGTTCGACCCGCTGGAGATTCACTGCAGGTCCCAATACGAAATCAGCTCAATACCGTGCTTCTCAATCGTGGCGCGTGACTCGGGAGACGTCAGAACATTGAGTTCCTTCCGTCGCGACTCATGAAGTCGCGTTCGAATCTTGTCCAAATCGGCATCGTTGTAGCCGGGATGGCAGCACAACTCCCATGTGCCTTCGGGAACGCAACCGATGATTGCGTCGAACAGCTTTTGGTCCAGGGCACCAGTCACAACGATGCCAAATGATCCATCCGTTGTGGCCATGTCGTACTCCCGTACAAGTTGACGAAAACGCTCGGCCAAGCCGCGTAACACACGAACTTCGGAATAGCGCTTCCAAAGATGCGGACGCCGCGCCAGATGCGCAAAGGCCAGCGGCTTGATGGGTGCAAACGGATTGCGCAAGGCGCGAATCCCGGAATCGCGAGCTGCTTTCAAGATAGGCTTCAGCACAGAAGGAAACAGATGGGCATGCTTGTGGGCGTCAAAGTGAGAAATCTTGATACCCGCTGCCCTTATTTTCTGGAATTGCGCCGCGGCTTCCGCCTCGATCTCCCCGTCATGCAATCGGCCACGAATGGCTTCAGAGGCAAAGCCCATCAGGGAATTGCGGAAACAAACCTTGCCATCCTCGTTTCTGTTGCTTAAGAGCGTTTGTACCTTCTCCCGAGGAAGGATCGGTTCACCATCAACCAGAACGACGTGGCACCCCACGCTGAAAGATCGCGCGCCGGGTTTCACTTGCGCAAGACGAACGGCATCTCCGAAAGCCCCCGAACACGCCATCAGCGTAGTCGAGGTCACGACGCCCTCGGTATGGGTTTGCAGGATGCCGCGGTTCACACCGGGCGTCAGTCCGAAATCGTCAGCATTGATAATTAGTCGGCGCACGAGGTGAGTTTAGCAAATGCGCACGACATGTCTCAGTGAGAACCGTTAACTGCCGGTCTTCAGGCGAACTTCGCGTTCATCGTCTTCACTTTCAGACTCCGACGCCCGTAATTCAGGATCTCCGAGATGCATTTTGATCTGCTCCAGCAGCGCCGGGAACAGTTCTTCTTTTGACAGGCAGGCATTAACCTCGTTGCCGCAATCGACCGGTCCATAGCCGGTGACAATAACGATGGGTAGCTCAGGCGCCTGGGAACGCAGTTTGCGAGCAAGCTGAAGCCCGTTCATGCCATCCATACGCATGTCGGTGACAACCATGTCGTACTTGAAGTTCTCGAACTTCTTCAGTGCATCCTCCCCGTTGTAGGCCGAGACTGCGCGATATCCTTGCATTTCCAGGATTTCGCAACTTAATCGTGCCAAAACCTCATGGTCATCCACGAATAGTATTGTCTTCACGAGAACCACCAAACGTAAGATTCCGCTTTTCAAAATATATGATGTGAAAAGGCAGAAAGGTGCAAAGGTATGTTGACCGAAATTTCTGCTGTCGCTTATACTGAATTGGAAGCGACGCATTGCAGGCCTGAATAGAGCGGCCGGCCAAGGCCCTGGAAAACGCGATTGCGCGGAGGGCGGTTAGCTCAGCTGGTTAGCGCGCGTGCCTTACAAGCACGAGGTCGCAGGTTCGAGCCCTGCACTGCCCACCATAGCTTCAATGTTTCACCGCCAGAGCTGGGGACGTAGTTCAGTTGGTTAGAACGCTGCCCTGTCACGGCAGAGGTCGCGAGTTCGAGTCTCGTCGTCCCCGCCATACTTCCAAGCTCCTTGTGAAGTGTGATCCCAGCTCAACGGCTTTCCAATCTCATGGATTGCCCGAATCTCCTGCTTTGATTGCTCGGCAAGTCTCCAAATGACAAAAGCCCTCGCATGCGAGAGCTTTGTCGTAATTGGTTGAGATCTGAAACCGGGCGCAGCTTGTGGCCACGCCCGGCGAGTTTTCACAGCACGGACTAATTCCCTGTGCCGATCAGTGACACCGTATGCACGTTGCCGGCAGACGGAGTTATGGTTAGTGTTCCCGTTTGTTGGCCCACAGCGGTGGCCTTGTAGTTCACGGCTATGTTGCAACTGGTATTCGGTGCGAGCGTGCAACCAGCACCGGTCGAGAAACCGGCCGTTGCTGATGGAGTGACTGTTATGGTCATTCCGGTTCGGTTCAGCACTGGTACCCACTGCCAACCGGTTGTGGTTCCGACTTTCGTTGTCGCGAACGTCAGCGTTGTCGTATTCACTACTATGTCACCGGGGTTACCGGTACCCGTAAGCGATACAGCTACTGGCGCACCTGTCGAAGGCGTTATCGTCAGAGTACCAGTTTGCTGACCTGGATAGGTAGCCACATAGTTGACATAGATATAGCAACCAGCGTTGGGCGCTAGCGTTCCCCCGCAACCATTGGTCGATATGACGAATGTACCTGGGATGGAAGTCGCGATCGAAGTTCCAATCGTGATGCCCGTTCCGGTTCGGTTCGTTATGCCAATCTTCTGTGCACCTGCCCCAGCGGCAATGTTGGTCGCCGCGTAGGTCAGTGACGTCGGACTCACCTGGATAATGGCATCGCCAGTGCCAGTCAGGCTGACATTCTGCACCATGCCACCAGCAGACAAGGTCAATTGCCCGGTCTGCGTTCCACCTGCGGTGGCAATGTAATTCACCAAGATCCTGCAACTGTTGTTAGGTGCGACCGCAACATTACAGTTGTTCCCCGAGATAGAGAAACCGCTGCCGCTGATGCTAGTCGCCAGAGTGATCGGTGATGAACTTGTGTTGACCACGGTCACGATCTGAACGCCAGACCCGTAGCCTACGGTTGTCAGAGGGAAAGTGAGTGATGCCGGGGACACCGTGAATATGGCATACCCAGTACCCGCCAAGGGGATGTTGATCACCGGATTGGTGGGATCGTTGCTCGTGATTGTAAGCGTTGCAGTTTTTGCCCCACGAGTCAGCGGTGCGAAGCTAACGCTGATCGAGCAATTCTGCTGCGCTGAGACTGTGGGAGTGCAGTTATTGGTTTGTGCAAACTCCGCGGCATTGGTACCGGTGATGCTGATACCGGCGACGTTCAGATTCCCCAACCCAGTATTCGACAAAGTGATGACTTGTGCCGAACTCGTGGTGAGAATCAACTGATTAGCGAACGTTAACGAAGTCGGGTTCACCGAAGCGTTAGGAGGATAGCTAACCTCTGCAACGTTCGACATGCCCGAGTTAACTGTGAGTGTCGGGAAGGAGTCTCCTCCCGGCGAAGTTTTGAAGTTCGACGACTGCGTAGCGCCGACTGTGTTCGAGGCGTACACACGGTAGTAGTACCGGGTGCCCCCGCTGGCCGAGGTATCGGTCGCGTTGGTGTCGTACACGGCTGGCAAGGTGACCAGATCCTGGGTGAACGTGGCGTTCTGAGCGCGCTGAACGGTAAAGCTCGTCGCACTCTTGGAGTTGTTCGTCCAAGTCAAATTGACAGCGTTACCCGCCGAGTTAGCAACCAGGTTGGAAGGCGCGGACGGCGGTAGCGCCAGCGACATTGGCCGCATCATGTCCATTTCTTCATGGCTCAAGATGTGGCAATGCCAGACGTACTCCCATCCGAAGTTAACGATCTCGTTTACGACCGTCGAATTGGTAGCCTGACCGTTGGGGCCGATGCTGCTCAACCCCATCATGGAACCGATAGGCATCATCGGATTCAGAGGTCTGATGCTGTTCGGTACCTCGAACGGCACGGATGGCACCACCGGACGAAGTGCTACATACGTGTCTTCCAGCGGACTGATTCTGACCGTATCCTTCCATCCCAACTCGGTGAGATCGGGCGGAATGATGATGTTGTCCCAGGTAACACGATTGATCACTTGCACGTCAAACAAGTGGAAGTGGATCGGGTGAGTGTCTACGCCGTTGTGAGTGATCTTCCAGATCTGGGTGCCATCGTCTGCCGTGGCGATCGGTGTAACCTGAACGCTTGCGGCCGATTGCAGCTTAGTTCCGTCGATGACTTCAGTTGCGGGGTTCACGTAAGGATACAGAACAACGTTCTGGGCGCCTGGATTCGCTGGAACGGCCTCAAGTCCGATGTTGGCGGTCATGCGGCCGTACTCATCGAAGCTAGACGAATTCATTTCGTCGTGCAGTGCCTTTGGCTGTAGCAGAATCGAGATTTTGTTTCCGCTCAGCGTGTCGAACGTGAACGGCTCGCCGCCCTGCTGGTTAATGCGAGCAAAACCGTCGCACTTAATGGTGCTAGCAGGGTTCGAGCAATCGCCGGCAGTAGTGAAGCTCTTGCCGTAAGCCCGGTTGTAGCCAGCCTGTCCGACAATGATCGGATGCTGGCCAGATTCAAACACGCCCGAGTTATCAGCCTTGTGAGTGAAAGCCGAAACGAGCTTGCTCAAACTGAACAGACTCGGACTCGTGACGGCGCCGGCTACCTTCACCTGCATGATGGTGCGGGTGTTGGGACCGAAACCTGGCACAGTCGAAGGCGCGCCGCCAATATCGGTATTGTCGGGATCGCCCGTGTAGTAGTCGTAGCTGGCTACGCGGGCCGGAAATGCTGCTGGTGCGTCGTTGTACAGGATCAACGTCTTCCCTGCGTATTTCGAAAAGTCCACAACGACGTCAGTACGCTCGGCAGGTGCAAGCAGCATGGAATGCTGGTCAACGTTACCAACGTCAAAACGCGTCGGGTCAGTGATCCAAGTAATCGGCTGGTTGGGAACAACAACCGGAGTGGGCAGGAAGCCACCTTCAGATCCTATCTGAAGCCAGTTCGGACCTGCAGGGCTAATGCTCGTGTCCGGAGTCGGGAACACATTAGGATCGAGCTGAGCTGCCGCTACTTCACTGGCCTTCAGGGCGACCTCAGTGCCGGTCGAATCCGCCACATACCACTGCAAGTTGAAGAAGCGGTCGTTCGCAGCATTCAGCAGACGGAAGCGATAGGCCTTCGGCTCAACGGTAACCGTCGGATACACAGTGCCGTTAACCATCGGCGTGTCGTTGAACTGCTCCATGCCCACCGAGATGTTCGGGGTGCCCGGAATCAGCGGCGGTTCG
Source organism: Acidobacteriota bacterium (assembly GCA_023410055.1). Taxonomy (GTDB): domain Bacteria; phylum Acidobacteriota; class Terriglobia; order Terriglobales; family Acidobacteriaceae; genus JAEZPW01. The sequence continues at coordinate 75,630 of JAEYQK010000057.1, forward strand.
CAGAAGCCGTTCGGTGCAGTAGCCGGATCGCAGCCAGCAACGTAATAGGGGTTCGGAATCGGCTGATACGGTGTCGTGGCGAGGGTCGCCGGCGGCCAGAACCATGGGCCATACATCCAGCGACCGTACGGGCTGACGCCTGTCGGATCCGACGGATTCTGGGCTGGCATGTAAACGTGGTGATACCAGAAATTGCCCGTGTTGCCCCAGCGCGTCGCGTCCCAAGTGGGATCTTGTGTGGCCAATTGAGACGCGCTCGGAACAAAGGTGCGATCCTGAATGATCAGAGGAATTCCAAGACCCAGCGCCGGATCGGCTGCATCGAGCGGTCCGTTCGCGGCAATCAACTTCTGTTCCGTGTCGTCGGTGATCAGATAACCCGCAGCTTCACCAGCGTAAACGTTCAGGCGGGTGATGCCCCAGGCGTGATCGTGATAGAAGAGCAGACGAGCGCTCTGCTGGTTCGTGTAGTAGAAGGTCAGCGCGCCGGCCCCAGGGTTGTTGGTAGCACCGGCCACAGCACACGAAGTCTGCCCGGCGCAGGACGTGATCGTCGCGCCCGTTGCCGAGTCGTACCACATGTCAGGAACATAGCTTACGCTAACGCCCTTAGGATAATTGGTCCCTTCGTTTGCAGGCACGGTCCACTGGTGTGGCGTGCCGTCGCTGATCCACGGTGTTGTGCCGCCATGCAAGTGCAGCGTTGCGCGGTTCTCCGTGTAGCACTCCCGGTTCTTTACACCGGGCATGGTGCACATCGGGTTCCGAACACCGTCAAAAACACTGTTCTGGTTATCCACCGGCATGTCGCCACTCATACCGGGGCCCATGCCAGCGCCCATCATGGTTGTGTCGACCGGCAGGAACAAGTTTCCGCCCAGGCCGGTTTGCAGCATGTTCTTGAATAGAATGCGTACCGGCCTGTTTTTCCTGGCTATGATCGTCGCGCCCAAGTACTGCGGAAGGTCATCTGGAGGGATGATATTGCAAGTTGCGTTGTTAGCCGCACAGTTCGGATCGGTTCCGTTGTTAAGTTGTATGTAGCCGCGGAGTTTTGTAGCCGGAAGATCGGAGTGCAACTTCTTCGTGTACTCTACCAAGCCGATCTCGTAGTAGTCGGCTCCAGGATAGGTAACGGTGTCAGGATGCGCTACAGATATGTATTGGCCGAGATCGTTAACTCCGCTCGGACCAAGACCCGGCAACCTGTTGACGAATTTGCGAATACCACCAGGAGTCCTGTAACCGCTGCCTGGCGCATCAACAACGACTGCGATGACGCCATGACTAAGAGTTGCTGTCGCAGTTGCGCCAGATCCGGTACCGCCGTCATCGGTAATGCTGATGGTGGCAGAATGATAGCCGGTTCCCGGATTGGTGACCGTGATTCCGGTAATCGCACCGGTATACGGGTCGATGGTTGCGTCTGCCGTTGCTCCTGTTCCGTCACCGCTGATCGTGACGACCGGCGCGAAATAATCCGTTCCACCGTTCGTCAAACTGATGCCAGTGATGAAACCGACACTTGATGTGAAGGTTGCGTGCGCCGCGGCGCCGCTCCCGTAGGTCGTATCGATTCTGACGTCAGGCGCACAGGTATATCCGTTCCCCTGGTCCGTGACATTGATCGCGGTTATCGCGCCTTGCGCGTTGACGGAAGCTACCGCAGTCGCACCCGTACCGGCACGCCGCCGCATGTGTCGGTGAACACAATGTTCGCATCCGCCGCCGTAAACGGACTGTTCGCCCAGTTCGGATATGGACCGAAGTAGTGTGGATGCTTTGTCGGGTCTGGAGTTTGGGTTTGGGCAAACGCTGAAAGCGCGGCCAGTGAGAGCACGATGATAAAGACGAGTGGCTTTTTCATCACTTCACCTCACCTGCCGGGATGGTATCCAGTTTCACGGGTCGGCCTTCTCTGGCTCGCCGCACGTGTGCCGCCCTGCGGCGGGCCGCAGCTTTCCTCTGGGCGTCCGTGATTCTTCCGCTCGGACGGACATGCACCCGGCCGGCGGCATCAGTCATTTCTTTGCGGGGGGTTTTCTTCTTCGGGTGATTTGCTGCCCAGACACCCGTACTGGATACGGATACGGCTACCAGCAGTGTCAGCAAGATCAGGATTATGGGTTTCAGTTTCACGTGTGCTCTCCTAGCCGGACTGGCTCAAAACAGAACTCTCCCCGAACGCGTGTAGA
>JAEYQK010000099.1 GCA_023410055.1 Acidobacteriota bacterium
GCGCGTGGGGCGCGAACTACGACCTCGGCCGTTACCCGTGGACGAACACATGGCGCAGCTACCAGTTCAAGGACGACATTTCCTGGAGCCGTGGCGCGCACAGCTTCCGTTTCGGCGGCAGCTTCATGTGGAACAACAAGATGCAGTACACCGATAACAACGTCGGCGGCGGCTGGGGCTTCTTCGGCAACGCCACTGACATGGGCTATCTGGACTTCCTGCTCGGATACGGCAGCAGCTACACTCAGCCTGCCTATTATGACGCAGTTCACATTCACGCCAACACCTACAACCTCTATGCTATTGATGACTGGAAGGTCACCAAGAAGCTGACTCTTAACCTTGGTCTTCGTTGGGAAGGCATGCCACCGGCCTACGACGTGAACGGCCGATTGTCGAACTTCTATCCTGAACTCTACAACCCGGCCCAAGCCGCGACGATGCTGAGCGCCAACGCTCTGGATCCGAACGGACCTGGGTTCACGACGGTTGACGGCGTTCCTCTCTCAAGCACCAAGTTCTACATGAACGGAATCGGAATCGCTGGAAAGAACGGCGTTCCGAAGGGCATGTTTGACAACACTTGGAAGACTTTTGCTCCTCGCGTCGGCTTTGCGTATGACATGACGGGCAAGGGCACGGTTCTGCGCGGCGGCTTCGGCATGTTCTATGAACGTACCGCAGGCAACGAGCAGTACAACATGATGAACAACGTTCCGTTCACCTATAACCCGAGCGTGGGCAACATCCTGCTGAGCAACCCGAACCTTACTTGGGATACGGGCGCGAGCTCGGCGTCTTCTTACGCCGTGGCTGGCATCACCGGCGCGACGTTGAAGCACGACGCACCGACCACGATCCAGTACAACCTTGGTCTCCAGCATGATCTCGGCGGCAAGGCCGTACTGACCCTGGCATACGTGGGCAACACCGCGTATCACCAGACGGACACGATCTCGATCAACGGTCTGAACCCGAGCGATACCGTCGACCGTCTGAAGGTTTGCGGCAGCGCTTGCAGTGGTGGCGGTAGCCAGAACGCCAATCTGTATCGTCCGTATCTTGGCTGGGGCGGTATCAACCTGGTCGAAAACGCGGCGAACTCGCACTACAACTCGCTGCAATTCACGGCAAGAACCAGCTCGTGGCACAACATGAACCTGAGCGGTACGTGGACTTGGGCTCATGGCTTCGATCTTGTTGACGGCGAACTGTGGAACAACCTCGACAACCCGTACGACAAGAACTACAACTGGGGCACGTCGGGATTTGACCGCCGTCATGTGGTCAACATCACCTACGTGTACAACGTTCCGTTCTTCCGCAAGTCGGATAACAAGGTGGCGAAGGCTGCTTTGGGTGGATGGACACTGTCCGGCGTGACGCTGTTCAGCTCCGGCACCCCGCTGACCATCACTAACGCCCGCGACAACCTCGGCTTTGGCGGCGGCACCAACAACCACGCCTTCCAGGTTAGCGAGGTTGGCTATCCGAAGCTGAAGAACATGTGGTTCACACCGACCTCGTTCCGTCAGAACAACATCGGAGGCCTGAACGACGAATCCCTGGTTTGGGGCAATTCGCCTCGCGGCTCGGTGATTGGACCCGGACGCAACAACTTCAACATCTCTCTCTACAAGAACTTCCAGTTCACGGAAAGAGTGGGCTTCGAGTTCCGCGTAGATTCGTTCAACACCTTCAACCACACCCAGTACACGGGCGTGAATACGAGCATTTGGGATACCAAGAACTTTGGCAAGATCAACGGCGCTGCTGATCCGCGCATCTTCCAACTTGGTGGCCGTATCTCGTTCTAACGCTGCATAAGCCTCATGATCGGAGCAATCCGATCGTGATCAGAAACTCCCTGGCGTACTCAGGTACGCCAGGGATTCTTGTTTTAGGGCAGCGGAAATTTGCCCTCCCGCCGGGAATTTCTAGATAGAATCTCTTTCAGCCACTACTTTGGTTTCATTCCGGCTCAGATGTGTTTCTGATCCGATTACGGCGATAGGGGATATCCATGAAGACGAAGAAGCTATTCTGTACGGTGTTTCTGGGATGTTTGCTGATTGGTTCGGCGTGCATGGTTTCGGCACAAGTCAAAACAGAGGTGCCACCGGTTGAGCCCAGTGCAAAGCCTGTGACCGTGGAACGAATTAAGATCCACGGAAAGGCGCTGGAAGGGAACCTTGAAGGGGATGCTGTTGACCGCGACGTAATCGTTTTCTTGCCACCCAGCTACGCCAAAGAGAAATCCCGGCGCTATCCCGTTGTGTATGCTCTGCATGGTTATTCCATAGGCGCAGAGCAGTGGACAGGCGAAATACATGTGCCGCAGACGATTGAAGGAGCTTTCGCTCAAGGCGCCAAAGAAATGATCGTCGTGCTGCCTGACTCCAAGACGGTGCACAACGGCTCGATGTATTCGAGTTCCGCGACCACGGGAGACTTCGAGAACTTCATTGCGCGCGATGTCGTTTCGTACATCGATGCGCACTATCGAACGCTTCCCAACCGATTGAGCCGCGGCCTGGTTGGACACTCGATGGGCGGCTACGGTGCGAGCCGCATCGGAATGAAGCACGCCGACGTATTTGGCAGTTTGTACATGATGAGCCCGTGTTGCATGTCAGCGCGAGGAGCCGGGCCGGCGAATCCTGAAATGGATAAGCAACTGGAGGCGGTGAAGACGCCAGAAGATTCCGCGAAGTTGCCGTTCTTTTTGCGTGCACAACTTGCCAGCGCCGCAGCATGGTCGCCCAACCCGAAAAATCCGCCGCTGTATATCGACTTGCCGTCGAAAGATGGCAAGACCCAACCGGAGGTTCTGGCAAGGTGGGCTGCCAACGCGCCGTTAGCCTTTGTCGATCAGTACATCGGAAACCTCAAGCAATATCGCGCAATCTCGATGGATGTGGGCGATCAGGATGGCCTGAAGGTCGATGCTGCCAAACTCCACGACGTCATGGACAATTACGGAATCAAGAACAGCTTCGAGATCTATCCCGGCACGCATACCAGCGCCGTGGCTGTTCGTTTCCAGAACTACGTCATGAAGTTCTTCAGCCAGAATCTGTGCTCTGAAGCAAACTGCAAGTAATGCTTCGGCCGCGAAGTTCGCTCGGCGGTCCACGAAATGTGGGCCGCCGAAGCAGCACTGGCGACGAAAACGCTGGTCAATTAGTTAACGTTAACTGCGGAACTGTGAGGAGCGAGGATGATGCGGGGATTCGAATTGTGGAAAGGGATCAGTATCGGCTGGGCGGTTGCGCTTTGCACGTTGGTTCTGTCGCTCTCAGTAGCTTTAGTCGCACAAAGCGGAGCAGCGCAATCTGGCAGGATCGAGTTCCGTTCGTTTGAATATCGCGGCGAAGACTCGTTAACGCAGCCAGTCACGCTCAAGGCGGGCGAGTACAGAAACCCGATACTCGCCGGTTTCTATCCTGACCCCAGCATGGTTCGAGTTGGAGACGACTACTATCTGGTCAACTCGAGTTTTGCGTGGTACCCAGGAGTGCCCATCTTTCACAGCCGTGATCTGGTGAACTGGAAGCAGATCGGGCACGTTCTGGACAGGCCGGAGCAACTCCAGTTGGATGGAGCCGGTGTTTCGCGCGGAATCTTTGCACCGTCGATACGATTCCACAACGGTTTGTTCTATATGATCACCACGGATATCGACGGTATGGGGAACTTCTATGTGACCGCGAAGAATCCTGCGGGACCGTGGTCCAAGCCCGTTGCATTGCCGGAAATTCGAGGCATCGATCCCTCGTTCTTCTTTGACGATAACGGCAAGGCATACATCATCCACAACGGCGAACCGCCGGCGAACAAGCCGTTGTATTCAGGGCATCGAGCGCTCTACCTGTTCCCGTTCGACGTGACTGCGGGTAAGGTCAGCGGACCGGGCAAGATTATCGTCAATGGTGGAACGGACATTGCGAAGAAGCCGGTCTGGATCGAAGGGCCGCACATATTCAAGCACAACGGTTTTTATTATCTGATCGCGGCCGAGGGCGGTACATCGGAAGATCATTCGGAAGTAGTTTTCCGGAGCAAGAACGTCGATGGGCCATACGAGTCCTACGCGAACAATCCGATTCTCACCCAGCGCACGATGTCGCCGTCGCGCCCCGATCCGATCACCTCGACTGGGCACGCCGATATCGTTGAGACCCCGAATGGTGAATGGTGGGTGATCTTCCTGGGCTGCGAGCCGTACGCAGACGATATGTACAACACTGGCAGGGAGACGTTCATGCTCCCGGTGAAATGGGTAGATGGCTGGCCGGTGATCCTCGAGTCCGGAAAGGTCGTTCCGCGAGTAGTGAAGCGGCCTGCGCTTCCTAAAGGGCCGGTCACACCGCCCATGACAGGTCCCTTCCAGTGGACGGCCGATTTTCGCGGCAAGCAGCTTCCGTTTGATTTGACCACGCTGCGCACGCCGAAAAGCCAGTGGTGGAGTCTGGACGCAAGTCGCAATGCACTGTTCCTGGAGCCACGAGCCGAAGACCTCGATTCCAAGCACGACCTGTCGATGGTTGCGCGGCGGCAACAGCACGCCAGGTTCTCGTCGAGCGTGGAAGTAAGGTTCGCGAAGGATGATAAACCGTCGGATGCAGGGTTAGTCGCATTTCAGAATGAAACGCATTCGTACTTTGTCGGAGTGCGGCTTTCGCCTCAAGGACAGCGAACGGTTTTCCTCGAGAAGAGGAACGACGGGATTTCGCAAGTGGCTTCGGCAGAATTACCACGAGGCTTGTCCGGACTGAAGCTCAAGGTCGAAGGCGATGGAGCGAAATATCGCTTCTACTATCAAGCCAGCGGGAAGGACTGGAAGCAGATCGGAGACGAGCAGGACGGGACCATCCTCAGCACCAAGAAAGCTGGAGGATTCGTAGGAACCTATATCGGGTTGTTCGCGCGGTCGGTATCGAAGTGAACGAAATGCGGGACTAGAGGAGAAGAGGTCCTATGGACAAGATTAATCGCCGCCAATTCGTTGCTGCTGCCGCCGCTGTGACCGCATCCAGTGTGCTTCCGTCCGAAATGTTTGCTCTTCAGGATGTCACGTTGAATGCGACCGCTGACGCGAACGGGAAGGTGGTCAGTCGCGAGCACATTGCGTGGGAAAGCGTTCCGTTTCCGATGAAGAATGTGCGTCTTGGCGCGGGAGCGTTTCGCGACGCGGCCGACGTAAATTGCCGATACCTGAAGACACTCGCGCCCGATCGACTGCTTCACTCCTTCCGCCTGACAGCTGGGTTGCCCTCTTCTGCCGAGCCGCTCGGCGACTGGGAGAAGCCCGATTGCGAACTGCGAGGGCATTTTACCGGTGGCCATTACCTCTCCGCTTGCGCATTGGCGTACGCCAGTTCGGGCGATGAGGAACTGAAGCACAATGGCGATCTGATGATCGCAGAACTGGCGAAGTGCCAGCAGAAGAACGGGTATCTGAGCGCGTTTCCCGTCGAGTTGTTCGATCGCCTTCGTGATGGAGTCGGTGTGTGGGCGCCGTACTACACGCTGCACAAGATCATGGCCGGGCACCTGGATATGTACACGCTGGCGGGAAACCAGCAGGCGCTGGACACGCTGGAGAGAATGGCCGGATGGGTGCAAAGCTGGGCGGGTCCGCTCAGCGACCAGCAGATGCAGCGTGTGCTGGGCGTTGAATACGGTGGCATGGGCGAGGTGCTCTGCAATCTGTACGCGGTCACCGGCAAACGGCAGTATCTGCACCTGGCACAGCGCTTCGACAAGAAGTTGTTCTTCGACCCGCTGGCCGCGCATCGTGACGAGCTGAAGGGATTGCACGTCAATACGCATATCCCGCAGGTCATCGCCGCGGCACGCTATTACGAACTCACGGGCGACAAGCGTTACTGGAACATCGCCGACTACTTCTGGAACGAGATCGTCAACGAGCGGTCGTACTGCACGGGCGGCACGAGCAACAACGAGGGATGGAGAACGGACCCAGGCGTTCTATCCACGGAACTCGGTCCTGACACAACCGAAGACTGCTGTGCGTACAACATGATGAAACTCACGCGCCACCTCTTCGGCTGGTCACCACAGGCGCAATACATGGATTACTACGAGCGCGTCCTGTTCAATCATCGCATGGGAACGATTGATCCCGAGAGTGGAACTACCGTGTACTACCTGCCGCTCGGGCACGGCTACTCGAAAATCTTCGCCAAGCCGTTCGACTCCTTCTGGTGCTGCAATGGGACAGGAGCGGAAGAGTTCGCGAAGCTGACGGACACGATCTACTTCCATAACGACAACGCGATCTTCGTAAACCTCTTCATCGAGTCGGAAGTGAACTGGCCAGAGAAGGGCCTGAGGCTGCGACAACAGACGACCTTCCCCGACGAACAGGGCACGACCTTAATTGTCTCGGCTAATGCTCCAGTCAATGTCGACATCAATCTGCGCATTCCGTACTGGTCAAAGGGGGGCAGCGTGAAGGTGAACGGCAAGCCGCTGCCGGTGTTCGCGGACTCGAGCAGCTATCTCGTCTTGCGTGGACCGTGGAAGAACGGCGATCGCATCGAGCTGAGCCTGCCTATGCATCTCCATTCGGCGCCGATGCCAGACAATGAGAAAATCCAGGCTGCGATGTACGGTCCACTCGTGCTGGCGGCACGATTTGAAGAAGAGCCGCGTGACAAGTGGTACCGTCCGTTCAGAGACGAGGAGAAGCAGGAGCCGCTTCCGCAGTTGGTTATGAACGGCAAGGTGAGCGATCCTTCGAGCTGGCTTGAACCCGGGCCGGGCAAGTTGACCTTCCGTACGGTGGGGCAGAAGACGGCGGCAACATTCGTTCCTTTGCATCGAGTGTTGCACGAGCGTTACTCGGTTTATCATGAAGTCAAAGAGGGGAACTCGTAATTTCGTCAGGTGAGTTCCGTTTGGTTGAGCTCATGAATTCCAATTCTCAACGCGTGCGTGCGCTGGTAGCCATCATCGTATTCTTGGCGGCAACTGCCGCGGGAGCGCAGACGCCGACGGAAGCGCAAGCTCTCGAGCGGCAGGGCAAACTGGCCGAGGCGGCTCAAGCTTGGCGTGCTGTCACTCGGCGCAATCCGTCGAATGCCATCGCCTTCGCGAGCCTGGGCGTCGTACTCTCCAAGCAAGGCGAACATCAGGAGGCCGCGGCAGCGTACCGCAAAGCGCTCGCGCTGGATCCGAAATTGCCGGGACTTCAGTTGAATCTGGGCCTGGCAGAATTCAAGCAAGGGCACTTCGATGCTGCGATTCCCGCGCTTTCAAAGGCCCTTGCCGCTGATCCGAAGAGCATGCAGGCGCAAACGCTGCTTGGCATCAGCTACTACGGCGCACAGCGCTTTACCGAGGCCGCCAAATATCTGAAGCCGGCTGCTGATGCTGACCCACAAAACAGCGAACTACATCGCATGCTGGCGCAGAGCTGTCTTTGGACGAAGCAATACACGTGCGCCGAGGAACAGCTGCGTACGCTGCTGGCGACGAATCCGGATTCGGCGGCGGTGCACATGTTCATGGGCGAGGCGCTGGACGGAATGGGGAAGACCGACGAAGCCATCAAGGAATTCAAGGCTGCGACGGAAGCCTCTCCGCGCGAACCTTACGCTCACTTCGGTTTGGGATATCTGTATTGGAAGAACCAGGACTACGAGAATGCGCGAAAGGAGTTCGAGGCGGAGCTGCAGATTGACCCCAATCACGCGCAGGCTTTGTCGTACCTGGGTGACATAGACGTGAAGCAGGACCGATGGGAAGCGGCGCTTCCACGACTGGAGAAAGCTGTTCAGTTGAAGAGTGACAACCGGTTGGCCGTTGTCAATCTGGGTGTGACGCTGGCGGCGTTGGGACGTAAAGACGAGGCACTTGCCACTCTGAAGAAGGCTGTTGCCATGGATCCAACTCAACCCGACTCGCACTATCGTCTAGGGCGTCTCTACCAGGAGATGGGCATGCGACAGGAAGCCCAGCAGGAATTCGTGAAAGTGCGTGAGCTTCGCCAGAAAGAAGACGAGGACCTTGTACGCAAGATGAGCTCGACTCCAGCGAGTACGAACTCGGGGCAACAGCCTAAGCAGTGAATCGCTGACGAACATCCCCACGTTAGCTTCGCGAACGTGGCGCACCGAAAAAATCCCCACCCTCGCTTTCGCGAGGATGGGGCACGCTCTGTACTATCGTGTTGCGATTTATTTCGCTGTCTTTCCTTTTACCTCGGCGGGCTTTGTAGAAATCTCCTTGAACAGCACGGGATCGAACTCTTCCAGGCCCGTGATTCCATAGAGATGGTTGGCGGAAATCCATGGCAGCCAGAAACGGTGACCGCCGACGCCACGGCCGTTTCTGCCGGGTCCAAGGCCGAAGCCTTCCTGCTGCCAGCCGATGCCCTTGAGGTCGTACTGGCGTCCGGGAAGCGCGACCATCGATTTGGTGTCGTGTAGCAGGACGCGCGCGACGTAAAGGTAGTGCGGGTCCTTGGTGTAGGTGTAGAGCTTCGCGTAGGACGGCACCGCCCAATCAAGATATTCGTCGGAACCGCCGGCGGCGAGCGCCGTGATGCCTTGCAGTCCGACGGTGGGCACGCCCTTCTTCCAGTGGAGTTCTGCGTCAGTCGCGTCGAGCGGCATTGGCAGGTTCCAGATCCAGATCCAGCTTTCGGCGAAGTTGCCTGCGGCCTTGGCACGGTCGAGCCACTTGGGATCCTTGGTCGACTCATAAAGGCTCAAATAGGCCTCCATGCTGAGCATGCCGGCTTCTTTGTCGGTGATATTCGGGTTGTCGCTTGCGCCGCCGATGAAGAGTCCGCGCGTTCCCCAATTTGACCAGACGTACTCGGCTGCGCGAACGGCCGATTGCCTGTACTTCGGATCACCCGTCTCTTCGCTCATGATGACGAGCAGCGGTACGGGATTATAGCTGGAGGTACCGGTTGGCTCTTCGACTTCGTTGCTGCCGGCTTTCCAGCGGCGGGGGAAGGAGCCGTCGGCGCGTTGCTGCTGAATCATCCAGTCCACGTAGGACTTCACCCAGTTGAACCACTCTGGGTGGTCGCGCCCTAGGGATTTCTCACGGCGGTAGGCGCGCATCAGTACGCGCATGTCTTCGGTGGCGTTGCGGAGCCAGGGAGCGAGCCAGACGTGGTCATGCGGCTTGCCCGTGGCAAGATCGTAGCCAGTGGCCTGAAGCGGCACGGTCGGCAACGCCTGGATCATGGACGAGATGATGGCCAATCCGGTCTGTCGCATCTTCTGGCCACGTTCGGTCTTGTCGCGGTCGCCTTCGCGCAGGAGTTGATCCGCACACTCGAGGTTTTTGGCGACGAAGCCCATACCGACCATTGTCCAGTTCCACTGGAGCTTGTCGGTGACCGTGGAGAGCACGAAGGGAATGGCGGTGCGTCCGTCGATGGTGGCTGCCTGAGCTTCCATGTGGTCGGTGAGAACGCGGCGCATCTGCTCGACGTCAATGTAGTTGACGGGCGGTTTCAGCGTGTCCCACGCCCAGCGCCACGTGTTTCGCGTTACATCGCGGAAAGATTCATTCTGGCCGAAGCGAAAGCTTACCCGATAGTTGTGGGCTACGCCTTGAGCGATCGGATGATAGCGGCGAGACCATCTGGGTTTGGCATCGGCGGTGCGCCCGAGGCTGCTGACGGTGCCGGGAAAGGAGAAGCCGAATTCGACGGGGCCGTCATTGGACTGCCATGCTCCGAGGGCACCGAACAGAAACCGCGCGTCGGTCATTACGGGCTTGGTGAGCCTGGTTTCTTCCATGGTCGAATCGCCTCGCGGAGAGGGATCGAGGATGGCCACGGAGGCACCGTTCTGGAATGAAAGAGCAAACATCGGTGCAGGGAGCAGGTCTTCGCGGAACAGATAGCGGCGGGCAGCGTAGTTCATGGTGCCGCCGGGGGAGCGCTCGCCGTTGTAGGTTGGATCGCCGTATACCAACCCAGGGGCAAGATAGCTCACGTCCGGCCAATTCACTGAAGGATCGACGGCGAGGATGACCGATGAGTAGAATCCACCGGGAGCATTGCCCGTTACTTCCACATTGCGTTGCAGTGAGACAACTGCGCCGCTGAGAGTCCAGCGGTCATGCACTTTGAAGACGACGTTGTCGTACGGAACTTCAGCTCGGGCATCGATCCCCGCAGCCGATTTCTGAACGGTCTTGTACCCGGCGGTCAGCTGGCGAATATCTTCGTCAGAGCGGTAGACTTCGAGCTTTGCCGGTTTGGGCTGAGAGATGCGCGGCACTGCTCCGCCGGCGATCTCAATGCCCCAATCTGCATGCTGTGAGCGAACGAAGGAGACGGTAGCGCCCGTTTGCAGACGTCCGAGGTCAATATGCGTTTGTTGTGCGAGTAATGCGGTTCCTGTCAAAAGTAGTACAAGTAAGGTCAATCTGCGGAACATAGAATCGCCTCTTCTCGGGGACTATGACTGTCCCCTTAGTGTTTTACGGCCATGCGAGCTACAGGGGTAACTAGAATAACTCACATTTAGCCCAGGGCTGCATAACCAACGATACGGCAGGAGTCACAAAAAGTTAGCGGTAACTGAGCTGCATGTGGGACAATTCCAGCACTCCTCGGCAGATTCAGCCGGGGTGGTTTTTCGCCTTTTAGTTATCGATAACTTGGGCGCGGCGGATCAACTCCGCCGACAAGATCAGAAGTTGACGAAAGGACTTCTATGTTCTCGCAGCGTTCGTTTAGATCGAAGCTCGTTCGGACACTGAGCGTTGTTGCGTTGACGACTTGCGCCGTTTCGCTTCAAGGCCAGGACGCAACCGCACCGACCGCTTCGCAGGATCCAATTACGCTGGATCAGATTTGGCAGAAGGCCAGCAGTAAATATGACGCTCAGCGTGCAGCCATTCTGAAGGATGTCGATGCGGTTGACGGGCAAGGGCCGTTTCGGCCTGACTGGGAATCGCTTCAAACATACGAGGCGCCCGAGTGGTACAAGGACGCGAAGTTCGGTATTTTCATTCACTGGGGCGTCTATTCGGTTCCTGCATTTGGGAACGAGTGGTATCCGCGAAACATGTATGAGCCGGCATTTTCGTACAAGCACCACGTCGATACTTACGGCCCGCCGGATAAATTTGGGTACAAAGACTTTATTCCGATGTTCAAGGCGGAGAAGTTTGATCCCGCAGCGTGGGCTGATCTGTTTAAGAAGTCAGGCGCAAAGTACGTGGTACCCGTGGCAGAACATCACGACGGCTTTGCAATGTACGACAGTGGCGTGAGCGACTGGACGGCAGCAAAGATGGGACCGCGTCGCGACATCATTGGTGATCTCTCGAAGTCGGTGCGGGCGGCGGGGCTGCATTTTGGCGTGTCGTCACACAGGGTAGAGCACGACTTCTTCATGGGGCCGGGGCGAAAGATCAAGTCCGACGTGAACGATCCGAAGTACGCAGACTTCTATGGCCCGGCGCAGGTGGGCGTGCTCAAGTGGGGAGATCCCGTTTACAACGATTTCACGTACGCTTCGACGGCGTGGACCAATGACTGGCTGGCGCGATCGGCGGAGCTTGTGCAGAAGTATCATCCCGACATCGTGTACTTCGACTGGTGGATCGGTCAGCCATCGATTCGGCAGGCAATGGCGCGCTTTGCATCGTTCTACTACAACAGTTCTTTGAAGTACGGCGACCACGTTGGCGTGATTAACTACAAGGATTACGCGATGCAGGACCACTCTGGTGTTCTTGATATCGAGCGCGGCCAGCTTGGCGATATTCGCCCGACCTATTGGCAGACGGATACGTCGGTGAGCAACAGGTCCTGGGGTTACATCAAGAACGACACGTTCAAGAGTCCGGAGTTTGTCGTTAATCAGCTGGTCGATATCGTCAGCAAGAACGGCAACCTGCTGATGAACATCGGGCCCAGGGCCGACGGCACGATTCCCGACGAAGTGCAGAAGGTGCTACTGGATGTCGGCGCCTGGTTGAACGTGAATGGCGAGGCGATCTATGGCACGCGCCCCTGGAGGATCTACGGCGAGGGGCCGACGAAGCCCGCTGCTGGATCGTTTCACGATACAGATGTGATCCGGTACACGGCGGAGGACTTCCGCTTCACTACCAAGGGGGATGCACTTTACGCAATCGGACTTGGATGGCCGAAAGGCGAAGCAGTGGTTCGCTCGCTGGCTTCGACGATTGGCAGCGGCAAAGTTCGGTCTGTCAGCCTGTTGGGTAGTGATGCAAAGGTACAGTTCGAGCAGCGTGCAGATGGTCTTCATGTGCAGCTGCCGGCGGAGCCCCCGGCCAAGTACGCTTACGCGCTTCGTATAACGTTCTAGTTCTGAAAACAATTGAGGGGTGCCGAATGATATCGGCACCCCTACTTTTTTCTTTGAGTGTACGGGGAAGGCTACTTCATCGGAGCTACGCCGGGTATTACGGGCAGCTTGTCGACGTTTCCGCTCTCGGCCGACGACATTTCGATATTGTTGTTCGTCAGCGTGAGACCGGTTATCTGATCGAGCGAGACATGCGCTTTCGCGTATGCCGCCATTGCGGCGATCAGGCTGGACTGTGCCTGGGTCAAGTCACGCTGCGCCTGAAGCACCGAGACGCTGGTTGACATGCCCACTCCGTACTTTGCCTGTTCTGCTTCGAAGCTTTCGCGAGCGTATGCGACGGCCTTTTGTCCTGAATCGACACGTGCGCGATTCTGAGTGACGGCGTATTGCGCGTCGCGGACATCGCTGCGAATCTGGTTTTCAAGCAACTGCTTACTGGCTTCAGCCTGACGGTACTGCAACTCACCCTGGACTTGATCGGCGCGAGCGGAGCGGTTGCGCAAGGGGATTGTCAGCGAGAATCCTACACCTTTGTCGTGCGCATTAGCGTCGAAGAGATTGCCGAAGACCGTGCCGTAGCCAGTGGTCGGATAAGTCCCTGCAGGGGTGCAGAATCCGCCGGAACCAGAACCGCAGATCGAGAGAGGATTCTGAACGCCGCCGCTTGCGGAGGTGCCGTAGAAAGCGATCAGATCAAGCGAGGGTAGCAGTGCGTTCCGTTGCGCCTTCTTGGTGATGTCGCGGTTAACTAGATCGATTTGCGATTTGCTGAGATCGGGACGGTGCTGCATTGCCTGGTTGATCAGTTCATCGGTCGGGATGACTGGTTCTTCAGTGGGCAGGTTGGTGCGGTCGGTGGGGACGACGACCGCCGACACGAGCAGCGGATCAGTCAAGCTTCGGCTGATCGCTACCTTCATTAGTTGTTCCTGATGGCGCAAAGTCGTTTGCGAAGCGATCAGGTCTTGCTCGCTGCTGGCCAACTGAGATTCCCAGCGCGCGAGTTCGACCCTGGGCAAGGTTCCGACCTTCACCTGTTCGGAGGTGTTGTCCAGAGTCTGTTTGGCGAGCGCGACCGACTCCTCCTTGACCTTTACGTCTTCGACGGCGCTGACGAGGTCCCAATAGATCGTCTGGATTTGTGCTACGACGGATATGACCTGCTGGCGGAAGGTAAGGTCGGCGGCCTCGCGGTTGTTGCGTGCGATCTGAATGAGGTGACGGTTGTGATTCCAGCCGAATCCCTGCAACAAATGTTGTCTCAGGTTCAGCATGAGGCTGCTGTCCAACTGCGGGCTCAGAGATGAAAAAGAGCTGTTGCTTGCAGTCCGAGAATTGTTGAACGTAACCGACATCGTTGTGCCGGTCGCAAAGCCCTGGGAGTACGTAAGGTTTGCGTTGCCGGAGTTGTTCAGTAGAACGGAAGCGCCGGAGAGCGCACTCGTCTGCGGCTTTACAACCCGCTCTATCTGAGTCCCAAAGGTGATCGATGGATCGTAGGAGGGTACCGTTCCACCGCCCGCAAGGGATTTGTACACGGCGGCATCGGCGATGGGAAGATCATATCGCGATGTAACCAGGTTGAGGTTATTCTCCAGCGCGAGAGCGATTGCGTCGCTCATGGAAAGATATAGCTTTCCATTTCGCAGGAGCGGCTCCAAACGCGTTCCGTTCGAGAAACTGGCGGACGCGACCCGTCGCGAAGAATAGGACTGGGTGATATTCCACGGGTTCGAGGAACGGAAGTAGTTCTGAGTGGCGGGCGAGGTCGCCGCCGCTTTCGAAGCCGATGCGGAGTCCTGTGCCGCCGCTGACAACGGCGAGCTGCCGACCAGAGCGAGACATAAGCTCAAGGAAACAAGATTACGAAGTGAATGCCAGGACATAACGACTAATCTCCTAAACGTTGCCAGACACTCTGGCCGTTACGAACACATACAACTCCACGCCGACCAACTACTGGATTACTCGTAGCGCAACGCGTCGATGGGGTTGAGCCTCGATGCGCGTCTTGCCGGATAAAAGCCGAAAACGATACCAATAGCGGCGGAGAAAACTACGGCAACGGAGACCGCAAGTACTGAAACGGAGAAAGTCCATTCCAGCAGGCGATCGATTACGAAGGACGCGAGTTCGCCAAACAGGATTCCAACGATGCCGCCGACAATACTCAAGACGATTGCCTCGATCAGGAACTGGCGTTGAACGTCCTGCTCGGTGGCGCCGATCGCGATGCGAATACCGATTTCGCGGGTGCGTTCGGTGACCGACACAAGCATGATGTTCATAATCCCGATGCCACCGACGATTAGCGCCACGCTGGCGACTGAACCTAGCAGCAGCGTGATCGTCGCGGATATCTGCTTGGCAGTATCGGCGAACTCAGCCATGTTGCGTACGGAAAAATCATCTTCGGCATCAGGTTGAATGCGATGCCGGTCTCGCAGCAACGATGTAATCTGTGTTTCGAGCCGGTTGCTGCCTTCCTGGGTTTTTGCGGAGACGTAAATCCAGTTCAGCCAGGTGATCCCCACCAACTTCTTTTGCGCCGTGCTCAGGGGTACGATCACCAGATCATCCTGGTCCTGACCAAAGCCGGAGCTGCCCTTTGCGGCGAGTATGCCAATGACCTTGAAAGGCAGGTTCTTGATTCGAATGGTCTGGCCAATTGGTTCTGCGGCGCCAAACAGCTTGCGCCGAGTTGTCTCACCGATAATGGCTACGTTGGAAGCGCGTTCCACATCCTCTTCAGTGAAATTCGCACCTTCCGAGAGTTGCCACGAACGGACCGCAAGGTAGGAGGGCTCAGTGCCGGTAACCTGCGAGAACCAGTTGGTCGTATTCCACACCAGCTGAGTGCTGGTCTGAACGCCTCCGGCGACGGCGGCAACATCGGGGCAATCGCGCTGGATTGCCTTTTCATCATCCATGATGAGGGTTTTGGTCTGGCCCATGCCGACGCGCAGGCCGCCACGGTTCACGGAACCGGGGTAGACCATCAGCATGTTGGAGCCGAGCGCGGCGATATTGTTTTGCATTTGCGCGCCGGCGCCTTGGCCGATTGCGACGGTTGCGATCACGGCGCCGACGCCAATGATGATGCCGAGCATCGTCAGGCCGGAGCGCATTTTGTTACGAGCCAGTGCACGGAGAGCAGGCACGAGATACGAGGATGCGAATTCCACTTAGTCCTCCTCGATCTGGGGCAGCGACTTCAGAACCTCGGTCGCTACCAATCGATTGGCAACGGGATGGTCACTGCGGACCTTGCCGTCGCGGAAGATGATCTGCCGGGTCGCATACTCCGCGATGTCCGGCTCGTGTGTAACGAGCAGAATGGTGAGTCCCTGGTTGTTAAGCCCTTGAAGAATTTCCATTACCTCAACGGCGGTACGGCTGTCGAGGTTGCCAGTGGGCTCGTCGGCGAGGATGACGCTGGGCCGGTTGACCAAGGCCCGAGCGATGGCCACGCGCTGCTGCTGTCCGCCGGAGAGTTGCGCCGGATGGTGATTCCACCGGGACTCGAGACCTACCATGCGCAGCACTTCGCGCGCGCGCTGGTCGCGCTCTTCTTTCGGGACGTGGGCGTAGAGCATTGGAAGTTCGACGTTCTCAAGCGCACTGGTTCGCGAAAGCAGATTGAAGCCCTGGAAGACGAAGCCGATCTTCCGGTTGCGGAAGCGGGCGATTTCCATCTTCGAAAGTTGCGCGACACTGGTGCCGTCGAAGGAGTAGGTTCCACTGCTGGGACGATCGAGGCAGCCGAGCACGTTCATGAACGTGCTCTTGCCGCTGCCGCTGGCGCCCATGATGGCAACGAACTCGCCTGCGTGGATATCGAGGCTGACGCCGCGCAGTGCGTGCACGCGGGTTTCGCCAAGATCGTAGTACTTGTGGAGGTCGCGGACCGAGATCACCGTGGCGGCGTTCTCGAAGCGCGTATCCATTTGCGGTTTGGGTATCGTCGTCACGGTGTACCTCTATTAACGCGGTCCGGGGCCGAACCCGCTGCGGACGGCCTGCTCGGCTGTCGCTATTTGTTCGCCCACAGACAAATTGCCTTTGAGCACTTCCACTACCGCGGTCGAAGTATGGTCGGTTACGCCAGTCTTGACCAGTACGGGCTCAATGCTCTTATCGGGCAAAACCTTCCACACCACTGCCGTAGTTGTCGATGCCTGCGTCGCATTCTGGCCTGGGACTTCGACACCATACTTCTTGAAGAGTGCGGTGAGTTCGGCGCGGGGCTTATTAGGATTGAAGCGAAGCCCGGCGTTCGGAACGATCAGCGAATTCTTCACCGACTGCACGGGGATCGTGACGTAAGCGGTCATTCCCGGGAACAACTTCAGGTCGGGATTGTCAAAATCGACGATGGTCTCGTAGGTAACGACATTCTGCACTGTGGTGGCGTTCATTCGAACCTGGGAGACTTTGCCGGTGAATGTCTCGCCAGAAAAGGCGTCAACCCGGAACGTAACCGGTAGTCCGACCTTCACTTCTCCCACATCACCTTCATTGGTACTGACATGGAGCTGCATCTTGGTGAGGTCCTGCGCGATCGTGAACAGAGTCGGAGTCTGGAAGGACGCAGCGACGGTCTGTCCCATGTCGACGGCCCGATTGATGACCGTTCCGTCGATCGGGGCGTAGATTCGGGTGTAGGCCAGGTTGGTCTCAGCGACTTTCAGGGCGGCTTCGCGTTGCGCAACCTGCGCGGTTGCTTGCCGTACGGAGGCTTCGCTGGCGGAGACCTGCGCTGCGGCAGACTCTGCTGCTGCCTTGGCTGAATCCACCTGTTGCGGACTCACAATACCGCGCTCGCCGAGCGGGATGGTGCGGTCGTAGTCTGCCTTGGCCTGCGCGGCTTTGGCCTTTGAATTGGCCAAGTTCGCTTTTGATGCCGCCAGATTGGCGCGCGAGTTTTCCAGATCGGCGCGACTCTGCGCCAATTGCCCTTCGTATACGCGGGGATCGATCTCGGCGATCAGGTCTCCCTTGTGCACATGGGAATTGAAATCCACGTTAAGCTTCGCGATGGTGCCCGACACCTGGGAGCCGACCTGCACGGTCGTAACGGCGAAGATTGTGCCTGTTGCGTCAACAGTCTGCCGCAGATCTCCGCGCGTCACCGGCTTCGTTACATAGCTGACAGGGGCTTTGCCGGGTCCGCGGACAATTGGTATGGCAATCAAGCCGATTACCACAACGAGAATTGCGCCAATGATGATCCAGCGGCGCTTGCGGCGGAAAAAGCCCGCGGATTTAACCCGATTCGTTTCGCCGTACTGCCCGTATTCAGGGCTGCCGGTGGATGAGGGTTGCGACGCAACCATTGATTCCATGCTCGTTACCTCAATGCCTCGACTGAAATTGTTACTGCGGCCGGGTAAACCTCGGCCAACCACGATTTCATTAAATATCGGAATTCCGAATGTGAACCTTAAGAAACGTAAATTGTGCCTTGGGTGTGTCGTGAACGCTGCAATTTTGGAGTACAAATGACATGTAACGGGCGATGCAAGAGACACTGGCAAATTCGCAAGTCCTCCGTTCCATTCTGTTGGTGGACGATGATGTTGAGCTTTGTTCGCTGATGACGGACTTTTTCGCGCAGAACGGATTTGCGCTCAAGACCGTGCACGATGGGCGGACGGGATTGAAGCAGGCGATAGAAGGTCATTTCGATCTCGTGATTCTCGATGTAATGTTGCCCGTACTGGATGGTTTCGAGGTGTTACATCAGCTGCGAAAGCGAAGCAATATCCCGGTCATCATGCTGACCGCGCGTACGCAGAAATCGGATCGCATTGCCGGCCTGGATGCGGGTGCGGACGACTATCTCCCCAAACCCTTCGGCCCGGATGAGTTAATTTCGAGAATTCGCGCAGTGCTGCGTCGCACAGGAATGGCCGCAGGGAAGGTAGCAGTACTCGAAGCCGGCGGAGTCCGCATCGACTCCCAATCCGGATCTGCTTGGTGGCAGAATCAGCAGTTGGACCTAACGGCTGTTGAGTTTGACATTCTGGAGTTCCTGGTGCGTTCAGCCGGACGGGTAGTAGCGCGCGACGAACTGACGGCCATGCTCTATCAGCGCGAATCGACTCCCTATGAACGCACGCTCGATGTACATGTAAGCCACCTGCGGACCAAGCTCAACGACAGCAGGCACACCCTGATTCGTACCGTCCGCGGCTCTGGATACGTTTTCTCAAGCGGAGGGGAATCATGATCCGACGCTCCGTGACCGTCAAGATTCTTGCCTGGTGCCTGGTTGCGCTGGTGATTTCGCTGGCGGGCTTCTTCATCGTTACAGCCTCCAGGATGCATCATCTGGCACCGTTTTTCTTCAGCGTCAACTCAATGCAGAGAGACGACGCCATTGTTGCTTACGAGCGTGGTGGGCCCCAGGCATTGGAACTCTACCTTGAGCACCTAGCGCAATATCTCTCCGTGCGGTGTTTTCTGACGGATAGTCACGGGAGGGATCTCGTGACGGGAGAAGATCGCACAGCGCTGCTCGCGCGTGGAAACCGCCGCTCCCGTGGAGAGGAGATGGTGATCGTCACCAGATCACTCGATGGCCGCTATCGATTCATCGTTAAGACACAGCCGCCACGAGAGAGCATGTGGAGCTTCGTTCCTTTCTATCTGCTGGTTCCGCTTGCCGTCGGGCTGCTGGGATGGTTGCTGGCAGTCAACATCGCTTCGCCGTTGAGAAAGATGGCCCACGTTGTTGATCGATTCGGTCGAGGCGATCTCTCTGCGCGCGTAAATTTGCGGCGCCGTGACGAGATTGGTGGACTAGCCCGCGCTTTTGACCAGATGGCAGAGAGAACGCAAACCCTGCTCACTGCCGAGCGGCGGTTGTTGCAGGACATCTCGCACGAACTACGGTCGCCGCTGACCCGCATTAGCTTTGCCGCCGCACTTACGCGGACGGCGGGGAATCGCGATGCCGCCGTAGATCGGTTGGAAAAGGAAGTGGGGCGCCTCTCCGAGTTGGTGGATGCCCTTTTGCAGGTTACGCGGGCCGAAGGCGATCCGGACGCAAGAGTGAGCGAGAGAGTATGGCTGAACGAATTGCTTGCGGAGATCGTCGCGGACTCGGAAATGGAATCGGGGGCGAGGAACTGCACGATCACCCTGAACAATCCTGCCATTGTCTACGTTCAGGGTGACTACGGGCTATTGCGGCGCGCCATCGACAACGTTTTGCGGAATGCGATCCGCTTCGCTCCGGAGTATTCGAACATCGATGTGAGGCTCGAAATGACCGGAGAGATGGCGAACGTTTCCATTCGCGATTGCGGACCGGGCGTTCCCGAAGAAGCTCTGCCGAAATTGTTCCAGCCGTTCTTCCGGGTCGACGAGAATCGCGACAGTTCTACAGGCGGAACTGGCTTGGGGCTGGCCATTGCTCAGCGTGCAATGGCCCTGCATGGCGGCAGTATTGCCGCAAGAAACGCGAACCCCGGACTGCTGGTTACAATCTCCTTGCCCGCGTCAGACGCAAAGCAGTCTGAAGACCGCATGCCGAAACCCGTGGGAGATAGGGCGTAAGCCAAACGTATATTGCGTTTCCAGGAACAGAGCCCCTTGCAATGAGGGGCTCTGTTTTTTGGCGGTATTGTGACTTAAGATGTGTGCATCCTTTGTGATTCAATTCCCGGGTGACCGCACCATGCGGCTGAGTTGCTTGTGTTCCGTTTTGCGGTGACCACCTGAAGGCACAACATGCAGATGAGATCACTTGCGGCCTGCTGTATCCTGCTGTTCGCTACATTCGCTTTTGCTACTCCGGCAGTGGAGATTACAGCCGAATCGACCAATGACTCTCGGTCAATGGTGCTGGTCAATGAGTTCGGGACTGTCGCGATTGCGGTCGATTCCAACGATTATCCGGTAGTGACGCTAGCAGCCAACTTCTTCGCGGACGATGTCAAACGCGTGACTGGCAAGCGCCCCGAAGTGACCGACAAACCCCGCCTGGAGCAGTTGGTCATTGTGGGGACTCTCGGGCATAGCTCGCTGGTCGACCAGTTGGTCAGTAGCGGAAAGCTGAAGGAGATCGACAAGGTTAAAGGGCGTTGGGAGGCAACTCTTTCCCAGGTCGTAGAGAAGCCCTTTCCAGGCGTTAAGCGTGCTCTTGTCATTGTCGGAAGCGACCGTCGCGGAACCGCGTATGGGTTGATGCAGCTGTCGGAGAAGATCGGTGTATCGCCCTGGTACTGGTGGGCTGATGTGCCGGTGCAACGTCGCGATACGCTGGCTGTGAGGATTACATCACCCCAGGTTGAAATGCCGCAGGTTAAGTACCGAGGCATCTTCATCAACGACGAGGACTGGGGGCTTATTCCGTGGGTGAAGAACACGTTCGATCCGGAATTCAAGAACATTGGACCCAAGACTTACGAGAAAGTTTTCGAACTCATGCTGCGCCTGCGCCTGAATTACATCTGGCCAGCCATGCACGAAGTCTCCGTTGAATTTGGCTCTGTTCCGGAGAACGTGAAGCTTGCCGATAAGTACGCAATCGTTGCGGGTTCATCGCATTGCGAACCGATGCTCTTCAACAATATTCATTGGGATGAAAAGTCGAAAGGCAAATGGGACTACGCCATCAACCGTGATGCTGTGCACTCAATCTGGGAGGAGACGGTGAAGCAGCGGGCGAATGCGGAAGCGGTCTGGACCCTTGGTATTCGAGGCATTCATGATCGACCCATGCAGGGGCCTCAGGACATTCCGACCCGGATCAATACGGTCACCGAAGTTATTAAGGATCAGCGAGCATTGCTCGACCAGAACGTAACGAAGCAGTGGGGACCAGTGGTACAGGATTTCGTGCCGTACAAGGAGGTGTTGCCGATTTACGATGGCGGATTGAAAGTGCCGCCCGATGTGACTCTCGTTTGGGTAGACGACAACTTCGGTTACCTGAGGCGCCTCAGTGCACCGGAAGAACGAAAGCGTCCCGGCGGATCGGGCGTTTACTGGCACATGTCTTACTACGGTGGTCCGCACTCCTACACCTGGATCAATACCACGCCTCCCGCCCTGGCTTGGGAGGAGCTGCATAAGGCTTGGGAAAACGAAGCCCGCACCCTTTGGATGCTCAACGTCGGCGATATCAAGCCGATGGAAATTGGAGTCGATTACTTCTCGCGATTCGCCTGGAACCCTGACGCGTTGGGGCCGGATTCTCAGCCTGTGTTCCTGCGGGAGTTCGCGGCCAAGAACTTCGGCGAAAAATCGGCACCCGCAATAGCGGCTCTCCTCGCGGACTTCTATCGACTGGGAACTATCCGCAAACCTGAATTGATGAACCGAGCTTGGGCGCTTTCCCTGACTCCAGAGATTGCAGAGCAATTAGGTCGCGATTACGAGAGCCTTCTGAAACACGATGCGGCGATTGCCGCCAGTCTCACACCCGCCGTCCGCGATGCCTACACGGAGACCGTCGGATTTCCGGCACGGGTCGTTGCTGCGTCGGGTTTGATCTTTTTGGCGGATCGCAAGATTCAGAACGGCGTCGATGTAGCTGCGAACGAGCGCGAGATTGTTCGCTTGCGCGACTATCTCACGTCGCAGGTGGAGGACTACAATATCCGTCTCGCAGGCGGCAAATGGAAGGGCATGATGCCAGGTATTGTGACCGGAGAAGATTTAATGGCATGGAACAGCCAGGTTCGTTGGCCGTGGGGCGAGAAACCGGCGGCAGACCAAGCCACTTCGGGTGCTAAAGCTTTTACTCAGCCGCAGACAAATCAGCGTTGGCGGGATGCGGCTTCGGCGGATCGGCGTTCAAATCAGGCGACAGCATCCTGGCGCGTCATTGATGGCCTGGGCGCGACTGGGAGGGCAACGGCAGTTTTGCCGGCTAGCTTGCAGTCGTCATGGAGCGACAATCTGGGCAATGCTCCATATCTCGAGTTTGATTTCCAGGCGCAGGGTGGGAATGGCGAGGCATTCATAGACTTTCTGCCGAGCTTCCGGGTCTATCCGGGAATGAAGCTACGTGTTGCTATCAGCGTAGACGGCCAGACGCCGACACTGTTTGAGGTGCCCGGTTCAAGCGGTGCCGAAGACGAGAACGGAACGATACGGCAGGCTGCGGTTCAGGACAATTACGCGCGGCTTCGCGTCCCACTGCCCGATATGAAGTCAGGTAAACATACGTTCCGGATCAGTGCCGTCGATCCCGGAGCTGTGATCGATAGAGTGTCTCTTCCGTAAATTCGAAACTTCGCAGGCGGCGCGGGGGAGTGATATCCCCGCGCTGTCTGCTTGCTATGCGAGATGTATGTGGAAGCGGCACATGCCGTCGCCGCGTCTTGCGGACTTCACGAGATCAACCTTCAGGGGCTTGCCCGCAACAGTTGAGAAGATTGCCTTCAGAGAACCGGCCGAACAATGGCAGCGCATGTCGTCCTTCTTTGGCGGGCGAAGATGGCTGACGGCGCACGGGCAGCCGTTCGGGTCCTTGATTCGGTAGGTGACTTCGATGATGTTGCCTTTGCGCTTCACGCTTTCTGGATCACGCACCCAGCGGTCACGGTAGATCTCGATCAGCTTGTCCATATCGTTGCCCGCTTCCTTGGTGATGAACTCCTTGAAGCGGTGATAGCAGGCGGCGCCGCAGGCGTCCATGAGTTTGACCCACGTGGCCTCGTCCAACTCTTTCTCCATTGCGGCAAGAAGATCACCCGACCAGTTGGCAACGAATTGATACTGCTGATGTATTTTCTGGTCCTCCTGTTCGGCTGCGGTGGGATTATCTTTTGCCATCGCGGCACAACAGGTCGGAGCGCCGCCCAGCACAACCAGACTTCCCGCGGCACACTGCAACGACTTCTTTAGGAACTCTTTTCTATCCATGTCAAAGCTCCCGTTCTCCAGCGGGACTCCGCTGATTGATCAGCAGAATCTTACGACAAGAAATCTTTCGATAATAGCGTCTACCGTTAAATGGGCGTAATGCCCGACAAAACGTCTGTCGTCCCTAGTTACCTAAGCCTATCCTCTCCTCACCACAAAATACGGCTGCTCTGTTCGCTGCTCACCGAAGCCGGGGTAGAGTGTGGCCGTATTGGGAGACTTGCGCACCTCGAAGTAGTACTGAAGCGCGTACGGAGTATCCGTGTACTCGGCGGGAATGGCGGTGCGCCAGACACTTTCGTTGGACTGCATGGGTACTGTTTGCCAGCGTTCTGCCTGATTCACGCGACGATAGTGCAGTAGCACAGAGGCGTAGCGCTTGTCGGCTGCGAACTCTAGAGACAGCGGAGTTCCAGGCTGAAAGTTACTCGTGGGAGTGTGGCGTCCGGCGACGACAGGCCTTTGCGGTTGACCGAGAGCTTCGGTGATCGCGCGAGGGATTGATCCGTCTTTCTGTGCGGGCTTGGCCGATTCCAGCTTTGCCGCGATGGCGGCGATATCGGCGTCGATGTCCGGCAGGCGGTCGGCCCAGTGTCCGTGCAATTGCGGTTGTTCGCCAACCGTGATGTCGGACATGTACACGTCTTTGGTGCGCGCGACGATTGCGGCCCAGGCTTCACGGGCGGAGCGATATGCTTTCACGCTCTGTTCGAGCGCGGCGCGGTCACCGGTCTGCTCGAATATGCGGTACAGGACTCCGGCACGGAATTTGGCGGCGAAGAAGCGTCCCAGGTCGGCGGCGACAGCGATGTCGATGGTTAGCCGTCGATACTCAGGAGTTGCCTTCTTCGTTGCACGAGCTTCGGCCCGCGTCAGTGAGACAGTTGCTCTGGCAGCGTAATCTTCGAGCCACTGTGCGACTTCGACGGGCGTGTACTTGCCGTTGCGTTCGCCCCTGAGTAGATCGTCGGCGAAGTCGTTGATGCGATAGAACAGTTGCGGATCGAGCGGGCTGACGTTTCCGAAGACGCGCGGCGAGGGGCTGTCGGTGTAGAGGTCAATCTTGGGTGGCGCAAGCAGTGAGTGGTTGTAGTACAACTCGGGCCAGAATCCGTTATTGGCGGCGGAGGGCAAGTGTGCAGTTGTAACGGTCGGCAGAATGCGGCTTGAGTTGGCTAGCGCGGTTTCGAGCTCTGGGGCCGCTGCGCCGAAGTCGCTGCGCATAGCGCGGTGCCAAACGTCGGCGCTGGTATCCGGGTTGTAGAGCAGGCGTCCCCAAGTGCGATAGGTATAGGCGTACTTCTGCCAGTCCCAGCGCGGATTCAGCGACTTGTCAGCGTAGGCGCAACGGTCGCCTGCGATGCCGGAGCCACGGCGACCCTTGAACGAAAGCGGCTCCATGATTTCTACGCCATCGCTGCCGCAGAAAGAGAAGGCGCGGGAGTAAGCCGCAGCGGTGAGTGGATCGCCCCAGGTCAAGAGTCGCTGCGTGCCGGGCCAGACACGGTGGAGTACGCCCCACTTGCGATCTGCGCGCAGCAGGTCGCCGTAACCGTAGCGCAGGAAGCTGCGCGAACCGGCGCTGAATTTCATGAGGGCGGATTCGTTCTTGCTTGGGCGCGGCCGCTCCTGCTCGCGGATGTCCGCTTGATGGTACGGCATGCCGAGGTGCTCGGCCCAGTACTTGGGCGAAATCTTCACCGGCTGTCCCGTGCCGAGTGCGGTGTCGATCATGCCCTGGTCGATGCCCTTGGCGTGCATGTCGATCTCGACTTTGCGACCGCATGTTGCGACGCCGTCGAACACGGTCTTCCAGAACTGATAGCTGCCCTCGTTGACGCCGCTCTCACCGTGCACGCGGAACGTGATGCCAGTGATCTGCGGGACAGACTGCAGCAACGTGCGCAAGGCATCGCGGCAGTAGGCTCCGTGAGTCTCGGGCGTGAGTCCTTCGATGGTGTAATTCGCGTTCGGACTGTTGTTCCAGCGATAGCCGTGCATCCAGAGGCCGAGCTGAAATTCCATTCCGCGCGCTGCCGTTTGTTCGCCGATGAAGCGCAGCATTTCGAGATTGTGATCGCGTTCAGCGTCGGGCAGTTGCGGTACGCGCACGTTGTATCCGGCGACGGAAAGCAGGAATGGATAGACGAACAGGAAGTAGGCGTCGGTGACGCTGGTAAGGAAGTCGTAGCCGAGACCGAAGGAAAGATTGAACCGGTTGAAGCGCTGCGCCGCAATCGTGGAGAGGTACTCGGGCCACATCTCGCGGTCGTTGTACCAGGGCTTGTCTTCGATGTCGCTGCTGAAAAGCCGGGTGACGCTGCGTACGGTATTGGCTGGACGCTCGATCACGGGCTTGGGGACAGCCAGCGAGGCGACCGTATTTTCTGAGTGCTGCACACGGTCGGCGAGTTCCAGCAGTGCGTACGATAGTCCGCGTGGGTCATAACCGCAGGCCCACACCGCGTCTTTTGTCTGGAAGAGCGCGAGCGCTTCGGGCACGGCTGATGTGCGTACGCGAGCGGACTTTAGCGCCACGATGGCGCTGGGCGAGGTCATGCCGGACGCGAAGACTCGAAGATGCGTGGCAGGAGCCTTGGCGGCGTTCTCGTAAATCGCGGCAGATACTCCGCGTGCCGTCAGCGCTTTTACAAGTTCAGTCGCGGCCCATCGCGCCGGTGCCGACGACGCCAAGGCGTCTGAGGGATCGACGATGATGGCGACACCCTGCTTGTCGCTCGCTAAGGTTGGTACGCCCGCCGCAGCCGCGACGGTTGCTCCAGCCGCGGTGCGAAGAAACTGCCTTCGGTTCAGATTGTGAGTCATGGCCTTTTTCGCAGCGTACTCCAGCTTGTGACCATTGGCACCAATATTCTGCCGCGCTCGACAGCTCTTGGTACATTCGCCCGGTAATCTGGTCTTTCGCAGGTCTGAGCTTTAAGATAAGCGCGTCCCGTTGACTGAATGCTGCTGGTGTCCGCAGAAGAGGTTTCCTCTCTCTGGCATTCTTCAGCGCCCGCTCTGGAGGCGATATGCGTTCGCGCTTCTTGCGAATGCGGCGGTCAACGGGTGCAAGTCAGGCGTGCTTCACGAGTTCGTTCAAGACTCTCAAGGGAACGAGCACGAAAGGAATCGAAGATGAGAAGACTGATGGTTGTGATCGCCATCGTGGCGGTGTCCGTGATGTGCATGGCAGCGGCGCCGACCGCGAAGGTGGAACAAGGAGTGTTGCAGGGTACGGTCGAAGATGGGCTGACCGTTTATCGCGGAGTTCCGTTCGCCGCGCCGCCGGTGGGCGATCTGCGTTGGCGTCCGCCCCAAGCGGCCGCTAAGTGGGAGGGCGTGCGTATGGCCGATAAGTTCGCGCCGCAGTGCGTGCAGCGTGCTTATTCGGCGCCGGGCGAACAGCCTCCCGCGACGAGCGAAGACTGCCTTTATCTGAACGTATGGACTCCGGCGAAGAAGGCCACGGACAAGGTTCCGGTGCTGGTCTGGATCTACGGCGGCGGCTTCAATGGCGGCGCGACTTCGATTCCAACTTACAGCGGCGAAAAGCTGGCGCAAAAGGGAGTCGTGCTGGTCAGCATTGCCTATCGCGTGGGGCCGATGGGATTCTTTGCCCATCCACAACTGAGCGCCGAATCGCCACAACACGTTTCCGGAAACTACGGCTTGCTGGACATGATTTCCGCGCTGCAATGGATCAAGACGAATATCGCGGCATTCGGCGGCGATCCTAATAAGGTCACGATCTTCGGCGAGTCCGCCGGAGGCATCGCGGTGAGCATGCTGTCCGCGTCGCCGCTGGCCAAAGGACTCTTTACTGGCGCGATCTCGCAGAGCGGCGGTTCGTTCGGGCCTGTGAGCACGGGTGGCGCGCCGGGTGAGAACATGCGGTCGCTTGCCGATGCGGAACGCAGCGGCGAAGAACTCGCCAAGGGGCTCGGTGCCGCGTCGATTGCGGACCTGCGCAAGCTACCGGCGGACAAGATTCAGCCCGGCGCGGCAATGAGTCGCGGAATGGCATGGCCGATTGTGGACGGCTGGGTGATTCCCGACGATCAGTACAAGCTTTATGAGGCGAAGAAGTTCAACGACACGCCAATTCTGGTCGGCTACAACTCGGATGAAGGCGCGAGCTTCTCGCCGCCGCGTACGCCGCAGGCCTACATCGATGGCGTGCGTAAGCGCTATGACCGTTTTGCCGATGATCTGCTGAAGGCTTATCCGACCGGCGACACGAAGGTTCCAAAAACTGCGCGTGACCTGGCGCGTGATTCGGCCTTCGGCTGGCACACATGGATCTGGGCCCGCATGCAATCGCAATTGGGCAAGGGCAAGGCGTTCTACTACTACTTCGATCAGCATCCTGATTATCCGGCGGATTCGCCGCAAGCAGGTTACGGCGCACCGCATGGCCGCGACGTTGCATATGTGTTCAAGCACTTCACGGGCGATCAGGGAAAGAAGCCGACGCTGGCTGACGACGTGATTTCAGAAGCGATGGCGACCTACTGGACGAACTTTGCCAAGTACGGCGATCCGAACGGCAAAGGCGTACCGAAATGGCCGGCCTTCAGCGACAAGAACCCGACGCTGATGTATTTCGCGGGCACGCCGCATACCGGGCCGGTTCCGACTGCGGACGGACTGAAGGTTCTGGATTCGTATTTCGCGTGGCGACGTACTCCGGAAGGCGCGAGTGCTGCTCGAATTGCGGACGAACCCAAGCCGGCTTCGACCAACGTGATGGGCGCTCAATTCCCGAAGGTTCATACTGACCGCCGAGTGACGTTCCAACTCAAGGCGCCCGATGCGCAGAAGGTCGCGGTACAAATCGGCCACGGCACATACGACATGGAGCGCGGTAACGATGGAGTGTGGAGCGTAACCACGCCTCCCCAGGTGGTTGGTTTTCACTACTACTCGCTCGTCGTTGATGGCGTACCGGTAAACGATCCGGGCAGCCACGCCTTCTTTGGTACGGGTAAGGACGCCAGCGGAATAGAGATTCCGGAAGACGGCGTTGATTACTATTCGGCGAAGAACGTGCCCCACGGTGATGTCCGGATCCGAACCTACTTCTCGAAGGTGACGGGCCAGTGGCGGCGTTGCTTCGTTTACACTCCGCCGGACTACGACACGAACCTGGATGCTCGTTACCCCGTGCTCTACCTGCAACATGGTTCGGGCGAAGACGAGACAGGCTGGATATTCCAGGGACACGCCAATCTGATCCTCGACAATCTGATTGCGGAGAAGAAGGCCGTGCCCATGATTATCGTCATGGACAACGGCTACGCTTCGCGTCCGGGCGAGTCATCAGACCGTCGTCCGCCGCTGGGTACTATCAGCGCGTTCGAAGATGTGATTACGAAGGACGTCATTCCGATGGTCGACTTGACGTTCCGCACGATCGCCGACCGCGAACATCGCGCGATGGCTGGACTCTCCATGGGAGGCAATCAGACTATGTGGCTTACAACACATAATCTGGACAAGTTCTCCTACATCGGCGCGTTCAGCGGAACGATGAACGGCTTGAGCACGGAAGCGCTCGATCCGGCGACGGCCTTCAACGGCTTCTTCAAAGATGGCGCTGCGTTCAACAACAAGGTGAAGTTGCTCTGGATTGGCATGGGCACAGAGGAGCCGAATCCGTTCCCCGGTGCAATCGGTTCATTCCGCAGCATGTTGGACAAGGCGGGGATAACGCACGTTTATTTCTCGTCACCGGGAACTTCTCACGAGTGGCTAACGTGGCGGAGATCCTTGAACGATTTTGCCCCGAGGCTTTTCCGGGACAAATAGCTGAGCAAAGAATGAGGCGGAGCGGGTATTGAACTCGCTCCGCCTTGTTGTTTTTAGCGATCTTCAGACTACGCGATCACGCCTTCGATCTTGAGTACGAAGGCTTCCTTGCAGGGTGGCTCTGCCGGCAACTGCACGTTTAGTCCTGTCTCATTCTGCTCGAAACGCAACTGACCTCCTCCGAGCAGATTTACCCGAGCCACCTTGCCGTCCTTTGCAGGAAGGCTCTTGATCAGGGCTTTCCTGGTCTCAGGCCAGCCAAGCACGATGGCATAAAGCGTTTTGCCTTTCGTGGTGAAGCGCATATCTTCCGGACCGAAGGCCTTGCCCCTACCTTCGTTGAAACCTTGCGCCTGCAACGGTGCCGCGGATTCCATCGCTGGACCTTCGCTACCATGCACTTGCGCTGTTGTTCGTCGAGTATCTTGCCGAAGATGACAGCCCGCAGTTCGCCGTGCTTCTTGATGCTGCTGTTGTACATGTGGGCGGCAATCTTCAGGCCAACATCACTGGCTGGCCACAACGGAAGCGCAGTGTCGTCGAAGTAGACCAACTCGGGTTCGTACTTGTCGATCAGCTCGATGGTGCGCTTATAGAACTTCTGGCAATATGCGTCCGACGGCGGGCACACGCCGTTTCCCCAGTCCCACTGCCGGTGGATCGTCATGTTGTCTTCGCTGTTCTGGCTGAGCGGGTGATTCTGCGCGTACAGCTCTTGTGGGTCCAGACCGTCCCACCATTTGCCTTTTCCATCCGCTGCGGTCAGCTTGCCGTCGT
The DNA here is from genome assembly GCA_023410055.1 of Acidobacteriota bacterium. Lineage (GTDB taxonomy): Bacteria > Acidobacteriota > Terriglobia > Terriglobales > Acidobacteriaceae > JAEZPW01. The sequence goes on from JAEYQK010000099.1 coordinate 29,814, forward strand.
AGAGAGCCCCCGCGTCGGGACCTTGCTTGTCCGCGCGCTGCGCCGTTTCGAACCAGCTCCAGGCATGCGCCGCATGAACGCTCAAGCCAAGCGGCAGACCCTGCTTCGCAGCGGCTTTCGCCCAGCCCCGCGCGATGTCCTTCTTCGGGCCAACCTTCGTCGAATTCCACGACTGATATGTACTGTCGTAAAGATCAAGGTTGTCGTGATGATTTGCCAGCGCCATGAAGTAGCGGGCGCCAGCTTTTTTGTACAGCGCCAGGAGTTCTTCCGGGTCCCACTTCTCGGCCTTCCACTGGTTGATCACGTCTTTGAAGCCGAACTTTGATGGATGACCGTATTTTTCGCAGTGGAACTTGTAGGCGGAGTCGCCCTCGATGTACATCCTGCGGGCATACCAGTCGCCTTGCTCCGGCTGGCACTGCGGACCCCAATGCGCCCAGATTCCGAACTTCGCATCTCGGAACCAATTGGGCACGACGTAATGAGCCAACGAATCCCAGGCAGGTTGAAAGGGGCCGATCGCCGTGCGTTCGCCAGCTGGCGACTCCAGCAAAGCGGCCCCGCTGAATTTGGGGAGGCAGAAGGAACCAAGACCTGCTGTCATTGCTTTCAACAACGTTCTTCTATCCATCTTCGTTCCTTCCGCTGTATCGGAGTTTTACTACTTCACCTCGACCTCGTACACGCTAATGCTGGTTGGGGGCAGAGTGATGGTCTTTGGCATCTGCGGCAGCGAACTTTCTGCCATCTCCGCCTTGGGACCGCCGAACATTCCACGGGCTTGCGCTACGGGAGCGGCTCCGGCGGGAGTGGTCAGCAACGAAACCTTGACGGCTCCGTTGGGCTGGGCACCAGCGAGATTCAAATCGCAATTCTGCTCTGTCTCGGTCGGGTTAACGATCGAGATCGACAGCTTCTTGCGATCGGCGCTCAGCGCGGCGAAGACATCAAGCGGATAGGTCGGGCTGCCAGAAGGACGGGCTGAGGTGTCGATTCCGACGGTGCCCTTGATGGCGCGCTGCGGGGAGTTGCCGTTGACCGCCACCGGAAGTGCTCCGGCAAAGTGGTCGTGCAGCACCTTCATGACGAGTCCTTCCATGCGGAAGCCGGTCGGATCGCCATAAGAATCCATCGACATCAGGCCCATGCCGCCGGTTGCGATTCCCAAGCCGACCTTATCCGAGTGACGGAAGAACTCGTGATAAACGAGCGCGTTGGTCATCGGGTTCAACATCGGATGCAGCGGTGTGGGCGCGTTGCCCGGAGCTACCGAGCGGTTTCTCGGAGACCATTCGTCGAACGCGAACTTGATGTCCTTGTCTTTCAGGTAGGGCATCCGCTTAACGTACTCGTCCCAGGCTTCGAACTTGAATTGCACGCGGTTCGACAGGCGACGGACTTTGTCTACGAGTTGATCGTTGGGGTCATAGAACTTCTGGGACTCGGCGTCGATTGCGAGGTTGGGATAGCCGTAGAAGTGTTCGCCGAGGAAATCGATATTGTCGGCGGAAGTCTTGAGCAAAGCGCCAGTCCAGTCCTGCTTGGAGCCGAAGCCGAAGGGCAGCTTGTCGCTCACGGCCTCGCGTCCGGGGAAGCTGTCGAACTGGCGGTTCTCGATGTAACACCAGGAGGTCTCTTCAGGCGTGGCGCTGGAGGCGATCACTTTGATCGACGGATCGACTTTCCTCATCGCTTTCACGAAGAGGTTGTGTTTCTCCGGATACTGGTCGATGGCCATGTGTCCCCACTGCCAGGGGCCGTACATTTCGTTGCCGATACCCCAGATCTTCACGCTGTAGGGTGCCGGATGCCCGTTGGCCGCGCGCTGCCTGCCCAGCCGGCTGGTGGCGGGGCCGTTGACGTATTCAACTTCTTCGGCGGCCGAGTGTGCGTCACCCAGGCCAGTGTTCACGGCGATGTAGGGTTCAGCGCCAAGCAAACGGCACAAGGTCATGAAATCGTCGATACCCATGTCGTTCGATTCCATGCCACTCCAGGCCAGCTCGCGGCGCGGCGGACGCTTGTCGGCGTCGCCGATGCCGTCGCGCCAGTCGTATGCCGAGACGAAGTTTCCGCCGGGCCAACGGGCGATCTCGATGCCCTGTTCCTTAAGCAGGCGAACCATCTCGCGCTTAAAGCCGTTGACATTGTCGGCGGGCATCAGCGAAACGGCGCCGATGTGGAACGTGCCGGTACCGACGCCGACGACCTCGAATGCGCCTTCGTTGGTGTCGGCCTTGGCCGTGAACTTCACCGGGAACTTCGTGAAACTAGCAGTGAGGTTGCTGATGGTGATCGTCTGGCGATCGGTGGGGTTAGGACCCCAGATGAGGCTGACGTTAACCTTCGTTCCGGGCTTGCCGGACAGTATGACTCTTCCTGTGTATGCCTTACCGGCGCGGAGCGAGAATCCAGACTGGCTGATGCCGTGGGGCGTCTTCGCGTCCAGTGTGATGTTCGGACTCCACTCGCCCACGTAGGGATTCTTGGTGTCCATGGTGACGATCTCGTCGCCACCAACGGGCTTCCATCGCGGCTGCGGTCCACGCCGGCCAAACCCACCTGCGGTTGCTGCCGGTAGCGGCTTGGAGTTGATCTCGTTGAAGAACTTCCGGTCGTACAGCATTTCGGCCCAGACGCGCGTCGTGGCCGGTTCCATGAAGCCACCGAATACCAGCTTCGAGATCGGCTGCGCTGTCTTTGTGGTATCGATGTTGGCGACAACGGATTCAGCGACGGCGATTCCGGTCAGAATCGCGACCAGCATTAATAAGAAGAGCCAATGTCTTCGGGTATGCATCTCACTCATCCTCACTGAAGGAATCAGGCCGGGGGGACATTGCCTCCGGCCTTGCTATTTTGTTTCTCTCTCAATTACGGGCGGCGGCGTGACTGTCTTCGCAGTCTTCAGCCGCAAAACCTGGCCTTCGCAGTCCTTGTTAGGACAGCTAGTTCTCCAGCGATTGAAAACGTGGAGATTCGGGAAAAAGCGTATCAACTTTGGCGGGGTTTAGCGATAACTTTGGTGTAATCCGTGTACTTTCCGGCCGTGTCCGCACCGTGGCAGGACGTAAGCCAGCGGCGAATCACCGTTACTAAGGTAATCAACTGACGTGTGGTAATTGCAAAGCTCACGGTGAAGGATGTTAGTGGAACCTGCGCCGAATCGGTGTAAGCTACTACTCTGCCGTCTAAAATTCGAGGTCCAGTTCATGATTCGCAGACACGCGCTGATCGTTGTCCTTATTAGTGGACTCCTGCTTTCACTTTCAACCGCTGCCCTGGCACAGATTCCTGCTCAAGCTCAAGCGCCGAAACCGTTGCCATTCGTCAGCCCGATTTTTGGCGACAACATGGTGTTGCAGCGCGGAAAGCTGAACACGATCTGGGGTTGGTCGGAACCGGGAGATAAGGTTCAGGTCGACGTCGCGGGCAAGACTGGCTCCGGCGTTGCAGGTGCGGACGGCAAATGGCAGGTTAAGATTCAGCCGCCAGCCGCGGGTGGCCCTTACACGATTAAGATCAGCGGCAAACAGACCGTAGAACTTAAGAACGTGCTGGTAGGAGACGTCTGGCTTTGCGGCGGCCAGTCCAACATGGGAGTCGGACTTCGCCAAGTGAAGAATGGTGAAGCGGAAGTGAAAGCCGCGAACTATCCCGAGATTCGCTACTTCAGTGTTGCTCAGCATACTTCCTATCACACAACGCTGGTTCCCACGGGAAGCTGGAAGGTGGTGTCGCCCGAGACGGCCGGAAGCGTGTCGGCAGTTGCGTACTATTTCGCCCGCAAGGTACAGCAGGCGATGCACATTCCGATCGGACTTGTTTCCGACAACGTCGGCGGCACTCCAGCCGAATCATGGACGAGCGCCGAGGGACTTCGCCCGATCAAGGACTTCGACGTCCCATTGGCCGAACTAGAGAAGATCGCAGCTTCGGGCGCTCCCGAGTACGGCAATTTCGTCATGCATTGGTACGACCAGTACGACATAGGTCTGAAAGGCAATTGGGCGGTGCCGGAGTTTGATGATTCAAGTTGGAAGTTGGTAGACGTCCCGGGTGGGTTCGCCGAACTGGGCGTACCTGAGTCGCCGGCGGTTGTGTGGTTCCGGAAGGAGATCACCGTGCCGGATCCGGTGCCAACGGGCCGCAACATGATTTTCCTGGGCTCGATTGAGCGCATGGACACGGTCTACGTGAACGGGAAAGAGGTTGGCGCCAGCTCCTGGGTAGAGAACCCGCGCATGTATTTCTTGCGAGGTTTGAAGCCGGGGAAGAACGTCATCGCGGTTCGCGTTCTGAAGACCAAGCCGCAGGGTGGATTCCTCTCGAAGCCCGAAGACCTCCGTATTGCGCTGGGAGACAAGACGGTCATTCCCCTCGCCGGGAAGTGGAAGGCGCAGTTGTCGCTTGATGCACGTCCGCCGCATCCGTTGCCGATGGCATATGAGAACTGGCCGGTGATGCCGACGGTTCTATACGAAGGAATGCTGAAGCCGATTGCTCCGCTCGCGATCACGGGCGCGCTTTGGTATCAGGGTGAACAGAATTCGGAGCGCGGATATCACTACCGCAAGGTACTGCCGGCGATGATCGCCGATTGGCGGAAGCTATTCGATCAAGGCGACTTCCCGTTCTATGTCGTCAGCCTACCCGCTTTCAAGCAGCGTAGCGCGACGCCGGTCGATGGCGATCAATGGGCGGAGACCCGTGAATCGCAAGCGGTCACGGTCGCGAATACTCCCAATACTTGCCTCGCTGTGACGATCGATACTGGCGATGCCAACAATATCCATCCGACGGACAAGGAGCCAGTCGGCGATCGTCTCGCCCTCTGCGCGTTGGCTAAGCAGTATGGGACGAAGGTGGTGTATCAGGGGCCGACTGTATCCAAGGTCCAGCGCGGCAAGGATTCGATCAAGCTGAAGTTTGCGAATGCGGATGGCGGCCTGATTGTGAAGGGAGCCAAGCTGGGCGAATTCCAGATTGCTGGAGAAGACCGGAAATGGTATTGGGCTGACGCGCGGCTGAAGGGGAAGACGGTCATTGTGTCGTCGCCGTCCGTGCCGAACCCGAAAGAAGTCCGCTACGCATGGCAGTCGAATCCGGAGGCTACTTTGTTTAACGCCGCCGGACTGCCGGCTGTTCCATTCCGCACGGACAAGTGGCCGGTCATGACGGAGAGCGTGCGGCCGTACTAGTCGCTCTCTGGCAAAAGTCACATGACTGTTTGACATGAATACGCGAGTTTTTCTTTAGAGTGTGCTGGTTGTAGGTCTTTCGTTTGAACAATCCGGAATCTGGGAGTGTCTCGTCTGGAGTGGTTTGCCCGGTGAGAGAAGCTTCCGGTGACCACTTCCTACTGATGTTTTTGGCGTGAGAGGAGAAAAATGCGTACGGGAAAATTAAGAATACTTGCTGCATTCGTACTTTTAGGCGTGGGCGGATTATGTGCCCAAAACGCCGAAAAGCCTGCGTACTTGAATCCTGCATTGCCGCCGGAACAGCGCGCGGCTGATCTGGTTCACCGCATGACCGTGGAAGAGAAGGTCACGCAACTCGTGAACGTTTCGCAAGCAATTCCTCGTTTGAACGTGCCTGCTTACAACTGGTGGAGCGAGGCGCTGCATGGAGTATCGCGACAGGGCACGACGGAGTATCCGGAGCCGGTAGGACTGGCCGCGACGTTCGATACGGACGCGATCTTCCGCATGGCCACGACGATCGGAATCGAAGGCCGCATCACGCACGTTCAGGCTTTGCGCACCAATGCCGCACGCGGCGCTGGTCTGGACTTCTGGGCTCCGAATATCAACATCTTCCGCGATCCTCGTTGGGGACGTGGACAGGAGACCTACGGCGAAGATCCGTTCCTGACCGCGCGCATGGGCGTTGCGTACGTAAAAGGCTTGCAGGGCGACGATCCGAAATACTATCGCGCCATTTCCACGCCTAAGCACTATGCCGTTCACAGCGGACCCGAGCCGTCACGCCATCGCGACAATTTTGACGTCAGCAAGCATGACCAGATCGACACTTATCTGCCCGCTTTCCGCGCGACCGTTGTCGACGCGAAAGCTGGTTCGGTCATGTGCGCCTATAACAGCATTAACGGTCAGCCGGCCTGTGCGAGCGAGTTCCTGCTACAGGATCAACTGCGCGGCAAGTGGGGTTTCAAAGGCTACGTCGTTTCTGACTGCGATGCAGTGATCGACATCTCCAAGAACCACAAGTTCACCAAGACTGCAGCCGAAGGCGCCGCAATCGCCATTCAGCGCGGCATGGACAACGAGTGCATCTTCTCGCATCCGAAAGACACCACCGATTACGCGCCCTACATGGATGCCTTCAAGCAGGGTCTCCTGAAGGAAAGCGAAATCGACACGGCGCTGATCCGGTTGTTCACGGCTCGGGTTCGCATGGGCCTGTTCGATGCGCCTGATGCTGGTTTGGATCCTTACGCCAAGATCGACGAGAAGCTGCTTGATAGCGCCGAGCACCGCGCTCTAGCGCGTGACATCGCGAACAAGTCGATGGTCCTGCTCAAGAACGACGGCACTCTGCCGCTGAAGAAGAACGCAAAGATCGCAGTCATCGGACCTCTTGCAGAGCAGACCCGCTTCCTGCTGGGCAACTACAGCGGCCGACCGAACAAGATCGTCTCGATCATGGAAGGCTTGAAGGCGGAGTTCCCGCAAGCGCAGATCACCTTCGTTCCTGGAACGCAGTTCCTGGGCGGCAGCGGAGATCCGGTTCCTGCTTCTGCGTTGACCACTGCCGACGGAAAGCCCGGCCTCACGGCTGAGTTCTTAACCGGCCAGAACTTCCAGGGTGCCAGGGGCACCGTGGTTGCAACAAAGCAGTTCAGCACCGTCGATCTCAAAGCCGACGATATTCCGCAAGACGTCAAAGGGAAGCCGGTATCCATCGAGTGGAAGGGCTTCCTGACGGCAGACGAGACCGCCGAATACAACCTCGGCATGAAGGTCACTGGCGGCATGGCTTCCGTCGAGGCCAACGAGAAGCGAGTTACGATGGCCTTCTCCGATGCCAACCATGCCGAAACCCGCGTAGGGCGCATTCACCTGGAAAAGGGCCAGAAGGTTCCTATCACGGTCAGCTACAGAGCCATGGGCGCCGGGCCGGTTGAGGCGCAGTTGATTTGGTCGAAGTACGATACAAAGCCGGATCCGGCTGCTGTGACGGCCGCGAAGAACGCTGATGTCGTTGTTGCAGTTCTCGGCATTACCTCAGAACTCGAAGGCGAAGAAATGCCCGTGAACGAGGAAGGCTTCAAGGGCGGCGACCGCACCAGCATCGATCTTCCGAAGCCGGAACAGGCCTTGCTGGAAGCTGTTACCGCGGCGGGCAAGCCTGTCGTGCTCGTGCTGACGAACGGCAGCGCGCTCGCAGTCAACTGGGCGAATCAGCACGTCAACGCCATTCTCGAAGCCTGGTATCCGGGCGAAGAAGGTGGCTCGGCGGTTGCGGAAACGTTGTCGGGAAAGAACAATCCAGCAGGCCGATTGCCGGTGACGTTCTATGCCGGACTCAGCGATCTGCCAGCCTTCGAAGACTACGCGATGAAGAATCGTACTTATCGCTACTACGAAGGAAAGCCGCTGTTTCCGTTTGGTTACGGCCTGAGCTATACGACCTTCTCCTACAAAGGACTGTCGCTTCCGAAGACCACCATCAATGCCGGAGACCCGTTGGTTGCCGAGGTCACCGTCACCAACACCGGAAAAGTAGCCGGCGATGAAGTGGCGCAGCTTTACGTGTCATTCCCGAAGGTTGCCGGTGCCCCGCTGCGAGCACTGCGTGGATTCCATCGCATTCATCTGAAGCCCGGTGAATCGCAGAAGGTACGTTTTGAGTTGAAAGACCGCGATCTCAGCATGGTTACGGAAAAAGGTGATCCGATCATCGCTGAGGGCAAGTACTCGGTATCGGTTGGCGGTGGCCAGCCGAATACGGGTGCGCCGACCGTTGCGGGTACGTTTGAAGTGAAGGGGACGAAAACGCTGCCTGAATAGCGGCAGGTGTTGTTGTTTGAATTGTTGTTTGTGATGGGAGCGTGGACTGTAAAATCGCTCCCATCGTTAACCAAATCCAGAGAGAGAAATAGCGAAACGAATCGTTGCTGTGACGTTCGGATCGACTGATTTCTGAGGTTATCTATGCGCAATCGACGACAAGCGGTTCTCTTGGCGTTTCTGTTTTTCTGCCTGCCTCTTTTTGGCGGGGACTTTAATATGCAGGTAACCGATAACGGCTACCTCAACACGCAAGGCTTCAGCGTATTCCTATACGACAATACGTACCATCCGGTTTTCGTGGACCAGAAGAACACGGCCATGCAGATGATTTTGCACGGCCAGCGTATCGCCACCAACGGCGACGTGCGCCTGATGCCCACGCCCGAGCAATGGGACTTGGTGGCAACTCTCAAGGGGAAGCAAGCCGATAAGGCAAGCAACCGGCTCAGCGCCGAGCTCGGTTTCCCGGCTTTCGATCTGAGCTACACCCTGGAAGTCGCAGCAGAACCCGGAGGCGTGAAGGTCAGCATCAATCTCGACAAGCCTCTGCCGGAGAAACTCGCGGGACGCGCGGGCTTCAACCTCGAGTTCCTGCCCTCGATCTACATGGGCAAGAACTACCTTGTGGACGGAACCCAGGCTGGCATGTTCCCGCGTTGGCCAAACGATTCGATGATCAAGGTGATGCCGCTGCCCGATGAGCCCAAGAAGGCGTACTACCTGGAAGACTGGGACAAGGCCAAGGGATACACTCAGCCGCTGCCGTTCGCGCAAGGGAAAAGCATCACCCTGGGCATCGACGATCCGCTGGCCCGCGTTAACGTCAAGTCGGACACCGCCGACCTCATGCTGTTTGATGGACGCAATCGCGCACAGAACGGCTGGTTTGTTCTGCGCTCGCTGATTCCCACGGGCAAAACCACCGGCGCGATCGTATGGCACATTCGGCCGGGCGTGATTCCAAACTGGACGCGACCGCCGGTGATCGCGCACAGCCAGGTCGGTTACGCGCCGAATTTTTCCAAAGTCGCGGTACTCGAACTCGACCCGAAGTACACTGGCCCCAAGACGGCCAAAGTGCTTCGCCTGTCGGAAGACGGATCGTACAAGCAGGTCTTTGAGGGCGCAATCACACCTTCAGTTCCGTGGATGCGCTACGTCTACTCGAAGTTCGATTTCACTTCTGTGAAGGATCCTGGCCTTTATGTGATCGAGTACGACGGCCAGCGTACACCTTCCTTCTCCATTTCGAACGACGCGTACTCGAAGATTTGGCAGGACAGCCTGGACCATCACATTGCCGAGCAGATGGACCACGTTGCGGTGCGTGAGGGCTACCGCGTGTGGCACGGTGCTTCGCATCTGGACGATGGCATTATGGCGCCTGTCGTTGGAGAACAGTTCGACGGCTGGAATCAGGCGACGGCGACCGACGGCAAGTGGAAGGGCGGCGATCGCATTCACGGGATGAACGTCGGCGGCTGGTACGATGCCGGTGACTTCGACCTCGAGGAAGCTGCGCAACTCAGCGTCATTCAGAGCCTGTCGCTGGCGTATCGCGAATTCAATTTGAAGTACGACCAACTCACCGTAGACCACGCCGCCCGCGAGGTGGAGATGCACCGTCCTGACGGCGTGCCGGATACGGTTCAGCAAGTCAAGCATGGCGCACTGTATATACTGGCGCAGTTCCACAACATCGGCCATACGATCCGCGGTACACACGAACCAGATCTGCGCCAGTATACGCACTTGGGCGACGGTTCAACGAAAACCGACAACCGTATCTACGACCCGAAGCTGGGCCCGAACGAAGTAAAGGGCGACTACTCCGGCCGGCCGGATGATCGCTGGATATTCACCACGACCAATGGGATGACGCAGTGGAACGGTATCGCAGCGCTGGCTGCAGCAGCCGATACGCTGAAAGGCTGGGACGACGCTTTGGCGAAAGACTGCCTTGAGACTGCGATCAAGGCCTGGAACGACGAGAAGGCTAACCCGACGCCCAATCCGATGCGCCGGGGCGGTGGTTTCGAAGCGGCCGGCGTTCTGGCTGCCTCACAGGGTGTGACCCCGGGTGCACCGGCGAGACCCAACAGACCGGCAAACTCTAACTCGGCGAACCCGCAGGCTCCAGCGCCAGATGAAGATGGCTTTGACTTCCGCAGATTCCAAAGCGATCCCGACTGGGCTGCGGCCCTGGAATTGACCATTGCTACCAATGGTGCGGAGCCATACAAATCCCGCCTGAAAGAGTTGTTCCCTAAGGTGATCACCCCGCAGCAGATGGGTTTCCGTGGCTGGACCGCAGTCCGCGCGCTGCCGTATCTCGACGCTAGCGCGAAGGAACAAATGCGGGAAGCCGTGAAGACCTACATGGCGGGTCTGGACAAGCAGTTGGACGCCACGCCCTTCGGTGTTCCTCCAAGCATGGGTACCTGGGGCGGATCGGGCTCCGTGGTAGAGATGGCCACGCGGATGTACTTCCTGCACAAGACGTTCCCTGATCTTGTGTCACCCGAATACACGCTGCGCGCCGTTAACTACATTCTCGGTACGCATCCGGTATCGAGCACTTCGTATGTCGCCGGTGTCGGCACGGTGTCGAAGACGAAAACCTACAGCAACAATCGCGGTGACAATGCCTACATTCCGGGCGCGGTCATTCCGGGATACATCATCATCAAACCCGATTTTCCGGAGTGCATCGACGACTTCGGATTCCTCTGGTTCGAGCATGAAGCTGTGGTGGCCGGATCGGCAGCCTGGGTGGTAGCCGGCAACGCCGCGGACGCCATTGTTAAGGAAACAAAGAAGTAGATTCAGTACTGAAAAACGCCCGGCATCCCAGATGGGGGTGTCGGGCGTTTTTTTGTTCTGGCAGGCGGAAGAGACTAGCCCCAGGCACTCTCCCAAGAAGAATGCCCGGGTTCTCGCAGCACAGCCGGTTTGGATCGCGAGCCGTTGGATATCACTCGGTGATCGTGAGGCGCACCGACGATGTCTCGGCTGAGTTAGCGCCAATGCGAATATCAACGGGACCAGGTTCGACGGATCTCTGCATCTTCGCGTCGAGTATTGACAGTTGATCGGGACCGAGATCAAAGCTAACGGTTGTAGAGGCACCGGGCGCGAGGTGAATGCGTTTGAATGCCTTCAATGCCATGACTGGTTGGACCACGCTGCTCACGGCGTGATGGATGTACATCTGAACGACCTCGTCTCCGGCGCGTGAGCCTGAATTGGTCACGGTAACAGAAACCTTGGCTGATCCCTTCGTGGAGATCGTGTCACGATCTAATGTCGGCTTGCCAAATGTGAACGAGGTATAGCTCAGGCCCCAGCCAAACGGAAATAGCGGCGAGTTCTCGTTGAAAACATAGCCACGGCGCGCCGCCGGAGTCTTGTAGTAGTACACCGGAAGTTGACCGACATTGCGCGGAATAGTCACGGGCAAATGCCCGGACGGATTCACGTCGCCGAAGATCACGCCAGCCAGCGCGTTTCCAGTCTCCTGGCCAAGGTACCAGCCCTCGAGAATGCCCGGAACTTCGGATGCGAGTTGCTCGATGGCATAGGCCTTCCCGTTGAGCAGGACGGCTACGGTGGGCTTGCCAAGCTGCGTGATCTGGTGAACCAGATCCATCTGGCGACCGGGGAGTTCGAGAGTGTCGGAGTCCCCCAACATCTTATTGGTGTCGATGGACTCGCGCGAGACGACTTCATTGCCGCCTAGAGCAAGGATTATGACGTCGGCTGAGCGGGCGGTTACGAGCGCTTCGGCCAGCAGCTTTTCATCGGTTTCGGGCTTCGGAGCGGTGTATGGGCTGAAACTGTTTAGGTTCGGCGCCGTATCAGGTTCAGAGATGCGACACCCTTCGGCGAACACAACATTCACGTCTGCCCCGACACGCTTTCGTATACCGTCGAGAACGGTGACATAGTAGGAAGGCAACGCGCTGTAGCCGCCAAGGCGTTTCTTGTTGCCATTGGGACCAATGACAGCAATGGTTTTGATCTTCGAAACGTCGAGAGGCAGAATGTTCTTCTTGTTCTGCAGTAGAACGATGGCTTTATCGGCACTTTCCCGAGCCAGAGGGATGTTGGCCTTATTGCCAACCTCAACAGCAGCGCGGTCTTCGTCCACATAAGGATGCTCGAAAAGCCCGGCACGGAACTTGGCAGTCAGTACACGGCTTACTGCGTCGTCGAGATCCTTGATAGGCAGCTTGCCTGATTTGGCAGCGTCAACAAGCAAGGGGAAGCCCGAGGGCGTCGGTAGTTCCATATCAACACCCGATTTGAGTGCAAGCAGACCTGCGGCAGCCTGGTCCGCAACGACGTGATGCCGCGTGTCGAGTTCCGAGACGGCCAGATAGTCCGACACGGTGAGACCCTTGAATCCCCATTCCCCGCGCAAGATCTGCTGCAACAGCCACGGGTTGGCATGGGAAGGAATGCCGCCGTTGGTCTCGTTGTAAGACGGCATGACAGCTTCAGGATGGGCGTTCTTGATTACCTGTTCGAACGGATAGAGGAAAACCGAACGCATGGTGCGTTCAGAGAAATCGCTTGGCCCCACATTCGTTCCATTCTCCGGTTGACCATGAACGAAATGCTTCAATGTGGCGTAGACGTGATTCTCGTCCAGCGGGTCCGCGTCGCTCTTCAGGCCTTGCAGACCTCGCACCGCACCGGTGGCGAGTTGAGCAACGAGGTAAGGATCCTCGGAATACATCTCCTCAACGCGCCCATATCGCGGATCGCGGCTGAGGTCGAGAACGGGAGCGAGGACCATGGTGTTGCCTGCGGCGCGCGACTCTCTGGCGACAACCGTGAAGACCTTCTCCAGAAGATCCGGATCCCATGTGGAGCCCAGTCCGACCGCCTCGGGGAACATGGTGGCCCCTGGTCGCACGGCGCCATGCAACGCCTCGCCATGGAACATAATCGGGATTGCCAGTCGAGTGTTTTTGAGGACCCATGCTTGCAGCATATTGCGTCGGTGCGCACCCACGCGCGGGTTGGCCGAGTCCCCCAAGGAGGTGAACTCATCGAGGAACACATAGGTCCCGAGCCCGTTCGCTGCGACCTTAGCGGCAACTGTTTCATTGATCTGGTCTTTACCAAAAAGCGAGTCAGTTGCTGCGCCTCCCATCATCGTCGGCATCATCCAGTTGCTCTCGAGTTGTGCAACCTTTTCTTCTATCGTCATCCGGCTTAACAAGTCGTGAACGCGATCAGAGACGGGAGCCTTGGGATTTTTATAAAGAGCGCTGGTTGATTGCTGTGACAGTGCTGGCAATGCAGTCAAGCCAAGTAGAAGTACCATGCAGAAGAGGGTCTTTTTCATCAATTTCTCCTGAGACTTGTGACAAACAACTCGATCAGGGCTGTGCCGCTAGTGAGGCGATCAAGATCGCTGTTACTGTTGGGGAAGGCGATCGCGGGCTTGCGTTAGAATTAGCTGCGCCCGTGACGATGTTCACCAATGCCTCCCGCGCGGATGCCGAGATACCACATGTCTATTACCGACTACCTTGTTGAATCACCCTGCCGCCGCACAGCGACGATGCAGATGCTTGTTTCCGTTCTATACGCACTAATGGCGTCGAGTTCGTGGTAGCCTGTGGCATGCTGGAAACATACTGACCAGTCAGTTAGTTGTCAATCGGAATTCCATTGGAGTGGTTAAGTGACGACAGTTGGGATGGAACCTATGAGCAGGCAACAACTTCGGACGCGAGAGACGCGCAAGAGACTTCTCGACGCTGCAGAGCAAGTCTTTGTTCGCGATGGCTACGAGGCAGCGCAGTTGGACGAAATTGCCGCCCGTGCTGACAGAAGCAAGGGGGCAGTCTACACGCATTTCAAAAGCAAAGAAGATCTCTTCCTCGCCCTGTTCGAGCACCGAACCAGGTCCACGGTTGACCGCCTGATGGAAGGTCTGCGCGGCTGCACGACCAGAAAGGAAAGCATGGCAGCTTTCCGCGAATTCTATCTGGGGCTTATGTCGGATCGGAGTTGGCCAATCATAACCCTCGAATTCAAGCTATTTGCGCTCCGTCATCCTGAATGGAAAGAACGCCTCAGGAAAGCGTTTGAAATGGCGAAGCCGCCGAGAGATGAAGCAGGTGAAACCAGGATGTTCGGTCGGCTCTCGCGGGAGCAGAAGACGGAAAATGAGCTTGCGTTAGCGTCGTTGGGCCCAGTCTTTTCGGGACTGATTCTTGAGAGCTACTTCGAACCTGAGGTCCTTTCAGAAAAGGGCCTTCGGCGAATCCTTGGACGCATTTTCGATTCCCTATTCGGAGAAGCGCACTGAAGTGCCATGAACTATTAGTGCCGCTTCGGCAGTTTTCGTAATAGTTACGCTCTCTTTTGTTCTTCACAAAAGCCGAAGAGAGTGTACACTGTCTGCCGTCGAAACAAACCAGTCTTCCCCCGACTGTTGAGTCAGCGCATAAAGGGTCATAGTTCCAGTCTTAATACTTTCTTGGTCCCCATCTGAGGAGGTTTAGGTATGGCCGTTTGCAGCGACCCGCGAATCACCTATCTCAACAAGCTTGGATACAACGTGGTGAAAGTTCCGCGTTCTGATCTTGAGCCCCTGCACGTCCTCGGACGGGACAATAAGGCGCTTGACGATCTCGGGCAACTCTCAACGATATGGACGTCGAGCATTGCAGAGCCCAAGTCTGCTGTTGCCGAGGCGACCAACATCAACGGCAGCAGCACTGAAGACCTCAAGATCTCGGTGGGCCTGGATATCTTGGGTTCGGTGCTGGGCGCAATGGGCGTGAAAGCGCCGAAGCTTAGCGTCGCGTACTCGAAGGCCAAGAAGCTGCAGTTCACGTTCACGAACGTGAAGATCGTGAGAGTTGCGCCGCTGGAAGTTGGCAAGTATCTATCGCATGGCGACCTTGATACGAGCAGCCCGTTTGCATCGTTCTTCCTGGATCACGAGAGGGAAGCCTACGTGGTCACCGAGGTGATGAAGTCTAGCTCGATCAAGGTTACGGCTAAAGACGAGCATGGCACGAAGGTCAGCGTTGATCTGCCTGATATCAAGCAGATTGTCGGAGCGAGTGCTTCTGTTGAACCGGCTTCAAGCAACGACTCCGAGCTGATCTACGAGGGCAAGGAGATGCTGGCGTTTGGCTTCAAGGTCTATGGCATCTCGTTCGCGAATGGTATGTGGACGATCCACGGCCAGCCGGCAAAGGGCGGGATGGCGTATGCTGCGGCGCACGAGCCAGAAGCCATCCTGCTTGCGTCTGGACTGATGACTGGTTTGCCGATCAGGAAGGCAGACGCTGCCAGGAAGTAGTTCCACGGATGGCCCGCGAGATGTAGCGTCCGGACTCCCGTCCGGCATCTGCCGATCTGGAGGTCGGCGCTACTTCTCTTAACGAATCGACGATAGGAGACGATATGGCAGGCACAGCAACAAGCCGCCCACCAAGCCGGCCGCTGCCTCAACCTACGCGCAGGGAGCTTCAGGTATTCGCGTTCGATCCAAGCCGCGGCAAGAATTACGGGAACTTCATGGTTTTGGAAGTTCCGTATGAGCAGTTACAGCTCGGCCCCGTCGGCGAACATATGGCGGTGATCGACTATGACTCGGTCAATGAATGCTACTACGAGCCTGTGAATCTCGATGCGCCGTTGGTGCTGGCCACCGATGGTCTGGCCCCGAGCGAATCCGATCCGCGATTTCACCAGCAGATGGTATACGCAGTAGCAAGCGATACGATCTCGCGATTTCAATTTGCGCTTGGCAGGCCCGTCCGCTGGCGCAAGGACACGACTTCCAAGCAGAATCCGATGCACAACAAGCTTGTGTTCCTTCCACATGGAATTCAGGAACCCAATGCTTATTACGATCCGGATCTCAGAGGAGTCGTGTTCGGATATTTCAAAGTCTCAGAAAAGGACCCGGGCGATAGTCTTCCGGGCCAGACGATATACACGTGCCTGTCGCACGACGTAATCGCGCATGAGACGACGCACGCGCTGTTGGACGGTGTCCGCAGCTACTTCATGCAGCCAACAAACCAGGATGTCGCGGCCTTCCACGAGGCGTTCGCCGACATTGTTGCGCTCCTACAGCACTTCAGCTTCAAGAAGGCAGTGTTGGACGCGCTGCGCGGAACTCGCGGGAGTCTCTTCCCGCAAAAGATGCAGCCAGACATTGCCGTAGGCCCGGAAGGTCCGCAAGTTCAGTATCAGCTGGCACAGGATAATCCTCTGGTCGGGCTGGCGGCGCAGTTTGGGGACGCGCTCGGCCTGCATGCACCACTGCGGCGGATGATCGGCGTTCCGCCCAATTCGCATCTGCTGGACGAAATGACGGAACCGCACGATCGTGGCTCGATTCTGGTGGCTGCCGTCTTTGATGCGTTCTTCACGATCTTCCTGCGGCGTACGGAAGACCTGTTCCGCATCGCCGGAGTCTCAAGGAAAGATGCGCGCGACTGCGATCTACACCCTGATCTTCTTGCGCGACTTGCAGACGAGGCGAGCAAGACCGCTGGTCACTTCGAGACGCTCTGCATTCGAGCACTCGACTACACGCCGCCTGTCGACATTACTTTTGGCGACTACCTGAGAGCGCTGATCACGGCAGACCGCGACCTTGTGACGAACGATAGCCTGGGTTACCGGTCGGCTTTGATCGATGCGTTCCGGTCGCGCGGCATTCGACCGGAGACCGTGACGTCGTACTCGGAGGAAGAGCTTGCGTGGCGTCCGCCAGACCAGGAGACGAAGATTGAAGGCCTGCGGATACTCTGCCCAGGCATGTCGCCGGAGGAGCGTCGAGAAATCGAAGAGAACAACGCAAGAACGCTGCACGCGTTCGCAGTGAAGAACGCCGACGTATTCGGATTCGCGAACGTCGACAATCTGTTCGTCCCGTCGTTCCATCATGTCGAGCGCGTCGGTCCGGACGGCACACTGCTTTTCGAGATGGTGGCGCAGATCATTGAGCACCCCGAGCCGAACAAAGACGCCGAAGAAGCAGAAGTGTACGGCGGCGCAACCGTGATCTTCAACACCGACGGCACCGTTCGCTATGCGATCCGCAAGAGCCTGAAGAACGAACGGCCTGAGATGCAGGCGGAATTCCGTCGCGAAATGTGGGAGCGCACGAACCGCGGCACGTACCTGCCTTACGAGAACAAGCCGATCAACTTCCGCGCCATCCACGGCGTGTTCGGGGAATAGGCGCAGAACGCCTGCGAGAGGAATGTTATGCCAAAGGCAAAGAGTCAGAAGAGCACAACAGCGAAGGAAAACGGCAACAGTTCCGTGCGCGTACGGATGTATCGGGTAGGCTTCGGCGACTGCTTCCTGCTGACCCTCGGCGGAAAGCACCACATCCTTGTGGATTGTGGCGTTCACGCCAAGGGCAACGTCAAGTCGAATGGCGCCAGCCTGATCGACAAGGCATTCGCCGACATCGCCGAAGTCACGCAGAAGAAGCTGGACGTCGTAATCGCGACGCACGCACATCAGGACCACGTTTCCGGTTTCGGCAAGTTCGCCGAGCAGTTTGCGGAGTTCACGGTGGGCGAGGTGTGGATGCCGTGGACCGATGATCCATCGAATGCAATTGCGCGCAAGTGGCATCAGAAGAAGGCGGCCATGGTCTCACTCATGCGCAGCCGGTTCACTGCAACGATGCATCCGGAAGCAGTGGCAGCCGCCGATAATGCGGAGCCGAATGCAACCGCGATGAAGGCCTTGCGCGCGGGATTCGGAACGGGAAAGGTCCGCTACCTGAAAGCGGGTGACAAGATAGACAAGCCGTCGGAAATCGCAGGGCTCTCGGCCGAGATACTTGGCCCTCCGCAAGACCAGTCCTTCTTCACCCAGATGGACCCGCCCGCAAGCGATCATTATCTCCGCATGGTGAACGAAACCGGCGCAGGCGGCAGTACAAAACCGTTTCCTAAATGGGAGCTGAATCCTTCGCAGCTTCCTGCAGAATGGCCGCAGCTTGATCCGAAGCGAATTGAGAAGCTCAAAGAGCAAACCGAGTTCCAGGCGGATGCGGCTGCGTTCTCGCTCGACAAGGTTCTCAACAACACGAGCGTCGTTGCGCTGTTCAACTGGCACGGCAAGCAACTGCTGTTCCCGGGAGACGCTGAATACGGCGACTGGTCGAGCTGGTACAAAAAGCGCGGTTCGGAGGTGCTCTCCAACATCTGCTTCTACAAGGTCTCGCACCATGGCAGCTTCAACGCCACGCCGAAAGGTGCGCTGAGCGAAATGCCCCAGGACGGCTTTGCCGCCATGCTGTCGACACAGAATAAGCCATGGGATTCGATCCCGCGCAAGCCGTTGCTGGCCGCACTCGAAAAGCGGACAGGCGGGAAAGTCGCGCGCGCCGATTGCGTCAACATCACGGGCGCGCCAAATTGCAGCACGAAACTGCCGAACGTGTTTACCACCGGGAACAAGTCGCAAGGCGAGTTCTGGATCGACTACGAGATCAAATAGAGGAGGCGCTATGCCGGAGAACAAAACGTCGGTTTCCGAAAGCAATCTGCCTGTTTCGTTTCTGCCGCGTGAAACGCCTTCCCTTGAAGCGGAAGAGAAGGGTATCGCGTTATGCCTGTCTGGTGGCGGTTACCGGGCGATGTTGTTCCATGCAGGTGCACTGATCCGACTGAACGAGCTCGGCTATTTTTCGAAGATCGATCGCGTCTCTAGCGTATCGGGAGGGTCGATCACGGCCGGAGTCCTTGCTCTCAACTGGAGCAAGCTCACGTTCGATCAGACGGGAGTCGCGACGAACCTGAGGCAGGCCGTCATCGAGCCGATCAGGAAGATGGCCAGCAAGACGATCGACGCCTCTTCGATCATCGAAGGTGTTCTGCTGCCGGGCTCGGTTGCCGACCACATAGCAAGCGCATACCGCGAGTATCTGTTCGGCCACGCGACGTTGCAGGACCTTCCGAATCGTCCGCGCTTCGTGATCAACGCGACAAACGTACAGTCTGGAGTGCTCTGGCGCTTCAGCAAGCCCTACATGTGGGACTATCGCGTGGGCAAGGTCGAAAACCCAAAGACCGAACTGGCGATAGCAGTTGGAGCGTCTTCGGCGTTTCCTCCCGTGCTGTCTCCGGTCGAGATGAAGCTCGATCCCGCTTCGTTCACGGCGGGTACGGGCGAAGACCTCCAGCGAGAACCTTTCACCAGCGACGTCATTCTCACGGATGGCGGTGTGTACGACAACCTCGGTCTCGAGACGGCGTTCAAGCGATACAGCACTGTGCTCGTAAGCGATGGCGGCGGTGGCCTCGCGGCGGAAGCCGAGCCGAAGAAGGATTGGGCCCGGCACGCCTATCGTGTGTTGAACATCATCGACAGCCAGGTTCGCGCCTTACTTGTTCGCCAGTTGATTGATGCTTACGAAGCGGGAATCCGAGGCGGTGGGTATTGGGGCATTCGCAGTGACATTCGGCGTTACACCGCCCCGGGCGTGCTGAATTGTCCTTTCGAAAAGACGATCAAGATCGCCGATACTCCGACCCGCTTGAAGCGGCTGGAAGAGGCTGATCAGAACGCCATTATGGACTGGGGCTACGCGATCTGCGACGCGGGAATGCGCATGCGCGAAGTACCCAGCGCGAAGCCGCCGTCAGGCTCTCCTTATGGAACGTTCTCGGCGGCGAAGAGTGCCTCGCAGCCATAAATCATCGGAACCAGACCGACCAGACAACGTCGACGGTGGCGTGCGTGATGCCTGAGCTTAGGAGTCTGCGACGGTCGCGCCAGGCTCGGGCATAGAAAACGCCCGCGATGGTGGCCATGATGACGTATCGCCAATTAAACGGCAGCGGCTTATTGAAGTGAGATAAGCCGAAGATGATGGAGCTTAGGATGAGTGCAGAGCGGGTGCCCATGCGCCGTTCGAGCAAGTTCATCAGCAGTCCGCGAAAGAATAGCTCTTCTGGCAACGCCACAAAGAAGAACGTAATCAGCCATGCTGTCGCAACGGTCCAGGCGATGGGCACGTGTGGCTGAAATACTATGAACTTCAGGACGAACCCCAGCACAATCGCGATCGGCGCATAGAACGCCCACTCGCGCAGCCCGACCAGCAGATCGCGCAATCGCGGACGAAAGTCGTAGCCGACACCGTCCAGACCGCGGACAACCAGGAACGCATAAAGGGCGGCATCCATCAGCAACAGCTTTGGCATGGAACCAAGCCCTGGGTGTGGCCAAGCGCCCTGCAGAAGCCCGAACTCCACGGGAACGCCGATGAGCAACAGCGCAACCACATCCTGCCATGTGATCCCGGCCTGAGAGTCGCGTGCCCCACCCGGCGGAAAGAACTCGAACAGTGCGGCCACCGCGATGGGAATCGCGACGACTGTGACTGCAATCAGCGGGCGAAACTCACCTCTTGGGACAGCGAAAACAAAGTAGGGAATCAGAAGCAACGAGGGAGCGAGCACTCGCGAACTTGCCGACGTCAGTGTGTGCCGCAGCCAGTCTGCGGCACCGAAGCCGAAGGCCCAGTAGGGAAGCAGCAAGAGCGCAAAACTGGCGAAGGCGGTGGAGAAATGTCCGCCAATGCGGTCTTCGATCGCGAATCGCCGGGCGGTGAACCAGAAAGCGCACAATATGGCCGCATAACTCAAGCCGGCAGCAATCAGGACACTAAGCGTTCCCCATGACCAGGGTGACTCCACTCGCTGGATGAGATTAGCGCCGTTCTCTACGTGATCCCCTCGTTTGTCCTGCACACTTTGTAAGATGCAGAGAGGCAGAAGCTACTGCCGGGTGAAATCGCAAACGCCATTTGAATTCTGCGATGGCGGCGAGGGCGGAGTCGCCCACGGGCCGCCGTTCCTGAAATCAAAGAACTCGGTCATGTCGGGCATTTGAGCGTCGCGCCTGGTCAGTGGCGCGAGATTCCACCGCTTCTCGATGAATGCGAGATAGGCCGTGTAGTCCATCGGCGTGTGTGAAACGTAGTTCTTTTTTGCAAACGGCGACACGACGATGTTGGGAACTCGAAAGCCGGTAATAGTGAAGTCGCTTTGCGGGTCAGTACCATCTGCTTTGTAGTCCTGTGGCGTGATGCCGTCAGGATTCATGACACTCATGGGCGGCACATGATCGAACGCTCCTCCGCCTTCATCGGTGGTCCAGAAGAACACGCTGTCCTTCCAGGAGGTACTGTTCATGAGTGAATTGATGATATTCGCAGCGAATGTTGCTCCGGACTGTATGTTGATCTGGTCGGGTTGGGTCGGATTTGTCGGGTTGAAATTGCTCGGGTGCTCGTCACGACCGCTAAACTGGCCGGTTTCGATGAAGGCGACCGCCGGGAGCGTTCCATTTTGCAGATCTGTGAAGTACTGCGCCAGCGGCACAATGTGCGACTTGGTGCTGGCCTGGTTGAAGTACGTAAACAGCGAGAGGTATGTGAATCCGGGCGGATCGTCAGTGATGTAGATTTTCCAGGACACGCCCGCCTGATCCAGTTCCTGCCAAATCGTAGTGGATGTCAACTGGGCAGCTGGGTCGTGAACGTGACCTTGCGATGTCGCGGCGTGAATGAACAGACGATTGGGGGCGGTCCTCGCTGGGAGTGGCGAGTAGAACGCATCGCCCATGGCGAAATGTGACCCCATAAAGTAGTAGTAGTTGAGGTCGGAGTCGTCGAAATATCCCATTGCGCGTTTGCCGGCTTGATCGGCTAGCGTGACGCCGAATTGCTGCGCGTAGGCGCTGATGTCGTGCGCCGTCTGGGCAAAGCCATCCATGGGGGAACTCGTGCCCGCGGCAGCCGGATTGGAGAGATTCATTTCTTTGTGGCTTTCGGCCCAATCAGACGTCAAATCTTCCGTGCAAACGGAGCCAGTGTGGTAAGGCGGAAACGTGCCGACCATCGCACCCGTACTGTCAACCACCGTGTTTGCGAATGACGGTGCCGCGCTCAGGTCGTTGATCTTGCCATCCGAATTGTTGATCGGAATGGAGTGTCTCTGCCTGTACGGCGTCATCTGGCCGAAGTAGGAATCGAACGAGCGGTTCTCCTGCAACATGATGATGATATGGTTGACAGAGCTTATTGAACCAGTTGTTCCCGTCGTTCCACCACTCGTGCCTCCGTTGCCGCCATTGTGGTTAATGCCATTACTAACTCCGGCGCACCCTGACAGAATCAACGAACAGACTGCCAGTAACGGGCTGATTCGAATGACCTTCATGGACACGCCGACTCCTCTACGCTCAATGTTTCTCAATTCCTCAGTAGATGGCCGGAGCAGCGCGGCTGTTGGCTTTACTACTGCTGATATTTCGTTCGGTGACGGACAACTTCAGTTGTGCCGCTTCAGTTGCGCCGCTCAGCGCCAGGAAGATCAGCACGGGAGGAGAACTGCTGAATTGTGAACAAGCATCGAGGGCCGAAAGTCTAGGTAGCTAGTGAAAGTTATGTTACGCAGCAACGGTTTGGTAATCTGATATTCAACTCAGGTTTGATTCAAGCGATGCGCGTTCGTTTTGCGGATTTCGAATATGACTCAGTATCGAACCACCTGCTCAAAGGCGGTGCGCGAGTTGCAATTCAGGAAAAGCCGTTACGTGTTCTGTCGCTACTATTGGCAAGTGCCGGCCAATTAGTCACGCGAGAGCAGATTCTCCAGGAGACATGGGCAGGAACTTACGTTGCCGAAGATCAAAGTCTGAATACCGCAATCCGCAAGGTTCGCCTTGCTCTGAATGACTCTCCAGCTTCACCGAAATTCGTGGAAACGGTCGGAAGTCGAGGTTACAGGTTCATTCATCCAGTGTTGCCAGGCGCAGATGAGAGCCCGTCTCCAAGGACTCTGAAACTCGCCGTTCTTCCATTGGAGAATCTTGGCGGCCAAGATGAGGACATCATCGACGGCATGGATGAAGAGATGATTTCTCGTCTCGGACGCCTGCGTCCGAATTTCACAGTGCTGGCGCTGTCTTCCGTACTTCGCTACAAAGACCGTTCTACCACGGTCGATGAAATGCTCCGTGCGCTGGGGGCCGATTATCTGTTGTCGGGGAGCATCCGCCGTTCGGGATCGCGAATTCGGATTGCGGTACGGCTCATCAACGGCGACGACCAGACTTGCTTGTGGTCCCTGAACTTCGAGCGCGAGTTGGACGACATTTTCACAATTCAGAACGAAGTGGTTGAGAACGTCGCGCGCTCGACCGCCCGTGTTCTGACTTCGGTGATGGTCAGGCCTCCGAAACCAGCTGCCCATGAGATATATCTTCGCGCTCGTCACTTTTGGAGCAAGCGAACGGCGCAAGCCCTCTTGAAGAGCATCGAGCTGTTCAATAACGCGCTTGCCCAAGATCCTGAATATGCCTTGTGTTACGTAGGCCTCGCTGACGCGTATTTGATGCTGGCGCAGAACGGCGTACTTTCCGGCTTGCATGCATTTCCGATCGTCAAGGAAGCGGCGCTGAAAGCGCTCACTATCGATAACCTCAATGCAGAAGCGCACGCTTCCATGGCATGGGTAAAGGCTGTTTACGAGCACGATCTAGTCGCAGCCGAAGCCGAGTGCAAGATATCGATCGAACTCAATCCCAGCTATTCGTATGGCTTCACTACTTACTCGTTTATCCTCACTGCGCTCGGCCGCCATCAGGAGAGCCTGGAACAAGTGAGGCGAGCTCTCCAGCTCGATCCGGTCTCTCCCTCCATTAATGCTATTTATGCCACAATCCTGTTCTTTGCAGAGCAGTACGACGTCGCAATGGAGCTGTGCATGGAATGCCTTGAGCTTGATCCGGGGTTTTCGATCGCGCACGCTATTTATGGACAGGCGCTTGAGGCTAAAGGTGCTTACTCCGAGGCTGAGGAGCACTATCGACGAAACGCTGAACTGGCCCCTTGGGACCCGTTCGCCTTGGCACATTTATCGCGGATTGCCGTGCTTCAAAACAAGCGCGAAGAAGCCCGCATTCGGCTAAGAGCATTGCTTTCCGATGTCGAACCGCATTATGTCCCACCGTATGCTGCTGCGCAGGCCTGTGCCATGTCGGGAGATCGCGACCTGATTTTTCGCTGGCTCAACCGTGCAGAACAGGAACGTTCGACCTGGGTCGTTTACGTGAACGTTGACCCGAAGTTCGATAGTTTGCGGAATGACCCGCGCTTCAAACTGCTCCTTCAAAAGCTCGGGCTCGCTTCTGACGCAACCCGATGATGACGCGGTTGCGATCGGGCGACGCTACCACGCAGAAAAACTCCAGAACTGCGATAAGCTGTACATATGAGCTCAGCTGCAACACCCACGGCCAAACCGCGTCTGGCCTACATCGACTGGATGCGGGGGCTGGCGTGCGTTCTGATGTTCCAGACGCATTCTTACGATGCATGGCTGAGCGAATCCGCGCGCAAGTCGACCTTCTTCATGTATTCCCAGCTGATCGGCGGCTTACCTGCGCCACTCTTTCTTTTCCTGGCGGGAATCTCGTTTGCGCTCGTGATAGATAAGCTGCGCAGCCGGGCCCCCGATCCGGATCGAATCGCTCGAACGACGATTCGACGTGGAGCCGAGATTCTGGGGTTCGGCATTCTCTTCCGCATTCAGCAATTCCTGTTCGGAGTGCCGTGGGCGCCATGGACTGGCCTGTTCGTCGTCGATATCTTGAGCACCATCGGCATCTCGATGATGATGATGGGCGCGTTGTGCAGGCTGACCGCCAGTCCCGAAGCGCCAGTGCGGCAGCGATGGCAGACCGTTCTGACGGCGATTGCCGCTGGGCTCGGCATCTCGATGCTCACGCCTCCGCTGTGGACCACCTGGCGTCCGCGCTGGCTGACCTGGCCTCTCGAGTCGTACGTCAACGGCGTACATACATATAAGGAGCCAACAGGCCAATTCTTTCCCATTTTTCCCTGGGCCGGATTTGCATTCATCGGGCTCTCCATCGGCCTCATATTGCTCAGCGGATGGGCCCGCAGACGGGAAGGAGTGAGCGTTGCCATTGTCGGTGCTGGTGGGGTGATAACCGTCGTGTTTGCCCGCTGGCTTACGGTCCAGCCGAACCATTTGTATGCCGTCGATGACTACTGGCGCACCAGTCCCAGCTTCTTCATTCTTCGAATCGGCATAATGATCGCGATCCTTTTTGTATCGTATGCGTGGTGCCGCTGGGGCGCAGCACAAAAGGGATTCTCTCCGATGATCCAGATGGGCCAGACCTCATTGCTGGTCTATTGGGTTCACATCGAATTCGTTTATGGCAAGTTCTCCATTCTTCCGAAGAAGGCGATGAGCATTGGCGTAGCTTCAGCAGGTCTCATCATGATCACGCTGATGATGCTGGCGTTGTCGGTCGCGCGCACAAAGGCGAAAGGGCGCTGGGGTGAAATTCGCGGATGGTTTACTCAGGCTTTTCAGCCAATCAAAGAACGTCAGGCATAGCCCTTCTCAAAACAAAAAATTCAATACTGCTCATCAGATTAGCCGCTTTCAGTAGCTAAGTTGTTGTGCATTCGAGGGAATAGAGCAGCTTTATGCCCGACATAACTATTTCGTATTTCCTGCATGAACATAGTTCGCGTTAAAAACATGCTATCGATGCGCGACGCACGATTCGCGTGCCGGAGCTGGTCCGGTTCGAATTGAAGCTGAAGGGTTGTCATAGCTTCCGAACAATGCGGTCGCAGCAATAATTTGTTTGATCGTGTGGCGTAACGCCACGTACTTAGGCCCATAAAGAACGTGATTTGATCGCGGAGATACCTATGCGCAGGAATCTGCTCAAAGTTGTTGTGCTCTCTTTCCTTCTGCTGCTTGTGACCGCGCCATTGGTGGCGCAATCGAGTGCCCCAAGCGCAGATCGTGTGGCCCAGCTGGAACAACAGATTGCGGACGCCAAATCAGCCGGCGATAATGCCTGGATGCTGGTCAGTGCAGCACTTGTGCTGATGATGACCGGTCCGGGACTCGCGCTGTTTTACGGCGGTCTCGTTCGCAAGAAGAATGTGCTCTCAACCATGATGCAGAGCTTCGCGATGATGGCCATCATCACGGTCCTTTGGGGAATCATCGGCTACAGCCTGGCTTTCGGATCGGGCAATAGTTTCATAGGCAGCATTCATCATGTGTTCCTGCGTGGTGTGGGCGCAGCTCCCGAACCGAACTACGCAACGACGATCCCACAACAGACGTTCATGGTTTACCAATTGATGTTCGCGATCATTACGCCGGCGCTGATCACCGGCGCCTTCGCCGAGCGAATGAAGTTCAGCGCCATGGCGCTCTTCATGGCCTTGTGGTCGCTGATCGTTTACAGTCCGATGGCGCATATGGTGTGGGGCAAGGGCGGACTGCTGAATGCCGCACTAGGCGGGCGTTTCCCGTGTCTGGACTTTGCGGGCGGCACGGTTGTTCACGTCACGTCGGGTGTCTCGGCGCTGGTGTGCGCGTGGTATCTTGGCAAGCGCATCGGATATCCTAAGGAACCGATGCCTCCCCATAGCGTCGTTCTGAGTTTCATCGGCGCGGCGCTGCTGTGGGTGGGATGGTTCGGATTCAATGCAGGCAGCGCGCTTAGCGCGGGCAGTCTGGCGACGAGCGCGTTCGTGGCGACTCACTTTGCAGCGGCTGCGGGCGTTGTTGGATGGGGCGCGATCGAGTGGATACGCAACGGCAAGCCGAGCGCCTTAGGCGCCATCTCAGGCGCGGTCGCCGGACTGGTGGCGATCACTCCTGCGTCGGGCTTCGTCGGTCCTATGGCTGCGTTGTTCATTGGTCTCACCGCAGGCGCATTGTGCTACATGATGGTCGCCAAGGTTAAAACCTATTTCGGCTACGACGACTCGCTCGATGCTTTCGGCGTACACGGTGCAGGCGGGACAATCGGCGCGATTCTGACCGGGGTCTTCGCTTCAAGTGCGGTGAATCCAATCCTGAAGGACGCCCAAGGAAATGCGCTGGCGCTAGGACTTATCCAGGGAAACATCCGGCAGGTCTTCAATCAGTGCATCGGGATCGGGATCGCCTGGGTGCTCGCAATCGTCGGCACTCTGCTGATTCTAAAGTTCGTTGACGTGGTGATCGGACTCCGCGTTTCGGAAGAACACGAAGTGCAAGGCCTCGATCTCACGCAGCACGGCGAGGAAGGGTACTACTGGGAGGCGTCAACAAGCTAGCCGAAATGGGGCTGTTCACGTCGAACTTTGGCGTGATAATCTCAGCATCGCGTTTGCGAATGGATACGACATGACAAAAATTGAAGCCGTAATTCAGCCGTCCAAATTCGACGTGGTTAAAGACGCCCTTCTCGAAGTCGGAGTCGATGGCATGACCGTAACCGATGTACGTGGCCACGGCCGTCAGAAGGGTCACACCGAAATCTATCGCGGCCGCGAGTATACGGTCGATCTTCTACCGAAGGTGAAGATCGAAATGGTGCTGGCCGACGAATTGGTCGAACAGGCAGTGCAGGCGATTATGAACAACGCTCGTACCGGCAAGATCGGCGATGGCAAGATCTTCCTCTCAAAGGTCGACGAAGCCATCCGCATCCGCAACGACCAGCGGGGCGCGGCGGCACTGTAAGCCTCAACCTCGTTCTTCTTCTCAAATCCCACACAACGAACCACGTTGTGTGGGATACCCTGCTTTTCCCCGCATCCCACTGTCCGCTTTCGCAGTGATCAGCTACACGAAAAACTTGGTCTACGTGCTATTTGCCGCAGCGGGTTCGTGGATTGGTGCTTTCCTGTCCATGTCTCTTATGCATCGACCCGCGGGAGGGCGATAGCAGTCCGGATGTACGGCATCGCGAGTAGTCCACTATCTTAAAGAATCGCAGAACGATATATATTTCGCTTATTCTCCTCATAAAAACAAACTTTCGGAGTATTTTTTATCGCTACTAACCAAACGATCCATAAGTGTGAACGGCTCATTCGCATCGAAACCTTCACATGAGGACAGAGCTGTTAAGCCTGTACCCCACTAGTAGCCGTTGTAGAAGGAGCTATTCCATGCGAGCCAACGAAGCCGACCGATCTGTGCTTACATTCAGAGAGAAACTCTCCCGCCTTGCCCTACGTATGCGTGACCCGGAATGGCGGCATTACGCGAGACTCGTCGTCGCCGGCAAAGCGCTGGGCATAGCCCTGGTACTGCTGATCATTACCGTCGTTTCTGGCGCGTTTTTCACCAGCGCTCTGGCCGCCGACGCGGAGGTCAAAGCGGCAGCAATCGTGAACCCGCTCAACACCGTCTGGACCCTACTTGCCGCTTTTCTTGTGTTCGGCATGCAGGTCGGGTTCACAATGCTTGAGGCCGGATTCTGCCGCTCTCGCGAAACCGTCAACGTGCTGATGGAGTGCATTGTCGACACGTGCCTCTGCGGACTTCTATTCTGGGCTTTCGGTTTCGCCTTCATGTTCAGCCACGGTAACGGCCTGATCGGCTATCACTGGTTCTTCCTCCAGAACGTGCCGGCAACGTATGAAAGCACAGGGGTGGCATTCCTCGCCTTCTGGCTGTTCCAGTTTGCGTTTGCAGACACGTGCTCAACCATCACCTCTGGGGCAATGATCGGACGCACCGGCTTCGTGGGCGACCTCGTCTACAGCGTGGCCGTGTCCGGATTCATCTATCCGATCATCGGTCACTGGGCTTGGGGGCCAGACGGCTGGCTCGCCTTGATGGGGAGCGACGGGCATCTGTTCACTTTTCTCGGGACCGGTTTCCACGACTTCGCGGGTTCGACTGTTGTCCACACCATTGGTGGATTCATCGCCCTGGCCGGCTCCATTGTGCTCGGGCCGCGGTTGGGCAGAAAGTTCAAGCGCGACGGCGGTGGCCCAATGATGCCGCACGATCTCACGATTGCCGCGAGCGGTGGACTGCTTCTGTGGTTCGGCTGGTACGGCTTCAATCCGGGCAGCACACTTTCGGCAATGGACTTTGAAGGCATCGGACGAGTTGCGGCCAACACAACGCTTGCGGCCTGTGCAGCGGGCCTTTCCGCGATGGCGTTTGCCTACACTATGAGCAAGAAGTGGGACGTCAGCTTCACCGTCAACGGCTTCCTGGCAGGGCTGGTCGCTGTAACTTGCCCGTGTTATTGGGTGAGTCCCACTGGCGCAATCCTTCTCGGTCTCGTCGCCGGCGTGCTGGTTGTGATCGGAGTGGAAGCACTGGAGTGGCTCCGCATTGACGATCCGATTGGCGCGGTTCCAGTACACGGACTGTGTGGCATCTGGGGAACACTCTCGCTCGGGCTGTTCGCTTCAGGCCAGTATGGTGCGTCGGGAGCGCTCGCGCCCGACAATTCCGCTCCTTTGACGGGCTTATTCTATGGCGGAGGCTTCAAGCTCTTAGCTGCGCAGGCCATCGGCAGCACAGTGGTCACTGCTGCCACATTTGCGGTCGCACTCACCGTCATGTATCTGGTACATCTGACCGGCGCTCTCCGCGTCTCCATGGAAGGCGAACTCTATGGCTTGGATCTGCATGAACACGGAATCTCTGCCTATCCGGAATATGTCATCTCCGGACTAGCGGCACCAAGCGGAATGGGGGCGGACACTGTCGCTCCGGTACGGACTGTCGTCGCTGCGCCGAATGCAGCGCTTCGGCTGGAGACGGAAGTATGACGTCAGTTCGTTCCATCAATTAGCGAGTAGCAGCAAACATCTAACGACTGGGCCCACAACGCATTTCATCTGGTGCGGTTGGTGGGCCCACTCGCCTTCAAAGAGGCAAGTCACGGACGCTCTAGCATTCGGGACCGGCATTGGTGCGGCGACCGAGCGTCTGCTTGAAAACGTGCAAGTGCCACGCCAGAACGATCCCAGCTTTGTAACGTCGCCGCCAACGGGTGCAGGTCTTCCCTAGTAAAGCGCTTAAGTGGTAATACCATCCTTGGGCGTGAAATCGAGACTTCAGGCAGCGTTGACGCGAGCAGCCGAGGGCGGCGCGTATGCAAACGTTTACAGGCACGCCAGAAGACCCCCAGCTTTGTGTAGGCACCAACTCGCCCAGGTTCTTCCTTAGTAAAGCGATTAAGTGGTAATACCATCATTGGCGTGGAATCCAGAGTTCAGGCGGCACCGACGCGAGCAGTCGACGGCGGGGGCGTGCAAACGTTTACAGGCGCATGAAACCGTTTACATATGCAGAAAATGGACAGTTCTAACGAGATACCGTTTTGGGATATCGCAAAAAAATCCCTGCCTCCCCCTTGACTTTGTTGCGGGAACCATTCAGAGTGGACGGCGGTAAATCGATTTACTAGACGAACTCTGCACAGACAGAGCAACCACCCAAGTTTCATGAAGCAGTGAAAGAGTAAGGCTTGGCATTTCCAGGCAGTTTGACGGGTCCAGAATCGATTTTCAGTTACTTGGAGGCTGTGCATGAACTGTTTCTTCTCCGGAGAGTTCCGGAGCTGTTCACGTTTCGCGAGAGGTAGGTTCGTTCTTTACACTACGCTGATTCTCATAGCCCTGGGTGTATTCTCCGTCCAGGCACTCGCACAACAATCAACGATGGTCGGGACCGTCACCGACCCGACCGGCGCTGCAGTTGCGGGCGCATCCGTCACCATCACCCACGTTGACACCGGTCAACAATTCAAGCTGACAACCAACGACGTCGGCCAGTACGTGGCTCCGCCGCTCAGAATCGGACAATACAACATCCGTGTTGAAGCAAAGGGCTTCAAAGCATCCGAGCAAAAAGGGCTGACGCTCAACGTTGGTGATCGCAGCCGTGCTGATTTCAAACTCGAAGTCGGAAACGCATCGGAACAGGTCACCGTCGAAGCGGCAGCCGTTGCAGTTCAGTCCGATACGGGTGAAGTCAGCGGACTGATCACGGGCCAGCAGATGACTCAGTTGGCCAGCAACGGACGAAGCATCTACAGCTTGGTTAACCTGCAACCTGGCGCCACCAGCCTTCAGAACGATTTCCAGGTTCCCACCCCGGTTGGCGGCGATGCCAACGTGAGTTTCAATGGCGGCCGACCTGGCCACAACCTTTACATGATGGACGGCGGCGAGAACCTCGACCGCGGCGGCGCCGGCACGTTCAGCGTTATGCCCTCGGTGGACGCCATCGCGGAATTCCGCGTTCTGTCTTCCAACTACAGCGCTGAATACGGTTTGACGTCAGCGGCAACGATGACCACCGTGCTGAAGTCGGGAACGAAGCAATTTCACGGTTCCGGTTGGTGGTTCGGTCGCAATGACGCATTGGATGCGCGCAACTACTTCAACACCAAACCCAAACCGATGGCGAAACTGCGGTTCAATACCTACGGCTTTAACGTGGGCGGACCAGTTCAGTTCTCTAAGAAATCCGAGCCGAAAACTTTCTTCTTCTACAACATGGAATGGAGAAAGCTGATTCAGGGCGGCAACTTGGTCCAGAAGGTTCCATTCACTAGCACCTACGGTGGCAACTTCGCTAGCCACCTGCCAGCGGACGTGAAGTTGGCTGATGGCACAATTGTAGAGAATTCAGGGTTCCACGTGCCGTGTCAGAACCAACTTTCGGCTTCCCAACTGACTGCCTTCGCGGCTGCCGGGATTACCCAGTTCAGCACACCCGTGGGCACACGTTGCTCGGTGGATCAGAAGGCGTCAGCCCAGCCGACGTTCGTGCGGTGGCCTAGCAGTCTGATTCCCACGGCGCTGCTGAATGCAAACGCCCAGGCTCTTTTGGCGGCGGGAATCTTCCCAGCCCCGACTGACAACGATCAGTTCCGCGGTGGCAGCGACTCTCCCACAAACGTTCGTGAAGAGATCGTCCGCATGGACCATACCTTCAACAGCAAGTTCTCGATCTTCGGACACTTCGTCGCCGAGCAGATCATGCAGACCTTCGGCACGACGATGTGGAGCGGCGATAACGTGCCGACGATCGGAAACACCTTCGGCAACCCGTCGTATAGCGGCGTTGTTCACGCGACACACACGATCAACGACCACCTGTTGAACGAAATCGCATTCAACTACAATGGCAACCGCATTCACATTCTGCCGCAGGGCCTCGTAAGCGCTCCGTCGGGTTTCACATTCAATCGAGTGTTCACTGGCCCGAACGACCAGGACCGTATTCCGATTATCAACCTGGCAACGACCGGAACGCAGTACAGCGCGAACTGGACGCCGTGGAACAACAAGGCAGATTCGTACCAGATCCGCGATGACATGTCCTGGGTAAAGGGCCGCCACCAGCTGAAGTTTGGCGCCAGCTGGCTGTACTACAAGAAGGTTCAGGACGTGTTTGCCAGCACTCAGGGCAACTTCCAGTTCAATGGCAGCTACACGGGCAACGACTTCGCGGACTTCCTGCTTGGTTATTCCAACAACTACAACGAGGCTGCGGTTAAGGACTTTGGCCTCTGGAATAGCCAATCCTGGGCCGCATACATTCAGGACAACTTCCGCGTAAACAACAGACTGACGTTGAATCTCGGCCTGCGCTGGGATGGAATTCCGCACACCTACGAGGCCAACGACCGTGGGGCGAATTTCTATCCTGAGCTTTACGATCCAAACAGAAGGCCAATCTTCAATGAGGACGGCACGACGATCAGCCCCAGCAGTCCGGGGTTGGGCACGAGCTCGAACCCGATTCTGTCTGGGTACAAGTTCTACCTGAACGGCATCGGAATCTCTGGCACGACAGGCGCTCCGTCGAGCGTAGTGAAGAACCACTGGAACAACTGGGGTCCGCGCCTGGGCTTTGCTTACGACCTGACCGGCCAAGGCAAGACCCTGATTCGTGGCGGATTCGGAATCATGTTCGACCGCATTCAGGGCAACGACATGTACAACTCCGGTACGAACGTTCCGTTCAGTGCCAGTGCTTCGTTCAACAACGTTCTGCTGTCGAATCCGAAGACAGGCATCGGTAGCGGGACTACGATCTCACCCCTAGAGTTGCCGATTGTCATCCCGGACATCACCGGCATGAACGCAGGTGACTACAAGAACACGACCAACTACCAGTACAGCCTTGGCGTTCAGCATGCCTTGGCTGAGAAGAGTGTGTTGACCGTGTCTTACGTTGGAAGCCAAACGCGACACCTAAGCTACTTCCGCAACATCAACCTGCCGGCCCAGAGCGCCATCCCCTCGTTAATGGCAGCGAACAATGCCGGTAACCTAGACTCGTTCTTCCAGACAGTGGCACCTTACGCTGGTTTCCGCTCGATTCAGCTTGCCGAGAACGGAGCCAACGGAAAGTACAACTCGCTGCAGATCGACCTTCGTTCGCAGATCAAGAAAGACCTCACTCTCCAGGCCGGTTACACGTTCTCGCATGCCTGGGATCCCGCGAACAACAACAGCAACGGCTACGACCTGAACGCGATCTCCAACCCGTACGTCGGATGGAGATACGACTGGGGTTACTCGTTCTTTGATCGTCCGCACGTCGCCTTCGTGAACTATGTTTGGAGCATGCCGTTCTTCAGGAACAGCTCCAACAAGGCCGCGAAGATGATACTGGGCGGTTGGGAAATCTCCGGTATCGCGAGCTTCTCCTCCGGAGCTCCGGTGAACCTGACGGTTGGTGGAACCAACGTTTGCAGCGTTATCGCCAACTGTTCGAACCGGCCGGACCAGATTGCACCTATCAAGTACGTCAAGAAGGTGGTATCTGGAGGCATCCAGTGGATCGATCCGTCGTCCTTTGCGGCGCCTGCCGCTGGAACTTGGGGCAATGCGCCTCACAACGCGATTCGCGGTCCGGGTCGCAACAACTTCAACACGGCCC
>JAEYQK010000030.1 GCA_023410055.1 Acidobacteriota bacterium
GCCTACACTCGCATGCTCGACGCCTTTTCAGTTTCCATCGATGGCGGGCCAGAGTTCTGTGCGCCTGGCGTCGAAGGCCTCCGAAACCAGATCATCCTGGACGCGGCTTATGAATCGGCAGCCACCGGAATGAGCGTTGCCTTGCTTGAGTAGCCCCGCAAACAGCTTTCTCTGTCTGCGCCGAGAGCTTTTAAAAATATGACAGTAAACGTTTTCATCGTTTACAATCGATCGTGAATACCTATCACGAGGAGTCCTGCTCTGATGAAAGTCGGCATGCTAACCGGCGGAGGAGACTGCCCTGGTCTTAATGCAGTAATCCGCGCAGTTGTTCGTAAAGGCATTTTCCACTACAAAGACGAATTTGTTGGTTTTCTTGAAGGCTGGCGTGGAGTCATGGAAGACAAGACCATGCCACTTGATCTCGCCGCGGTAGCCGGCATTCTGCCCCGTGGCGGCACCATTCTTCACACTTCGCGAACCAATCCGTCGAAGCGTCCTGACGGCATCCCCAAGTGCCTTGAGAACCTCAAGAAGCACAAGCTTGATGCGCTGATTGCTATCGGCGGCGACGACACTCAATCCGTCGCGCTGAAGCTGCATCAGGCGGGATTCCCTGTTATCGGCGTCCCGAAGACGATCGACAACGATCTCACCGGCACCGAGTTCACCTTCGGTTTCGACACGGCCGTGGGCGTAGCAACAGACGCAATCGACCGCGTTCACACGACCGCTGAAGCGCACCAGCGCGTAATCGTGGTTGAAGTGATGGGCCGCGACGCTGGCTGGATCGCCCTGTACTCCGGCATCGCTGGCGGCGCCGACGTGATCCTCATCCCCGAGCGCCCGTTCGACATCGACGTCGTCGCAGAACAGCTTCGCAAGCGCCACGCTCGCGGACGCTATTTCAGCATCGTCGTCGTAGCGGAAGGTGCCAAGTTCGCTTCCACCACCGAAGGCAACGCCCCGGTCGTTCAGGACCTCGGTCTCGACGAATTCGGTCACGTGCGCCTCGGCGGTATCGGCGGCATCCTCGCTCGCGAAATCGAGCACCGTACTGGCTTCGAAACCCGCGCCGTTGTCCTCGGACACACACAGCGTGGCGGCAGCCCCAGCCCGTTTGACCGTGTTCTCGCGACCCGTTACGGCATCGGCGCAATCGACATGGTCCACAACTCCAAGTGGGGAGACATGGTCGCACTCCAGGGTGGATCGATCACTTCCGTACCGATGAGCGTTGCCCTCGGCACGAACCGCAAGGTTGACGCTGAGTTGATCGCCGTCGCTGAAGGCCTCTTCGAACTGGTCGAACTTGGCAAAGAAGCAAAGAAAGAAGCTGGAAAGTAGAGCTTCAATTGGTTCAGGAACCCTCGCTTCGGCGAGGGTTTTTTTCTTGAGGGATCACTCGATCATCCCGCTACCCGATTCTCCCAGTCCCAGTTCTTGAAGCGCTTCCTAAGCTCCTTCTTCAACAACTTCCCTGTCGGCGTATGCGGCAAGTGGTCGACAAACACAATCGCTTCGGGAATCTGCCATTGCGCGAACTTGCGCCCCAGATATGCGCATAGTTCCTCTGCCGTCGTGCGCTCTCCATCCTTCACCACCACGGCCGCCAGCGGCCTTTCTTGCCAGCGCGGATGCGGAACCGCTATGACCGCAGCTTCCTTTACTGCCGGATGCCCCATCAATTCGTTCTCAAGATCAACCGAGCTTATCCACTGGTCGCCATAACGGATCAGGTCCTTCGCTCGATCCGTCAGCTTCACATAACCGTCATGATCGATCGTCACAACATCGCCGGCGCGGAACCAACCATCATCCGTCCACTTGCCGCGCAGTTCCGGAAGATTGTAGTAACTGGCTGTCACCCACGGCCCTCGTACTTGCGCTTCGCCTAATGTGCTTCCGTCCCACGGAATAGCACCCGAATCTCCGATTGCCCGTACGTCGACGAACGGCAGAGGAATTCCCTGCGTGGCCCTGGTCTCGTACTTCTTCTCCTCCGGCGCGTTTTCAAGCGACTCCTTGACAGTCGCCACGGTGAGCAAAGGAGTCGTCTCCACCAACCCCCACGCCTGCAACACGCGAATGCCGAATCCGTCCAGTTCTCGAATCATCGCTTCGGGCGGAGCCGCTCCCGAGACCATCACGCGGAAGCCCTCCCGCAGTTTCCACCGCTCCGGGTTCTTCTCCAGCGTGTGCATCACCCCAATCCAGACCGTCGGAACGCCAGCGCTCAGCGTCACCTTCTCGTCCTGCGCCACTTGCAACAGACACTCCGGTGCACACTCCGGCCCTGGAAACACCTGCTTGCTTCCGGACATCGTTGCCGCATATGGCAATCCCCAGGCATTCGCGTGATACATCGCGACGACAGGCATCACCACATCGTGTTGCGATATCGAAAGTGCATCCGGCAACGACATCGCAAGCGAATGCAATACCAAAGCGCGATGCGAGTAAACCACGCCCTTCGGACTTCCTGCCGTCCCGGTTGTGTAGCAGATCACCGCTGCTTCGTTCTCGTGCAATGACGGGTACTCGAACTTCCCTTCCGCACGTCCTAAGAACCGTTCATATTCCTCGTATTCACGTTGAACCGACCGTCCGGTGTGCGAGACGACAATCACGTTCTTGCAGTCCACCAGATCCTTGATCTCTTCCCACTGCGGCAACAACACGTCATCCACGATCACAAACTTGTCTTCCGCGTGATTGACGATGTAGCTCAGATCGTTCGCGTGCAAACGGTGATTCAACGGGTGCAGCACTCCACCTGCTGCGGGTACGCCAAAGAACGCCTCCAAATGCACGCTGTGATTCCACATCAGCGTTGCGACGCGATCTCCGCGCCTCAAGCCAGCTTGGATCAACACCTCTGCCAGCGCCCGCGCGCGTCTGTAAAAGGCCGCGTAGGTGTAGCGGTGAAGCGACCCGTCCTGTCGCCGCGAGACGATCTCCACATCCGAGAAGATCCTCCGCGCTCGTTCCAGCACGCTATCGAGCGTAAGCTGGTAGCTCATCATGGTTCCCCACATCGGCGCATCCTCCCCGAAACCCGCGATGCTATCACAGCGCTGATTTCCGCGCTAAGTGCGTCTCCGGAGCTCGTCTTTCAGATCACAAGTCTAGGTGACGCCCGTCATCGTACGTGAGTAGCTATCGCACTACTCTTTGGCACACTAGGGGAAACATCAGGAGGTGGCACATGAACGCCGACGTGCCGGGCTCTGTTTTCCGCCGCATTCTGATCGCCTGTGATTTCTCGCCTTGCTCCGAGGTACTTATTCCTTACGCTGCAAGTCTCGCGCGTAAGTGCAAAGCCACCCTGCTCCTGGCCCATGTGGCATCTCCCGAAGTCATCAGTGTCGAACCGCCGGTAGTGCTCCCCCAACTCAAGTCCGCCAACGAACAGATGCAGGAACTCGAGTTATCCGAGCAATTGGATGGAGTCGATCACGCCGTTCTTGTCTCTGAAGGTCTGCCTGCCGAGGCTCTGCTGAAGCTTGCGAGCGACAACGAGGTCGATCTCATCATGATGGGGACGCACGGGCGCACCGGCTTTCGAAAACTGATTATGGGTTCGGTAGCCGAGAAAGTGTTCCGCAATGCTCCTTGCCCCGTAATGACAGTTGGTCCCCACGTGTTTGCCGAGATCCGTCGCGAGGCCCACATTACTTCGATTCTCTGTGCGATCGGCGCCCTCGATCGCCAGCATCCTGCCATTCAGACGGCAGCCACCATCTCCGCGTGTCACAACGCCTCGTTGGCCCTGCTGCATGTGGTCCCAGCACAGATGGCAAGCAGCGTTGCTCAAGACACCGCGGTACTGCGCAGTCAACTTCTTGAACTAGCCCCTCACAATCTGCAACAACAGGCCCCAATCGAAGCCCTGGTCGAAGTCGGGACGCCATCCGACCTCATCGTGAGAATTGCCGTCGAACGCGTAGTTGATCTGATCGTTCTGGACGCTCTTCCGCCTGCCATGCTCACCGCTCATCTCATGGACACGGCATATCGCGTCATCGTCGATGCCCCCTGCCCCGTCGTAACCGTGCTCGTGACAGCTAAAGACCGCCCAACCAGGGCCACAAGCAGCGCCTTATAACTCTCGCGTGCATCAAAAAGCCGGAGCGGCCCAAATTGATCTAGGCAGCCTCTTTGCCGAGCGAATACCTCACCACTCCTCCCGTATCTGCGGTAGGCCCGTAAATAGATGGCACTGGTATGTCCAGCAAGCGCAAGTAGACTTCCAGGTGCGCCCGATGATGGGCATTGTGAGTGATTCGCCGCAGCATGATCCACGCCCGCGACCTTGGTACATCGAAGAACGTCGTCTTCTCGCGCCACCATTCGTCGGGCTTTTCGCGCAGCATCTCTAGACGCCGGGCCGCATCGGTACGATATTTCGTGATGAAACCGTCTCGCGAACGGTCTTCGGCCTCGAAGCTACCCGTATCCAGACCGAGCATTGTCGTCATCCACTTGCCTTCCGACTGAAGCTGATGCTCAAACTGTTCCACTACAGTGCGCGAACGAGGGTGAGGACGCCAGTCCAGCCTCTCCTCGGGAAAACAGTTCCAGATCCCAGTTGTTTTCAGCGTTTCGGTCTCGTAGGTCTCGAGAAGAAAGTTGTAGGTACGCTCCCGATCCGGCATGAAGCCCCCCTTTGCTGCTCTTGGATGTTGAAATCCTCGCCCGAGTAGTTCAGCGCCGATTCCTCATATTGGTTACAAAACCGCATTCGTCCCGTCCAACTCTGTTACGGCCGGCCCATCCGTAGCCTGGTGTAACATTCTCTGTTTGACTGTTTGTTGATCGTGAGGAGAGAGAGTGATGTTCAAACGACTGCTGCTGATCGCTGCAGTATCCGCGCTTCTGATTCCCTATGCCGTTGCCGACGAAGGCATGTGGCTCTTCAACACCTTCCCTGCCGCTCAAGTCAAAGCCAAGTATGGATTCGAACCGACGCAGGCCTGGCTCGACCACGTACGTCTCTCTTCAGTCCGCTTCAATAATGGCGGCTCCGGATCCTTCGTTTCGCCCGACGGGCTTGCGTTCACGAATCACCACGTCGCGCAGACCTGCTTGGCGCAGCTCGGCACTGCTCAGCACGACTACATGAAAACCGGCTTTTACGCCAAGACCCGCTCAGAGGAAGCCAAATGTCCCGACCTCGAACTCAACGTTCTGGAAGGCATTGAAGACGTCACGGCGAAGGTCCAGGCGGCCGGCACGCCCCAGATGTCGGTCGCGGAGAAGGGTCAGGCCGAACGCGCCGAGATGTCCAAGCTCGAGAACGACTGCAATAAGTCGACGGGACTTCGCTGTGACATCGTCACGCTATATTCAGGCGGCATTTATAACCTCTACAAGTACAAAAAGTACACCGATGTCCGCCTTGTTTTTGCTCCTGAGTTCGAAGCCGCCTTCTTCGGTGGTGATCCCGACAACTTCGAGTACCCGCGCTACGACCTCGACGTTGCCTTCTTTCGCGTTTATGAAAACAACCAGCCGGTCCGCCTAAAGAATTGGTTTAAGTGGTCGACCGCAGGCGTCAAGGACGGAGAGCTTATCTTCGTCTCCGGCAACCCAGGCTCAACCGATCGTCTGGCCACGATGGCGCAGCTTCAGTTCATGAGAGCCACCGAGTATCCCTTCATCATGAAGACGCTCACCATGTGGAACGACGTGCTAAAAGCTTATAGCGCCAAGTCCGCCGAGAATGCACGACAGGCGCAGGAAGACGTGTTTGGTCTTGAAAACTCCATCAAGGCATACAAGGGCGAGTACACCGGCCTGACCAACCAGTCGCTCATGGATGAGAAAGCCCGAGATGAGCAGAAGCTGAAGGACTTTGTCGCTTCGAATCCCAAACTCAAGGCCGAGACGGGCGATCCGTGGGCTGCAATCGCAAAGGCCACCGACGTCAATCGGGAAATATTCACGCCCTATGTTTTTCTGGAGCGCCGCTTTGGATTCCGCGGCACGCTGAACAATTACGCCCGCATACTGGTTCGTGCGGCTGACGAGCGCAAGAAGCCCAATGCAGAGCGTCTGCGTGAGTATCGCGAGTCCGCTCTTCCCTCCCTTGAACAGACACTGCTTTCGACCGCTCCGGTCTATAAAGGTCTGGACACGGCATGGTTCGAAGCATCGCTAGCCGATGTTGCTCAGAAAATGCCTGACGACCCGGCAATCAAGAAGGTCCTTAATGGACGCCCTGCCGACGAGGTAGCGCGGGAAGCCATCGCCAATACGAAGCTCGACGATCTGGCGGTCCGTAAGGAACTATGGGCCAATCCCGCAGCGGTCGAGGCCAGCACGGACCCACTGATCGTGATTATGCGGACCATCGATCCCGAAGCGCGGTCGGTTCGAAAGCGATTCGACGACGAGGTCGATTCCGTCAATCGTAACGAAGGCGCCAAGATCGCACGGGCCCGCTTCGATCAAGGCGGAACCAGCGTTTATCCCGATGCGACGTTTACGCTTCGTCTCAGCTATGGCAAGGTCGCGGGATATACGGAGGGCAACGACGGCCCAACGCCCCCCGGAACCAAGCTGCCCTATTTCACAACGATCGGCGGAGCCTTTGAACACGCAACGGCCCACGGCAGCAAGCCTCCCTATCAGCTGCCCGAATCATGGATGAAGGCCAAGTCAAAGCTCAAACTCGATACTCCGCTGAACGTGATCGAAACGGCAGATATCATCGGCGGCAACTCCGGATCGCCGGTCGTAAACACCGCAGGTGAGGTCGTCGGCATCATCTTCGACGGTAACATCTATTCCAACGCGTGGAACTTCATGTACGAAGACAAATTCGGGCGCTCCTTGCACGTGGATGGACGCGGAATCACCGAAGCTCTGAAGACGATCTACGGTGCAGAGGGGTTGGTCGCCGAACTAACCGGGGCAAAAGCCGCTACAACGACTCGCTCCGGACTCGACGGTGTTCTCGACCTAATGGACGTCACTTCCGAAAACTTCGACACCGCGCAGGCGGACTTCGCCTGGGACCAGTACACAAAAGTCGTTGACGAGCACGACATTCAGAAAGGCAGCATCTATTTTCATCACGGCGGGAAGCAGATGCGCATGGCTGCCGACGTAAGAGAACACAATGGTCAGGCCGACAAGCGCTACATTCTCTATGCTGCCGAATCGGTGAAGGTGTATCAGCCCAGCATCGACCAGGTGACGAACTACAAGGTTGGCAAAAACAAGAACGAGGTCGAGACGTTCCTCGTGATTGGCTTCGGCGGCAATGGGCGCGACCTGCTGAAGTCTTTTGACGTGAAGTACGCCGGCACCGAGAAATTGGGCGGCATCGAAACGGCAAAACTGGAACTGCGCCCCAAGTCGGCCGAGGTGCGCAACAACTTCAACCGCATCGTACTCTGGATTGACACTGCACGAGGTGTCTCAATCCAGCAGCAGTTCTTCTCACCTTCAGGCGACTACCGCTTGGCAAAGTACTCCAACATTAAGATGAACGAGCACTTACCCGAGACGACGTTTAGGCTGAAGACCACGGCGAGCACCAAATTCGTCACACCGTAAGAGGGATCGAAAAAGCATTGCCAATTGGACGACGGGGCTTTGCCCCGTCGTCGCCTTTTCTATTCCGCCACATCTACTTCCAGCTTCTTCTTTGGCGGGAACATCAACGACGCGGCAATCGATACGCCCAGCAACAATGCCACTACAGCAAGCGCCCATTCAGTCGGGATCGGATAGTAGTTCGACGTCAGCATCTTGGCGCCAATAAATACAAGAACCAGCGACAATCCGTAGTGCAGGTGGTGGAACATCTCCATCATTCCCGCCAAGGCGAAGTACATCGCACGCAGCCCCATGATCGCGAACACATTCGAGGTATAGACAATGAAAGCATCACGCGTGATCGCGAGTATGGCCGGGATTGAGTCCACCGCAAAGATGATGTCCGTCGTCTCTACCACAATCAGCACGACGAAGAGCGGAGTCGCGAACAGCCCATTCTTCCGGACGAAGAAGTTGCCCTCATCGAAATCTTTCGTGACAGGAACGAACTTCCTTAGCAATTTCACGGCATAATTGTTCTCCGGATGAACGCTCTCATCTGCCTTCTGAAACGCAAGCCGGAAACCAACGAAAACCAGAAACGCTCCGAAAACGTAGATCACCCAGTGGAACATGTTTATGAGCGTCACTCCGGCAGCAATGAAAACACCGCGCATGATCAGCGCGCCCAAAATCCCCCAGAACAGTACCTTGTGCTGATGACGCTTCGGCACATTGAAGTAGCGGAAGATCAGAATGAATACGAACAGGTTGTCGACACTGAGCGCCAACTCGACGACATAGCCCGTGGTGAATTCAAGCGCTGTCGTCCGGCCGCGCCAGAAGTACACGCCGATAGCAAACAAAATGGCCAGACTGATCCACATGATCGTCCAGCCGATCGCCTCGCGAAACTTGACGACGTGTGCTTTGCGATTAAGGACACCCAAGTCCAGTGCCAACATCGCCAGCACGAACACGTTGAAAACAACCCAGAAAATGATTTCGTGTGGATGCATCTGTAGTTCTGATCTCTCGTTTCCATGTTCGTGTAGGGGAAGGTCTCCGAACGGGGCACAGCCCCGTCCCCACACTCCCGGACGCACGCAAGTTACGCGCGACCAAGAAACTCTATTTTAACGAGTATTGGGAGAGAAGAAGCAATTACTTGAACAGGCGCATGAGCCCCTTAGGAGCAAGATCATCGACAAGGAATCGCCGCCCGACTCCGGCTGCGCGACACAGCGACTCAGCCGCAATGTATCCGCTCCGAACGGCGCTCTCCATTGTGGCTGGCCAGCCAGTCGCGGTCCAATCGCCAGCAAGGAAAATTTGCGGCCACGCCGTCTCTGGTCCCGGGCGGTGCGCGTCCGATCCTGGCTTCGGCGAGTACGTCGCGTGGATCTCTTTGATCACCGTAGACTTCAGCAGCGTCGCATTCTTCACCTCGGGGAAAAACTCCGCCAACTCGCGAACAGCCGAATCAACGATCTCCCCGCGCGATCTCTGAACCAGCGAGTTCGAGGCGCTGATGACCAGTTCGATGTAACTGCCGACTGGCTTCCCTTCTCCTTGTTTGCCGACGCGCGCCTGTATGCGAGACTTGTGGAACATCCACTGGATCGTCCGATCCAGCAGAACAGCGTGATCAAGGCCGGTAATCTCACGATCAAACCAGAGATGAACGCCAGTGATCGGTGAGGTTTCAAACTTCTCCAGCTTTTCCCTGAGTGGCCGCGCAGGTGACGAATCGGGAATGATCTTGCTCAGAACGTCAAACGGGACCGCCAGCACTGCGAAATCCGGCGATGCCTCCGACCCCGCGATGCAGAGTCGCACAGCGGGATCGAGCCTGTCCTTCTTCGCCGCGCCATTCTCCGTTCCATACTTGCGAAACACGCTTCCCTGAACGCTTTCAACTACCGCACGCAACTCTATCGTTCCGCCGCGTTCTCGTATGTACTCACCGGCTTCGCTGTAAAGCTGAGTTAGCGGAACTGCTGGAACGCCCATCGTTCCCGCTTCAGCCGATTTCAGGAACGCATCACGAAACACGAGGGCCGCGCTTCTAACGGAAGTCTTGTCGAGGTCCTCATTAAGCGCGCTCACCAGCACGACGTTCCAGAATCGCTCGATCGCCCGCTTCGTTTGCCCGTGTCGCTTCAGCCACGTAAGAAAGTCCGTGCCATCGTCTTCGGGCAGCCGGGGCATGAGCGCAAACATCGCCCGCGTAATCGACAGCTTGTCCTTGAATGAAAGAGCATGAGACCGCAAGAAAGACGGTGCCGTATGCATCGGCGCCGGCAGACTCGTCATGGCAATCTCAGATCGTCTGCCGCCCGGCTCGATGAACGTCATCCGGTCGTACCAGCGCACCTGGTTCTCAACCCCGATGCGTTTATAGAGATCAATCAGGTTCGTGCAACAGCCGAGAAGAACGTGCTGACAATTGTCGACGATTTCGCCTGTTGCCGGATGCTCGTATGACGATGCGCGTCCACCCAGGTACGGACGCCGCTCATAGACAGTGACCCTGAATCCCGCATCGGCCAGCGCACAGCCCGCCGACAGTCCCGCAAGCCCTCCGCCAACAATTGCGACCGACTTCCCCTCAGAACTCATACGAAGCGCCGCCACATGCCCTTGGCGAGCACCACAAGCTTCTCGCGCGTTGTCAGCCGGATCTTCTCGCCAAAGACGTTGTAGCCGTTCGCGGCAATCTTCTCCAGCAGCCTTCGGTATATTTCAACCAGCGTCCATAGCGCGGGCTGACTATCCTCATCAATCAGCGGCAGAAGCTTCTCGGCTGAGACATAAAAGTCCCGTGCACGTTGCGCCTCAAACTCAAGCAAAGGCCGGAAGTGTTCGGGATGATCGAAATTCACCATCTCCGCTTCCGATATGCCGAATTTTTGAAGATCCTGTTGCGGCAGATAAACACGCCCCATCTGCGCGTCTTCCTTTACGTCGCGGATAATGTTCGTCAGTTGAAAAGCGATGCCCGTCTCTTCCGCCAGCCGCTCTGCCTGCTTGTCCTTGTACCCGAAAATATGGATACAGGCCAGCCCAACCACCGATGCAACGTGATAGCAATACCGGTACAGATCGTCAAAATTCATGTACAGCACCGCCGGAGGCGGCGCAGCAATCGGCCGCGGTTCCATCACCGGTGGAATGCACTCTTGCACGTCCATCGTCGTGCCATAAACGAGCTGATCCAGTAGTTCAGCCGGTATCTTGTACCGCCGTTGGGTATCCGCCACCGCAAGCATCACCGGATCGTCAGTAGCCTCACCTAACAGCACCCTGTGCAGCTTCTCACTAAACTGCTCCAGTTTTTGACGCTTCTCTTCCATCGGCAACGCGGGATCATCGCTAATGTCATCCGCATGGCGCATGAATGCATACAGCGCGCACAAGGCATTTCGCTTGTACCGAGGAAGCGCCAGAAATCCGTAGTAGAAGTTTTTGGCCGCCGCTCGGGCGATGCTCCGACACACGGCATATGCGGCGCGCAACTGCAGCGATGTCGTCTTGCTTG
The DNA here is from genome assembly GCA_023410055.1 of Acidobacteriota bacterium. GTDB lineage: Bacteria > Acidobacteriota > Terriglobia > Terriglobales > Acidobacteriaceae > JAEZPW01. The sequence goes on from JAEYQK010000030.1 coordinate 11,090, forward strand.
CAGCGGCACCAGGCCGGACGTCTTGTGTATACGCGGCCATCAGGCTAGTATCCTCCCCACGGCAGCTTTCGCCACGAGCTTCAATTTTCTTGACTTGGAAATCGCGGGACGACTCGTCAGAACGTCATACCCCTGCTGCTCGATCGCCTTCAGTATCTCCATGCCGCCACGGCTGAACAGCTCAATATCGACCGCCAACTCGCGGTCGAGCTTCTCGACGAGCGGCAATCCCTGCCTGAACCAATCCATCGCACGATCGACTTCAAACCGCATCAGTTCTCGAAAGCACTCATCGAATCGGCTATCTGCGATCTGCTGTTCAGTCGCGCCAAACCGTCTCAAGTCTTCCAGTGGCAGATAGACTCGCCCTTTGCTGTAGTCTACCTTTACGTCCTGCCAAAAGTTCGCGAGCTGCAAGGCAGTGCAAGTGAAGTCCGACAAGCGTTGCCGCTCTTCATCGCGATACCCGCACAGATAAAGAACAAGGTGACCGACCGGGTTCGCCGAATACTTGCAGTACCCGAGCACGTCATCGAATGACTCGTATCGCGTCATCGTCTGGTCCTGACGAAACGCTTTCAGCAGATTCGCAAAGGGGTCCTTCGGTACCTCACACGCTCGAATCGTCTCTCGCAATGCCACGAACGCCGGATGCCGCGGTGTACCGTCATAACACTCGTCCAGTTCCCGCTCCCAGGCGTCAAGAAGCGCCAGAGACTGCTGCGTGTTCCCGACCTCATCCCCAAGATCATCCGAGATCCGGCAGTACGCATACACGCTGTGGAAGTGAGGGCGCAACCGTTTCGGCAGGAACCAAGTAGCGACCGAAAAGTTCTCGTAATGACTGCGCGCGAGCCTCTCGCAATACGCCTTCGCATCAGCCAGGGACGGCGCTTCATCCGGAATTCGATATTCCGAAGGCAAAGCAGCCCACCCCGCCTCCAACAAAGCAGAGCGTTCATCGACAAACACAGGGGCTTGATCCAGCCCGTGTTGTTCAGGGTCGTTGCTGGGGAATGGCACCATTGGATTGAATTCCAGCCTAGTGCCCTGGGATTATGGCTGTCTTGATGTCACCGTTGCGATTAAGCATGTGCCGCAATACGCTGTTGAGCTCGGTCAACGGCGCTTCGCTCGTGATGTAGTCGGTTCCTTTAACCTTCTTCTCAGCAATCAATGCGAACGCTTTACGCACTGCGTCTGGCGTATGGTGGAACGTAGCCTTCAGACTCACTTCCGAGTAATGCAGACGGTTCGTATCCAAGCGCACTTTCGCACCACTCGCGCATCCGCCGAAGAAATTGACCGTGCCACCTCGTCGCACCATCTCGATCGCCTGCTCCCAGGCATCTGGCCTGCCGACGGCTTCTACGACCACGTCAGCGCCTCTTCTGTCTGGCGAGAGAGCTCTCACCGCCTCAACCGGGTCCTGCACTTGAGTGATCTGCACGATTTCGTCAGCGCCGATCCTCCGCGCGAAAGCTACTTGCGAATCACGCTTGACCACGGCTATCACGTTACATCCTGTCAGCTTGGCCACCTGCATGAACATCAGGCCAATCGGACCACCGCCGATCACCGCTACCGTGTCGCCAATCTCAAGACTGGTCTCATGCAAACCTCGAAGTACGCACGCCAGCGGCTCAACCATGGCTGCCTCCTCGTACTTCACATTTGGAGGAACGGCGAGCATGTTGCTCTCAACAATCCGGCGCGGAACTTTGATGTACTCGGCGTAGGCTCCGTTATTGAACAACAGATCCTCGCAGAGGTTTTCCTGATGGCGCGAGCAATAGAAACACTGGCCGCAAGGAGCTGAGTTCAGGGCAACAACTCGCTGCCCCTTCTTGAAATTCTTGACTCCAGGACCGACCTCCTCAATTGTTCCGGCCAGTTCATGCCCGAAGAGAGCTGGAGGGACGATCATTCGCGCGTGGTATCCACGCTTATAGACCTTCAGGTCGGTGCCGCAGGTGAGTGCTACATGGACCTTTATCAGCACTTCTCCCTCGCCGACGCGAGGAATTGGAACCTGCTGAATCTTAACGTCCTCTTTGCCGTAGAGGACGGCAGCTGTCATTTGTCCATTCACTAAATTCGTCCTTCCCACTTGCTGCCCGGCTGAATCATCAGCTTCAACGTGTCGGATTGTGGGTGGGCAGCCAAGGTCAACGCCTCTACCGCCTTTTCTAGCGGAAATCGATGACTCACCAGCTTCTCAAGTTCCGCTTCACGGCTGAACACATACCTTACAGATTCTTCCTGCAGGTCCACAGAGGCACTGTAGGAGCCCAGCAACGTCTTCTCATCTACGCAGACGGCAGCAGGGTCGAACTTTGCTTCACTGTGAACCGTCTGAGCGAATAAGAGTACCCGTCCGCCAGGGCGGACCGCATTCATAGATACCGGGATCAACGCATTGCTGCCGACTGCAAGAATAACTGCGTCGGCTCCTCTACTATCGGTGAGTTCCAAAATGGAACTTACTGTATCCCTAGAGGACGCGTCAATGGAATCCCTTAGCCCAAAAGCTTTAGCAATTGTAAGCCTCTCCGGGAATAAATCGGAAGTTATAACATGAACACCCTTCCGGCGGCTCAACAATGACAGAATGATACCTATCGGTCCCTGCCCGATCACCAGGACCGTCTCGTCCGGCTTCAGGTTCAGCGTTTCCACGCCTTTCATGCACGTATTCACGGGTTCGACAAACGCTGCCTGCTCCCAGGAAACCTCATCTGGAATAGGAACTACCCCGCCCAGACGGACAATCCACTCCATTACCCGAACGTACTCAGAAAAGCCGCCGCCGCTAGGCTCGAAACCAGCCGTACACCCTACTTTTTTGTAGGTCGGGCACTGTGCGAAGACCTTACGATCGCAGTAGTAGCAATGCCCGCACGGGATGTGATGAAAAACCAAAACCCTGTCGCCAACCTGGTACTTGCTCACGCCTTCGCCAACCTTGACGACAACTCCCGCTGTCTCATGGCCGAAGATTCGAGGTGCAGAATGCGAACCCGTGCTGATCTTCTTGAGATCCGTTCCGCAAACTCCACACGTATGGACCCGAATCAGTAATTCCCCGTTTCCAATCTCAGGAACGGGCACAGTCTCCATTCGCACGTCATTGATGCCGCGGTACACTGCCGCGAGCATCGTAGTCGGAATCTTGCTGACTACCCCATTGTTTCTCGTATCCACTGCAACCGTCATCTCGAACCCAATTCCTTCCCCTTCGAAACAGGATGCCCGCCACTTTGAGCGGTCGCATCGTCTATCACTCGCGCAAGCACGGTGCAGAGCTCATTCGCGGCCCGTCTAGTGTTCGCCCCGAGTGTTCGAACCGTTCTCCACATCCGAGGATGAACGGCAACATGCGCCACAAATTTTGCCATCCGGAACGCACCGCGCGCGTCTACGAATGGCTCCATGTCCGGGACGTCAAAGCCACAATCGTCAGAAATAGCCTTTACCGCCGTGAATGCAATCCCGTGCTGCCTGGCCACTTCGGCAACCGACGCCGCTTCCATGTCCACAAGCTGCGCCGAATACTGGCGTGCAAACAGCAACTTGGCTTGCGCCCCCGCAACGCCCGAAGCACTTACGAGGATGCCGCTTCCGTGCCCAGTCTCGTAATGCTCGCCTGTCGCCGAGTTAACAATCGTCGCAGGAATCACCGCTTCTGGAACTCTCAACGTCGGAACCAGCGAGCCAGCTAAACCTGCCGATACCAGCAACTCAGGCTTGTACCGTTCAACCGCGCTCTCGGTCGCCGAGCGCGCTGCCCGAGCTCCGATCCCCGCACAAACCACAACGGCTTCGCCCATTGTGAACGAGCGGCCTACCGCCGAGGCGCTGCCCGGCTGAACTTCCCACTTTCTCACCAGTCCCGCAATCTCACGCTCCATCGCGGCGATGATGACGACCTTAGCTGACATAACCGTGTGCTCGGAACCAGTCGACAGCGCGCCTAAGGGCCCCATCGACCGGGACTTCCTTCCACCCCAGTTCCTGCGCTGCCTTCGTGCACGTGACGAACATCTTCTTGCGGCCCATGCGAACCGCATCAATCGTTGCGCGCGGTTCGCGGCGGCGAATTATTCCATTGACCGTCGTGTCCACCACCGCTGCCGCGAAAGCAACCGCATAAGGTAACTTCACACTCGGCGACGGCAGCCCGGTAATCGCGCCGAGCTTGTCCAATATCTGCTTCAGCGTGAGATTTTCTCCGCCCAGAATGTAACGCTCGCCGGCGCGCCCCCGCTCAAACGCCGCAACGTGGCCCCGCGCACACGCAGTCACATCAACCAAGTTCAATCCCGTATCCACATACGCCGGAAACTTGCGTTTCAAGAAGTCCAGGATGATGCGCCCTGTAGGAGTCGGCTTAATATCCTGCTCGCCCACTGGCGTAGTCGGATTCACAATAACCAAATCAACGCCATCCTGTGCCGCCTTGATCGCCGCCTCTTCCGCAACGAACTTCGAGCGCTTATACGGCCCAATCATGTCCGCCAGCGCGACAGGTGAATCCTCCGTAGCGGGATGCCCATTGCTGAATCCCATTGTGGCAACGCTGCTCGTATACACGATCCTTCGCACGCCCGAGAGTGTCGCGGCCTCAATGACATTCCGTGTCCCACCCACGTTCGCACGGAACATCTCTGCTGAGTTTCGCGCCCACAAACGATAGTCCGCCGCGACATGAAAAACAGCATCGCATCCCGACATACCCTTTTTCAGGCTGTCAACGTCGATCAGATCTCCGACAACCCTGTCGTTCGGAAAACCATCTATGTTGTCCGTCCGGCTTGTCGCACGCACCAGCACACGCACCTGTGCGCCGGCTTCATGCAGCACACGCGCCACATGACTCCCAACAAATCCCGTCGCACCCGTAACGAAAGCCTTCAAGAACAGTTCTCAGAAAATGTAGTCAGCTACCGCGATCCCATCGATTGCTCTGGGTTGGGACACCGCTCGCGGTATCAATATTCCGCAGAAACAAAGCGGCTTCAGCCGCTGCGGTAAACCCTTCAGGGCGAACTACCCGAACAGCGTGAACGCAAGCAGCTTCCACGTATCGCCAAACTTCGCATTCTGGCCGCTCGCGGCACTGGTGTCATATCCAGAATGGACAAGACAGTTTTCGCATCGCGGATCACGCCCGTAACCGTACTTCTCCCACGGCGTCTCCTCAATGTATTCCTTGAATGTCGGATAGTGCCCATCCGTCATCAGGTAACATGGGGCTCTCCAGCCCTTGGTGTTGAAGGTCGGCGTTCCCCATGCCGTGCACATCAATTCGCGATCACCGGCCAGGAACTCCGTATAAATCGGCGAGTTAATGATCGGGAACTTCTTCGCCAGCCGCTTTATGTCCTTGAATTTCTCCCGAACCATCGCGCGGTCCAGGAAGATTTCCTTGGTCTGCACCGCGCTGTAAGAGTACCCCGGCGAGATCGTGTGTCCATCGACGCCCATCGTCGCCAGGAGTTCATAAAGCGCTTCGATTTCCTTCATGTCCGTCTCGAGATAGACGGTCGTGTTGCTCGTAACCCTGAAGCCCTTTTCTTTGGCGCACTTGATACCCTCAATCGCTTCATCGAAGACACCATCGCGCTCAACTGCCAGATCGTGAGACTTCTTCATTCCATCAAGGTGGACATTGAACGTGAAACGGTCCGTCGGCTTGAATTCCCCAATCTTCTTCCGGATGTACATGCCGTTCGTGCAGAGAATCACGTGCTTCTTGCGCTTCAGCAACTCATCCGTAAGCCGGCCAATCTCCTTGTAGATCAGCGGCTCACCACCGCAAATCGAGACCATCGGGGCGCCGCAATCGTCGGCAGCCTTGAGACATTCTTCGACTGGGATCACTTCCCTGATCGTGCTCTCGTACTCGCGGATTCTACCGCAGCCTGTGCAGGTTAAATTGCACGCATGAAGAGGCTCAAGCATCATCACCAGCGGGAATTTCTTCTCGCCCGCCAGTTTCTTTTTCACGATGTACTTCGTAAGGTCCGTCGTTAACGACAATGGAAATCGCATTACTTGTTCGTCCCTCGTTCCAAACTTCTAGATATTCTGAGTCCGCTATGCACGTGCTAGTTCTTCGTTCGCACGGTTCATCACTTTTGCATATGTTGCCAGCGCGATCAGTGGGAAGTACTCGGCATACATGTAGTACTTCAGATAAAAGACCTTCGGAAATCCCGTTCCGGTATAGTAGCGATCGAACCACGATCCGTCCGGGCGTTGTGTCTCCAGCAAGTACGCGATTCCGCGCGCGACACAATCGCTGCGTGTGTCGCCCGCAGCAAGTAGCCCCATGACCGCCCAAGCAGTCTGCGAAGCCGTGCTCTCACCCTGCCCCCGTAGTCCCGGATCGTCATAGGAACCGACCGTTTCACCCCAGCCGCCATCCGCGTTCTGGATGCTCCGCAACCACTCGGCAGCTTGCTGCATGAACGGCTCGTTAGGATCGACTCCGATAGCCTCCAGTCCACGCAAGCACAGCATGGTTCCATAGATATAGTTGACGCCCCAGCGCCCGAACCACGATCCGTCCGGATCTTGTTCTTTCTTGATGAACTCGATTGCCCTTTTCACCGCCGGGTGTTCCATCGTGAAACCGTACGCAGCGAGCATCTCCAGCATTCGCCCAGTAATGTCCACCGTTGGCGGATCGAGCATTGCATTGTGATCGGCAAAGGGAATGTACTGGAACACCATTCGCGTATTGTCCTTGTCGAACGATGCCCATCCGCCGTTCTTGCACTGCATTGCCAAAATCCAATCGATGGCCCGCTTCACCGAATCGTGCTGATAGCGCTCATTCGGATGCTCGACGTGCGCCAACGCCAGGTTCACCATGCCGCTGTCGTCCACGTCGGGATAAAACTCGTTGTTGTACTCGAAATACCAGCCGGCCGGAGCGACGTTCTTCACCTTCACGGCCCAATCGCCCCTATGCGTCACCTGCTTCTTCAGCACCCAGTCCGCGGCGGCAACCATTCGCGGATCTTTGCGCGGCACACCCGCTTCTCCCAGCGCGAACATGGCATAAACCGTGTCCCACACAGGCGACTTGCACGGCTGCATTCGGAAGGTATCGCCCTCTTCGATTCCAAGCGCCTCAAACTCGTCGATCGCGCGAATCAGCTGCGGATCATCCATCGAGTATCCCAGGCAGCGCAGCGCCACAACCGCGTTCCACAATGCCGGATAGATCGCGCCCAACCCATCGCTCATCTCGAAGCGCTCCAGCATCCACTTCTCAGCCTTTTTCAGCGCCAGCGAACGCAGCGGCCTGATATGCACGCGCTCGAAGAAATGCACCATCTGGTTCATGACCAGGAAGAAGTTACGCCAGCTGATCAGCTTCTTGTCCCACTTCAGGTGCAGATTGACGCTCTGCATATCTCCGCCGGGGAATAGTTCCTGAATTCCCTGCTCCGGCGGAATCTTCTTAAACGGCTTCTTTGCGTATGCGATTGAAAGCGGCACCAGGATCGCGCGCGACCACGAAGATATTTCGTAGATATTGAACCAGAACCAGTTCGGAAACAGAACGATCTCAGGCGGAATCGCCGGGACAGCATTGTAGTCGTACTGCCCCATAAAGCAGAGATAGAGTTTCGTGAATGTATTGACCGCGGTCACTCCGCCGAGACGATCGATGCATTCGTGCGCCTTCACCAGCGCGGGGTGCTCCGCAGCATAGCCGACCAGCTTCAGCCCGAAGTACGCCTTCACGCTCGCGCTGACATTCGACGGCCCACCATCGTAAATCGACCAGCCACCGTCCGCATTTTGACGGTTAATGATGTCCTTTGCCGCTTTCTGAAGCCGCTCTTCACTACCCGTCCCGAGCAGACGATGAAACAGAATGTAGTCTGACTGGAGTGTTGTGTCGGCGCCCAGTTCCCCGCACCAATGCCCGTCTTCCTGCTGAATTGAGAAGAGGTACTCTTTAGCGGCGTCGAGCGCGGCGTCCAATCGCGCCTTGGCTCCGTCGAGCTTTCCGAACCGTATCTGAGTACGAACTTGCGAACCGGGATCTATCATCCCTTTCTCATTCCCCACTCACAACCTCCGAAGCTGCCGCTCCTGATCGCCCCACGGGCAAACCCGACGTTGCGTCGACGATCTCGATCGGCAACCCAAAGCGCACGTTCTCCGGCATTACTTCGATCTCGCGTACGTCGCTGAAGCCCGACTGCCCCAGCATGTTAACGACTTCTTCTACCAGGCATTCCGGAGCCGAAGCTCCTGCCGTCAGCGCAACCGTCTTCACGCCGTCCAGCCACTCGGGCTTAATCGCCTTGTAGTTCTCAATCAAGTGCGAAGCCGTTCCATGATTTCTGGCAACTTCGACAAGTCGGTTCGAGTTCGAGCTATTCACCGAACCCACAACCAGCAACAGATCCGCATTGCCGACAGCGTTCTTCACCGCAGTCTGTCTATTCTGCGTCGCATAGCAGATATCCTGAGCCGATGGCCCGGTGATGTTCGGGAATTTCTTCCTGAGCGCCTCAATGATCCCGGCCGTTTCGTCCAAGCTCAGCGTCGTTTGCGTGAGATACGCAACTCGGTCCGGATTCGGCACGACGAGATCTTCCACCTGTTCAGGCGAGCCCACAACCTGCGTCACCACCGGAGCCTCTCCTAGAGTCCCGATCACCTCATCATGATCATGGTGTCCGATCAGGATCAGCGAGTAACCTTCCTTCGCAAATCGAACGGCCTCAACGTGTACCTTCGTCACCAGTGGACACGTCGCATCGATCACCCTCAACCGTCGAAGCTTGCTCGCTTCCCGGACCTCCGGAGCGACACCGTGCGCGCTGTAAATCACGCGCTCGCCTTCCGGAACCTCCTCGACCTCATCCACAAACACGGCGCCTTTGGCCGACAATTCCTCGACCACATAGCGGTTATGCACAATTTCTTTGCGCACGTAGATTGGGGGGCCGAAGGTATCCAGCGCAATGCGGACGATGTCGATCGCCCGCACAACCCCAGCACAGAAGCCACGGGGCTTCAACAGAAGCAAGGTTTTGCTTTCAGACAGAGTCATTCCTCCTACCAGTATAGACGGAGCTACCCACGTTCTTAAAGATGCAAAAGAGGGTTGTCCTGCTGCACTAACTGTGCGTAACTCACAGAACCGCCAAGTATTAGCAGCGAATGGTACTATTTCGCACCTCAGTATGCACCTCGGTATTGTGACCGGTTGCAACCCTTTTCACCGAGAGCGGTTTTCTCCAAATCCCCAATCACCACACGTGCAAATTTGTTATCCTTCGTGTGTCCCTGATGCGCATACTGACCCGTTACATTCTCCGAGAGGTGCTGTCACACGCTGCTATCGGCGCGGTTGTCTTTACGTTCATCTTCTTCATGCCCGTCATGGGAAAGTATCTGGCTCTCGTTGTCCGTCAGAGCGCACCTCTCTCCAGTGTTGCAGAAATCTTCCTCTACACGGTCCCGACAACACTGACCTTCACGATTCCCATGGCCGTTCTTGTCGGCATCCTCATCGGACTTAGCCGCCTTGCCGCTGATAGTGAAATCACCGCAATGCGCAGCTCCGGCATGGGTTCCCTCGCCTTTGTGCGGATCATCATGATCCTGGTCGTTGCGGCCGTTGCGATTGCGGTATTTAATAATGCGTTTTTGGCGCCACGCGCAGCTCTCGCCCTCGATCATCTGCAGGACCGCCTCAAGGCGTCACAGGCATCTTTCGAAGTTCAGCCGCGCGTGTTCTACGAAGATCTGAAGAACTATGTCCTTTACGTCCAGGACACTGTTCCGGCGCAAGGCGCAGCCCGATGGAAAGGTGTCTTTCTCGCTGACATCAGCACGCCTTCGGCGCCGAAAGTCACCGTTGCTCGGGACGGCATTGTGGTCAACGAGTCCGGCGATCGCCTCCGTCTTCACCTGAAGAACGGCGCTCAACACGAGACCGTCGTTAAGCAGCCCGATCAATATCAAGCGTCGACCTTTGATTCGTCCGATATCGTGATCGCCCTGCCCGCCAGCGACACGCCGCGTACGAGAGAAATCGCACCCGTCAGTGAGCTGACCACTACGGAACTCTGGCGCCTCGCCAAGTCGGAACCTGACCGGATTAAGCAGCGCACCTATTGGATCGAGTTTCACCGCCGCTTCGCTTTTGCCGCAGCATGCCTCGTATTGGCGCTAGTCGGCATTCCCCTGGGTCTCTCGGCGAAACGCGGAGGAAAATCGACCGGCTTCGTCCTGACCATCGTTCTTGTTTTCCTGTACTACTTCGCGATGCTCTCCGGCATAGCTCTCGCCCGCCAGGGAAAATTGCCGGTTGCGCCAGCTATCTGGCTCGGCAACATTCTTTTCTTCGTTGGCGGCGTGATCTTGATTTGGCGCGTCGGACGTATGCCGATCGAAATCATTTCGGTAAAGGCTGCGTGGTCGCAGCTCAAAGATTGGCTGGGCGAGCGTGGTCGCCATCTCACCCCTACTTTCGCCAACGGCACGTCCATCGAACGCAAGATGTGGCGTCAGCGTTTCCTTCATACGAAGTTCCCGATGCTCCTTGATGACATCGTTCTCAAGGACTTCATGATCTACCTCGGAATGATCCTCGCGACATTCCTCGTTTTGCTGCTTGTTTTCACCTTCTTCGAATTATTGAAGGACATCGTCGCCAACAAAGTCCCCCTCATCCTTGTTGGTGACTACCTCCTCAACGTGACGCCTTACATGATCTACAACATGACACCCCTCAGCGTACTACTCGCTGTCCTGGTCGTGTTCGGCATCATGTCCAAGACGAACGAAATCACGGCCATGAAGGCCACGGGCATCAGCATCTATCGTATGATCGTTCCCGTTCTCTTCATTGCAGCGATGATCTCGGTTGGCCTGTTCTTCTTCGACCAGTTTTATCTCCCGCACGCTAACAAGCGTCAGGACGCACTCCGCAACCAAATCAAGGGCAAGCCGGCGCAGACTTACCTGCGCCCCGACCGCAAGTGGATCTTTGGCGAGAACAACACGATGTTCTACTACGAGTTCTTCGACGCCTATAAGAACCGCTTCGGCAGCATCTCCGTTTTCGAGTTCGATCCCAACACTTTCGAAATCACGAAGCGGATCTATGCCACGCGCGCACACTGGGACGAAGATCTTCACAAGTGGGTGTTCGAACAAGGCTGGGAGCGTGACTTCAGGGGCTCATCGGTAGCCGACTATCGCACCTTCGAAGTCAGCACATTCAAAGAGATCAACGAGGCCCCTGCTTACTTCCTCAAAGAGGTGAAGCAGTCCTCGGAAATGAACTACTCCGAGCTGCGGCAGTACATTCACGAACTCCAGCAGAGCGGCTTCGATGTCGTGCGCTTGAAAGTCCAGCTTCAGAAAAAGTTCTCATATCCGCTGATCACTTTCGTGATGGCGGTGCTGGCGATCCCGTTCGCATTGTCCACTGCCAAGAAGGGCGCGCTCACCGGAGTCGCCGTCGCCATCGGAATCGCCGTCGTCTACTGGGTATCCTCCGGCCTCTTCGAAGACCTCGGCAACGCTAATCAACTACCAGCACTCCTGGCCGCCTGGTCCCCCGATCTCATCTTCGGCTTCATCGGCGGCTACATGATCCTCAAAGTCCCGACGTAGATTGTCGGTGCAGACTGTTGTAGCGCCGGTCTGTTGGAGCGCTGGCGTCCCGCCGGCTGTCGCGAGCGCATCCTGCGCTCGCCCTTGCGCTGAACCGTTTGGGAAGGGCACGGCTTCAGCCGTGCCGTAAATGGCGATGAGTTAACGCGCCTTTAGACGCTGCGGTCAACCCTTCAGGGCGAAACAACTCTGTCGGCAATGTTCGCCTTTGCGTCCTCTGAGTCCTTTGCGTTGAAATCCACGTTGAATCCGTCAACCCTCAATCTCCCCCGATTTCATCGCAAATAGATGTTCTCACTGGAGATATAATTCCCCCGTTCGTGTCGGATTCAGTGCTCGCGATTTGTCATAATATTCATAGGAGCCACAATGAACTTCAAAGGCACAGCAGCAATACTGGTTTCGGTGATAGCTATCGTGGGGTTCGTCATCTGGATCCCGGCTTTGAAGTATGTTCTCGGTGCGGCGATCCTCGTGGGACTAGTCATTGCTTTCGGTCTTCGCGCCTGGCACGCTCGCAAGCCGGTCAAAGACCCCGAGGAAGAGAGCATCAAGCTCCACTTGAACGACTGACTAACTCCTTTGTTTACGGTACTTTGCATGTAAGTCCTTTAAAAGCCTGACTATACGGCCAAAAAGCAGCTAAATATCATTGTTTTCAACAAATCACTGACTGGAGGGGGGAGGCCCCCTACTGACTGACGTTGCGTCCTGCGCTGCTACAATTCATCTAAGGTGACGATGCTCAGCTCCCTACGACCGTTATTCCCCTACATCAACAAGTACCGCGTGAAGTTCTTCTGGGGAGCCGTCTGCGTCCTCTTCAACAACGGCGTGTGGATTCTCTTCCCGCTTGTGGTCCGCAACGCCACGAATGGGCTGACTGCCGGTGTCACTCACCAGAAGCTCGTCCATTATTCCCTGTTGCTGATCGCCGTAGCTTCCGTCAAAGGGGTATTCCAGTTCTTGACTCGTTGGGTACTGATCGGCATTTCCCGCGAGATTGAGTTCGATCTGCGTAACGACCTGTTCCGCCGCCTCGAATCGTTGTCCTACTCCTACTACCAGCGCACCCGGACGGGCGACATCATGGCCCGCGCCACCAACGACATGAACGCGGTCCGCATGTTGCTCGGCCCGGCAATCATGTACTCGGCAAACACGATCGTGTTTACCGTCGGCGCGCTCATCTTCATGTTTAGCATCAGCCCGAAGCTTACGTTGTGCGCCTTCGCACCGCTCCCTATCGCCAGCATCATCGTCCAGTACTTCGGCAGTCGTATACATGATCGTTTCGAACGCATTCAAGCAATGTTTTCCGACATCTCCGCCCGTACGCAGGAGAACTTCTCCGGCGCTCGCGTCATTCGCGCCTACGCTCAGGAAGAAGCTGAGATCAGCCAGTTCGAAACCGAAAACCGAGAGTACATAGCCCGCAGTTTGAAACTAGTTCGTATCAGGGGCATGTTGTGGCCAACTCTGGAAACCATGCTCGGGCTAGCAATGATGATTGTGCTTTGGGTCGGAGGTATTGAGGTACTCAGACATCGCATAAACATCGGCAGTTTTGTCGCGTTTAATCTCTATATGGCGATGCTGACATGGCCGGTAATCGCTATGGGTTGGGTGATTGATGTCTTCCAACGCGGCACAGCATCTCTCGGTCGCGTCGACGAGATCATGCGCGAGCAACCCGAAATCACCAACGCCAGCGTACCGCCGGACTCCAGTCCGGCGATCTTGAGCGACGTTGTAGCGCCGGACTCCAGCCCGGCAATCTTAAGCGACGCTGTACCGCCGGACTCCAGTCCGGCGATCTTAAGCGACGTTGTAGCGCCGGACTCCAGTCCGGCAATCTTAAGCGACGCTGTAGCGCCGGACTCCAGTCCGGCGATCTCCGGCGAAATCGAGTTCCGCAACCTCAGCTTCGCCTACAACGGCACCAACGTCCTCGAGGACATCAATCTCCAGATTCCCGCCGGAACCAGTCTCGCCATCGTCGGCCCGACCGGTTCGGGCAAGTCAACGCTGGTCAGCCTCATCCCACGCATCTACGACGCCGCGCTCGGCACCGTCCTCATCGACGGCCGCCCCATCCGCCAATTCACGCTCGACCAACTCCGTCGCAGTATCGGCTTCGTTCCCCAGGAAACGTTCTTGTTCGGAGACACGCTACGCGAGAACATCGCTTTCGGTGCAGAGAACGCGACCGACGAACAGGTTCGCGCGGCAGCCGAAGCGGCCAGCATAGCCGCAGATATCGAAGGCTTCCCCGAGAAGTACGACACCATGGTGGGCGAACGCGGCATCACCCTCTCCGGAGGCCAGAAACAGCGCACCGCCATCGCTCGCGCCATCATCCGCGACCCTCGCGTCCTCATACTCGACGACGCTCTCTCCAGCGTCGACACCCATACCGAGGACAAAATCCTCAATCACCTCCGCGAACTTATGCGCGGACGCACAACGATCCTGATCTCGCATCGTGTCTCAACCGTTCGCCACGCCGACCGCATAGCCGTCCTGCACAAGGGCCGCATCGTTGAATACGGAACCCATGACGAACTCCTGGCCCTCAACGGCTACTACGAAGACCTCTACAATAAGCAACTGCTAGAAGAAGAGTTGGCGGGAGTCGAGGAGTAACCCTGTTTCGCGTATAGTGCAAAACAATTCTTTTCGTTTCCCGCAATCGAAATTCACAACTCAACAATCAAAACTGTCATGCGTCGCGTGGTCACGCCCGAACTTCTTGACACCGACTCTGGTACGCCGGAGGAAATCGAAGCATCGTTGGCCGACTTGCGCCGCATCAACCGCCGCTTCGGGGGCATCAGCACAACCGTAAGCCTGATCAAGAAAGTCTCAGAGAAGACGGGAAAGAACGAGTTAACCCTGCTCGACGTCGCTGCTGGATCCGGCGATGTAGCCGCAGCAGCAAAAGAAGGGCTAGCGCCAGGAATACGCGTTCACTACATGCTTCTCGATTCCTCCGCTTCGCACCTGAACGGATATCGACCAAGTATTGTGGCGAATGCTTTGGCACTGCCGCTCCGCGACAATAGTTTCGACCTCGTCTCCTGCGCTCTGTTCCTGCACCATTTGGAACCAAACGAGATAGCGACATTCATGCGCGAAGCATTGCGAGTCGCTCGCCTTGCGGTCCTGATCAACGATCTGCGTCGCAGCACGATACATCTCGCACTCATCTACGCCGGATTTCCGACATTCCGCAGTCGTCTCACGCGTCACGACGGCGTCGCGTCTGTTCGACGTTCCTACACGCCCAATGAACTACGAGCCATCCTGAAAAGTACCCATGCGGCGCGAGTTGAAATCCAGAGTCACTATCTCTACCGAATGGGAGCAATCGCTTGGAAGCAGCTTCCAAACGAAGTCGAAAACGAGAAGCGCTGCGCATGATCTACGACCTGATTGTCATCGGAGCTGGACCAGCCGGATGCGCAGCCGCAATCACCACCGCACGCGAAGGTGCTTCCGTACTGCTGCTGGAACGCGGCCACTATCCACGCCACAAAGTCTGCGGCGAGTTCGTCTCTGCCGAGTCGATCCAGCTTCTCAGGTCCTTGCTCGGGGACAATGCCGCAGCGCTGCTCGACCCTGCTCCGCGCATCAGCAACGCTCGCTTGTACAAGGGAGATGTGCACGCAAATATTCCGATCTCGCCAGGTGCGATCAGCATTACTCGACACGATCTGGATTCCGCTCTGTTCCGCGCAGCCTCGCTATCAGGAGCAACAGCGCTGGAGAACACCGCAGCTGCCTCAATACAACGTGACTCAGACCAGTTCGTAGTGCAAACGAAGGTGGAAGAGTACCGGTCTCGCACTCTTCTGATCGCCGCAGGTCGCTGGTCGAACCTCCAGGAACGGGAGAACTCGTCTGCTGACAGAGAAGTCCGCCAGCTTGGCATCAAAGCCCACTTCCGAAATGCCAATAGCTTCCCGCGAGACACCGTCGAGCTTCACTTCTTCGACGGAGGATACTGCGGAATCGATTCCATCGCACAGGACACCGTGAGCGTCTGCTCAATGGTTCGCCCGGATGTCGCCAGGAACCTTGACCAGGTCTTCGCCCTGAGCAAATTCCTTCGGGCTCGTTCCAGAAACTGGCAACCGCTGTTCGAACCAGTAACAACCTTTCCACTCATCTTCCGAAAACCAAAGCCAGAGGGCGATGGAATACTCTACGCTGGAGATGCTGCAGCCTTCGTCGATCCCTTCATCGGGGACGGCATTTCGCTTGCGCTAAACTCCGGCTCTCTGGCCGCCCGCAGTCTCGCACCAGTCTGGCGAGGAGAATGTGCCTTAGCCACCGTAGCTGCACGATATCGATCCGCCTACGAAGCACACTTCGCCAACGTCTTCCGCAACGCCGCACGCATTCGCCAGCTACTTCGCCTTCCCGAGCAACTGCAAATAGCCGCCCTAAGTGTGTTGCGTGTTCCCGCAGTTTCTCGCCGGTTCATTAGCCTGACGCGCGCAGCCTAATGTAACCGCAAACGAAAAGCGGCAGGCTCAACCTGCCGCTCACAAACTGGACTCGACGCTGTCTACCTGACCACCAGCACCTCTCGAATGTTGTCACGTCCGAGGAAGAACTTCAGCGAACCAAAGTCCCTGAATAGGTTCTCAATATGGCGATTGTTGAAGACGCGCTGCAACCGGAAATGCGCGTAGCGCCCCTTCTGATCTCCGCCGGAAGCAGGCAGTGGAATACGCTGCAACTCTATCGTATCCGCCGAGGCGATGTGATACCTCTGGTAGGGCGCATCAGGACCCGCATCCTTGGTGTGAAAGAATGCGAGCACCAATGCTCCGGGCTTCATGATGGTCTGAATCCTCTGCACGACTGGCTTAACGAGCGGCTCGCTGAGGTAATCCGGCATGTCCCACAGCAGAACTGCATCGAAACTCTCCTTTTCGAAAGTCAGATTGTTAGCCAGGAACTTGTCTACGTCTACGGTGCGGCTACCGTCCTCACCCTCGACTTGATACTCCGGATCTCTCGCTGCCAGCAGAACATCTTCGCCATAGGTTCTCTGACCCATGCTGGTGAAGAAAGAAATGTTCGCTGGCGAAGTCGGACCAAGATCCAGCACCTTTTGGCCGTCCAGCCAGGACAGCGCCTTTACGAGTTCGCCAAGGCCGGTACACCGTCGCGTGACGCGATCAGAATCAGCGGTCGCAACGGAATCCGAAGATCCTCGACCGCCGCCGCCCCTTAGAAATTTGAAAAAGTCAGCCACTGGAACCAGTTCTACTCCTTCGTCGCCTCCAGTGTAAAACAAAACCGGGGCAAACGCCCCGGTTCGGAACCCCAATTACCTCGTAACAAACTTACGGAGTAGGCAAACTGGTGGACGTCGTAGTTGCGGTAGCAGCAGCAGACTTGGACTCAACGGCGGGTGCTTTCTCCCCCTTCTGAATATCGATTCCGCCTTTGAAATACGCTCCGTCTTCGATTGCGATGCGCTGTGTAAAGATGTCGCCCACCAGTACGGCAGATTTCTTCAATTCAACCTTTTCGCCACCATAGAGATTTCCGTCAACCTTGCCGTGCACGATGATCTCCCGAGCCCGAACGCTGGCGCGTATTCGACCGTTTGGACCAATGATGATGCTGTGGTCGTGTAGCTCGACGGTACCTTCTATTTCGCCATCGAGATAAAGGTCCTCGCTTCCTGAGAGCTCGCCTTTTACCACGACAGACTTGCCTATGTGCGCCACATCGGAACGATAGTTCTGGGCTGGATTGGTTTCCACGGAACGAGCCTCCTTCGGAGTAGCTATTGGTGATTTCTGAACGGAAACCGGTTGGCTTATGAGTGCGGGATGCGTCGCCACCGGCAAAGCTGATTTGGGCGCTGTTGCCCTATTTTCTTGTTCTTTAGAGAATTTCCACATACCTGACCGTTGTCCCGGAAATGGAATACAGCTCAGGCATTGACTCGGGCTGCATCACGTGCGCTGATATCTCGGGAACTCGACTGAATCATACTTAACCCGTCTAGTCGCTTCAAGCGAGATGCGTAAACGGGGCGGTTACTCTGGTGCAGGCGCGCAATCGCAAAACGTGAACAGGACTACTCATCGATGGCACCGACCGAGAACTAGTTAGTATACTGCCGAGAATCCGTTGTCGGCTCTTGCTGTCACCCGCAACCTAACTGCTTAAGAACATGAGTTCAATCAGAGTACCCGCAATAAACACTCGGAGGCTCCTTTGGCCACCACCTTGCAACTACCATAGCGTCGGCCTGCTCGGAACGAGTCGCGCAGGTATTGTTGGCCGAAAACCAGGGGAACAGCGGCCAACATCGCCCACGCGGCTGAAAACACCAATGGGACTGCCTTTTCCGGCGGGCCGATGCCTTTGCCTTCTGCCATCTTGCCCCCAAAAGCAACTTGTCTGCGCCACTAAGGTTCTAAAATGGGTAAGCTGCTTCTCAGTGAAACTAACGGAGATTCATATGTCTGGCCTGTTGTTCAGGTTAAAAGCCCTATTGCCCCTGATTTTGTTGAGCAGCTTTGGAATCTGCGCCGCCCGACCGCAGCAGCCCTCCCCAGCTGCGCTGCCGTCCATGCCACCAGAAGAGCTCGTTCGAAGGACGGTGGAGAATGAGCTCAAGTCAAGCAACGACGAAACTCATTACATGTTCAAGGACCGGCGACAGACCCCGGACGGTTCGAAAACCAAGATGATGATCGAAACGCAACAGGGGACGGTTGCCTATCTGATTGCGATCAACGACAAGGCACTCACACAGGAGCAGCGGCAGCAGGAGAATCAGCGTCTCCAGCACCTGCTGTCCAGTCCTGAAGAGCAAAACAAAAAAAGAAAAAATCAGCAGGCCGACAACGACCGCGTTCAGCGAATGTTCCGCGAGCTACCCAGAGCATTTACCTATAAGTACGACGCGGTTGTCCCCGGCAAGAACGGGCGAGAATGGGTGCAGCTGAAGTTCACGCCCAATCCAAACTACAATCCGCCTTCTAGAGAAACGTCGGTCTTCAAATCCATGAGTGGCACGATGGTCATTGACCCGCAGGAAGAGCGACTCGCTAGGATCGAAGCCACGTTGTTCCAGGACGTGAGCTTCGGCTGGGGCATTCTTGGGCACTTGAACAAGGGCGGTCACTTCATAGTTGAGCAGAACAACATCGGGAACAAACGTTGGGAGCCCACGTACATGAACATCCAGTTCAGCGGAAAGGCTCTCCTCTTCAAGACCATCGACCTCCGGCAGATTGAGAATACCAGCGACTATATCCGTGTTCCCGACAATCTCACTCTTGCTCAAGGTGTGGACCTCCTGAGGAAGCGGGCTGATTCCGTAGTCGCTGAAAACGGCAAAGCTCACTAGTATCTGCGCACTCTGAGTGCTTGATGCGCAACTCAGTGCTATCCCCTATAATTGAGGGGATTCAATACGCAAGGAGCGGAGAACCAATGCAATCATTCCCTACCGAAATCGTCGAGATTCGCGCACGTGAAATTCTCGACTCCCGTGGTAACCCCACCGTTGAAGCCGATGTGTATCTTGCTGACGGCGCCTTCGGGCGCGCGGCCGTGCCCAGCGGCGCCTCGACCGGCGAACATGAAGCCGTCGAACTGCGTGACGGCGACAAGAAACGGTACCTCGGCAAAGGCGTAACCAAAGCTGTAGAGAACATCCGCACTAAGATCGCACCGGCGCTGGAGGATTGCGACGCTGCCGACCAGCGCGCCATCGACAACAAGATGCTGGAGATCGATGGCACCCCCAACAAATCGAAACTGGGCGCGAACGCCATTTTGGCAGTCTCGATGGCAGCAGCTCGCGCCGTTGCGCAGAGCCAGCAGGTTCCGTTGTATCGCTACCTCGGCGGCGTGTACGGCAACGTGCTGCCAGTCCCGATGATGAACATTCTGAACGGCGGCGCGCATGCCGATAATAACGTTGACTTCCAGGAATTCATGGCCATGCCTGTGGGCGCGAGCAGCTTCAGTGAAGCATTGCGCTGGGGCGTCGAGGTCTTCCATACCCTGAAGTCGGTCCTGAAGGCGCGCGGCTACAACACGGCTGTCGGAGACGAGGGCGGTTTCGCTCCCTCCCTGAAGTCGAACGTCGAAGCTATCGAAGTCATTCTCGAAGCGATTACCAAGGCCGGCTACAAGCCGGGCGAGCAGGTTGCCATCGCGCTCGACCCTGCATCCAGCGAGCTTTTTGACAGCGGCAAGTACGTTTTCAAGAAATCCGACAAGAGCAAGAAGTCGCCTGAAGAGATGGTTGCATTCTGGGCTGACTGGTGCCGTCAGTACCCGATCGTCTCGATTGAAGACGGCCTCGCCGAAGACGATTGGGATGGCTGGAAGATGATCACTCAAGAGCTCGGAACCCGGGTTCAACTCGTTGGCGACGATCTTTTTGTGACGAATGTTGAGCGTTTACAGCGCGGCATTGATGCTGGCGTCGCTAATTCAATCCTGATCAAACTGAATCAGATCGGTAGCGTCAGCGAGACCCTTGACTCGATCGCTCTCGCGCGCCGGAATGGCTACACGGCTGTGATCTCGCATCGTTCTGGCGAAACCGAAGATGCGTTCATCGCGGACCTGGCAGTTGCAACCGCCGCTGGCCAGATAAAGACCGGTTCGGCATCGCGCAGCGATCGTCTTGCGAAATACAACCAGTTGCTCCGCATTGAAGAAGAACTCGGCAGCGCCGCGAAGTTCCTCGGCCTCAAGGCCCTGAACTTCCACGGCGATCTGAGCGTCGGAGCGAAGGCGTAGTAATTTCATTCCAAACAAGGCTCGGATTCTTCCGGGCCTTTTCTTTTTCCAGTTCACCGTTGCTCATATTCCCGTTCCCATCGTCCGTTCTCTGCGCTATCATCCCTTGACTCTCATTCACTCACAATCAGGAGCACGAGCATGAAGCGTGGTTTAGCAATGATAGTTTTCTTCTTTCTGATCTCTGTTTTGGCCTATGGTCAAAGTGCAGTCGATAATTCGGCCCCTGCTAGCCGCGAGCAGATCCTCAAAATGATGGACGCGATGCAATCTCGCAAGACGGTTCAGGTCATGATGAACAGCATGCAACAACAAATCGGGAGCATGATGAAGGAACAGATGGAAAAGTCGACTCCTGAAGCGTCTCCGGAGATGCGAGCCGAGATGACGGCTGCGATGCAGGATATGTTCAAGGACATGGAGCCAATTATGTCCGACGTCGTAGAAGAGACTATCCCGGTTTATCAAAAACACCTGAGCCAACAGGAGGCTGAGGCTATAACAGCCTTCTATCTTTCCCCGGAAGGAAAGAGTTTCCTCAACATACTGCCGGTGATCATGAACGATTCGATGAGTATCGCGATGAAAACCATGCAAACGCGCATGGAGCCGATCAGCGAAAAGCTGACAAAGCGAATGCAAGAAATTACCAGGAAGTATGCCTCACAGTCTCAGAAAAAGCCGACTTCACCCGCGAGCGGCTCGACTTCTTCAAAATAGACTAGTGAGCAGAAAGGCCCGGAGCGATCCGGGCCTTTGGTCTATGCCATGTATTTACGCCTTCCGAACGTATTTCCCGAACATCGCCTGCGCGTCAATTGCGATGAACTTCCCCATGCTGCGCGCGAGCACCTGGCCGGACTCGCTTCGAATCTCAGCAAGGTTGGTATGTACGCGTCCGCGAACGCTCTTCTCCCAGCCTTCGACGGTCAACCTCTTCCCCAGCGGGACGGGTTTCAAGTACTTCACCGTCATCTCCGATGTAAGCGCCACGGCGTTGCGGATCTTGTTCACTTTCCCCATCGCCTCATCGAGGATTGTCGCGATGACGCCGCCATGCGCGTGTCCGGGAGGCCCGGTGTACCGACGAGAAAGCTTGAAATCACACACATAGCTCTTCCCTGTCTCGCTCAGCCGGAACTTCAGTCTCATCCCATCGGGATTGTCCACCCCGCATCCAAAACAACGATTCATAGGGAGTTTGTGGTGCTTTGTGTCGTGTCCATGAGCGTTCTTACTCAATGCCAAGTTCCTTCCACTTCCTGTCAACTAATGCCTTCACTTCCGCGCTCATGCGCAACTCATCAGGCCATGGACGCGTGAAACCCTCACTCGACCATTTTCGCGTCGCATCAATCCCCATCTTCGAGCCGAAATCAGGCAGCCGCGAGGCATGGTCGAGTGAATCCACCGGCCCAAGCGTGAATTGGATGTCGCGTTCAGGATCAATGTTGTTGAGCACCCTCCAAACAACTGCGGCGGTGTCCTGAACGTCGGTATCTTCGTCCACTACAACGACACATTTCGTAAACATCGCCTGTCCTAGCGACCAGATCGCACTCATTACCTTCCGAGCGTGTCCTGGGTACGACTTCTTGATGGACACAATCATGAGGTTGTGGAAGACACCTTCGACCGGGAGATTGATATCTACGATCTCAGGGATGGTCAGCTTCATAAGCGGCAGGAATATCCGCTCCACCGCCTTGCCCATCCAAGCATCTTCCATCGGCGGCTTGCCTACGATGGTGGTCGAGTAGATTGGGCTCTTCCGGTGCGTGATGCACGTCGCGTGAAAGACCGGATACTGGTCCTCGAGCGAATAGAAGCCGGTATGATCTCCGAAAGGCCCCTCGGTTCGAAGTTCATCCAGGTTAACGTAGCCTTCAAGCACGATTTCTGCACTGGCCGGAATCTCCAGATCGACTGTCTCGCACTTGACCAATTCCACCGGTTTCTGGCGCAAAAAGCCCGCTATCAAGAACTCCTCGACATCTGGCGGAGCAGGGACAATCGATGCGAATGTAATTGCCGGGTCAGTGCCGATCACTACCGCGACATCCATCCGTCCCTGGGGGCGATCTCCTTCAGCCAATCTCGATGATCCCGACGAACGGGCCATGATGTCTACTGCCGCTGCGCTGGCCTCGCTCGCCGCACTCGCTTTCGCCGCCGCTCTTATGCGCTCGCGATAGTGTTCGGCTGCGACCTTCTGACGTTGCCAGTGCATTCCTGCTGTGCGCTCGTCGTAAACCTGCATGCGATAGGTTCCCACGTTGCGTTTCCCAGTTCTCGGATCGCGAGTAATGACGCAAGGCAATGTGATGAATCGCCCACCGTCCTTAGGCCAGCATTGCAGGACCGGGAAGTCGAGAAGCGAGAAGCTATCGCGCTTGATCACTTCCTTGCATGGTCCGCTGGAAACAGTCTTCGGGAAGAACTTCCCCATGTCGGCCAGCATCGGCAACATCTTGAGTTTGTCGATGAAGCCCTCGGGTGACTTCACGTCCATGAACTGTCGTAGCCGGTCCGCCACCTGATCGAGCGAATCGACTCCAAGCGCCATGTTCATGCGGCGTGCGGAGCCAAACTGGTTGATCAAAACATGAGTCCCGGCATAGCCCTTCACATTCTCAAAAAGCAGCGCGGGACCGCCTGCTCCATAGCGAGAGTCACGTGATTTTGACACGCGATCCGCAATTTCTGTGATCTCCAGGATCGGATCGACTTCCGTCCGTACGTGCTTCAGCTCTCCGGCCTTATCAAGCGCCGCAATCCATTCGCGAAGGTCGTTATATGGCAATGTTGCCCTCTAGCACCGCTATTTCGAATCTCGAGGCTCGATTATAGAAGTTGGTACAACGAATTCAACAGCATTGGACTGCTCGGGGCAGGTAAATAAGGCGACAACATAGTTCGCGACACGCTCATCGAAGTATCCAAATTTCGGAAGAATGCGAGACTGTTACGTGCCTGAACCACTTGTCGGGGAACGAGAACTTATCCATAGCCTGCTGCTGCTCACCCTTAGCCCACAACGTGCGACCGGAGCATTTGATCAGCTTGGGCTTGCTGGAAGAGAAGAGACTGAGTTCCTGCGTCTCGCCAACTCTCATCATGTCATCGTGCGTGCCCTGACCGCGCTTCAGCCCCTCGTGAATGCAGAAAGAAAAGAGCGGATTTCGGCTGCTCTGCAACATGAAGAAGCAAGAATCACGAATGCACTTCGTTCTCTGAACGATATTTGCGGCACGTTGGAGCAGAACAACTGCCCCGTTGTGGTAATCAAGTCTTTGGATCATTCCCCCGACCTTGGCAACGATCTCGATCTCTTCACCACGGCCTCAGCCGCGGAGGTGGTGAAGGTGTTTACTAAAGTGTTTGGAGCTACAATTCAGCCTCGAAGCTGGGGAGATCGCCTGGCTAACAAATGGAACTTCGAGATCCCCGGACTGCCTGAGTCCGTCGAAGTTCATTGCGAACGCATCGGCCAGACGGGCGAACAAGTCGCGCTTGCCAAACGGTTCGTTCAGAGACGGGTGCAGAAAGATCTCCAGGGATACACGTTCGTTGTTCCCGCGCCCGAGGAACGTATTATCGTTTCCTGCCTACAACGGATGTACCGGCACTTCTACTTCCGTATTTGCGACATTGTCAATGCTGCCAATCTTATGCAGGCCAAGGAGATCGACTACAACGAACTCCGGCGGGCCTGCATGGCGGGCGGTATCTGGCCGGGTGTTGCGACCTACTTGCGTGTCGTGCGGGACTACATTGGCCAGTATCGTGAAGAGACTGTTAGCCTGCCCGAACAAGTCGAAAACGCCGCCAGCTTCGGTGCTGACAAATTGTACGTCCAGAGGGGCTTCATCCGTGTGCCTATACTTCCTGAGGGTGCATCGTTCTATCGCCATGAGATAGCGGCAGCAGCAAGGCGAGGCGACATGCCAGCCACGCTAAGACTTAGTCTGCTGCCGCCTTTGGCTTCTGCTGCCGCGGTCGCCTACAAACTGACCGGAAGCGATAAGGGCGTATGGTAGATGACCTGGTTACCAAAGTGACTCTTCATACGAATGGAGTTCGGGTATCATTCGTCGTACCTTGCGGAAGTCCTCACGTGGGCTGCGCTAAAGGGGGCACCGCAAAAGGGTGATTTATGTCGGAACGGGACAACAGCTACTCAGTCGAAAGACGTGGTGATCGGCAGAAGGTAGATCTGCGGATTCAAGTCCTCTACACTAAGGACGGATCACCTCAGAGCGTCTATGGTCGAGGTAGCGACCTCAGCGAGCGCGGAATCGCGGTTTATGCGGCAGCCGACGTCAATGAGGGCCAGCACGTAAGGGTTGAGTTCACTCTGCCTTATACGCGAAGGCAACTTCTGATCGAGGCAGTCGTACGAAACAAGCAAGGATATCGCTATGGCCTCGAGTTCTTGACCTTGAGTTCTTCGCAGCGAGATGACATCAAGAAGCTTTGCCAGACCGCAAGCATCATGAATCAAGCATTATGAATTCGGTGTAGGCCGACCGAAATCGATGCTACACGTCAAGGGTGATTAACTCGCACTGAATTTCTTCTGCGTTGATCGTCAGACGCCCCACTGAAACAGGTAGTGAAAAACGCCGCGGCCCTGCACTTCCCGGATTGAAATACAGGACGCCTTTCTTCCGCTCTTGATGAGGCTTGTGTGAGTGCCCGCTGATCACGACCCTGAACCCTCCAGCTTCTGGCTTGATATCCAATCGGGAAAGATCGTGAAGCATGTATATCGCAATCTCTCCAACATTGGTGACGACGTTTTCCGGAATGTCCTTTGCCCAAGGCCCATCGACATTCCCGCGCACCGCTATAGTCGGTGCGATGGCAGCGAGCGAGTCGAGCACTGCGGAACTGCCCAGATCGCCTGCGTGCAAAATCAAATGCGATCCGCGCAGCGCGTTTAGCGCCTCGGGGCGCATCAGTCCATGAGTATCCGAAATTACGCCGACTACGGTCGCGGTGCCCTCGTTGTGCGGTGGCCTCATGCAGAAAAGGAAATGGAGCGGGAGACGGGGATCGAACCCGCGACCAACGGCTTGGGAAGCCGTGACTCTACCACTGAGTTACTCCCGCTCAGCAAGACGAGATTATCACTCTTGCGTTTGGATCGGCAACCTGATCCTCATGACTCTATTCATGATTCTCGGCAAAGCAATACTGAACAAGCTCGGCCCCGAATTTCGTTGCAGTGGGTTGCGGGATATCCTGCTGCTTCAGTTCGCGGAACTGGAAATCCACGATCCCATCTTCATGAACCGTTGCTAACAGGTAACCGTAAGTGAACTTCTTCGCCTCAGAGGCTTGCGCCGACTCGGGCGGCAGATTGTAGCGAAAAGCGCCAGCGGTGCCGACAATCCAGCCGGGGATGACGCCCCCGTGTTCGCGCCAGTACTGGGTGTTGTACACGCCCGCCATATAGAAGTGCTGGTGGCTTGAGACAACGTAGACGTGCTTTTTACTCTCGTTCTGAAACTTCAGCAGGTCCGCGTAGACTCGCAATCCAGTCTGCTCCTGCTGCGGGTAGTCGTTCATGCTGTGGTGAAACGACAGACTGTAAGGTAGCGCCGCATGAGTTCCCAGGACCACGGTCTTCACGGCCGGGTTTCCCTGCGCGCGCTTCAAGACGGCTTCAAACCATTTCATTTGCGCGCTATCAAACTGATCGGAACTCGCGTTGTCGAGGTAAATGAAATCGACTCCACCTTGAATCCAGTGGAAGTAGGTCTTCAGCTTGCGATCGGTCGGCTCGTCCTTGAGACGCTGGTCGCGGAGCACAGGCGTGTCCAGCCAGTCGGCAAATTGAATCACGAAGTCCGCGCGTGTCTTGGGCGGAACCAGTTCGTGATTGCCGATCCCGAGATACACGGGCATATCGCCGAATGGAACGACTTCGTTGTCGATGAAGTCCTGCCAGGCGCTGTTCTGATAGTCCACGATGCTCAGGCTTTTTCCGCTGGCGAGTCGGTCGGGCCGGCGCGTTATATCCACGTCGAAGTCGTACATCGCCCGCATGTCACCCAAATGCCAGTAAAACTGGGAGTTGTTCTTCGCCGCATCAGCGGCAATCGCCGGCATGACGATGTCCCCGCAGTTGCGGGAATCCCCAGAGATGGCGAAAGTCCAGACACCGGTCGGATCAGCCGCGAAGGACGGAACTGACGCGAGCACCAACAGGATCAGAATAAGGGTGAGCGTCGGGCGAGAACTGGTCATCGTGCACCTCAGTTCATAATCTGGTGAGCGCAACCTGAAAAACTATCATGCGAGGGGACGAAAGTTCCAGTTGGCCAGTCGGGGTACCCTCCCCCTCCAGTCAGTGATTTATTGCAAACAAAGGTATTTAGCCACTATTTGACGCTACAGTAAGCAATTTAAAGGACTTACACACAAAATGCGAGAAACAAAGGACTTAAGCAGGCAATAATATACTTGACAAGTCATGTCTAATGGTCTACTCTATCCTTGTGATGGACAAAGACCTTGCAATCAACATCTTGGACGCTATCGAGGACTTGTACCTTGAGAACAAGGCATACAGGTCTTTGCTACGGAGCCTACACCCTCAGTTGCCACCATCGGGCCTTCTGAATCGCATGTTGGACAACGCACGCGAAGAGCTTCGCGAGCAAGTTCGGCAGCAAATCTTTGCTCCAGCACGTGAGCACATTCTCCAATCACATGATCTGGAAATGGCTTTGCAAGGCACTCTGCAAGCGATGTCAGCCAAGAAGGTGAACTAGTCATATGAAGCCACAGACCTTACAGCAAGCGATTAACTACTTTTCAGATGTCAAGAACTGCATGAACTGGCTCGTTTCAAAGCGTTGGCCTGATGGCGTCCCGGTTTGCCCTAATTGCGGTCGTGGCGATGCTACTTATCTGCCAGATCTGCAAAAGTGGCAGTGCAAGAGCGCTCACAAGTCCCGCCAGTTCTCAGCCAAAGTGGGAACCATCTTTGAGGATTCCCATATCAGCTTGGACAAGTGGCTAACTGCCCTCTGGATGCTCTGCAACTGCAAGAACGGAGTCAGCAGCTACGAGCTTGCCCGAACCATCGGCGTTACCCAAAAGACTGCTTGGTTTGTCCTGCATCGCCTTCGCTACGCCATGAAGTCGGGCTCTCTTACTAAGCTGGGCGGCAACGGTGGCCCCGTAGAAGCCGACGAAACCTTTGTGGGTGCCAACACCCTCAAGATGCACAAGTCACGCCGCGCAAAGCAGCAAGCCATCGCCAGCAATACCTACGGCATGAACCGTCACGCGATCGGCAAGACCATCGTGATGGGAATGCTCGACCGTGAAGCCCGTCAGGTTCGCGCCTGCGTCATTCCCGATGTTAAGAGAGCCACCTTGCAAGACCAGATCCTTAACAACGTAAAGGGCGGGGCAACCGTCATCACCGATGACGCTACCGGATACCGCTACGCTTTAGCCGATGGCTTTGCCCATGAAATCATCAACCACGCTCAAGAGTACGTTCGTGGTCAGGTTCATACTCAGGGAATCGAAAACTTCTGGAGCCTGTTAAAACGGACTCTGCGCGGAACCTATGTTGCCGTAGAGCCCTACCACCTTGACCGTTACGTAGATGAGCAGGTATTCCGTTACAACACTCGAAAGCATGGCGACCGCAAGATCACCGATGCAGAACGGTTCGATCTTGCATTCTCCCAAATCAACGGAAAGCGTCTGACCTTTGCCGAGGTTACTGGCAAGGTGGGAGAAACGAGTCTCTAATCCCTACCGATTAAAACGTGGCCCAAAGAAGCGGCGGGACGTATAATCCCGCCGTTATGACAAACAGCCAGTATATTCATTGTTTTCTGAAGTGCGCGTGCGGAGACCAAATTCCTCTCCCGCATCCCAACCTTGAAGAAGTAATTGCATTTCAGACTGGGGCATCCAGGGAGATTCGGAAAGCTGTCTTTGTATGTACCGAATGCGGGCTTGTGTCCGCATATTCGTCCGGAGATGTCCACTCCCATCTGGCTCCCACACCGAACCCGTATCAGCTACAGGAGCGAATCCTTGGCTATATTGAGACGCGATGCGCCGTAACGAACTGTGAAGCTGAGAAACGGCTGTACCTTCTAGCGACAGGGGAGAGAACCATCGGAGAGGGAGCGATGAAAGTGAGGCCAAGAGATTGGCGGTTTTCGCCATCAGCCACCTGTACAGCCGGACATGCCTTAAAGTTCTCCGTGGCCGAACTGTATAGATGGTTCCAGACCGATGATTCGCCGCTGTAATCTTCACGTTTTCAAATAGAAAACCCGCCAGATGGCGGGTTCCTTTTTCCTAAAATGTACTATCGTCTAGCTAACCTATTGCTTCGGTGTCTTTACTTCTAGGATGGCGAGGTACTTCTCTGAAACCTTGCGCTTGATCACTCCGTCGCGCTCTGCGAGACGCAGACAGTAGATGGCGTGAATCTTCTCTCGTTGTGATAGCTTCTTGAACTTCTCTAACGTGCGTTCGGTCACGCATCAGAGTATCCCGCAACGCAACTCTGCTGGCAAGATTACTTCTTGGGCTTCGGCCCTCGCTGATTTCCTTGCGGCTTGGCTGCTTTCTCCGCGTCCATCTTTGCCCTGATCTCGCTGTGCGGAACCTTGACCACGACGCCCAAGGCTTTGTCGAAGTTCTCGAATGCTTCTTTGCCTTCGATGTATTCAGGTTTTTTCTTCATTTGGGCAAATCCTCTGCGATCCTACGCATGAAACCGCGAGTTGCTGATATTATCTCGCTCGCAACTTCGGGACTGAAATCAGTGTCCACCCATTCCAGCTTGTTATCAACGTGGCTGATCTTGTGCCGCCATGAATCCTTGATTGCAAAAGCAAACGGGAGAACACCTTTTAGGAAGTCGGCGTGTTTTCGCTCCAGATCTGACTTATCATTCCACTTCTTGTCGTTAATTCGCTGCAACCGCTCTAACGATCCCCAGCCTGGTCGATCACCAGACGCATTGAACAAGTTGGCTACCTGGATGATTCCGAATTCTGCAACCAACAGAACATGAAACACCGCAGCCCCGTGCCGCTCAAGGGCAAAGCACCTAGAGCACTCTTCCACGTCAATCGCTACCCGTGGAAAACGCGAAACTATGCCCTCCCATCCCCGCCGAGGATTGCTGTATCCGTCGGCATCCTTCATCGAAAGATGAAAGAACAACTCGCCCCTAAGCTCGCCCTCTAGGGTTTCGCGGAGGTGCTTTAGATCGCTGACGATTTCCCTATAGGTTATAGGCGGAATCCGAACTCTCCCACCGCACTTGTCCATTATTCGAGCGCAGTTGTCGGCGGTAGCCCTAAGCCCATGTTCCATGCTAATGGTGTACAACGCCGCCAATTTCCCAGATACCACCGGAAGCGCTGGAATTACATTGTCGTTTGGCTGCCACCTCTCCGCCATCTCATCTACTTCATGCAACGCCACGACAAATAACTCTGCGTAGAATCTGAGCATGTCCAGTAGGGACACCACCCCTACGTCACTGAAACTACCCTTCCGAATTGTCGAGGGTACTATCTCAGCTAAGGGCATGACTTGTCAAGTATATTATTGCCCTTAAGCACGTCGAGAGATTCTAATTGCTTGTTCGAGCTTCTAAATACATTTTAACAGCACAGCGGGGCATTCCCGACATAACGGGCGCAGCTCCAACCTGTTGAACGTAAATAGCTTAGAGCCAACTCCTTGCCTTGCGGGACTTGACATGCAGTTCCTGCGAAGCGTTCGCAAGGCATCACAAAACAGCGGGGCGTCACCATGATCTTCGAAAACCGCAGCGACGCTGGCCGGAGACTGGGGGAGGCACTGCGAAGCTACCAAGGACGGAGTGACGTGCTTGTATTGGCATTGCCCCGAGGCGGCGTACCCGTAGGCTTTGAAGTGGCTCATGCGCTTGGCGCGCCGCTAGACGTTTTCGTCGTCCGCAAATTGGGAACTCCGGGACAGGAAGAACTTGCGCTAGGAGCTGTCGCCAGCGGCGGCACAATGGTGCTGAACGAAGACGTCGTGAATACGCTCGGCATACCACGAAGCGTCATAGACGACATCGCTAGACGCGAATTACTAGAGGTGCGAAGGCGCGAGCACGAGTTCCGCGGCAATAGGCCACCCCTGGATGTCTCCGTCAAGACGGTGATCCTGGTAGACGACGGTCTTGCAACGGGTTCGACGATGAGAGCCGCTGTCGAAGCCCTGAAGGTCAGAGAGCCATCCAGGATCATCGTCGCAGTTCCGGTAGCGGCCGCTGCCACATGTAATCGGCTCAGACCAGAGGTCGACGAATTGGTCTGCCTGCACGCTCCGGAGCATTTCTATGCCGTAGGAGAGTGGTACCGGGATTTCTCTCAGACGGGCGACGAGGAGGTTAAGGAGCTTCTAGATCGTGCAGTTTCCGTGCAGGAACACCCGGCATAGACTCCTTTCGGCCCTCTGCCGCGACCGTTCGCTGGCGCTGCTTCGCCCTTTCTTTTGAAACCTTTGACATGGTGCTTACATCCTTTTAGAGTGAAATAGTACCGTCAAGGTACTGATTATCAAACAAGGGCATGTTGCAGGCCTAAGTTAATGATTCGATTAAGCAAACTTACAGATTACGGAATTTTGCTGATGACCCTGGTAGCCCGGGATTCGGCGCATAGGTCGCGGGCTGCTCGCGATTTGGCAGACGAGGCGAACCTGCCTCTGCCAACCGTCAGCAAAATTCTTAAGATCCTCCTCGCGTCCGAGCTGCTGGTCTCGCATCGCGGAGCCAAGGGTGGATACAGCTTGGCGCGTCCAGCGCAGGAGACAACCGTGGCTGACATCATCGCGGCCATGGAAGGTCCTATTGGTCTAACCGAGTGCAGTTCGCTGACGGGCAGTTGCGAGCTGACGTCGTTTTGTCCGATGCGCAGCAACTGGGCCGTTATCAGCGGAGCGCTTCGGGTCGCTCTGGAGAAAGTAAAGCTGGCAGATTTGGTCGCGCCACTGCAACTCGTTCACAAGGACGGAAGCATGGTTTTGTTACAGATGCCCGCAGGGAGAACTCAATGAGCACGAAGGCGATTCAGGATTTCGCAAACCAGGAATACAAGTGGGGCTTCGTGACGGATGTCGAAGCCGACCAGGCTCCCAAGGGTCTGAACGAGGACATCATTCGTCTGATCTCGCGCAAGAAGAACGAACCCGAGTTCATGCTGGAGTGGCGCCTGAAAGCGTACCGCCATTGGGTGAAACTGGAGAAGGAACAGGCCGAGCCGCACTGGGCGAATCTGAAGATCGAGCCGATCGATTACCAAGACATCATTTACTACTCGGCCCCGAAGCAGAAGAAGCAGCTGAAGTCTTTGGACGAAGTCGATCCCGAGCTGCTGAAGACCTACGAGAAGCTCGGCGTACCGCTACACGAGCGGAAAATTCTGGCCGGGGTAGCCGTCGACGCAGTATTTGATAGCGTATCGGTCGCGACGACTTTCAAGGACAAGCTGGCGTCGATGGGGATCATCTTCTGCTCGTTCTCAGAGGCGGTGCAGAACCATCCGGAACTGGTGCAGAAGTATTTGGGCTCGGTAGTTCCCTATTCCGACAACTTCTATGCCGCGCTGAATGCGGCGGTCTTCACGGACGGTTCGTTTGCCTACATACCAAAGGGCGTGCGTTGCCCGTTGGAGCTTTCGACTTACTTCCGAATCAACGCCCAGAACACGGGCCAGTTCGAACGCACGCTCATCGTCGCCGACGAAGGCGCTTACGTCAGCTATCTGGAAGGCTGCACGGCACCGGTTCGTGACGAAAACCAGCTACATGCTGCCGTCGTCGAACTGGTCGCACTCGACAACGCGCAGATCAAGTACTCGACCGTGCAGAACTGGTATCCGGGCGATCCGAAGACGGGCAAGGGCGGAATCTACAACTTCGTCACGAAGCGCGGAAAGTGCGCCGGGCGCAATTCGAAGATCAGCTGGACGCAGGTTGAAACCGGATCGGCGATCACGTGGAAGTATCCGAGCTGCATTTTGCAGGGAGACAACTCGGTCGGGGAATTCTACTCCGTCGCACTGACCAACAACTTCCAGCAAGCCGACACCGGCACGAAGATGATCCACCTGGGCAAGAACACGAAAAGCACGATCGTCTCGAAAGGCATTTCCGCCGGCTTCGGCCAGAACACGTATCGCGGCATGGTGAAGATCGGCAAGGGGGCAGAGGACGCCCGCAACTACACGCAGTGCGATTCTCTGCTGATCGGCGACAAGTGCGGCGCGCACACGTTCCCCTACATTGAGGTCAAGAACGCCACGGCGCGCATGGAGCACGAAGCCTCGACGTCGAAGATCGGCGACGACCAGATCTTCTACCTGCAACAGCGTGGTCTGTCGAAGGAAGACGCCGTGAGCATGATCATTAATGGCTTCTGCAAACAGGTGTTCAAGGAGCTCCCGATGGAGTTCGCAGTTGAGGCGCAGAAGTTGTTGAGTGTGAGTTTGGAAGGGTCAGTGGGATAGCTCCCTTCTTCCCACATCTGCCAACACCAGGCAGATGTGGGGCACCGGACAGATACTGGGAACTGAGACAAACAGAGTCCGCCGGACTGGAGTCCGGCGCTACGAAACAGAGATGGAGCAAGGATGAGCGCAATTCTGGAAATCAAGAACCTGCACGCGAGTGTAGATGGACATGAGATTTTGAAGGGTATCAACCTGACCGTAAATCCCGGAGAAATTCACGGAATCATGGGACCGAACGGTTCGGGCAAGAGCACGCTGGCGCAAGTGTTGGCGCGTCGCGAGGCGTTCACAGTTACGCAAGGGGAAGTGCTCTTCAACGGAAAGAATCTGCTTGAACTGAAGCCAGAGGAAGCCGCGGCTGAAGGCTTGTTTATGGCGTTCCAGTATCCGGTCGAGGTTCCCGGAATCAACAATGCCTATTTCATTCGCTCGGCCGTGAACTCGGTTCGCAAGTATCGTGGCGAAGAAGAGATGGACGCTATGGACTTTCTTCCAAGCTTCAAGCAGCACATGAAGGCGCTCGAGATGGATGAGCGTTTCCTGAACCGAGCCGTTAACGAGGGCTTCAGCGGTGGCGAGAAGAAGCGAAATGAAATCTTGCAGATGATGATGCTGGAGCCGAAGTTGGCCATTCTCGACGAGACCGACTCCGGTCTAGACATCGATGCACTGCGCATCGTCTCTGGCGGCGTAAACGCAATGCGCAGCCCGAACCGCAGCTTTCTGGTCGTGACTCACTATCAGCGCTTGTTGAACTATATCGTGCCCGACTTCGTTCACGTGCTCGTGGATGGCCGCATCGTGAAGTCTGGCGGGAAAGAGCTTGCGCTCGAACTGGAAGATAAGGGCTACGGCTGGATCGAGAACGAAGCGGCGTTGACGGCGTAAGCATCATCACCCCGCTGAAGCCAAAAGCGGGCTTGAACGGGGCACCTTCGGAATTCATAGGTAAGACGAATGGCGATAGCGACAAAGCAGGAATTGCAGAACTATCTTGAGTTGTTCGAGTCTTTCGAGAAGCGAACATCAGGGCCGGAATACGTGCGGAAGCTCCGGCAGGATGCATTCGCGCGCTTCTGGGAATTGGGGTTTCCGACGCTGAAGGATGAAGACTGGCGCTTCACGAGTCTGGCGCCGATCGCGTCCCAGAATTTCGAATTGCCACTCCCGGCCCGAGTCACGCTTGAGCAGGTCGACGCCATGGCGGCGCCGTTCGCGAATCGCATTGTTTTCGTGAACGGCCGGTTCGCGCCGGGACTCTCGTCCACCGGCGCGCTGCCAAAGGGCGTCACTGTAGCCAGTCTGGCTGATTCGCTGACGAACCCACTCCTGCAGCGGCACCTGGCGGAGCACGAGGACTTCCGCAACGAGGCGTTCACAGCGTTGAACACGGCTTTCATCGACGACGGGGCGTTCGTTCACGTAAAGCGCGGCATTGTTGCAGAGCAGCCGATCTATGTGCTGTACGTTTCCACGGGCGATTCCCCGCAGCTGATCAATCCGAGGAACCTGATCGTCGCTGACGAGCAGAGCCAGGCTGTTGTGGTCGAGGACTACGTTTCCCTTAGGACTGCCGGACAGGAGTCCGGCGCTACTCTCTCGAACGTAGTAACGGAACTCGTCGCAGCAGACGACGCCGTGATCTCGCATTACATGATCGAGCGTGAGGACACGCGATCCATTAACGTCTCGACACTAAGTATCCGGCAGGGGCGGAACGCGAACGTCGATTCGCACTCGATACTTACGGGAGGAGCGCTGGTCCGGAACAATGTGCACCCGGTGCTCGCGGGCGAGGGCGCTGACTGCCTGATCAATGGCCTGTTTGTCGGGAACGGACGCCAGCACCTCGACAACTACATGAAGGTCGAACATGCATCCCCGCACTGCAACAGTCGTCAGTTCTACAATGGCATTCTAGATGGGCATTCCCGGGGCGTGTTTCACGGGCGGATCATCGTCCACAAAGACGCCCAGAAGACCGATGCCAAGCAGACGAACCGCAACCTGCTGCTCTCGGACGACGCGCAGATCGACACGAAGCCGCAGTTGGAAATCTATGCCGATGACGTGAAGTGCACGCATGGCGCGACAATCGGCCAGATCGATGAAGAAGCTTTGTTCTACATGCGTTCGCGCGGTATTCCCGACGCGGAGTCGCGGCGGTTGCTGCTGTTCGCCTTTGCGGGCGAGTGTCTGGAACGCATGAAACCCGGCCCGGTGCTGGAGTGGCTGAAACATGCATTACCAGCGTGGCTGCCCATGGGAACATCCCCACGTCAGCTTCTCGAACGTGGGGCACCGAGCAAGTAAACGGATCATCATGAGCGCACTCAATCAAGTATCGATCGAATCAGCACGAAGCCGGCCCGCCGCTGACTTCAACGTTTATCGCATCCGCGAGGACTTTCCAATTCTGAAGCAGCAGGTGCACGGAAAGCCACTCGTGTATCTCGACAATGCTGCGACGACGCAGAAGCCTCGCGCGGTAATCGACGCGCTGGCATGCTTCTATTGTGCCGAGTGCTCGAACATTCACAGAGGCGTACATGCGCTCTCGGAACGAGCCACGCAGGAGTACGAGAATTCACGCGAGCAGATACGTGCGTTCATCAACGCCGGACGGACGTCAGAAGTGATCTTTGTACGCGGTGCGACTGAGGCCATAAACCTCGTCGCCAGCAGCTACGGACGGAAGGTGCTGAAGGAGGGCGATGAGGTCATCATCTCCGCCATGGAGCACCACTCCAACATCGTTCCGTGGCAGATGGTGTGTGAACAGACTGGGGCGAAGCTGCGGGTGATACCGATTAGTGACGCGGGCGAGCTGCTGATGGACGAGTACGAAAAGCTGCTCGGTCCGCGTACGAAGTTCGTGGCGATCTCGCATATGTCGAACGCGCTGGGAACGATTAACCCGGTGCGCGAGATCATCGCGAAGGCGCACACCTACAACGTACCCGTACTGGTCGATGGCGCGCAGGCTGTGTCTCACACCAAAGTTGATGTTCAAGCGCTCGATGCTGATTTCTACGTCTTCAGCGGGCACAAGCTGTATGGACCCACGGGAGTTGGGATTTTGTATGGCAAGGAGAAGTTCCTTGACGCCATGCCTCCTTACCAGGGCGGCGGAGACATGATCCGCTCCGTTACGTTCGAAAAGACTACATACGCGCCACTGCCAGCGAAGTTCGAAGCGGGTACGCCGAACATCTCGGGCGGCATCGGGCTGGGGTCGGCCATAGGCTATGTGACGCAGATCGGTTTCGAAAGCATTGCGGCCCACGAGGCGGATCTGCTGGCGCGTGCCACAGATGCGGTGCAGAGCGTCCCGGGCGTTCGCGTTATCGGGACTGCTCGGCACAAAGCGTCGGTGCTGTCATTCGTCATGGATGACGTGCATCCGCACGACATTGGGACGATTCTGGATCAGCAGGGTGTGGCCATTCGTACTGGGCACCATTGCGCGCAGCCGGTCATGCAGCGATTTGGGATTCCTGCGACGGCCCGTGCCTCGTTCGCTATGTACAACACGTTTGAAGAAGTGGATGCACTCGTGCGGGCGCTGCACAAAGTTCGGGAGGTCTTTGCCTGATGCCAGACCTTCGTGAGCTGTATCAGGACTTGATCCTCGACCACAGCAAGAAGCCACGGAATTATCGCGAGATGCCGGGTGCCAACCGCAAGGTGGAAGGCTTCAATCCGCTATGTGGCGATCACTTCACGGTGTATCTGGAGATGGACGGCGACAACGTCAAGGACGTCAGCTTTCAGGGTTCCGGCTGCGCGCTGTCGAGGGCTTCTGCGTCGATGATGACGCAGGTACTGAAAGGCAAGAACAAGGCCGATGCCGAGCAGTTGTTCACTCGTTTTCATGATCTGGTAACCGGCAAGACGCAGAACGGCAATGCAGAGGAGTTAGGGAAGCTTGCCGTCTTTTCGGGCGTAAGCGAGTTCCCTGTTCGCGTGAAGTGCGCCTCTTTGGCGTGGCACGCTATGAAGGCAGCCCTGGAGGGCGAGGCAGAACAGATCAGCACGGAATGATCGGGTGATTTCGTGATCGGGTGATCCGGTGATCGAATCGGGTCATCTGGTCATCGCGCAATCGGGTCATTGGAGAGAATCAGAGCTATGGAGTACGGGCAGCCAATCACAATCGCACGGGATGTCCCAGTAGTAGAAATTCCGAGCGGGTATCAGGGCACTTTGCCATCCGGTAAATCCGTACGGATCGTTCAGACGCTTGGCGGCGATTACACGGTCATCACCGATGACGGCCACATGCTTCGGATTGCTGGCAAGGACGCCGATGCCATTGGCGAGAAACCCACGCAGGCGGCGTCCACGGGTGGCGCTTACGGCGAGTTCAGTGCCGAGGCAGTGTGGGACCAACTGCGACTTGTCTATGACCCTGAGATTCCGGTCAACGTCGTGGATCTCGGGCTTATTTACGGCATAGATATTTCGAAAGCCGAAGAGAACAAGCATCGAATCGATATCAAGATGACCATGACGGCTCCGGGGTGCGGCATGAGCGACATTCTGAAAACCGACGCTCACAACAAAGTGGCGATGCTGCCGAACATCTCCGAAGTCAACGTCGAAGTCGTTTTTGATCCGCCGTGGACGCCGGAGCGAATGTCCGAAGCTGCGAAGCTGAAGCTCGGCTTTATGTAGTCTATCGCCGCGCGCCGGCAGGTGCCGGACTCGACATGTCGCCTGCCATCCCCTGCCCCATCACGACACGGGCAACAGCGAGCATGCCGATGGCCTGCGCTGCTGGATCGCTCAGTCGCTGAGCGCGCTTCAGGGCCGAGACAGAATCGACTTGGGCCGCAGCCTCGCTGACTTCCTGGATCACACCGGGTGCGTTCTTCGTCTCGTTCCGGTTATTCCACACTTCATCGACAGCGGAGAAGGCAATGTCAAAGTAACGTTCTGCTGTGGGGCGATCGCCAGACGTTCCGCTCGCGAATCCGTGTGCGGCGGCTTCTCGCGCGCGTTTCGAGGCAGGCATCTTCGACAATTCCGAGGACTGGTCTCTCCCGGTGTTTCTCATGGCCGAGAGCACCGAGGCACTCTCTTCTTCCTCGTGCGGAACCTCAGCGGGCTTTCCGGCGGTATTGGCGACGTCTCGCGCGATGACGTTTGCGGCTAGCGCATCTTCGTACTGTTTCTGTCCAAGCACCTTCTTCAGGGTGTCGACAGTCATGTTCACGGCAACGGAACGTTCGGCGCTTTCCTGAAGCTTCCCGAGCCATTCCAGAAGATGCAGACCCGCCTGCTTTGCCACGTCCTTGTCCATGCTGCCTGCCGTCTGGGAATACATGGCGGCAAAGTTCGGAGCCTCTGCACGTTGCTTCTCCGCGTCAGAGGGCAACGCACGGAACATTTTCGAGAACGTATCCTGCGACCACGCCGAGGATGGCCCCAGACGCTCAATGAGGGCCAGCAGGGCCCTGGGCGCAACGTCTCCCTGGGCCAGCGCCGTTTCCAGTTTCTGCCGGACCGGCTGAGTACCCTGCTTTGGGCATGCAGAGACGATGTTGATCAGGCTCTGTTCGGCCTGGACCACGTCCGCAGCGGGAATCTGTCCGACGAACGCAGCCGCGCCGTTGCAATCAAAATGGCCGGCGGACAGTATCGAGACCTCCGGCTTGTTCCCGGAGGAAATCAGCTGTGCTTCGATCTGCGCTCCCTCACGAGCATACTTGCGGGCGAGAGCGCCGCTGATCGGTCCGGCGACTTCTGTCGCTGCTGTAAGCACCCGAAGGCGGTCCTGCGGTTCGCCTTGGGGCAGGGCCACGGCCCAGCGAACTACATCCAGCACGAACTTCTGATGTGCCGTGAGCTTTTGACCGGCAGCCTTTTGGTTCGATCTCGCGGAAGGCTTTGAAGACGGTTTCGTTGTCGCTCCAGCCTGACCGAACGCCACTTGGGTGCCCAGAACTGAAAGCAGGATCACAGATACGGCAAAACGCAATTCGCAAAAACTCCATTGAGACTTAGGGACGATGTTAACTAGTTTAGCAACATCGTCCCGTTCACGCCACAACCGAGCTCACCAGTAATTCAGGCTGACCTTGTTCAGCCATGCCGAGAATGTCCGATGTTGAATTGTCTGATCCATTTGGAAGGCGACATTGATCTCGTCTACGTGGAATGAAACCGGTGCATCGGAACAATCCCGGTGCACCGGTTTAGCGATCACTAGGTTCTATCGCGCGCACGCCCAAGAGGCTAATTACCCGCGCCCCTCACGCATGGCCTGTCTCAGTTCGTTCACGATCTCATGCGCCGCCGCGCGACCTTCTTCGAACTTGTTCGGAGGGAACGAAATTGCACCCACGCGAGCATGCCCGCCGCCGCCGTAGCGCTCACAAATCTTGGCGAGATTCACTTTCGGCTCCGCTGGAGACCATGGGTTGGAGCCCACTGAGACCTTCGTGCGAAAGCTGCTCTTGCTCAGCCCAACACTGTAAGTTGAGCCCGGATTCAGATAGTACGGAACAAACTTGTTGTATCCCTCAAGATCCTGATCCGTGATATCGAAATAGACGGTGCCGTCCTTGCATTCCGTGCGTCCCCTCATGATGTCGATTGAACGCCTATGGCGTTCCAAGAGTGGCGGCAGCAAATTAGCGACGAACGGTTCCTCGAGTATTTCCGCCAGTGGACGGTTGGCCAGCAGTGGTATCAGCCGCGGCGTAAGGGTCGAATCCTGCGTCGCCTCGATCACCATGGTCAACTTCATGGCAGGCGCTTCCATTTCAACGGCCACCTCGGCACTCTCGTACAGCGCACCGTCGATTATGTCGGCCCATTCGACCAACTCCGCTACAGGCTCCGGGTTGAAACCAAAACGCTGTTTCGTGATTGTTGCGAGAAATTTCGTGCAGGATCGGAAATCAGGGTCATAGAACTTCTTCGTACTCTGCTGCTGTTCAAAGTGCTCGGCATCTTGCGGCGTCAAGAACGCGCTCTGATGATGGTCGAACCACCAGGTTATCTTCGGAGAAGCCGAGTACTTGAAGTCCACAATGGCATTCTCGTCACCGTCAAACTGAGCCTCGTCAAAAAGAGCACCCGCGCGATGCACCAAACCGGTGTACTGAAACTCCGCGCCCTCGCGAATACGTTCGCGATAGAACCGCGTGAAAACCGCGGCCGAGGCCGTCCCATCAAAACACTTGTCGTGGTAAAAGACCCTTACTTTCAAATGACTTCCCTTTTCTGGTTTCCTTTAAGATGCCGCTTCCGCGACCCTCGGCAACCCTGCTCAGAGACTTTCAATACAAAAGCAAATAGGAATACGCGAGTCGGTGGGGAAAGTCAAGTGGGACGAGAAAATGGCCAGGTTTGAAGCAAAACAAAGCGGAGCCCCTAAAGGCTCCGCATGCGTAACAAAAGGAACTAGCCGTTAGCTTGCTTTTCGGCCAAATCACCGATGAAAGGCAGCTTGAACTTCTGGTTCTGATAAGCTTTGACCAACAGAACAACCCAGAGCACAGTTCCACCGACGCCCAAAACTAGCCACAATAGCAAACTAATAATCCAGCCAATAATCGGAATCACTGCCAAAACAGCGGACACAATCATCAGCACAATTGACAGAGCGATCATCGCAATGCTGAAAAAGATGTTTTGGAAGCAATGGAAGCGCACGAACTGTCTCTTGTTATACGGCTCCATCACCAAGAAGATGATCGCGGGAATGATAGTAATGTAAGCGATCATTCCGGCAACGTTATCTTCCATTCCACCAGCTGCCGCCTGTGCAGGCGCCGCAGCCGGAGCTGGCGCTGCTGCCGCAGCTCCGCTCGATTGACCTACCGCTGTTCCACAGTTAGCGCAAAAAGTCACGCTGTCGTCCATCTGGGTACCACACGATGCGCAAAAACGCGGCATTCTCCCTCCATCAATTCGGCCGAGGGCGCCGCATGAAGCACGCGCCCAAGCCTTTAATTGTCCATCGACAACAAAAAAGGGCCCACGACTTTACGGCTGATTTCTAAGCTAGCGGGACATTATCATTCTTCAGCAAACAACGCAATCGCTGTTTGAGCGAAACCTCGCCGCTAATGCCTGGTGCCCTTTCGCTTACAGGGGTCGCAGACGCCGTAAATCTGGAAAGTATGGCGAGTAGGGGTGTAGCGGTACTTGCGGCCCATGTCCTGTTCCACGCGCTCGATTTCGGGGGAAAAGAACTCCACCGAACTGCCACATTCGGTACAGACCATGTGGTGGTGGCTGCGGCGGTTGTACTGGTGCTCATAACGGGCGACGCCATCATGGAACTCCACCGCGCTGGCCAAACCACACTCGGCGAAGAGTTTCAGCGTGCGATAAACGGTCGTGAACCCGATACGAGGATCCTTCTCGCGTACAAGCCTATGCAGTTCATCGGTTGAAAGATGGTCGCGGGTTTCGAGGAAAGTGCGAAGAATCTTGTCTCTTTGCTCAGTGTGCTTCAGCCCGACGCGTTTGAGGTGCTGGTGGAAGATCGTTTCAGCTTCCCTGATCATCTCGGGCGAAATCGCCCGCTCGTCGACGCGTCTCTGCAGCATAGCGGCTAGTCCTGTGACCGGCGATCGTACTGCGACTACTTGAGCCAGTCCGTCAAGAATATCACCGCCATGCATTGTGAAGCTCGCTTTTCAGTGTTCTTACCGATTTCCAGTCGCGCGTCTTGAACTAGAATCGATGTTTCATGTCGACGCCAAGCCCCGCTCTTGAAAGATTTCCGCGTGTTCGCAAGCTGCTGCTCACGCTGCTCGCCCTTGTCGCATTTGCGCTAATCGCCGTTGCCGGTACATCGCTTTGGTTCTACGTCTCCGCAAGAAGAGCTCTGCCGCAGCTTGATGGTCAGATCAGTGTGCCAGGAGTTGTTGCCCAAGTTATCGTTAGGCGAGATGCACATGGCGTCCCCGCCATCGATGCGACTTCGCTTGAGGATCTCTTCTTCGCTCAGGGATATGTCACCGCCCAAGATAGGCTGTGGCAGATGGACATGACGCGCCGTTATGCATCAGGTCGTCTGGCAGAAGTGCTCGGGTCGAAGATGTTGAAGTCTGACATCCGGCAACGAACTCTCCTGATGCCGCTGATTGCGGAGCGTGCCGCCGCTGAGCTGCCCGCGCGGGATCGCGCGTTCTTCGAGGCATATGCGCGTGGCGTGAATGCCTACATAGACTCGCACCGCAACAGTCTTCCTATTGAGTTTCACGTCTTGCACTACTCTCCACAACCGTGGACCGTTGTTGACTCGATGCTGGTTGGCGCAAGCATGAGCGAAATGCTCAACCTTGAGACACTAGAGTCTGCGTTGAGCCGCGAAGCTATAACGGAAAAGCTGGGGCCAGAACTGGCTGCGGACCTGTATCCGAACTCATCTTTCCGCGACCATCCTCCGGTTCCTGACGCCACTGCCGACGAAATCGAGGGATTTCAACCTACGTTCGAAGAACAATCCGCAAGACCGCATCGGCGAGTTGGACTGCCGCACATAGCCTCGTTGGGAGCCGCAGGCCCGTGGGAGCCAGCTTCAGGATTTCGATCCACGTTGCCCGAAATGGCACAAGAAACACTTGCGCCCGGCTCAAACAACTGGGTTGTTTCGGGCGCCCGCACTGCGTCAGGCAAGCCGCTGTTGTCCAATGACATGCACCTGCCACATCAAATTCCAAACACTTGGTATGAGATTCATCTCACCAGCGGAGGTTTCGATGTTGCAGGCGTGAGCTTGCCCGGTGTCCCCTTTATCATCGTTGGGCACAATCGGCGGATAGCTTGGGGGTTCACGAACATTGGGCCGGCTGTAACGGACTTTTACGTTGAAAACGTGAACTCCGACGGCCAGTACCAGACTGCCGCTGGGTGGAAGCCACTCGAGCATCGTCGCGAAACAATACGCGTGCGCTGGGGGAAGGACGTCAGTATTGACGTTGCGATCACTCGGCACGGGCCTATAGTAAGCAACCTCATCCCCGGCGAGAAGAGAACTCTTGCGCTGAAGTGGGTATTGTTCGATCCGGCGGCTTCGCAGGTCCCATTCTTCGATATCAACTCGGCAGGCAACTGGACGGAGTTTCGGCAGGCGTTTTCGCGTTTCGGCAGCCCCAGCCAGAATGTTGTCTATGCGGACGTCGACGGACATATCGGCTACCAGGCAACGGGTTTTGTTCCCGTCCGCCCATGGACTCAAAACACACCTACGCTTCCCGCGAAGAACACTGAACAGCAAACCTCGGCACAGGCTGAAATCTACACCGGATTTCCTCTCGCTGGAGCTGACAATGCTCATGAATGGTCTGGCTATATCCCGTACGAAAAACTGCCCAGCGTATTTGATCCGCCAGAGGGAGTCATTGCCACGGCGAATGGACGAATTACGCCGAGAGATTATCCCTATGTTGTAAGCATGGAGTGGGGACCGCCCTATCGGACCGAGCGCATCTATCGATTCTTAAATAGCGAAAACAAGCTCACACCTGCCGACATGCTCGCGCTACAGAACGATATCTACTCGGAATTTGATCGATTCTGCGCCGAGCGTTTCGTCTATGCAGTC
Organism: Acidobacteriota bacterium; assembly: GCA_023410055.1. Classification (GTDB taxonomy): domain Bacteria; phylum Acidobacteriota; class Terriglobia; order Terriglobales; family Acidobacteriaceae; genus JAEZPW01. The sequence continues at coordinate 54,659 of JAEYQK010000030.1, forward strand.
GACCGCCAGCCTAATGCTAGTGACGCTGCTCGTCGGGCTGCCGAGATTATGCGGCGCTGGGACGGCAGAGTCGACGTTGACTCCTCGGCTGCAACAATTGTTGCCGTATCACGCCGCGAACTCGTACGGCTGCTGCTCGAACCCAGACTTGGGAGCGCGTACGCTGATTATCGCTGGTTCATGTCTTCAGTCTGGCTTGAGAACCTGTTGCTTACTGAGCCTGCGAGATGGCTTCCGAACGGCTACACCGAATTCAATGCTCTTCTAGCCGATGCTGTGGAGAAAGCTTTGAAGCGAACTCCCAAAGCCTCCTCCAAGGCTCGATGGGGCAACGAGTCGCCTGTCTATTTACAGCACGCGCTATTCGGAAGGGTCCCCTTTCTGAATCACTGGTCCGGCCCGGGACTCAACCCGCAATCAGGGAACGGCTATACGGTAAAACAGGTCGGCCGCGGCTTCGGACCGTCTGAACGCATGACGGTGGATTTCTCGAATCTTGATAATTCCACTCTCAACATTGTGACGGGTCAATCTGGCAATGTCTTCAGCCCCTACTACCTTGACCAGTGGAAATCCTGGTATTCGGGAACAACACTAACGCTGCCTTATTCGCCGGATGCCGTTCAAAAGAGCGCGGCGCACATTCTCAAGGTTCAGCCGAACTGAGCGTTTCTTCTGAAGGCCAGATTGGGACAAAAGAAGAGGGCGACCGCTCTGGCCGCCCTTTCGGAGTCAGTCCGTTCCTTACTGATCGATGATCTTGACGTCTTCAGCTTTGCCCACGATATCGATGAAACAATTCGACGACTTGCACGGACCAGCAAAGATCTCACTTGTCGTGGTGTCGTAGGTGAGCAACTCGCCTCCAGCAACGACATACACCAAGTTACTATTGGGCACGACTGTCATGCCGGTCACTCTGCCCTTTCCACCTTTGGTTATAACTGCCGTCGAAGCACTTGTATCGTAGATCGTCAGGCATCCGGCATCTGCAACCCCGGCGGCATCGGAACAGTCCCTCGCGCCGATGAATATCTTGTTGTTGCTCGCGGAAATGATTCGCGTGTGGAAGCCGCCACCAATCGCAATCGGCCCCTTAGAGATGGCAACAGTCGCGCCATTGGGACTCAATACGGTTAGGGATCCGGTGGAACTGCCGAGTTTCGTACCGGCAACGTACAAGGTGTTGCTGCTGTCGGAAAAAATCGTGGTGCCAGCATCTACAGGAACAACTGGTGATGCACTTGGCGTTGCTGCTGCCATATCGAGCACCGACACCCCAGCAGATCCCGAGCCGCCACACTCAGGGCCACAACTCACAACGTATGCCTTGGAACCATCACTGCTGAACACGGCGGCGGTCGGCCGTGACATGGGAGAACCCAAGACATCTACGGCGGTAGGCGTAGTTGCCGAGAGATCTATGTAGGAAACGACATCTGACTGGTCTCGGAACACAAGCATCTTCTTCCCGTCAGGACTCAAGGCCAACGTCTGGGCCAAAGCTACGGGAATCTGCGTTCCTAGCGTCTTGTTCACCACATCCAGGACCTGCACAGCACCACTCTGTAGAGGGTTGCCGCTGGAGTCGGAGGCGGCAGCGTTGCGCGTTGCAATCCATGCTGTCTTCGAGTCGGGACTGGCGACAACGCTGCTCGCTTCAGCAGGAATCAGGACAGTCGCAAGCGCAGTCTCAGTCTTGTTATCGATTATCGAAACGCCGTAGGTCGAGGCGGCGCTGTTGACGACAAGCGTTGAAGCGCGATCAGGGGTCAAAACCATGAGGCTCGCACCTGATCCCGCCGAGATACTGCCCGCAACCTGAACCTGCTTCGCGTAATCGACAATGTCGAGCGCGCCATAGAACGAGTTCGACACAAAGGCGCGAGTCTTGACGTTAGTGGTCGGCGTGGTGGTGTTGTTGTTGCCTCCGCCACATGAACCTAGCAGGAGGCCGATCGTCCCGGCGAACAGAAAACTTTTAATGGCACGGTTCAAAGCGCCGCAACTCCCTTGTTATTCAGAAACTTATCATCTGGAAACGAGATTATAGCAGAGCACCCGTCGGCCCTTGCGCCCAAACCACCCGCTCCGCTCACTTCTAATTTAGCCATCTCAGCTATTCTGCCTCGCATCCAGCAAGATAGCTGGCCATTTCCCGGCATTTTGTTTAAAGTTCGTAACATACGGGGATATTCGCATTCATGCCTGAAGACTTTCTTGCAAGACTGAAAAAAGGTCCTGTGCTCGGCGATGGCGCAATGGGTACGCTGCTCTATGCCAAGGGCGTATTCATCAACCGCTGTTACGATGAGCTCAACGTTTCGCAGCCCGACCTCATTCGGGACATTCACCGCGACTATCTCCAAGCGGGCGCCGAGGTCATTGAAACAAACACATTCGGCGCCAATGTGTTTCGGTTGTCGCGCCACAGCTGCGGCGACAAAGTGCGCGAAATCAATCTCGCCGGAGCCCGATTAGCGCGCGAAGCCAACGCTAAGCACAACGCCTTTGTTGCCGGATCGGTCGGACCCCTTGGCCTTCGCATTGAACCTCTTGGAAAGACTTCCCTTCAGGAAGCCCGCGATGCCTTTCGTGACCAGATTGCCGCGCTTGTCGAAGGTGGTGTCGATCTCCTGATCCTCGAAACGTTCGGTTACCTCGAAGAACTGCATCAGGCCATTCTTGCCGCGCGCGATGTCTCCAAGGCCATTCCCATCGTCACCCAGGTCACCATTGACGAGGACGGCAATTGCCTCGACGGCTCCGAACCCGAAGTGTTTACGGCCAAGCTTGACGAATGGGGTGCCGACGTCATCGGCTGCAATTGCAGTGTCGGACCGGTTGCTATGCTCGGTGCGATTGAGCGCATGGCCAAGATCACGAAGAAACCGCTTTCAGCGCAACCCAACGCGGGAATGCCGCGTAACGTCGAAGGCCGCAACATCTATCTGTGCTCTCCCGAGTACATGTCGAACTTCGTACCTGACTTCCTCACTGCCGGCGTCCGACTCATCGGCGGTTGCTGCGGCACCACGCCCGAGCACATCCGCACCATGAAGCTGATGCTGCGTGTCGGCGCGTCACGCGAGCAGCGCTATGAAGTGGCAACAGCAAAGCAGGCGCAGGCAGTGGCTCCGCCGCCGCTCGCAGAACGATCTCTGCTGGCAGCGAAAGTCGCAAAGGGCGAATTCTGCACCATGATCGAGATTGTGCCTCCGCGGGGCATCGATCCCAAACGCGAGATTGAAGGGGCCAAGTTCCTTCAGTCCGTCGGCGTGGACGCAGTCAACATCCCTGACAGCCCGCGTGCATCGGCCCGCATGAGTCCGCAGGCATTGTCATTGCTCATTCAGCAGAAAGTTGGCATTGAGGCCGTCCTGCACTACACCTGCCGGGACCGCAACGTGCTCGGCATCCAATCGGATCTGCTCGGTGCTGCCGCCATCGGGATCAACAACGTGCTCTGCATCACCGGCGACCCGCCGAAACTCGGCAATTATCCAGACGCCACTGCCGTTTTCGACGTCGACGCCATCGGCTTGGTCAACATTGTCCGCAATCTCAATCACGGACTCGACGTCGGTGGCAATCCGATCGGTAATGGAACCAACTTTTTCGTCATGGTAGGCGCCAACCCTGGTGTCCCCAACATTGAGGAAGAGTTGCGGCGATTTGCGTACAAGGTCGAAGCCGGTGCCGAAGCGGTCATCACGCAACCCGTATTCGACCTCGACTTGCTCGAGTCATTTGTAAAGCAGATCGAGCAATACAAGATCCCTGTCATCGCGGGCATCTGGCCACTCACAAGCCTGCGCAACGCCGAGTTCATGAAGAACGAACTCCGCGTATCGGTGCCGGACGAGATCATGAACCGCATGTCCAAAGTCACAAACGCGGACGCCGCACGAGCCGAAGGCGTTGCGATCGCCCGCGAGATGCTCTCTAAGGTGAGTGGCTTCGTTCAGGGAGCACAAATCAGCGCTCCTTTTGGACGGTACTCTTCCGCGGTGGACGTGCTCGAAGCCCTGGGTTCAACCAAGGGAGCATCAGTTTAGAAACGGAGATCGCCGAAGTAGACCAATTCGGGCTCGGTCAGCGTCAGTTATGACCAACTCGATAGGGCTTTGCTGGCAGTTAAGTGGTTGGCATCGTGCGATTCCGTTGCCGCTCCTTTCCCCTGGGGCGGCCGGGCCTAGTGGCATATTGAGCCTTAGTTCCTCGGAGCCGATAACACACCTCGCTACCAGCGATGTAAAATCCAAGTCTTAGGGTTGTGGTGACAGCAACTTTTTGCTACGCCAATCGTTTGTATTCAGTAATGGCAGAATAGCCAGTACGACTCGGCGGTTGGGGGCAAATGGGTCGTGCAGCAAGATCTCGGCATCAATAATGAGAGCTGGCGGACAGTTCAGGAGTGTTCTTATGAAGGCTAGACATGGCGTTGCAGCATTTGTAATGGTGTTCCTGGTGATCTTAGGAACGGTCGCATGCAATCGCGCGCGTAGCGACTCCCAAGTCACGAATGACGTTCAGGGGAAGATCTTCGCCGACAAGTCTGTCCAGAGCCGACAAATCGCTGTTCAGTCTTCCAATGGAGTCGTGACGTTATCCGGTTACGTGGGTAGCGATGCGGAACGGATGGCAGCCGCAAACGATGCGGCTCAGGTTGAAGGCGTCAAAACCGTCGTTAACAATTTGCAGTCTTCAGCGCCAACTGTTGCTACCGCGCAACCTGAGCCGCAACCAGTTGTTCAGGAAGCGCCGAAACCTCAGGCGAGCGAACCACGCAGTGCCGCTCGTGAGCGCAAGTCCGGATCGACTCACAAAAGGCCCTTGTACGAAGACACCATGGCGATGAATAGGCCCGACCCGGCTCCGGCGCCAACTCCGACTCCGGCCGCAGCGATTCCGACAGCGCCAGTGCCGCCTCCGGCTCCCGTAAAGGTCACCATCCCCGACGGGACACAGCTGTCGATTCGCATGATTGACAGTGTGGATTCGGAGACTGCACAGCCTGGACAAGTATTTCGTGCCTCGCTGGATTCACCGGTCACGGTCGACGATAACATTGTTGTACCCACCCACGCGGACGTCGAAGGGCGCGTTGTTGACGTAAAGAGCGCTGGCCGATTCGCGGGAAAGTCTGAGCTTGCAGTAGAGCTCTTCAAACTGAGCTACAACGGCAAGACTTACACGATCCACACGAGTCAGTATTCCCATGCCGGCAGTTCGCGGGGCAAGACGACGGCAACCCGAGTCGGTACAGGCGCTGCTATCGGCGCAATCATAGGCGGACTGGCTGGCGGTGGTAAGGGCGCCGCCATTGGTGCAACGGTTGGTGCTGGCGCGGGAGGTGGTGCGACCGCTGTTCACAAAGGCGAACAGATACGATTGACGTCCGAACAGGTGCTAACGTTCACGCTTCAGAGTCCGCTCACTGTGACACCCGCATCGAACGTTCAGCGAAATTCCCAACGACGTCAGCTCAGCGCTGAAGAATAACCGACTCTGGATTGTCTCGTTCGCCCACTGCCTCGAGCAGTGGGCGTTTTCTTTTGTGTATTATTCGAGGAATGGCGAACCTGACGGCTTTCATCATCGCTGGTGGGAAAAGTTCCCGAATGGGTCAGGACAAAGCCTTCATCGAGTTCGGCGGCACGACGCTGCTGGATCGAATGCTGGCAATCGCGAGGTCGGTTACACCTGACGTTCAGGCGGTCGGAAATCGTGAAAAGTATTCTTCAGCCGTGGCCACAATAGCAGACGTATACCCGGGCCGAGGACCATTGGGAGGAATCCATGCAGCGTTGCGGAGCACCCAGTCGGACTTGAATTTGATGCTGGCGGTCGATATGCCGTTTGTTGAAACCGAGTTCTTGCGCTATCTGCGTGAGAAGGCTGATTCGGTGACGGCTCTCGTAACGGTCCCTTATGCACTGAATCGTTTTCAGCCGCTCTGTGCCATTTATCGTCGTGAATTCGCGGACTATGCGGAAACAGCTTTGGCTGGCGGGAATTGCAAAATCGACTCTCTTTTCGACCCTGACATCACATGCGTCATCCGCCAACAAGAAATCGAGAGACTGGCGTTTCCCGTCTCCATGTTCGACAATCTAAACACACGCGAGGATTTGGAGCGTGCCCTTGGGAAAGAACACTGAAAAATGAGCGACACTCTCCCGTACATCGATTTCAAGCATGTATGCAAGGCCTTCGGCGACAACGTTGTATTGAACGATGTCAGCTTCGACGTCATGCCTGGAGAGACTGTCTGTATCGTGGGACGTAGCGGAGTTGGCAAGAGCGTCTCCCTTCACCACATCATGGGCTTCCTTAAGCCTGACTCTGGCCGCGTGATTGTGGCTTATGAGGACATCACCGACTATAGCGAACGTGAACTTGAGCGTATCCGCAAGAAAGTAACGATGGTGTTCCAGAACGGGGCTTTGTTTGACTCGTTGACCGTAGGCGAGAATGTCGCGTTCCCGCTGCGAGAACGAGGCGACCTGGACGAAGAGCAGATCTATCAGGTCGTGAATGGATTGTTGGAAATGGTCGGCGTTCGCGAGTTCCGGGACCAGTTGCCTTCCGATCTTTCCACTGGCATGAAGCGTTCGGTCGCGATAGCGCGTGCGTTGGCAGCACAACCAGAGGCCATTCTCTACGACGAACCGACGACAATGGTCGATCCGTTGATGGCCCAACTGCTCGGCGACCTCATTCAGAAACTGAAAGGCCAGCTCAAGCTGACCAGCATCGTAGTCACGCATGACATGCGCCTGGCCAAGAAGCTTGGCGACCGAATACTCTTTCTGCACGATGCGAGAGTACTGTTTTTCGGAACCCCCGACGAGATGTGGCAATCAAGCGATCCGACGATCCGCCAGTTTCTTGAGCTGGACGAGTTCTCTCTGGCTGATCTTGGCGGAAGTGCCTCGCCACGAGTCACGGTGCCGCCAACCGACTGAAGTCGTGGGCTAAAAACCCTGAGCTGCTAACTTCTGCACCGTGAGGTTACTCTCTTCTGCTCCGCGGCTCATCCACTTCTCAAGGTACTTAGCCACAATATCCGTCTCGATGTTGACGGGGTCGCCGGTCTTGAGCGAGTGCAGATTCGTCATTTGGCAGGTGTGAGGAATGATGGCGATCGTGAGCTTTGTACCTTCAAGCTTCGCGACCGTAAGACTGATGCCTTCAATCGCCACAGACCCTTTGAACACGACATACTTCTCCAGTTCTCGGGGTATCTCGATGTTTAGCCAGAAATCCTGCGCACCTGGAATCGGATCGAGACCAAGGAACTTGCCGGTACCATCGACGTGTCCCTGCACCATATGACCGCCCATGCGTCCGTCGGCTTTGAGAGGCAGCTCGAGGTTCACCATTGCGCCTTGGGTGATACGCGAGAAAGAGGTGCGGGCCCAAGTTTCGGCGGCAAGATCGGCACCAAACGAATCGGGCTTAACGTCAACCGCAGTCAGGCACACGCCGCTCACGGCCACACTGTCACCTATCTTCAGTTCCTTTGTGACTCGTTCTGCCGACACGGTAATTCGCCGCTTGCCGTCGTTTTCCTTAATGCTGGTGACGCGTCCGACTTCCTCGACTAATCCAGTAAACATCGCTGCTATAAACCTTTCTGTTCATATGGATCGCGCACGTATCCCTCGACCGCGAAGTCCTCGTCGAATCGGTGCAAGTCCAGAATCCTTATCTGTAACGCATCGTCGAGGTTATTGAACCCCTCTCCGACCAAAAACGGTACCGCTCCGCTGCCCCCCAAAAGCTTCGGGGCATAGTAGAAAAAGACTTTATCGACGATCCCGGATGAGATCGCTTGCCAGTTTACTGTCGAGCCACCTTCGATGATGACGCTGGTGATCTCCTTCTCACCCAGTCGTTTCATGACCGCCAGAAGGTCCGGCCTGCCATGTGCGTCAACATCTACCTGCTCGACGCACACGCCTCGTTTCCGCAACTCTTGTGCCTTGGCGCAATCAGCATGAAGACAAAAGACGATAAGGTCATCTTTTGCCGTCTGCGCCAGCCTCGATTGCAGCGGAATTCTCAAAGAGGAATCCAGCACAACTCGCAAAAGTGGTCGACGACGTTCTCGCCCACTGCGGTCCGTAAGCAGCGGATCGTCTGCGATCACCGTGCCTACCCCTACCAAGATCGCATCCGACTCGTGTCGGAGTTGGTGCACATGCTGACGGGCGGCTTCGCTGGTGATCCATCCCCGCCTGGCACTAGCGGCACCAAGCGCTGAAGGCGATTCGGTGTATCCGGTGGGGGGCGCAATCTTCCCGTCCAGTGTCATTGCGGCCTTCAGAGTTACAAATGGCAGCCTCGTCTTGACGAACTTGGCGAATGACTCATTCAGTCTACGAGCTTCGGCAGCGCCCGGACCGACCTCCACCTCAATCCCGGCGGAACGCAGCTTCTCGAAGCCGCGACCTGAGACCAGCGGGTTAGGATCCTCCATCGCCGCGACAACTCTCCGGATGCCGGCCGCTATCACCGCATCAGCACAAGGTCCGGTTCTCCCGGTGTGGCTGCAAGGCTCAAGATTCAGGTATAGCGTCGAGTCCCTAGCCTCATTTCCGGCGTCCTCCAGAGCGATTACTTCGGCGTGCTTTCGTGCTTCGTAGTTGTGAGTGCCCTCGCCTACGATCTCTCCGTTGTCGTTGACGACCACTGCCCCGACGCACGGATTTGGAGAAGCCAGTCCGATCCCCTCATGCGCCAATTCCATGGCGCGCTGCATGTACAAGGCGTCGGTCGGATCGTCTGTTTTTATCTTTGATTTCACGCGAATAACGAGTCAACGAATGCTTTGGAATCGAACGGCAACAAGTCCCCAGCCTTTTCACCAACGCCAACGTATCGCACTGGCAAGCCCAGCTCTCGCGAGATTGCCACAACAACTCCGCCCTTTGCAGTGCCGTCTAACTTGGTCAGCACAATCCCGGTCACACCTGCGGACTGAGTGAAAAGGCGCGCCTGCTGCAGTCCGTTCTGTCCGGTCGTCGCGTCCATGACAAGCAACGTCTCGTGGGGCGCGCCGGGGATGATTCTCTCGGCCGTACGCTTCATTTTCTCCAGCTCGGCCATCAGATTAGTCTTTGTATGCAGTCGGCCAGCAGTATCCACGATGACGTAGTCGGCATTTCGCGCTCTTGCAGCTTGAAGCGCATCGAACAACACGGCCGCCGGATCGCCACCTGGTTTTGTCTTAATGACCTCAGTCCCGGTGCGATCTCCCCAAATCTCCAGCTGCTCGATTGCAGCGGCACGAAACGTATCCGCAGCGCACAACACCACGCTCTTTCCCTGACCGCGAAGAACGTTGGAGAGCTTACCGATTGTGGTGGTCTTCCCGGTTCCGTTCACGCCCACTACAACAATGACTTCCGGCCCGGTATCGACCGTCTTCGCCGGAGCAGTATTCGCTTTCTCAAGAATCGCCAAGAGCTCTTCTTTCAGAAGTCGCTTGAGTTCGTCAACGTCCTTGATTTGCTTGCGGTCCGCCCGATCCCGAAGCTTGTCCAGAACTTCACGAGTGGTGATCGTGCCCAAATCGGCCCCAAGTAGCATACCTTCGAGATCGTCGAGCGTGGTGCGATCGATCTCTTTCCCTATCGGGATCGACGATACGACTTCGTCTATGCGCTCGCTAAGGCTCTCACGCGTGCGTGTGACAGCCTGCTTCATGCGGTCGAAAAAGCCGCTCTTCTTTTCCTCAGGTTCCTCGTTGAAGCCGCCAAACAGCGTCTGGATCATCCCGTCATTTCCTCGGTCTCACTGACCCTCGATGGAATTCACTATGAATGTTCAATTATAGCCAAGACGCGCGCTGATCCACCGCAGTGCGGACGAGACTGGTTACATGCCTCTGCTACATTCATAGCAGCCAGCAATTTGTCAGTTGACGTGAACTTCAGCAGGCTGCTGTTCGACAGCCAGTCCATCCTCACGGCTGTTTGAGCCTCCATGGCCCTGCACAAGGTCGCCACGTTCGAAAGTCCTAGTCAGCGCGTCGACAACCGCTGGATCGAACTTCGTGCCTGAAAGTGAGCTGATGATTCGTACGACGTATTCCGGATCCATGCCCATCTGGTAAGGACGATTCGTTGTCATTGCGTCAAATGTATCTGCCACCATCACGATCCGAGCCACTACGGGGATGTCATCCCCCTTCAAGCCGTACGGATACCCGCGCCCGTCCATTGATTCGTGATGAAGTTCGATGCCAGGAATCATCTCGCGCAATTGCTCGACCTTGCTCAGTATGTTCGCACCTTTGGTCGTGTGGGCCTTCATCAGTTCGAACTCGTCAGGAGTCAGCGCTCCTGGTTTCTTCAAGATCCGGTCTTCAATGCCGATCTTGCCTACGTCGTGCAGTTGGGCTGAAATACGTACCCGTTCGACCTCTTCAATTGGCAGAGCCATCTCCTTTGCGATCGCGACCGAATACCGAGTAACTCGGTCGGAATGACCACGGGTATACGGATCCTTTTCGTCAACCGCTCCGGCCAGCATCTGGATTGAGCTCAAGAACAATTCCCTGTTCTCTTCTGCGGCTCGTTTCAAGTCCGCAACGAACTTCTCCAGGTCTTCAGTCATCTTGTTGAACGTATCAGCTAGCTCTCCGATCTCAGTTCGACTCCTGAGATGTACTCTCTGCGTGAAATCGCCCTTTGCAATCGCTCTGCTGGAATCGGTAAGAATCTCAAGCGGCGTCACGATGCGCCTAGCCGCGAAGGTGGAAATCAGGATAGTCGACAAAATCGCAATGGCAGCAAGGGCTAACGCTGTCCCCTGCATCTCGTTAACCGCCTGGTACGCTTCTCGCTGGGTCTTCTGAGCGACAACTGCCCACTCCAAACCAGGTACTCTCTTGTACGTGCCAAGGAACCGCACTTTCTCTTTGCCCACCGTCGAAGTGAATTCCTCCGTTGCGGAGAAACTGCCTTTTGTTCCCTGGTCTACAAAGTTCCTGACGATCTCAATTCCGGTCATGTCCTGACCTGTGGCGTACGAGGGCATGGAGGCAGCCACCATTCGGCCCTGCCGGTCGACTACATAAGTGTTCAACCCTCCCTGACTTGCATCTCTCAGCCGTTGCTGTAGGAATCGGAGATCCACAAACGCAGCTACCATCCCAGCGAAGCCTGCCCCTGACTGAACAGGCGCGCTGATGATCATGATGGTGCTGCTATCCTGCCCTGTCCCAACTGAAATTGGCTGGCCGTTGTACGCTCTCCCGTCACGTGCAGCCGCAAATGCTCTGTCCAACTCCCTTTTGAGGAAATCGTCTCGAGCTATACGTCCGTTGTCGATACCTTTCGACTCGGAGTTTAGGAGCGTAGCGTATGCGACGTCGGGGGAGGATGCGACAAACCTCTCAAGCAACGCTTTCAGTTGTGGCGATTCGACCTTCTGTCCCGACAGATCTCCGCCCGTTCCAGCCTGAACAGCACCTGCGAAGTTCCCCAGCATTACTCGCAGATTCTTCTGGCGCTGTTCTACGTCTTCACCGAGCGACCGCACGATCGTATTCTGAAGAAGCTTTTCGTTAGTCTTGAGCTGCTCCCTATTGATCGCCACCACTCGAGTGGCAAAGAACAGCATAGGAACGATGCTAACGACTACAAGTACGCTGAGGATCACGTACAAAATCGGAATTCGCGCGGGGCTCTTCATTTGTGTCTCGCACTCACACTGATCACGTCAGGGCGATAGACTGGAATTTGGGTCATTTTATCGTGAAACTCTGATATTTCATCAACATACATCGCCGTGGCAAGCATTACTTAAGTACGTCGATTACTGACTCCAAGGTAAAACTCCGGAACCAACAACTCTTCTCGTCCTTTTAAGAACTGCGTATAATCACCTCACGCTTTGAGGCAACCAGATTGGACCCATTGTTCGCAGTAGCCATATTCGCGTTCGGACTTGCGTTTGGCAGCTTCCTGAATGTCTGCATATATCGTCTGCCGCGTGACAAATCAGTGGTGTTTCCAGGATCTGCATGCCCCGGATGCGGTCACCCAATTCGCTGGTACGACAATGTTCCGGTTTTCAGTTGGCTCGTGCTCCGAGGACGATGCCGCGACTGCAAAGAAAGAATCTCTCCCAGATACGCTGTCGTTGAGTTGCTTGTAGCATTCCTATTTCTGGCGTGCTTCCACGAATTCGGATTGACTGTCGAGACGGCAAAATACTGCGTTTTCTCTTTTCTGCTGATCGGACTCATTTTCACCGATGCGGAAACGAAACTGCTTCCAGATGCGCTAACGCTGCCGGGCTTCGCGGCTGGACTATTGTTCAGCTTTTTGGTGCCGGTGAACGATATTCTCACCCAGGTTCTTCCGCAACTTTGGCCCGCTAGTGCGCAGGGATGGCGCATCCGATCCCTCTCCGACGCCTTGCTGGGAGCTTTCATCGGCGCATCGTTCATCTATGGTGCGGGCTTCGCTTACAAGCTATTTCGGGGCGTTGAAGGCATGGGCTTTGGCGATGTAAAACTCATGGCCATGATAGGCTCGTTCGTCGGGCTTAGGCTGACTCTCCTGACGATACTCACCGCAAGCTTGCTCGGTGCCATATTTGGTCTGGCTTCCATTCCTGCAGTCTGGATAAAGCGTGCCCGCCGCCGAATGACCCGGGGGCACGAACCAGCATCCTTGGCAGTCCCTCGCGCTTGGCGTTCTGCGCGAAACGTCTATCGCTATTACGCTATGCCGTTTGGTGTATTCCTAGGTTCGATGGCTCTTGTCGGAGTATTTTTCGGAAACGATATATATCGCTGGTACCTTAATCGATATTTATGAACGCCTTCACCAATCCGACGGCTATCCGGATAATCTTCGTCGTTGGAAGCGTCATCTTTCTGGCCTGCGCTGCCGCACTTCCTTACGCAGTTGTTCGATTCCGTCGTTCTCTGACGGACAGTGGGAGACTGGACGAGACTCCCTCTGGGACATTGCTGAGTCCCGACAGTTTCGCCTTTGCCACCTTCCAACAGACGATCCGGGATTTGAAGGAACGTGAAAAGGAGCTTCAGGCCAAGTTCAGAGTCGAGAAGGAGCGCGCCGATGCTGCGAGTGCGCTCACGCGCAGTCTCCTGGAAAGCATTCCTTTACCATCGATAGCTCTCAATTCGGTCGGAATAGTCCAATATGCGAGCCCATCGGCAAAGAAACTCTTTGGTCGCGAGTCTCTAGTCGGCTTCAACCTGGCGAACCTTTTTGGCGATGCAGTCATTGAATCGCGGACCATTGATGCTATCGAGACTCCGGCAATTCCTGTCAGCGAATTGGTTCGGGACGCGCTTCGAGGCAAGAAACTAATACCAGGGCTCAGAGTCGAGTGCACACTTCAAGCAGAAACGCACAGCATCCTCGATGTGACCATCTTGCCTGATAAAGACGGTGCGGGCATCGTGCTTATTGCAAATGTGGTGGTCCCATGCAAAGGGGCATGTACTGATGAGGTACCCTCGGTTGCAGAATCCCCGTGCAGCACTGGCACCGAAGAGAGCTAAAATACTGTTGTTCTTCGTTGTTATTTGTGGCCGTTGAGGTGTCTAGCGACATGAATCGGATCTTGCGAGTGCTGGTCTTCTTATTGCTGGTTTCTTCCGTTGCGTTCTCGCAATCTCTGGGCGAAATTGCTCGCCAGAACAGACAGATCAAGCGAAAGCCGGCAACACATGTCTACACGAACGACGATTTTGTGTCGTCGCCGGTCGAGAGGTCGCAGCCCAACACGACATCCGATCAAGATACTACGTCGGCGGACAAGGAACTGAGTAAGGACTCTTCAGGCGCGACCGAAAAAACTGATGCCAAGAAATCAGAGACTGAGTCCGAAGAAGCGCTTCAGAAGAAATGGGAACAATACAAGAGCCGTATTGCAGACCAGAAAGGCAAGATCGATCTGATCCAGCGGGAATTAGAGGTGGCGAAGCGGCAAAATGAGATACAGGTCACTGAGTATTATGCCGATGCAGGTACCCGACTTCGCAATCCGCAGTACTTCGCCGAACAGATGAAGAAGTACCAAGACACTATCGACACAAAGACCAAGGACCTGCAGGAAGCAAACAGCGCGCTAGAGACAATGCGAGAAGAAGGTAGAAAGGCTGGAGTTCCGTCCACTTATCTCGAATAGCGGATCTCGATAGCCGCCTTTCTACAGCTAAAGCACAACTTGCCGCAGCTCGTTTGGCGATACTTTAATTAGCCCCTGCCCCTTTGCGTCGTTCGCGGCACTACGGGCTCAATTGTTCATGTATCTTGTGCGCTCTTTTACGTCATGGTGAGCTGCAAGTCAAGCAAAACCAGGTGCGGGTTGGTACGGCGTTTCCGCGGCACAGATCTTTGTTAGCCGGAAGAATGACAACCCGCGTGGTGCCCGTGATTGGTTTGAACCGGCTGCAAAGATAGCTGGCCTGGAGAACTACACTTGGCATTGCAACCGGCACACCTTCGCCAGTAGACTTGTAATGGCGGGAGTTGATCTGAGGACAGTATCGGATCTACTCGGCCACCAGAGCATTCAGATGACGATGCGTTACTCACATCTGGCTCCGGACCACCGGCAAAGTGCTGTGGACAAACTGGTTTCGGTCGCAACCGGCACCACAACCGGCACCAGCCAGGTGAGCCAGATGGCGGCGAGTGAGCGCAGAGCCGAAAGTGCTTTGGCAGCAGCAGGTTAGACAGCGTGCGAAAGTGGCGGAACTGGCAGACGCACCAGACTTAGGATCTGGCGGGGAAACCCATGGGGGTTCGAGTCCCCCCTTTCGCACCAGCATTTCGAAATCACTGGTCGGTTCGACCGAGCCGACTTCGGTGTTCGCTCTCCTTCGCTTCAAGCAGCAGAGAATATTGAGGAAACTTGAATGGCATTACCAGTGCAGCCAAATATCAAGGTGACTAGCACCCCCGAGTACAAAGAGAACTACTCGAACAGCGTGCAGGTTCGCGTCAGTGTCTGGGACTTTTTTCTCGTTTTTGGAACTCTCCAGCAGCAGACCGAGAGTGAAGTCGAAGTTCGCAACTTTCAGGGGATCTACTTCAGCCCTCAGCAGGCAAAGGCACTGATGCGCATCCTCGAGCAGAACGTCAACAATTACGAGGCTACATTCGGAGAGATCAAACTCGACCCTCACATGTCGGCGCCCGGCGGCGTTAACTGACCTCGACCAGAATGGAAGATCGCTACGAACGCCGGACAGTTGCCACTCGTATCGCGCTCCCCGCTCTCGCGATCTTCGCTATCATCTTCACGGTAACGTGGTTACTTCATATCTTCCTCCTGCAACTTCCCTACTTCTGGGACGAGGCCGGCTACTACATTCCTGCAGCCCGCGACCTCTGGTTGAACGGCCAACTGATCCCGACATCAACGGTCAGCAGTGGTCATCCGCCACTCGTGATGGCATGGATCGCCCTCTGGTGGAAGCTGTCGGGTTCAACTCCGGCGGTGACGCGGACTGCCATGCTGTTAATCGCCGCATTCGGGTTGCTCGGTGTATTCAGACTGGCAAAGCACGTCGCGAATACTGCCGTCGCACTCGCAGCGACAGCGCTTACTGCCATCTATCCGGTATGGTTCGCGCAGAGTTCACTTGCACATCTTGACGTCGCGGCAGCAGCATTCACCTTCTGGGGTCTTGATGCCTACCTGCGAAACCGGCGCTGGCTGTGCGTGCTTTTGTTCGGCATTGGTGGATTGGCAAAGGAAACCGCAGTAGTGGCGCCGATTGCGCTCTGCGCCTACGAATTGATCGCTCCACGACTGTTTTCGCTTTGGGGACGGTCCAGGCAACACGAATCCTCATCCTGCCTGCCTGTACCTGATCCTGGCGTAATCAGATCACTGGCTTTGCTGGCCTGCGTGTTACCGCTCGCGGCATGGTTCTTGTACCACCGCGCTCACACGGGAGTCTTCTTCGGAAACCCTGAATTCTTCCGCTACAACGTTGCAGCAACCGCGAACCCCCTGCGCATCCCGTTGGCGATGATCCAGCGCTTCTGGCACGCATTCGGATACCTGAATCTCTTCGTGCTGGTCGGAGCCGCCGCAATGGCCATGTTCTATCGCCCGCTGCTGGAGACGAATGGCGAAGAACGCCCTCGTATTGCCCTTTCGGTGCAAGCTGTATTCGGCCTTGTCATTCTGGCCTATGTTGTCATGCTCTCCGTTGTCGGGGGCGCGGTGATCGCTCGCTACATGCTGCCTGTTGTGCCGCTCGTGATCATCATTGCGGTCTCGACTCTGCGAAGGCGCATCTCGTGGTGGCCGTGGGCGACCGCGGTTGTCGGACTGGCGTTTGTGCTGGCGCTCTTTACGAATCCGCCGTACCGCATCTCGCCCGAGGACAACCTCAGCTACGTTGATTTCGTGCGCCTGCATCAGTCTGCGGCGAAGGTGATTGAGACGAGATACCCGAACAGTCGCATCCTAACTGCGTGGCCTGCTTCAGACGAGTTGACCCGACCATGGCTGCGCTACGTGGACACGCCTCTCCAGATTCTCCGCGTGGACAACTTCTCGCTGCCTGAAATACAGCTGGCCGCCGCGCAAAGGGATCAGTATCAGGTGGCGTACGTATTTTCTACAAAGCTTGAGCCAAGAGCACCAATGTTCGCAGCCCCCTTCTGGACACGACTACAGGAGAAGTATTTCGATTACCACAGCGACTTGTCTCCAGAGGCAATAGCGGGTCTCCTGGGCGGCAGAATCACGTATCAGGCGCACCGGGGCGACGAGTGGGTCGCCATTGTAGCAATCGAAAACGTTCAGAATGCCCAAGTCACGGGCATTAACGAACTAGCCCGCATCGAATTGGTACAGGACTAAACGCTGGAAGCTCGGTCACTTCCCTGCTGCACTGTTCGTTAGTGGTTGGCCGGTCTTCTCGTCGGCCGAGTGCCTCTGGCGCACAACAACGCTTGTCAGCAGCACGACCATTACAGCCCCGCAAAGCGGCACCACGGTCCCCATGTGAATACCTGTCCTCTGGCCAACGAATCCCGCGATGGAAGGTGAGGCAAAGGCTCCGATCAGGGATATCGCGAAGAGGGTACCGAACACAGTACCAGCGAACCGCTGGTAACGATCACCGGCAATGGCCAGCACCGTAGGAAAAATGGCAGAAAAACCGAGCGCTGTGACCAAGATGCCGAGCGAGATCAACGCAGGCGAAGCGGAGAGGAACATGAGTACCGTGCCCGAGAGTGCAACGCCCGCGCAGCACATCACGAGGATCTCCTTACGTATGGTCTTGAGCAGCCTCACCGCGATGATTCGACCACCCGCCATCGCCGCCATGTAACCCACAAGCGCGAGAGTGGCCGTACGAGGGGAAGCACCCGCCGCCCCGACCCATCTTGAGGCAAACGTATGTGTCACCTGCTCATTAGCGGACTGGAAAAAAAGTAGGCTGGAGAATAGCAGTACTCCCGGATAGCCGACGACTTTGACCGCTTCACGTAGTGAGAAGCAGTGCGCATCCTTCGCGTCTGGAAACGACATCAGCAGGTAAACCATGCCGACGATCGTGGCATAGAAGGCCGCAACAAGTATCGCTGTGGACGGAGAAACGCGCGCGGCTAACAGCGGCACCGTTACTGCTCCTGTCCCAAAGAAGATCGCCAGGACGTTCAACATGGCCCCACGGTTTTCGGGATACAACTCGGAGACCACGACATTGGTCGAGGTATTGAGGCCGCCACCTGCTATTCCAAGCAATACCGCCGAAAGGACCGCGAGTGGGAACGAGTTCACTACGGCAAAGCAGATAAACGCTATTGACAGCAAGAACGCGGAAACGCTCAGCACCACCTTGTTCCCAAAGCGGTCGATCAATGGCCCCACGATCGAGGTGGACACGAACATTCCGAGTATCAGGACCGACGAAAGGCCTCCCTGTTTCGTCAGGGAATCTACTTCCAGCCGCGTTCGGACTTCCGGGAATCCGAGCAGGGTCCCGAGAAGTACGAGCGCAAAACCGAAGGCGGACATGCCGGCGCACGACGCTACAAAAAGCCCTGTGCGGCGAATGGAATGGGACATTAATGGCCTCAATTCGGAATGGTTGATTTTAGCAGAGTGCGGCGAGTCTCGAATCTGGTGCAGTAGAGCTCTAGTTGTCCAAGCGCGATCCATCAACTATGCTGTGGAACACATAAACGGGTTCGCCTTCCGAACCGGCCAAGACCTCAGCTTGAACATTGAAGCTCTCGCGAATGTTTTCGGGAGTAAGTACATCTTCGCGACTGCCCGAATGGACCACCCTCCCGCCCTCAAGCAGAACGATCCTGTTTGCGTATCGGCAAGCGGAATTCAGATCATGCGTTGCCAAGGCGACGGCGTGTCCGCGCTGGGAAAGCACGCGGCATATCTCAAGAAC
>JAEYQK010000085.1 GCA_023410055.1 Acidobacteriota bacterium
CTGTAATGGAAGCCCTTGAATAACAAGCGCCCCAAGTCGTTTCCCCCTCCGCTTGACACGATGAGCGCGATCGAGATCGCTACCCTCATGAACCGCGAAGACGCCAACGTCGCGCTGGCTGTCCGCAAGGTACTACCGCAGATCGCAGACGCCATCGAAGTAATCGCTGGCCGATTCGCAAGAGGTGGACGACTGATCTACGTTGGCGCGGGAACAAGCGGGCGCATTGGCGCGCTCGACGCCTCAGAGTGTCCGCCGACGTTCAATACCGATCAGAACATGGTGCAATACGTCATCGCGGGCGGACTCAAGGCGCTCGGCGCCGCTGCCGAGGCGAAGGAAGATCTGGCTGAACTGGGCCGAAGGGACATCGCTGAGCGCAAGCCTGGGAAGAAGGATGTCGTTGTAGGACTCGCAGCCAGCGGTCGAACACCGTACACAGTCGCCGCGGTTCAGTACGCGCGAACAAAGGGCGCTGCGACCGTTGCAATCACCTGCGTTGCGAACTCGCTGCTGGCCCAATCGGCTGACACCGCAATCGAGGTCAACGTCGGTTCCGAAGTGCTCTCGGGCTCTACGCGCCTCAAGGCCGGAACCGCCGAAAAGATGGTCTGCAATATGCTCACGACCGGAGCGTTGGCTCGATTGGGTTACGTCTACAACGACTTGATGGTCAACGTTCGCACCACCAGCGCGAAGCTGCGCGAACGCGGAATCGAGATACTGATGCAGGCTGCGAACACAGACTGTGACAGCGCCTTGACCGCGCTCAAGGCCGCGGACATGGACGTTCCGGTCGCCTTAGTCCTGCTGAAAGCGGGAGTAAGTGTCACTGAAGCTCGACGTAGGTTGAAAGCCGCAAAGGGTCGCGTCAGAGAAGCGATCGACGGCAGTCGAAACTGATTTTTTCGTCTCCGAGTCCGCGACTCGGTCACGACTTCTTTTAGAATAAAGTTTCATATCAGAAGTAGCGCCGATCTTGGGCGGCAGATGCCGGACTGGAGTCCGGCGCTACATCGAGGCTTACTAGATGGACAAGTTGGTAATCCGTGGCGGCAATCCGCTGCACGGTTCGATTCACATTAGCGGCGCGAAAAACGCGGCTCTCCCGGCGATGGCTGCTGCCTTGCTGACCGAAGAACCTGTCGTCCTCGAGAACATCCCACAGGTTCGCGATATAGAGACCGAACGCCGCCTACTGGCAGCCATGGGCGCTGAAGTCGAACTCGGCTACGGACGCGCGCATCATCGCACCACGCTCTGCTGCCGCAACCTGTCGTCCCCAGAAGCCTCTTATGAACTGGTTAAGACCATGCGTGCCTCGACGCTCGTGCTAGGGCCGCTCGTAGCGCGAATGCAACGTGCTCGCGTTTCGCTGCCTGGTGGATGCGCCATTGGATCGCGCCCGATCGACCTTCACATCAAGGGCCTTGAGCAACTTGGTGCAACGATCACGCAACAGCACGGCTACGTCGAAGCCAGCGCTACTCGCCTTAAGGGCGCCGAGATCCTTTTCGACAAGATCACCGTCACGGGCACCGAAGACATCATGATGGCCGCCACGCTGGCCGACGGCGAAACCGTTCTCGAGAACTGCGCGCGCGAGCCCGAGGTCGTCGATCTTGCCGACCTACTCAACAAAATGGGTGCTCGTATTGAAGGTGCAGGCACTCACCAAATCCGCATTAAGGGCGTCGAGAAGCTTCACGGAGCCCGTCATCGCATTATTCCTGATCGCATCGAAGCCGGCACTTTTCTTGTCGCCGGTGCGCTCACCGGAGGAGCGCTCAGCGTTACTCACTGTGAGCCGAAGCACCTAACGGCCGTGCTTCAGAAGCTGCGCGAAGCGGGTGTCGATCTGCGCGTGAACGGCACGACTATCACCGTGATCGGCGGCAACCCGCTCCAGGGCGTCGACTTCAGCACCGAAGAATATCCCGGATTCCCGACGGACATGCAGGCGCAGTTCATGGCGCTGGCCACTCAGGCCGAAGGCGCGTCCGTCATCGTCGAAAACATTTTCGAAAACCGCTTCATGCACGCCCAGGAAATCGTACGCATGGGCGCGAACATCAAGATCGACGGTCGCCGCGCAACTGTTCGCGGCAAGACTCCGCTTTCCGCCGCCGCCGTCCTCGCCTCGGACCTGCGCGCCTCGGCATCGCTGGTCATCGCGGCGCTGGTGGCCAACGGCGAAACCATCATCGACCGCGTTTACCACATTGACCGCGGCTACGAGCATATTGAAGAAAAGCTGCGCGGAGTCGGTGCCGAAATCCGCCGCATCGGCGAAATGTTTCCGAAGCGGGCGGCAGCGCCAGGGTCGTAGGACAGCAGTCAGCAATCCGCCCATATCTGCCAACCTCGGGCAGATATGGGGGCTTCAAAGTCGTGTTATGCTCACTTCCTCGATTCCCCGGTGCCCTTTTCATCCCAAAGACTTGAAAGCGACCAATCGAAATGAAAGCTATCATTTACGACCGGTACGGTTCAGCGGATGTGCTCAGGTGCGAAGAGATTGAGCAAGCACCTCCTCGCGAGAATGAAGTGCTGATAAGAGTGCATGCGGCTTCGGTGAATCCGCTCGACTGGCATTTCATGCGAGGGACGCCGCGCGCCATGCGTCTGGGTCTCGGTTGGAGCAAGCCAAAGATCACGCGAGTTGGGGTTGACGTGGCTGGTCGTGTGGAAGCGGTTGGCTGCAAGGTGACACGCTTCAAGCCGGGGGACTCGGTGTTTGGCGTGTGCCGTGGCGCATTTGCCGAATACGTGTGTGCGCTTGAGTCCGAGTTGGCGATCAAGCCCGATACGATCGCCTTTGAACAGGCGGCCGCGTTACCCATCGCGGCCTTGACCGCCATGCAGGGCCTCCGCGACAAAGGACGCCTGCAGCCGGGACAGAAAGTGCTGGTCAACGGTGCCTCTGGAGGAGTCGGCACGTTTACCGTACAAATCGCGAAACACTTGGGCGCACACGTAACTGGCGTGTGCAGCACCAGGAACGTAGATCTGGTCCAGTCTCTAGGCGCAGACCGCGTAATCGATTACACAAAGCAGGACGTCACAAAACTCGGCGATCGCTACGACATATTTCTCGATTGCGTTATCAATCATTCACTGTCGGCGTGCAGGCGCGTCCTGAATCCGAAAGGCCGGTACATCATGATCGGCGGCGGAACCCCCAACGATTCGGGCTTCACCCTATTTGGCCGCGTGATGAAGATGCAGATAATGTCGCTCTTCGCAAGCCAAAGCCTGATGATGATGATGGCCAAGGCGAACCGTCAGGATCTGGCCACGCTTGCAGAACTGATGAGTACTTCAAAAATACGAGCCGCTATCGACCGCTGCTACCCACTACACCAAGTCCCGGACGCCATTCGCTACGTCGAAGCAGGACATGCGAGGGGGAAGGTGATCGTAAGTGTGGAACAAGGGCAGTAAAGAGGTCGCGACCTTGGACGAGCGGTTTACGAGCGGACTTCAGGAGCCGGGTTCCCTCTCGACAGAATCTCGCTCACCTTCGCGCTGATTTGAACAGCCGTAAAGGGCTTTTGCAGGAAGTGAACGTCGGGATCAAGAATGCCGTGGTGGGCGATGGCGTTCGGCGTATACCCGGAAATGAACAGCACATTCAACTGCTTTTTGCGGACAGTCAATCGCGACGCCAGTTCCTTGCCCGAGAGTCCCGGCATAACCACGTCGGTGACGAGGAGATCGATTGAGTTCAGATCGGAGTCAGGCAGCGCCAGTGCCTCGGATGGGCCACTCGCCTCGATAATCCGATAACCGCACGACTGCAAAATACTCGAAATCAGGCCACGTACAGCGGCTTGATCTTCCACGACCAGAACAGTCCCTGTACCCGGTTGAATGCCAATGGATGCCGGAGCGCCGGGAACAGCCTCCGGCTCCGCATCAACCCGCGGCAGATAGATCTTGAATGTTGTTCCGTGGCTCGGCTCGCTGTAGACCAGGATTGATCCTCCGCTCTGCTTGACGATTCCGTAGACGGTCGCCAGTCCGAGGCCGGTGCCCTTGCCTGATTCCTTGGTGGTATAAAACGGCTCAAAGGCCAGCGCTCGAGTTCTTTCATCCATCCCGATGCCAGTGTCGGTTACGGCCAGCATGACGTATGCCCCAGGCCGCATCTCCAGCTGGCGTTCAGGCGGAACCGCGTCCATTTGAACGTTGGCGGTTTCGATGAGGATCTTACCGCCGTCTGGCATGGCGTCCCGCGCGTTTACGGCGAGGTTCATCAGCACCTGTTCGATCTGTCCGACATCGGCCATCACCGCGCCGAGCCCGGGGGCAAAGATCGTGTTTATCTCGATGCTCTCCGGAACCAGCCGGCGCAGCATGCGCTTCATGGAAGAGACGACGTCATTGAGAGAAACCGGCTTCGGCGACATGATCTGCTTGCGACCGAAAGCCAACAGTTGGCGTGTCAGTGTGGCCGATTGTTCACTGGCCTGGCGGATGCTTTCCATTGTTTCGCGGCGTGGATCGTCGCTGTTCAGGCTGGATAGTACTATTTCACAGCATCCCTGGATCACCGTGAGCTGGTTGTTGAAATCGTGTGCCACACCGCCCGCTAGTCTTCCGATACTGTCGAGTTTTTGGGACTGTAGCAGTTGCGATTCCAGGCGCATCCGCACTGCCTCCGCTTCCTTCCGCTCGGTGATATCCTGCAGGATCGTGACGTTGCCTCCGGTACCGTTGGTGCCTCTTGGCGCCGCAGTTAAGTCGGCGTAGCGCAGCGATCCGTCGCACCTAAGAATTTGACATTCAATTGACGCTGGCCGGTCTTCCCGATTCGCTGCGCTAATCGTCTGCCGGACAGTATCTCGATGCTTGGGAGCGATCAAATCTTCGTGAGCCTTCCCGATCAGTTCCGCTGCGTTTTCGTGTCCGAGGAGTTGCGCCGCACGAAGGTTACACGTCAGGATCATTCCCGAAGGATCAGTGGCAATGATCGCGTCCGGCGAACTCTCGACCAGCGTACGATAGCGCTCCTCGCTTTCCCTTAGCTCTTGCGTCCTGGTAGTCATCGCCTGCGCGGCCAACATGATCATTCCCGCGGCGATTCCGAACGGCATGATCACTCCCAAAGCCACGGATATCACGGAGTGCGTGTCCGGATAGAATGGAACTCCAGCGATAGTGCCCGCTTCTGCCGCCTGGCTGACGGCTCGGAGCGCCGTAAACAGAATCGTAATCTGGCCACCGACAGTGCGGGCCAGATAGTGTGTTTTCCAAAAAGCGGCGCAGAACCACACTCCTGTCACTACGTTCCATACCAGTCTCTCGAAACGCAGGGTTTCGGCCAGCCTCAGAGAACCTGATAGTGCCCCGATTGTCAGCAAATACACGACGAGCATCACCGCCATGGTCCCAACGAACCACAGAACCTGACGTCGCAAGCTCATCCAAGGGAACTTCACGCTCACTGCGGCCAAGACCACCAACGAGAATTGGGGAAGGCCAAGCAAGTACAACAATTGGCTATTAACGATTTCCTTGGCTGAGGGTGGCAGGACGGCAAGATGCGCCATTAACGTAAGCCCCAGCAAACCGAAGGACAGGGACCAGAAGTGGAGAAACTGCTCACGGTAAACACGGCGGTAGACAAACTGCAATACAAACGCAAGCCAAAGAGCGCTGCCCGCCTGAACCCACAACAGTGTTACGCTCGCCACTGACATGTCAGCCTCTTGCGCAAACACACAATGAGCCGGCCATACCCGACTCGGTAACCCGCGCCTATGCTAACCCAAATCCCTTGCCGAACGCACAGGAAATGCCGCCAGAGAAGAACAATGGGGCTGCGAAGGTTCGCAGCCCCATGCCATGCTCAGATCAAACGCTAGCGTCTCGGCCCGCCGCGTCCACCGCCGCCAGGGCGACGTCCGCGTCCACCACCACCGCCTCGGCCACCTCGGCCACGATCGCCGCCGCGTCCGCCACGGTCGCCACGAGGTCCACGATCGCCGCCGGCTTCGGAGCCAACGCGGTTGAAGTTGGGCTCGTCGCTGCCTACCTCAGGCTCGAACTCTTCGCCACCTTCGATCGTCACAACCTCGCCTTCGACGGACTCGCCACCTTCGGCGGCCATCTTCGCGCGCTGCTCTTTCAAAATCGCCTTGCGCGAGAGACGGATACGGTTGCCTTCGATCGACAGGACCTTC
This sequence comes from Acidobacteriota bacterium, assembly GCA_023410055.1. Classification (GTDB taxonomy): domain Bacteria; phylum Acidobacteriota; class Terriglobia; order Terriglobales; family Acidobacteriaceae; genus JAEZPW01. Next base: position 6,189 of record JAEYQK010000085.1, read on the forward strand.
ACCAGAACCTGATCGCCTTCTTTCAGTTCGTCGCGAATGTCCTTAATGCGGTGCTCGGCTACTTCACTGATGTGCAGCAAGCCGTCGGTCCCCGGAATGATCTCGACAAATGCGCCGAAGTCGGCGAGTCGCGAAACGGTTCCGAGATAGGTTTTGCCGATTTCGGCCGTTGCCGTGATGTCGCCGATCATCTGCAACGCTTTTTGGGCCGCCGCCTGATCGCTCGACGAAACGTTGACCTTGCCCGAATCCTCGACATCGATCTTGACGCCGGTCGCTTCGACGATGCCGCGGATGACCTTGCCGCCGGGTCCGATAAGATCGCGGATCTTGTCGGGCGGAATCTGTACGGTGTAGAAGCGCGGTGCGAAGTCGCTGAGGGTGGTGCGCGGCTCCGGCAAGACTTCGTTCATCTTGTCCAGGATGTGCATGCGGCCGCGATTCGCCTGGGCCATCGCTTCCTTCATGATGGCGGCCGTGATACCCATGACCTTGATATCCATCTGAAGGGCAGTGATGCCCTTGCGTGTGCCGGCAACCTTGAAGTCCATGTCGCCGTAATGATCTTCGGCGCCCGCGATGTCTGACAGAATCGCGTACTGCTCGCCTTCCTTGACCAGACCCATTGCGACGCCAGCGACTGAGGCCTTCAAGGGAACGCCTGCGTCCATCATCGACAGGGTCGCGCCGCAGACGGTTGCCATCGACGACGAACCGTTGGACTCGAGAATGTCGGAGACGACGCGCATCGCGTACGGCCAGCTCTCTTCATCTGGGAGGACGGCGGAAATCGCGCGCTCGGCAAGTGCACCGTGGCCGATCTCACGACGGCCAGCGCCGCGGAGAAATGCCACTTCGCCAACGGAGAACGGCGGGAAATTATAGTGCAGCATGAAGCGCTTCTTGGCTTCGCCCTCGAACATTTCGAGTCGCTGCATGTCGTCGGCGGTGCCCAGCGTGGTCGTAACCAGAGCCTGGGTTTCGCCGCGGGTGAAAAACGCCGAACCATGCGTACGGGGGAGGACGCCGGTCTCGATCCAGATGTCGCGAATCTCATCGAAGGCGCGTCCATCGGGGCGGCGCTTCTGGTTGATAACTTCTTCGCGGAAGATGCGCTCGCGCAGAATCTCGAAGTACTTCGAAAGCTTCGCACGGCCTTCGTCGTCATCTTCTGCGATCGCTTCCTTCAACTCGGTCTTGATCGCTTTGACGAGAGCATAGCTTTCCAGCTTCGGATGCTTCTGCGTATTGAGGGCATCGCTCAGGCGGTCGCCGATCTTCTTGCGAAGCTCGGAGACGTACGCCTCGTCTACCTCGACCGAAGCCAGCGCGCGTTTCGGCTTGCCGTACTGCTTTGCGAAATCGGAGATGCCAGCGCAGATCTTCTTGATCTCGGTGTGCGCGAACTCGATCGCTTCAACAACGGTTTCTTCATCGACTTCGCTGGCACCGGCTTCGATCATCACGATGCCGTCGGCGGTGCCAACGACCATGAGTCGCAGTTGACCGTTGCGGCCTTCTTCATAAGTCGGATTGACGATGAACTTGCCGGCCACCATGCCGATGCGTACGGCGCCAATCGGGCCGGAAAAGGGAATGTCGGAAAGGGAAAGCGCACAGGAAGCGGCATTGATCGCCGCTACGTCAGGATCATTCTGCGTGTCGGCCGACAGGACCATCGCGATGACCTGCGTCTCGCAACGGAACCCTTCGGGGAACAGCGGCCGGATCGGACGGTCGATCATTCGGCTGTTGAGGATCTCGCGCTCGCTAGGGCGGCCTTCGCGCTTGATGAATCCACCAGGGATCTTGCCGCCCGCGTAAGTATATTCGCGGTAATCGACTGTAAGGGGGAAGAAGTCTATGCCTTCCCGTGCATCGGCATTCGCCACGGCGGTGGCGAGCACGACGTTATCGCCGAAACGGACAAGAGCAGCGCCATGCGCCTGCTTTGCGATCTTGCCGGTTTCGAATGTAAAGGTTTTTCCGCCGTCCAGTTCTACACTGAGAGTGTGTGGTTCAGGCTTCATTTAGTTGTTTTCCTTCCATCGAGGAGGCACCCTGAGCGGCGCGTAGATCCGCGCCGGGCGGCGCTTGCTGAGGACGGTCCGCCAGGGGGTAACACAGAGGGGGTGTGATCAGGTGCGCCCGGCGACACTACATCGCTCGCCGGGGTCCAATGTCCGCACGGCCATAAGACACGCACCCGTGCCTTTCTGCCGACGCCTTTCGATCTCAATAGACGTCTACTTACGGATGCCGAGTCTCTGAATGACGGTTTTGTAGCGCTCGGAATCGTATTTCTTGAGATAGTCAAGCAAGCTACGCCGCTTGCTAACCAGCATTAGGAGGCCGCGCCGAGAAGCATGGTCTTTCTTGTGAGTCTTGAAATGCTCTGTCAACTCACCAATGCGCTCGCTCAGGATCGCAATCTGGACTTCTGGACTTCCCGTGTCGGCCTGATGGGTACGATATTCGCCAATAAGTTGCTGTTTACGCTCTGTTGCTAACACGAACTGGGTGCACTCCTGCTCTTAATCAATTCTCCAGTAACGAATTGAGATTAACATGGACGCCTATTCTCTGTAAAGGTAAGTAATCGAATCGCTTGCGCAGTTCGTGGCCATTGCCAGCTCCGCACCAAACCCCCCGTCGGTTCGGCATCATCCAAGAGAAAAACGCGCCTAAAGACTCGCCCAGAACGTCAGCACGACAGGAGAGCGTATCCCGTGCATTGTGACCAGTGCGGTAACGAGAATCCGGCCATAAACCGCTATTGCGGCCAGTGTGGGTCTCAACTGACTGTAAGCCCCACCAAAGAACAAGTCGACACGAAGAAGGCGGATGCGGGCCCGGTGCTGAGGGCATTCAATCAAGACATCCAGCGCCAGCAATCCCAACTGACTGATTTTCGACAATACGACGGAGACAAGCCAGAGACCCCCACAACACCGCTCGCGCAGTTGGCAACAGCACCGGCTGACTTCGGTCCAGTTTCGTCCTTGCTTACCGGCCCTCCGGAACCTAGTACGGAGCCGGACCGTCCTCCATCGCAGCAGTGGTTCTCTCCACCGCGCGACTCCAGGCGTTCTGGCGCACAAATTACCGGACCATCTTTTCTGGGACTAAGCGATCCAGAGGGGGGCAGTGATTCCGACCTTTCATATCTTTACGAAGACGAACCGCACGCCAGTCACGCACGAGTTTGGGTCGCCGCACTAGTTGCCATCGCTGTTGCCGGGTTGATCGTGTACGAGTGGCGCAATAATCCGGACTTGCAGACTCGCGCTCAACAATGGGTCAATCGCGCTTGGGGAAGAAAGGGCACCGACCAGTACCGGCAGTCACCTGCTCCGCAGAATACAACTGCAAGCTCTACTGGTGCGCCGGTTGCTGCACCCAACGCACCGCCGCCCACCACCGAGCCAACGTCCCGGGCAAGCGAAACTCAGTCCCGACCTGAAAACCCGGCAGTCCGTCCAGATGCCGAGCAAGGGCAGGTGGAAACTCCTCCCAGCGCTCCGCCTCGGGCCTCTCCGCAGGGCTCGAAGAAACAACAGACGGCAACGACGGCGCGACAGGATACGCCCGATCAGGAGGACTCGGCCGAAACTAAACGGAGGTCAATTGCAGAAGCTGAGCGATCCCAAACGCCAGGCAAGGCTCTGGTGCAGAAAGCCGACCAGTACCTATACGGTCGCGGGGTCGCCAAGAACTGCGATCAAGCGCTCGTCTATCTGCGTAGTGCGGCAGATCTCGGTAACGCTGCGGCAAGAAGCAAGCTGGGAGGTTTATATGCAACCGGGAACTGCGTACCGTTGGACCGAGCACGCGCCTACCACTGGTTCAGTTTGGCGCGGCAGTCTGGCGACCGAAACGTCTGGTTGAACCGCAACATGACTATGCTCTGGAGTTCCATGACCCCAGAGGAAAGATCGCGTTCTTCAGTCAGCAGACACTAGCTAGCGTGATCGGGATTCTCAGCATCCGACCACGATTCTCCGGCTTTCGTCGTTAAGACTAGGGAGCAGATGGACTGCTGGGGCTGCGTTCGACGATGTAGATGCCGACCGCGCCAGCAACGCCTGCTGTGCCGATAAGGAGCCACTTTGCTCTGCCCGAGGTGGCCGGAGCGACAGGCTTGAGACCCGCGATCACTGAACACGTATCACTGGACGGAACTTCCGTGGACTGTCCCGCCGTCAACATCGATACTTTGTCGCTGCTGACTCTGACGGTTCCAGACTGCACATTGATCGTCAACTTGCCGCCGCGATTGATCATTTCGAACTTCGCGGTTCCGTTCTGCGGAGCGACTCTGGTATCACTCGCCTGAACGGCATTGGCACTACTGCTGACAAGGACACCACCGCAGCTAAGAATGAGTATGTCGCCGTACTGGACTCGAGAATCGGGATGAACCTGTGCGATCAATCCCTGGCCGACGAGTTGAGCTGTTGTATCTGCCGTCTGAACGGTGTCACCACTCACGACCGCCGACGATGTCTGAATGGAAGAGCCATTCAAGGTGATCCCTTGTCCCGGGTACAAAATGGCCTTGTCTACTTGCGCAAGAGCACTCGTTGAAAATACGACAGCTATCAATGAGAAACTAAGCCATCTGCGGCAAGTCCCCTGCATGTCGACTCCTTGGGGGCATTGTGAAACCGATCACGGGCCAAACCACCCCATTTTACGTACAACGATACTAACCTACAATTCCCGAAATGGGAACTCCGATTCGGGGCCTTTAGTAACTTCTAATCTTGTATTACTGGAATCCAAGCACTACGCGGTTTCCATGCTTTCAGCCAGTATCTCCTCAGCCGATTCACCATCAGCAAACTGCGCTAACCGTTCCTTTCCGTACTCGTATCCTTTATCGAATGCGCGCAGGTTCAGTTCCTTGAAGCTCTCCGGAACGGAATCTTCTACGGCTTTCCGTACGTTCTCTGGATTCAGCAGATTCGCAACGGCTGCAAAAAATCCGACCATGACGATGTTCAGCACCATGCGTTTGCCCAATTCTTCCGCAAGCCGGGTCGCGGGCACGCTGTAGACCTTCTGCCCCGACTTCACTTCGGAGATGCGCACGAGATCTCGCTCGACGATCAGGATGCCATCCTCCTTGAGATTAGGCTCGAACTTGGTGTACGCCTCTTGGGACATTACGACCAGAATGTCGGGGCGCGTTACGTAGGGATAGAGGATCGGTTCATCCGAGAGGATCAATTGCGCGCTGCAAGCTCCGCCACGTGCTTCCGGACCGAAGGCCTGGCACATCGTCGCAAAACCGCCCTCAAATACCGACGCAGCCTTGCCCAGCACGCTGGCAGAAAGGATGACACCTTGCCCGCCGAATCCGGCTACGCGAATTTCCCTTGACATCCGCACTCCTCCTCACCCTCGCGGTCGTAGTTGTTCTCGACATAACGGTCCCCGAGCGATTCCTGCATCTGGTTGCGCATGAGTTCCATGTAATCCGCACGTTCACGGTCCACAAACTTGCCAACGATGATCTCGCCCGCTTTCGTCAGGCCTACTTCGCTGGTCGGACACCCGTTCTTCACCTTGCTGACTTCCTTGTAGAACTTCATGGCCGCCAGACCGTCACCCATCTTGTTGCGCCGCTGGTAGAGTGTAGGGCACGGCGAGATGATCTCGATGAACGAGAACCCCTTCTTCGCGAATGCCTCCTGCATCGACTTGGCCAGCTGACGCACATGGAATGTGGTCCAACGCGCGACATATACCGCGCCAGCCGCCTCGACGAGTTGCGGCAAATTGAAGTTCGGGTCGAATGTCCCATAAGGAGCCGTTGAGGTGATGATGTGATCCGGCGTGGTCGGCGCGGTTTGACCTCCGGTCATGCCGTAGATCAGGTTGTTCACGCAGATGATTTTCAGATCGATGTTGCGTCGCGCTGCGTGAATCAGGTGATTGCCGCCAATTGCAGAAAGATCTCCGTCACCGGAATAAACGACGACGTTGAGCTTAGGATTCGCCAACTTAAGCCCGGTCGCAAACGGAATCGCACGACCATGCGTCGTATGGAACGAGTCGAGATTTACATAACCGGCGACGCGCCCCGTGCAACCGATTCCCGAAACCACGACGAGATTATCCCGGTTTACCTTGGAGTCAATCAGCGCTCGCGTAAAGCAGTTTACGGTGGTGCCGATGCCGCAACCAGGACACCAGATATGCGGAATGCGATCCACTCTCAGAAACTCTTCTACAGGATTGCTCAGTTCGCACTGGACCAGTTCACTCGTGCTCATCGGATCGCCCCCTCGATGGCCTTCAGAATGTCTTCCGGCTTGTGTACACCCCCACCCGCGTGGGAAACGTGGACCGTCTTGGCCTTGCCGCCGGCGCAACGTTCAACCTCGTAGACCATCTGCCCGAGGTTGAGTTCCGGCACTACGAAGGCCTTCACATGCTCAGCCACTTTCCTGATATGTTTTTCCGGGAAGGGCCAGGCGGTAACGATGCGGAACTTCCCTACCTTCAACCCCTTGGCACGTGCCATATCGATTGCACGCTGCGCCACGCGTGATGTGATTCCGTAGGAAACGACGACTACGTCCGCGTCCGCCATGTCTTTCTCTTCAACGATCACGATATCGTCGTACGCTTTCTTGATCTTGTCCTGGAGTCGCCTCACGAGCTTGTCCTGAACCGGTGGCGTCATGTTGGGATATCCGCGTTCATCGTGCGTCAGACCGGTAACGTGAAACTTGTATCCCTCACCGGCGTGCACCATGTCGGGAACCATGTCGCCGTTCGTCTCATAGAGCTTGAACTCGCCGGGCGGTAATTTGGTGTGGCGGCGGTTCACAATTTCGATTTGTTCTGCTGGCGGGATCACCACTTTTTCCGTCATATGGCCGACGACCTCGTCAAGCATGACCATCACCGGCACGCGATACTTCTCGGCGAAGTTGAACGCCTTTACCGTGATATCGAAACACTCCTGCGGCGAGTTCGGGCATAGAGCGATGATCATGTAGTCGCCGTGCGAACCCCAGCGCGCCTGCATCATGTCGGCCTGCGCCGGAAGCGTGGGCAAACCGGTGGATGGTCCGCCGCGCTGCACATCAACGAAAACGCACGGGGTCTCCGTCATAGCGGCGTAACCGATGTGCTCCATCATCAGCGAGAACCCAGGTCCGGACGTCACCGTGAAGGCCTTCGCTCCGGCCCAAACCGCGCCCTGCATGGTGATCGAAGCGGCGAGTTCGTCTTCCATCTGAATGAAGACGCCGCCTACTGTCGGGATACGTGACGCGAATCGCTCAACTACTTCGGTCGAAGGTGTGATCGGGTATCCCGAGGCAAATCGCGCGCCGGCCGCGAGGCAGCCTTCGCAGCACGCATGGTCGCCGTCGATGAAGTGAACGCCTTTTAAAACTCCTGCGGGATCAGCGTGCATCGACTGTTTCCTCCTTCTTTACGGCTTTCTCGTTCACGCGCTTGCCGAAGATTGCAAAATCCGGACAATACATTCCGCAAAGATCGCACCCGCTGCACTTCTCGGGAGCTACTGCATGAGGCGCGTGATAGCCCTTGGCGTTGAAAGCGGAGGACAGCGCTAAGACATTCGTCGGACAAAACTCGACGCAAAAGCCGCACGCCTTACATCGCTCCACAAGGATCGTGACCACACCCTTGGCCATTTTCAAGTCTCCTGTGTTTGCCGGCGATAACTACACCTGTGGCTACAGCATCAACTTACAGTTATCCCACTGCTCAAGACCGCGCCAGCATGGCCTCGATCGTCCGGGTTCCCAAATTGTTCGGGATGGACGCCACCCACTAGGTATTTTCGATTATGGTTCCGTAACAGCGTCCGCGGTGTGATGCCGGTCACAAGGACTTGTGAGAATTAGGCCCAAGCAACATGGTGAGGGGACCGGGGCATTTGAGCCGGGTGCGATATTGCCCTACTGCTTGGCTTTCCGACAATGTTTACAGCACCTTGTACTACTAGCCTTTATGTAAACAATCGCAATTTTCACTCAACAACAACTTCCGTTGGCGGCTCGAAATCGCAGAAAACAGTCACGGCACAGCATTAATGTATCGGACCGGACGCGAATTGAACTGCTGGAAGATGACATCACCAGTGTCGTGTTCCTGCAATGCGGAGCACAGCGCACCCGGTCGTACATGTACCTCCCGTCACTTTGGTCACTCCTACAGTGCGCCAAACGTCGTGTAGCTTGTTACAGACTCAGAAATCATTGCTGTTGCGGCCCCGACTTTCTGGAGACGTCGATGTTTCCAAGCGCGATTGGCCTAGATCGGTACGAGATACTTCGGGAATTGTCGAACAACGACGCCGGAGGAACTTATAAGGCCCTCGTTCGCGCCGATAACAAGAACGTTGCCGTTCGCGTAATAAAGCCCGGTCCCACGACGAGTCCCGACCTTGGCATCGTTCTCCAAAACGCTTCACGGTCATGTGCGCTGAGCAGTCCGTACATTGTTCACGTGCTTGAGGCATACGAATCCGAAGGATCCGTTTGCCTGCTGATGGACTACACCGAAGGATCGTTGCTCTCGTCTGCGCTCGGCACCGACAAGATATCCGATTGGGACCTCGCGGACCTCGCCCGGCAACTGTGTTCAGCGATCGACCATGCGGCTTCGAAGAACATTTTTCATCCGAACCTGAATCCGTCCAACATCGTCCAGGAGTGGGACGGGACGGTAAAGCTGATGGATTATGGCGTCACCGTTAGTCCCATTCAACGGGCACAGTCAAATCCAGCGTCGGCCAAGTCACTACGCTACTTGTCTCCCGAGCAAGCGTCGGGTAAGCCGATCGATCGCCGATCAAATCTCTTCAGCCTGGGAGTGATTCTCTACGAAATGACGGCGGGGCAGGCCGCCTTCAGCGGCGACCAGGCGATCATTCTCAATCAGATCGCGAATGTAACCCCGCCCGCGCCCCGGCTGATCAAGAATTCGATTCATCCAGGTCTGAGCGACCTGATCCTAAAAGCAATCTCAAAGACACCGGACGAGCGTTTTCAGACTGGCGCAGAGCTGCTGCAGGCTCTGGATCACTATCGCGATAACCAGACCGTGGCACCCAAACCGGCTGTGCCCGTCGCCCCGCCAGCGCCGAAGCCATTACAGGATCACGTTCCCGCGCCAGCGCAGAGTCGGTACGCTCCACCAACGCCGCCTTCCATGGCGCCTCGTCCCCCGGTGCAGCGTGCAGTACCTCCAGCAGGAGCACGATCAATTCCGCCGCGTCCGGTTGCTCCGGTTGCGCCGGCCATGCCCGTGCGGCCAGTTCAAAAGATCGAGAAACCGATTCCCGCACCAGCTCAGCCCGCTCCGTTACCGGCTACTCCGCCGAAACCGGCCCTGAAGCCGACACCCCGCTCGGAGTTCATCATCGTTGGACCGCGAACTGAGATAGAAGTACCGGCTGCAAAACCGAATGCTGCACCTGCACCCGCAGCGTTTGCTGGAACGGCAGTTCCTCCTGTTGTTGCGCCCGTTGCCGCACCCAATTCAGCGAATGGATCAGCAAGTGGTACTGCACCGGCTCCGGTAGCTTCGACTGTACCGACTCAACCTGCTCCTGTTTCCGTTCCGGTGCAGCCGCGTGTTCCTGCTCCGGTGCAACAGCCGACGCAAACCGTTGTGCGTCCGCCTCAACCCGTAGCACAAACTCAGCAGATTGCTGCGGGTCCGCAACAAGCCCGCACAAAGAAGGCAGCGACGGGATCGGCTCCGAAAAACCGCATGCCGCTAATCGCGGTGGGCGTCGGCATCATGTGCCTGGTTGTTCTGGCGGGAGTAGGCGTGTTCTTCTTGACCCGCAGTGAGAGGCCCGCGACGCAGCAAGCTCAGTCTCAGCCATCGATCCCGGTCGAGCAGCCTGCCATGGAAGAGACTCAGCCACAACTTCCGACAGCTCCCGAGTCGCCATCCGTCAACAAGAAGAAGAAGCAGAAAGATGCACAGCCTGTGGCCGCTCCGGTTCCGGTTCTTGGAAATCTGTACATTCAATCCAACCCCGAAGGCGCGACTATCGAAATCGACGGCCAGGGTGGCGCGGTAACACCTCGTACCTACCCAAATCTGCCGACTGGAACAAGGACAGTTCGTATTTCAAAGCCCGGCTATGAACCTGTTACTCGCACGGTTCAGATCGAAGCCGGCCAGACTGCGTCCTTGAACGTTGCTCTTACTGAATTACGAGCAACGGTGGTGATCGGCAGTGATCCGGAGGGCGCGGCTATCACCATTAACGGTGAGAAAACCGGAAAGACCACGCCGGCCACAGTCTCTCTGTTGAAAGGAAAGTACAACATCGCATTCCAAAAGCAGGGGTTCTTGCCTTCAGAAAACACGATCGATGTGGTAGGGGGACAGAACTACAAAGTGTCGCCTCGACTAACGGCCTTGGGCAATGCCGACGCGATTAAAGATGTCGGCAAGCTGAAGAAGATTTTTGGCGGTAGCAATCAGACAGCGCAAATGGGCAAGGTTCAGTTCAGGAGCGTTCCCAAGGGAGCCCAAGTTTCTGTAAACGGCAAGATCATGAAGAAGCAAACCCCAATGGAGCTTTTCTTCCCTGCCGGCCATTATGAAATCGTGGTTAGCATGCCTGGCTACAAGTCCGTCCAGAAGACAATCAGCGTGACGGAAGACACTACCCAGCCGGTTGACGTTCAATTGGAACGAGACAAGTAGCGGCCCCTCACTTTAGTCGGTAGAACGCTCCCAATATCGCCCCAAACAATGCGTGCGACAGGATGATTGACACTGGCGTTCTCAGTCCGTAGTTTCTTCCCAGGAATCCCGGTGGCTCCAGTTGTCTCGTAGCTGTCGGACCATGCTGTTCACTTGCCATTCGGGGATGAACTCCCGGCAAGATCGTCATCACGAAAACGAGCACAAATAGCGCGTGCGCAATTCCGGCGATCGCGCCGCGCCGCCAACTAGCAGCGCCCCACGATATGAATGCCAACACATAAACAAGGGAGATCAACCAGCCATTGATAAAATGCAAGACGAAACCATACAGTTTGGCTCTGTCGCGGTCAGGCGTGATCATTGTTCCAATGATGTAAGGAAGGCTCATGCGCGTAAGGCCGATTCCCTGCGCTCCGGCTTCAATCGTCGTTAGGAGCATGGTTGCAACAAATCCCCAAAGCGCCCAACCGCCCCAGTTCATGCAGCCACCTCGCTGCCGCCGCCACGCTGTGCCGATTGTTCGCGATGAGGCAGTTGACGCTCGCCACGCGCGCGTTCGTCGATGGAGAGTGCCGCGCCAATCAGGCCGACATGTGTAAACGCCTGAGGGAAGTTGCCAAGGGGATCGCCAGTTGCTGGATCGATCTCCTCCGCAAACAGGCCCAAGTCATTGCGGAACCTGCTCACCTGCTCAAACAACCTACGTGCTTCATCCAGTGTTCCACCGCCCAATGCCAGATAGTCGGCCTCCCAAAAGCTGCATATTCCAAACGCGCCCTCTGCGTTGTCGGTCTTGTATCGATAGATAAGATCGTTCCCTGCACCGAGTCGGTTTACGAGGGCGGCGTACGTGCCCCTCATGCGTTCCGAATCAGCATGCTCAAACCCGTAGTACGACAACAGCAACAGACTGGCATCAAGCTTTCCGCCCCCAAGGGTACTCACATAGCTCCGCAGACGCTCGTTCCAGGATCTCTGTTTGATCTGGTTCAGGATGTTCTCCCGCTCACACTTGTATTCAGCTACGGGAGCCTTCTCCAATACGCCACGTTCTTGCAGAGAGATGAGCCGGTCGAGCGCGGCCCAGCAGAGCAACCGCGAGTGCGTGTGATTCTCCCGCTGGCCGCGCGGCTCCCATATACCCTCATCGGGACGGTTCCAGTTCTTCACGACGTAGTTCCCGAGCTGCCTCAACACCTTTTGGGTGCTGCGATCGAAGCTCCCGCCCACGTGAGCATATTGTGCCGCTGCATCAATCACCTCGCCGTATACGTCTAGCTGCAGCTGATCTCGCGCGGCGTTCCCGATCCTCACTGGTCTAGAGTTCTCGTACCCCGATAGCCAGCTCAGTTCACGTTCCTTGGGCGCGTTCTCTCCAAAGACGTTGTACAGAATCCGCAGCTCCGGCCTGGTTAAGGCAGTGGCATGAAGCAGCCAGTTGATGAATGCATCTACCTCCTCCACGTAGCCAAGTCCGAGGAGTGCCCGAACCGTCAACGACGCGTCTCGCAACCAGCAGTATCGATAGTCCCAGTTCAGCGAGCCGCCGACCTTTTCGGGAAGCGAGGTGGTTGCAGCGGCAACAACTGCTCCCGAGGGCGCATAAGTCATCAGTTTCAGCGTTAATGCGCTGCGCACGACAAGGTCACGGTACTCGCCTTGGTAGATCGCAAGAGCAGCCCATCGTTTCCACCATCGCACGGTTTGATCAATTCGATCTCGCTGAAAAGCCCCGAGTGGCGGCAGTACGACCGGTGATTCCTCGGCATACGTAAGCGAAAACTGTGCCAGATCTCCCGCTTTCATCGAAAGGCGCACGTATGCCGCTTTGCAGTCATCGATCACGTTCAACTGGTGCGAGTTCCGGAGCCAGTACACTCCCCGGCCAGCGTCCATGCGGATTCCAAGCTTGCCTTGTTGCCGCAATCTCCCGCCGCGCTCTCCGTAATTCAGCTTGGGTCGAAAATCCACCTCAAGTCTCACCTGTCCGGCCACGCATTCGACTTGCCGGATAATCTCGTGATCCGGCAGCAGTTCCCGCCGCTTCAGCTCTTCGGAAACAACCGGCATCAAGTCCGTCACGACGAATTCGCCTTCGCTGCACCTGAATGTGGTTTGCAGAACATTCGACTCGCCGACGTAGGCACGACTACTCTCGTACGCTTCCGACGGACGTATCTTCCAACTGCCTCCCGGCTGAGAACCGAGAATGGCCGCGAATACGGCAGGACTGTCGAATCGTGGCCAGCAGAGCCAATCCAGCGACCCGTCCCGAGAAATCAGAGCTGCCGCACGACAGTCTCCGATAATTCCGTAATCGCCGATTTTCGGGAATGCTGCCACTGGATTGGAGGTTGGGTCGGACATCGTTGAAAAAGGACGTATCTTGTCAAGATGCTTCGGTAGTCCACATCTGCCGCATCATATAGGAAGGGCATCTCGTCTACACTCGGCGCCATCTCACAGCTGAAAACCACGAAGGGAACTCTGTTCCGTCCTGACCGGAACACGCGGTTCTACAGGAGAGGGTCAGATGAAGAGACTTGTTTCGATCTGTGCTGCCCTTGCACTACTTTCGGCAATGGCATTCGCAGCCGATGATGACCGTGAAAAAGAGCTTGGCCGAGTAAAATCCGCAACGAACGTGCTGCACGAAATCATGGCTGCCCCGGACAAAGGTATCCCTTCCGAGATTCTCTCGGATGCCGATTGCGTGGCTATTGTTCCGTCGATGCTGAAGGCCGGTTTCGTTTTCGGAGCTCGCTACGGCAAAGGTGTTGCGACCTGCCGTCACGGCAATTCCTGGAGCGCTCCTGCGCCGTTCCGTATCGAGGGCGGCAGTTGGGGACTTCAGATCGGCGGCGAGGCCGTTGACCTTGTGATGCTGGTAATGAACCAGAAAGGCATGAACCAACTGCTCAACAGCAAGTTCAAGATCGGCGCTGATGTGTCGGGTGCCGCCGGACCCGTTGGACGCCATGCCGAAGGCACGACGGATTGGAAGATGCGTGCACAGGTCCTCACATACTCGCGTGCACGCGGTGCTTTCGCTGGCTTAGAACTTAACGGTGCAGCCATCAGGCAGGACAACGACGATACGCGTCTCCTCTATGGCCGGATGATTCCGTTCAGCCAGATACTGTCTGGCAAGGTGCCTCCCCCGCCTGAAACCCAGGGGTTCTTGACTGAGGTCGCCCGGTACTTCCAGCAAGCCAAGTCCGACCAGTCCGCCAAGAAGACCGATTCAAGTACCGGCGGCACCTCCGGAACGGCAAGTGGTACGTCGGCGTCACGCTCTACCGAGACCAAATCATCTGGCGCGGTGTCAAGCAACACTTCTGCAAACACGGAGGCAGGCACCACAGCTGCCGCCGCAACACCCACTGCGAGCGCATCCAGCGTTCAAACGAACATACAAAAAACATTGAGTTCGACGCCCGGCGTAAACACCAGCAGCGTGAATGTCAATGTATCCGACAAAAGCGTCGATCTCTCTGGAACAGTCCCGAGCGAGGAAGATCGCCAGACCGTAATCAAGGTCGCGGAAGAAAACGCCGACGGACGCACCGTGAACGACAAGAACCTGAAAGTCAAATAACCGAAGTAACACAATGTGGCGCGGTTTAGGCCGCGCCACGCTCTCCTGAGAACCAGATTTACAACTCCCAAATCTCTCGAATCCTCGCCCAACTTGTCCTACAATCCTGATTCATGCAAACCCTCACAGTGAAGACCCACAAGAAGCGTGAGATTGTGGACATCACCAACCATGTCCAAACGCTCCTCAGCCGGTCCTACCCAGGGAAAACGGGCCTCTGCCACCTGTCTCTGTTGCACACGACAGCTGCTCTGACGACCGCCGATCTCGACCCCGGCACCGATCTCGACATGCTGGACGCTTTCGAGCAGATGGTGCCCAAGCTCAAATACCGGCATCCCCACAATCCCCAACACGTTCCTGACCACATCCTTTCAGCAGTGATCGGCACCTCCATCACCGTCCCCGTTGAGGGTGGAACCCTGATCCTCGGCACATGGCAGCGCATTATCCTGGTCGAACTGGATGGCGGTCGCACCCGCGAACTCGTCCTCGCCCTCACACCACTCGCATAAAAAACGGCAGCCACCACGGGGCTAGAGCACACAGCCTGGATACGTATTACCTGCCCAATGGTCTCCGGCTATAGCGGAGGGTGATGCCACCTACAGCCCCAACTCCGCCGCTCGCGCCTTCATCGCGCCGATGCAGAAGGCGATGTGTTCATCCAGATCGACGCCCAGGCCTGCCGCGCCGTTGACAATGTCTTCGCGATTCACGCTGCGCGCGAACGCCTTGTCCTTCATCTTCTTGCGCACGGACTTCGCGTCCACCTCGGCCAGCGACTTCGACGGCTTCACCAGCGCGACGGCCGTGATAAATCCCGCCAGTTCATCGCAAGCAAACAACGTCTTCTCCAGCGGCGACTCGCGTGTCACGCCCGTGTACTCCGCGTGTGACATAATCGCTCGCCTGACATCGTCTGGGTATCCGCGCTCCTTCAGGATCTCATTCCCCTTGTACGGGTGCTCCTCCGCGGTCGGGTATTTCTCGTAGTCGAAGTCGTGCAGCAGTGCGACGATGCTCCACTTGTTCTCGTCCTCGCCAAGCCTGCGCGCATAGGCGACCACGCACGCCTCAACCGCCAGCGCGTGTTTGCGAAGACTTTCCGATTGCGTAAATTCCGTCAAAAGTGACCAGGCAGCGTTACGGTCCATTCCGTCTTTACTCCTGTTTTCTTCGGGTTTCTTAGGCTGTGTCTGGATTCTCACCGACACTCTTAGTCCTATTCAATGAAAAAAGCCTTGACTTCTAATGTTCTTACCCTAAAATGCACACTAGCTTGTACACAGCAAGTACAAGTGTAGATGCCCGCTCTGGCATCTCCCAACAAACTAATGGCTACAACTCTGGCAC
Organism: Acidobacteriota bacterium; assembly: GCA_023410055.1. Taxonomy (GTDB): domain Bacteria; phylum Acidobacteriota; class Terriglobia; order Terriglobales; family Acidobacteriaceae; genus JAEZPW01. Next base: position 21,865 of record JAEYQK010000085.1, read on the forward strand.
CCGTAGATTCACGGGAAGTTGTGAGATGTGACCGTTGTAACCTCGTGCAGTTCCGGACGGTGAACAGTCTCTGCCGCCGGTGTCACACTTCTCTTGACACTGAGATCCCCGAGATCACTCTGCCTGAGCCCACTGCGCAGGCGAATGACGCCGTCGTCAACAACTGCGGATTGCAGGTGGCATCAGCGATTCGCGCATTGCGGCAAAAGAGCGGTTTGAGCCAGCGTCAACTCGCGATGCGTATGCGAGTTCCGCGCACCTATGTTTCCAAGATTGAAAACGAAAAGGCCACGCCTACTCTCTCCTCACTCGAGCGCTTGGCCGAAGCACTGCATGTCAGCGTCCCTGACCTGCTGGCCGGAGGCAACACTCGCGAAGCCGAACTCCGCGAACTGCTGGCCGATACTTTCGTTGCAGAACTGCTACCCTACGTCGCTCATCTCAACGCGATGCAGATGACCGGCGTCCTGACCCAGGTTCGCGACATGAGCCTGCACATTCGCCGCAGCGCGTAGGTTGTTTCAAATATGACTTTGAAAGCCGAGGTTACCGCCTCGGCTTCTTTGCTGCGCTTCACGGTTCGAAGCACCATTTGGGGATAGGTGGGTAGATGCCCTGATATCGATAGTTATTGTGGAACTTGACTGTAATTCGGCGTAAAGTGCTGCCGTACATCTGGTTTGGGACTACCCAGTGAAGATGAAGATAACGGCTCATGTCCTCGTCGCAGCATTAGTTGTCCCGGTTTTCTTGCTGCTGTACTCGCACGCTCAAGATACCCCTCTCCATCCCGCCGTTCATTGGGTATCCGTGAGGATGTCTCCTGTAAGTCATGAGGAGTGCGTTGACCCACATCCGCTTCTGCTAATGGTCAAGGAAAATGGCTTGATACTGTTGGGAGGAGCAAAGCTAAAAGAACAAAAGCTTCGGCCTGTAATCAGTAAGGTTTTGAAAGAGCGCTCCGATAAGCGCATCTTCGTGAAGGCCAGTGCAAAACTTCGTTATGGCGATGTGATACGCATTATCAGCGAACTGAATCCCAATTCAGACTCGGTGGTTATCTTGCTCACGCCGTCGATGGAGTCTGATCCTTGCGCTCCACCGATTCCGATAAACTGGCTGCGATGAGCGAATTAGTTGGCTTGATCTCCCTTTTTAACTCACTATCCCGATTTGGCACGATAGGCGGACGAAAGGGCTGTTGTCCTCAACAATCCGCTGGTAAGCTGCAATAATCGCGATGAACGACTGGATGAAACGCCTCAAGATGGCCCTGCTGCTTGCTACCGCAGTGATTTATTGCGGAGCTCTTTCACAAGAGCATTCAAATCAGAATTGGACACTTCGGTTCGATAGGATCGGCCCTGGGAGAGTGGGCATGACGCTGGCGCAGTTGAGAGCGGCTTTCCACCCGGACACACTGACTGAGGTGGGCGCCAGCGGTAATGAATCGTGCTTCTACGTACAAAGTAAGGGGCATCGTCAATTCTCATTCATGATTATGAACGGCAGAGTGGCCCGGATAGATGTGACGCGCTCGGGCGTGTCCACCGCAAGCGGCATTCAGGTCGGAGATTCTGAGGCAGAGACTATCAAAACCTACGGCTCCGGTCTGAAAGTAGAACCGCACGCCTATTCCGCACCTGATGGTCATTACCTGACGATTCGCTCGAAGGACGGTCGTTATGGCCTTCGCTTCGAGACATACAAAGGAAAGATTGAGAGCTTCTACGCAGGACGAAGTGACGCTATTCAGTACATCGAAGGTTGTGACTGAGATAACTGTCGCGAAATCCCCATTTCGCGCACAATCCCGTTCTGGTACAGGGCGTGAGCGAAGTCCTGCACGTCGGTAGTTCATGTCGAGGGTGAGTTACGTTCATTCCTGGCTTTCACGCCACTACGGGCGTGATTGGCAGCCATTAGAAACCAGAAAACCACCATCGTCACCTTGAACAGTAAATCCCACCTGTTTCTGTGGTACGACACCGCGTCGATCAAGTATGCGACGCCAGCAACCGCAAACACGGCTGCAAGCACGAACTGTTGGCCGGGGGTGCGCAAGTTTGCTTGTTGCTGGATGCTCACGCCATCACGATAGCGTCGGTAAATCGGAAAAGCCAAAGGGAATGGCAGCAACGCAAAGAAGAAGAAAAACAGCAGGTAGGAACCGATTTGATCGGGTTGCGGCGATTGCTCATAAACAATGCATAGCAGTACGCCCCAAATAACAACACTCGGCAGTAACACCGTAGCTAACGCTTCCCAGAACGCCCTTCGTGGGGTCATGGCGAACATTATGCCTGTGGCTTTCGGATATTGATAAGTGCTTATATATCCCCAAGTGTTAAGCAATGCCGAGTTGGAAAAGGGAAATGGATAAGAAAGCGTCAGCGGTCCTTACTTGCCCCGCTTGCAACGGCTTTTTGAGTAGGCCAGTGGTTCGCCCCGGACGTTTCGACGCGGACCATAAAAGATCGACCTCGCAAGTTATTGATGCACGGCTCTTGGTAGAGCGCAGTCCTGACGAGGCTGGCGTCGGCGGTTCGATTCAGAACCTAAACGTCAGTTGCGCCTGGAACGTCCTCGGTGCGACAAAGTGCGTCCCACTGAAAGTGGACAGAAAGTTGTAAAGCGCTACCTGGTTCGTCAGGTTCACCGCGCTCACCTGCAAGTCCCACTTGTAGCGGTCGCCGCGGAAGATGTTGTCCATTCCCAATGCGACGTCGAGCAGATTGCGAGGCGCGATGCGGGACGGGTTTGTATCCGGATTAAACGTCCCCGCTGCAGGCATCCTCACGCGAGTCGCTCCGAAACTTGCCGCAGAACAACTGCGAATTGCCGAGGTGGGTGTCGCGAAGGTGCTTCCGCAGAACAATCCCATCTGCGCCTGCTCATCAGCCGTGAACGTCAGTGCAGTCGCAAAATCCGGCACCTCGCCGGCCACCGTTCCGCTTTCGTAGGACCACGTGAAGCCCACCCATGGCGCTTTCTTGTTGAACTGATATTGCAGGTGCGTGGTCTGCTGGAACGCCTGATCGTGGTCGATCCTGAAAGCCCCTGTCTCCAGCGGCGAGTTGAAGATAATTCCCCCGACCTCCGGCCCGAAGAAGCGCGCGCGCGTATGCCCCATCACCGTGTACGCGGTCAACCCGTGCCACAACGGGAAATTCACGCGGACGGAAGCACCATCGATCTTCGACTTTCGCCATTGAATCGGGAACGTAAGCGGCGTGTTGAGGATCGTGTCGAAGTCGTAGTCGCCGTTCGTGAACTTCCAGAAATATTCGCCCGTGATCGCAAGCCTTCTTCCAATCGCTTGCTCGAAGCCAACGTTGAACTGATTTCGCCGAGCCGGCTCAATCGGAGTCTCCCCGAACGCTCCCGAGGCGAGCCCGCCCAGCCCCGTCGAACTCGAGAGCACCAGGTTCTCGTTGTACGGAGTCAGGAAAATGCGCCCATACGAAGCCCGCAACACGGTTCCCGTCTTCCGGACGTTGTACGAAAAGCCGACACGAGGCTGAACGCCGCTGCCGTGGCTCAGGCCGTTGTAGTTGTCGCCGCGCAAGCCGAGCATGACATTCCAATTGCCCAGCTTCATCGTGTCCATTATGTACGCGGACTCTTCCTTGATATCAGCGCGCCCACGGAAGGCGAACGGTGCTCCACCACGACTAAGGTCGAAGGGAGCAAGCCCCGACTGACTGCTGTCCACAACATAGTTCGGATCGGTTATCCCTAGACTGAAGTTCTCCCGCAAGAACGTGTGATCGATCTCCACGCCGGCCTTCGCGTTGTGAATCCCCTTTGTGTACGAAACGTCGGCCTTGATACCTGCGTTCGTCAACCGGCGAGTCTCAGCGATCGTAATGGGCTGGTCGCGAAACGGATCCGCGCTCGGAAAATACCCGACCTGATCCTGCCTGACGTAAGCCATGGTGCTGAAAAGCAGGTCATTCGTGAACTGATGCGAATAGCTTGGCGCAATGTTAAACGACTTCACCTGCTCGCGCTGGTCCTGCCCGGCTGCCTGCTGATCGTATGTGTTCGGAATCTGAAACCACGAGCGCGCCACCGACAGGTTCAGATGAAACAGGTCCCTATCCGTGATCTGATAATCGATGTGATCGAAGAAGGATTCGCTGTTCCCTTTCGCATGTAGCGGCCGAAACTCCGGCGTATCCAAATACCGCCCGCTATTCGTGCCGTTCACCGACAGGAAATTGCCGAACTTGTTCGTCCCCCATTGCAAATTGAAGCCCGCGCTCGACGTCCCGAAGGAGCCATAGGATGTGGTCACGCTCCCAGTCGGTCGTGTAACCCCGATACCCGACTTCGTGGTTGTCCGCACAATCAGGCTGGCCTTATCGCCATATTCCGCCGGTGGAACGCCCGTGATGACCTCCATTGAGGCCACCGCTTCCGGCGATAGCTGATTCGAAAACACGCGGCTCTGCTGGTCCGACACTGGCTGGTTATCGATGCTGAAAGTCGTGTCCGCATGTTCGCCCAGCGGATGGAACATGCCGTTCGAGTCCGACACCACGCCCGGCGTAGCCTGCGTAATCACCGAACTCAGCGCCGAACCGCCGCTCTCGACCGGTAATCTCGCGATTAGCTCGCTGCCAATATCCGTGTGGTTTGTCGGCGTCGTCTCAACCAGGTCTTCGGCACCCCCCTGTACCTCGATGCTGGTCTGAGCCGCCGCAATTTGCAGCGTCAGGGAGAGGTTCAGCGGCACCGCTGAGCGCACGTCCAGGTCATACCCCAAGGGAGAAAATCCCGGCGCGCTGATCGTGAGGTGGTAGTTGTTGAAGGGTACGCGCTTGAAACTGAAAAAACCATTTGCGTCGGATTTCGCTGTCGCCTGAAATCCCGCTACCGGATTCGCTATCTTGACCGACGCATTCGGGACGACTAAGCCTGCCGGATCAAGCACCGTTCCCTGCACCATTCCCCCGCCCACGTGAACTTGCATGTCGCCGCTCGGCGGATCCGCCGCCCACGCCGCCAGACCGCCCATAAAAATGCATAGAATCAACACCGAACCAAGAGTCCGCTGAATGGCCATTTCTCTCTCCACTGTCTTGAAAAGTGAGACTTTGCAGCCGGATTTCACCGGCTGATCGACTGCGAGGTTCAGCCCAGCGGAGGGGGTCTTACGAAAAGCGAGAAGTGGAAGGTTCTGGTGGAATGTGAAGGCTCAACAAGCGGTAGCAATACCGGAGCGACCGTCTTCTCGACCACATCGCCAAGTGCGAATATCGCTGCGGGTGAGTGCGCGGCGAAGCAGATCGAACAAATCGTTTCGGGACTTTTGACCGAAGTTGCCGCGGACACGGTCCGTGTCGGCGAAACGACGACCATACCGTGGATATGCGCGGCCTCAACCGTGGTGGCCAGCATAAGGACGCCGACACACAACAGGACCGCGGCTTTCGTCCACGCAGACCGGATTGGCTCTACTCTGCTCACTTGCTCAACTTAGATGCTTCGCGCCTTATTTGGTTTACAAACCTTTGTAGCACACTGGCTGCAACTTTCGTTATTCCAGCATCAAATCCAGTGCTCCAGCTTTCGTTGCAAGATGCCAAACCGTGTGTTAGGTTCAAATTTTAGAGGTCAGCTTTGCGCACTCACGTACCTGAGGGGCTGAGCCGGAAAGATGCTGAGGTCTACCTCAAACTCGATCCCCAGCGCCTTCCGCAACATATCGCCATCATCATGGACGGCAACGGACGCTGGGCCAAGCGCCGCCATCTTCCGCGCATCGCTGGCCACCGCACCGGAGCCGAGACTGTCCGCGATATCGTGCAGACTGCCGCGCGCATTCACATCCCAGCGCTGACCCTCTACGCATTCTCTGAAGAAAACTGGAAGAAGCGTCCCAAGACTGAAGTCTCGTTCCTGATGACTCTGCTTCGTCGCTATCTGAAGAACGAAGTGCCCATGATGAACGACAACAACATTCGTCTCCAGTTCATCGGGCGCCAGCACGAGCTTCCACCCGAAGTCCAGGAAACGATGAACTGGGCGCGCGAGGCCACCGCGCAGAATACGGGCATGATCCTGACGCTCGCTCTGAATTACAGTGCGCGTTCGGAGATCGTTGATGCCGTTAACTCGATCGTCAGTTCGGCGATGGCTAATGGCGGTCCCGCGCACCTGACCATCGATGAAGAAGCAATCAGCCGGAACCTGTACACCAGCCATCTCCCCGAACTTGACTTCGTGATTCGTACCAGCGGTGAGATGCGCCTGAGCAATTTCCTTCTCTGGCAGGTTGCATACGCCGAGATATATGTCACGAACCTTCTATGGCCGGACTTCAGCAGCGTGCACCTGCTCGAAGCCATCGCCGAATTTCAGAAACGCGAACGCCGATACGGTGGCCTCGTCGAACATCCCGTGCACGAACCGGAATCCCCTCGGCTTCCTGATACCAAAGCTGTACCAATGACTGCAAAGTGAAAATGGCCAAATGAAACGAGTAGCAACGGCAGTTGTACTCATTCCTATCGTTCTGCTTCTGATCTTCCGTGCGCCTATCGCTCTGTTGGCCGCTGTCGTGGCCATCGTCGCGATCCTGGCCGCTCGTGAATTCCTTGACCTCTCGACGCACTACGGCGTACAGCCGCTGCGAAAACCGACATACGTTGCGGTTGCGGTGATCTTTCTGGTCGTAGCTATCGGCATGGGAGCACAAACCCTGTTGCTCGATACCGGCACAACAATGCTCGCCTTGCTGGCGGCCGCCGCGCTGGTACCGTTCATATTCCTGGCCGTTGCTATGCACCGCGATGATCTGCCAACAGCCTTCCCCGCAGCCGGAACGAGCGTCTTCGCCATTGCTTACGTTGCCATTCCGCTCGCCATGCTGGTAGTTGTATGCGGGCTGTCAGCCGGGGGCATTCTTCTTTTCTACTTGTTCCTGGTCGTCTGGTCAGGAGACACGTTCGCCTACTACACTGGGCGCGCGATCGGACGTCACAAGCTCGCTCCTCGCGTCAGTCCTGGCAAGACGTGGGAAGGCACCATCGCAAGTTTTGCTGGCAGCGTCATCGTCGGCTATCTCGTATTGACATACGCGAGGTCGATCAGCGAAACGCTGCTGCACCTGGGGGTCCTGACTCGCCAGCGCGCATTTCTGTCTCCCGATCCGCTGCCGATCGCCGAAATTATCCTGCTTTCGGCCACGATCAATGTCGCAGCTCAACTGGGTGATCTCGTGGAGTCGCTGATAAAGCGCGGCGCGGGCGTCAAAGACTCCGGCACGCTACTCCCAGGCCACGGAGGCATGCTCGACCGCATCGACGCCCTGCTATTTGCCGCGCCTGTGCTGTGGTACTATGCGGCTTGGCACGCAATGGTCTGATTTTTCAGCCCCGCAAGACGCCAGATATTAGCCCGGCACGTCAGTGCCGGGTAGGATGCCGAAGATGACCCGAGTCCCGACGGGACGGCAGCGAATCTCCAGCAGACCGCAAAATCGTACATACAGAACTCTAAATGAAACAAATCGCCATCCTGGGTTCCACCGGATCGATCGGCCATAGCACTCTCAGCATCATCGAAAGCTACCCCGACCGCTTCAAACTCGTCTCCATTGCTGCCGGCTCCAACATCGAGACCGCCTACCAGCAGGCTCTCAAGTGGAAACCACGCGTCCTCTCCGTTGCAAAAGACTCCGACGCAGACCTCCTCCGCTCCCGTTTAAAGCAAGCCGGGCTAAGTGCTATCGAAGTCTGCAGCGGATCAGCCGGTACGGTTCGTGTTGCCACTCATCCCGACGTGAACTTCGTCGTTAGCGCAATCGTCGGTGTCGCCGGACTCGAAGCGACCTATGAAGCGGTGAAAGCCGGCAAGAGCATCGGACTCGCCAACAAAGAGTGCCTCGTCGCGGCCGGCGACCTGATCACGGCCGAAGCGCGCCGTCAGGGCAAGCCGCTGCTTCCTATCGACAGCGAACACAACGCGGTTCACCAGTGCATGCGTGGAGGCACCGCGAACGAAGTTCATCGCGTATGGCTCACGGCCTCTGGAGGCCCGTTCCTCCACACGCCGAAACACGAATTCGACGCCATTACGGTCGAGCAGGCGCTGAATCATCCTACTTGGAAGATGGGCAAGCGCATCACGATCGATTCAGCGACGATGATGAACAAGGGCTTCGAAGTCATCGAAGCCTGCCGCCTCTTCAACGTTCCAGCCAGTCAAGTCGGAGTTGTCGTTCATCCACAATCGACAATTCACTCCATGGTCGAATACGTGGACGGCAGCATCCTCGCCCAGCTATCCGTCACTGATATGCGCCTGCCGATTCTGTACGCGCTCACCTGGCCAGAACGTATCAAGTCGGATCTGCGCTTCTCGATCTCCGACCTTCGGCAGCTCGACTTCTGTCCGCCCGATCTCGACAAGTTTCCGTGTTTGCGCCTGGCGTATGAAGCTGCCGAAGCCGGGGGCGCTAAGACCATTGCTCTCAACGCGGCCGACGAGGTCGCGGTAGCTGCTTTCCTCGATGGAAAAATCGGCTTTTCTGACATTCCTAAACTAATCAGACAGACACTTAAAGAAACTGCCGCCACCAAACCCGAATCTATTAACATGGTGCTAGAGCTTGATCGAGACGCGCGAGAAATCGCCTCCAGATTGGTCGGGCTGTCGGCCCACAAAGCTCCCGCGTAAGAGCGGCATTTCTGTATTGGACAAAGTTACTCAAGCATGCTTTTCGCCCTATTTGCCATCGATCTCCACAACGTAGTAGTTGCCATCCCAGCCATGATTCTGGTTCTCGGAATCATGATCCTCGTGCACGAGTTCGGGCATTACGCTGTCGCGAAACTTCTCGGAGTCAGGGTTGAGGTCTTTTCCATCGGCTTTGGAAAGCGCCTGTTTGGCTTCAAGCGCGGCGACACGGACTATCGCGTTGCGGCCATCCCGCTCGGCGGCTACGTCAAAATGAGTGGCGAAAATCCCATGGACCAGCGTTCAGGGGACAAGGCGGAGTTCATGTCTCACCCCCGCTGGCATCGATTCCTGATCGCCATCGCCGGGCCATTCATGAATATCGTTCTCGCGGTTGTAATCATGACGGGTGTCTTCATGTTCCACTATGAGCACGAGTGGTACATGTACAAGCCCGCGGATATCGCTTGGGTGGCGAAAGGTTCAGCAGCGGAGAAGGCTGGAATTGAGGCTGGGGACCGTATCGTCCGCGTGGACGGCACTCAGAATCCAACATGGGAAGACGTGATGCTCACGATCTTCTTGAGCCCTAACCAACCGGTTAGTCTCGGAGTCCTGCGCAATAACCAGGTCTTGGAAAAGACTCTCGTGCCGGTACCCGCCGGACGCGAGAAAATCGGTAGTGCTGGATGGGTACCGTATGCTCCGAACTTTGTTACTGACCTAGTTCCCGACATGCCCGCTGAAAAAGCTGGCCTTAGATTGGGCGACTTGATCGTCTCCATCAATGGAACGCCTGTGCGTTCCGCTACGCAGTACATTCGGGAGCATGGAGATGGTCCGCTTAATATCGTCGTGGATCGAAACGGTCAGACGTTGAGTTTCAACGTGATCCCGGTTCAGACCCAACTGCCTGGCGACAAGAGTCCTGTGATGAGAATTGGAATAACGTCGAACCCAATACAGGTAGACAGGCTTCCGTTCTCGAAGGCATTGCCTCGGGCTGTTGAGTTCAGCAAGAAGAACTCCCTGCTCATCATCGAACTTGTGGAGAAGATGATCCAGCAGAAGGTCTCGGTGAAACAATTCTCCGGTCCAATCGAGATTGCTCGCATGTCTGGCGAGGCAGCCAGTCAGCCCGGCTGGACGCCGCTGCTCGGTTTCATGGCTGCGATAAGTCTGAATCTTGGGGTTTTCAACCTGTTCCCGATTCCGATTCTCGATGGCGGCGTAATTATGTTCCTAATCATAGAAGGCGTCATGCGGCGTGACATCAGTCTGCGAGTTAAGGAACGTATCTACCAAGCCGCTTTCGTATTTCTGGTCCTGTTTACTGCAATAATCATCTTCAACGACATCGCAAAGAACATTGCGAGCTAGACCCAGGGATAGTGTGAAAAGGCCGGAACAACTCCGGCCTTTTTTGTTTTCAGCTCTCTCGGACCGTCCGATTACCGGATTCCCTGTGCTTTCCCGGCCGCAACCGTCTTTTCTTCCCTGACCTTCTCCGACAACAGCTCCGCCGCTTTCTGCGCTGGAGCATAACCATGATCAGAAGCTCTCCGGAACCAATGCAAAGCCTCGACGAGATCCTGATTCATGCCACGTCCGAGCATGTACATAACCGCCAGGTTGTGCTCGGCAACAGCGTGGCCTTTCTCTGCCGCCTTGCGGTACCACTTTGATGCTTCAGCCATATCCGGCTCGATTCCGATTCCACGCTCGTACATGTATCCCAAGTCTGTTTGTGCACCGGCATGTTCCTTTATGGCGGCGACCATCAGCCACTTCATTGCTTCATCATTGTTGACCGGAACACCTTCACCCTTAAGGCATGCCTCGCCATAGTTGTACTGTCCCTCTAGGTCACCATTCTCAGCGGCCTTCCGAAACCGTCTCGCGGCTTCGGCGAGATCACGCTGCACGCCGCGTCCCTGCTGATACATCACTCCGAGATTGTTCTGTGCATTCGCCGACCCGCGCGAAGCCGCACGTACGAACCAACGCACAGCCTGCCAATCGTCCCGGTCGACGACCGCCCCAAACGCATAGGCCATTCCCAGCGCGTTCTGCGCGACCGCGTCACCTGACCTAGCCTGCTTTGTCAGTGCTGCAAATTCCTTTGTGTTGTATTTCCGAAGCGTTCCGAGTGTGGCGGAGAATTGGGTGCTTTGCCCCACGCACACCAGTGCCCCCCCCAAGACGAGTGCAATAGCTGAAATATGCCGGCTCATTGCGATCACCTTTCGGTTCCGCTGAGCTCTTTCTTCGCGGAATGTGTGTCGCGGATGTTACAAAATCCAGAGCTTCTGCACAATCCGAATCTCGCGATTTATTTCAATACGGCAAATCGCCCGGTCAAGGGCTTAGGGGTAACACTCTAGTCTGCCGGTCGAGAGGTTAATTTCTGCGTGCTAAACTTAGTCTTTGCCCGTCTTTAGCCGTACTTAGGGCATCATTCGAACATGGCAGAAATTCTCCGCAGGAAGACCGTTTCCGTTCGCGTGGGCGACGTAGTCGTAGGCAGCAGCGCTCCCATCGTCGTCCAGTCCATGACCAACACCGATACGGCCGACATCCCGGGCACCATCGCCCAGGTCGCCGCGCTGGCTCGTGCCGGATCTGAGCTCGTTCGCGTCACCGTCAATAACGACGATGCCGCAAAAGCGGTGCCGGACATCGTCGAGGGTCTGGAAAAACGAGACGTAACGGTCCCCATCATCGGTGACTTTCATTACAACGGTCACATTCTGCTGAAGAAGTATCCCGACTGTGCCCGCGCGCTGGCCAAGTACCGCATCAATCCCGGCAACGTCAGTGTCGGCCGCAAAGACGACGACAACTTCCGCACCATGATCGATGTCGCCATCGCGAACGACAAACCCGTGCGCATCGGCGTCAACTGGGGCTCACTCGACCAGCAACTTCTCACGCGCATGATGGACGAGAACTCGCGCTCCGAGCACCCGAAACAAGCCAAAGCCGTCATGATGGAAGCCATGGTGGTGAGCGCGCTTCGTTCCGCCGAGATCGCCGAACAAGACGGCCTGTCGCATGACCACATCATCCTCAGCGCCAAGGTCAGCGGCGTTCAGGATCTCATCGACGTGTATCGCTCGCTGGCCTCTCGCTGCGACTATCCGCTCCATCTCGGACTTACCGAAGCCGGCATGGGCAATAAGGGTGTCGTCGCCTCTGCCGCTGCTCTGAGCGTCTTGCTACAGGAAGGAATCGGCGACACAATTCGGGTTTCGCTGACACCGGCGCCCGGTGGCGATCGCACCGAAGAAGTCCTCGTCGCCCAACAGATTCTTCAGTCCATGGAGTTCCGCAGCTTCGTCCCGCAGGTAACGGCCTGCCCCGGTTGCGGACGCACCACCAGCACATTCTTCCAGGAATTAGCCGAGCAGATTCAGAGCTACATCCGCAAGCAGATGCCGGTTTGGCGAGAAAGCTATCCCGGCGTAGAAGATATGAAGGTCGCCGTCATGGGATGCATCGTCAACGGCCCCGGCGAGTCAAAGCACGCGAATATCGGAATCTCACTGCCCGGAACTTTCGAAGAACCTAAGGCGCCCGTTTTTGTCGACGGCCGCCTCATGACAACGCTTAAAGGCGACAACATCGTCGCCGAATTTATCACGATTCTGAACGAATACGTGCAGTCGCATTACGCTTCCGCAGTCGCTACAAAGTAAGTGTAGGGACGGGGCTGTGCCCCGTCCGAATCTCTCAACATCACGCCGCCAGCAGCGCCCATCCCACGACAAACCAAGCCGCGAACGCAACAATATTCAGCGCAACTCTTATGTAGGGATTGTCGATGATCCAGTTATACTTCGCATCCATAACCCACCAGTCTTTCTGCCCCTTCGCTAATTGACGTTTGATAATGGAAAACGTCAGCGGGGCCAATTTCATTCAACCGCTGATGGGGATACGTGTGATCGCCGAATAAAGTTCCGCGCTCACGCGAGTTTGAAGGTTTCCGTCTCGGGTTCCACGATCTTCTCCAACTCCGGATACTTCTGAACGAGTGTTGCAGGCGCTTGCACTGGCTTGCTTGTGATCATGTGCTTCAATTCCAGCGCATTCACCGCCGCTTTTCCCTGGAAGTGATTGTTGGCCACAACAAATGTCACGTCAGCTTTCTTCGTCACACGGTCAATCTTGTCTTTCCATCCGCTCAACTCCTTCGCGGTGTAAAGGTAGTTGTAGCGGTCTTCAGATTTCTCGTGCTCGAACCACTGATCGTAGTTCCGTCCATGCAATCTGACGTATCCAATGCCCGACGTAACATGCTCCGTCGGTCTGATTGACTTCCCCAACTTCGGTTGATCGATGTTGCAGAACGCGACGCCCTTCTCGGCAAAGTACGACAGAATCTCTTGGTTGTTCCAAGTGTCGTGCCGAATCTCGACCGCGATGGGATACTGCCTGAACCGCATCAACAACGAATCCAGGTAGTCCCGATTATCGTTTGTGTTCTTGAAGGAAATCGGGAACTGCATCAGCAACGCCCCCAGCATCCCCTCCGACGCGATCGAGTCCAACCCCTCTTTCGCCAGCCGTTCGTCATCGCCACCAGGCCTGATCGTCTGCGCAGAGGTCGACTGCAGAACTCCCAGAGGCGAATGCGTAAAGGCCTTGTTCAGCTTCGCCGTGAATACGAAGTCCTTGTTTACCGACGCCGCCTTAGCACACCAGAGTTTTCCCAACTCAGGCCGAATGTGGCCGTAGAACGAGGTATTAATTTCGATCAAATCGAAGTACTGCGCCAGGTACTCCACCGGATGCACTGTCTTTCTTGACTGCTTCGGATAGACGATTCCTTCCCAGTCTTTGTACGACCAACCTGTGGTACCTATATGAATTTTGTTCATGCGTGCGGATTACTGCGTCCTTGCCTGTCGAACTCTGGGGAACACCGCCATCGTCACCCAATAAACGCCATTCGGGTACGTCTGGCTCGATGCAAAACAGGCACCCAAGGCATAGCCTGAAAGTTCGCCACTGTGCCTTAGTTGCACAAGATCACTCGGAAGCTGACGCGCATCCGTCGTGGTAAAAGCCAAAATGTAGCGCGCACCGGAAACTACTGGCCCTTTCGCGCTGACTTCATCGTGACTCGCCATTTCACACGCTGCGGAGCGCATCTCCGTGCTGACCCAGTGTTTCAGCGGCAGGGCCTTTGATTGCTCACGCAGCGAATCAAACTCCTTCGCAAGTTGCTCTTCGAACTGAGAAATGGAAAGGTCCGGCAGAACGTGGGCGAAGTCCTCAAC
>JAEYQK010000104.1 GCA_023410055.1 Acidobacteriota bacterium
TCCCGAGTGTGGTCCCGCCGTAGCTGAAGACCGTCGAAACGGCAAAGAAACTAGGTTCTGTCGGTATGTTCAACCGGTGCAGGTACCCAGACATTCTCGCTAATCCGGCGGCATACACAAACCAGGTCAAAATCGCGGCGTACTTAACTATGGTGTCGAGCACGGTTGAGCGGCTCGCCTCAGGACCGTCCGGCGGGTTAACGACGGACACTCTAGTTTCAAGAGCGGATTGTCTTCTAAGCCGGGACATTGTGAGTGAATTATCGCGCTAAAATCCCGTACCGCGACATTACTTAATGGGAACATGGCTGTTCACAGACGGAAAAAAGCACAGTCCGAAGACCGGGCAAGGGTCCCTTTGTCTGTCACACATATTGACAAAATATATTTTCCGTGGCGTCTCTCCGGGGATCATTGACAGCATTTTTCGGTGTGGTAAGACTTACAGTGAAGGGGAAAGAGGCTTCAATGATTGTGAGGCAATTTACCCAACGCAAGTATGCCGTCAACCTGAGAGTGTTGCGATGTAATTGGGGAGAAAGTAGTCAAATGCCCTGATGGAACATACGGCAGGAAATTTGTTTTCATGTGTGAGGCAACTCGCCTCTCAATGCAGCATCTAACGTAGGGAATGGTAGCAATAGAACAAAATCCGGGGTTTGCAGCGGGAATCGCTCAGCGGAGCAAAGTGCAGCGGCTTGCGTGGGCCTTAAAAGGTGCGCCCATGAGAAAGAAGGACCTCCGATTGAATGCGATGGGTGGCATTGTTGAGGGTCGCAAATTGCGGGACCGCGTCACGGACCTGATGACTCGGGAAAAGCTGAATCCAGAGGACGCGATGGTCCTGTGTGTCTTTGCAGAGCCGGACCTTACAGCCATCATCGGTGAGGTTCTATACCTGCCGGTCACGAGCAAGGGTGCCTTGGCTGAAATAAAGGCTGTTGAGCGGTATGCGGACAAGTTGCCCGTTGGTTTCCTAGTAATTGTGCGAGACACGAACGACCCGAAAAAGCCGGTCTATGGGCACGCACGCCCGCTCATAGTTGAGGACCCACGCGGCCCGCTTCTGAATGAGTTGGCGTTGCACACATACATGAAGAGGATTGAGAACAAGATGAAAGCAGAGGGACTGATTCCGGGCACGGACAATTAAACGAAAACCCCGAGCGATGCTTGGCGGCTACTCGGGGTCTTCAAGGCAATAGGACACGTGAACGCATCGCAATTGGCCTGTCTCATTGTACGGCTGATTGCAGAGCACAGAAAGGGGCAGTCATGCAGCCGTATTTTGAACGCGCTGTTCAAGTGGCGTGTGAATCTTCCATAAGTTGTCTTGTACTTTTGAGCAGCGGGAATGATGACATCGAACTGCTCAGAATAACGCCACAGCCCTCCGCCGATTTCGTTTCGCCTGAAGTTTTCGCCGCCCGGCAACTCCGTAATGTTGGCGTAGTTGGCCTCTGCGGAACAAAGCCCACAGTTGCATTCAAAGAACCGCTGGAGCCTCCGGTTGTGAACGCCATTGCTATGGCATTCCTGGAGTATCTCCGTGTCTTGCTCGGAGAAAGTTTGGCAGAGCAGACAGAAGCCTTCGAGATTGCCGAGCTAGAACGCCTCTATTCGCTGAATACGCTGCCGAATTAACGAACAGTTTTGCACGGGCCTAGCGCAGAGAAAAACGCTAGGTATGGGCGGTGCGTCGTAACGTCCGTACCGCCCAACAGAGTTTAAAGTGCCGCCCGGCTAAAAAGGGCCGGGGCAGTACCCGCGTTGGCTTGCCGGAGTACCCGGATGTGAGCGCGGAGCATCGATGGTCCGGGGAGTGGCCGGGTGATGCGACACAAAACAATCACTCCAAACCAGCGGGCCTAAGCAATCCGTTGGCCGCAAGAGCCGTACCAAATCAGAGGGTACGGGGACTTCGGGTGAGTAGGACCGGCGCAAGCCGAGAAATTCATCCAAGGATTTTCAAATGCTAAATTTGCATGAACTCAAACAGCAGTACAAGGAATGTGTGGACCGCCGTACAGCTTTGGCCACTCTCGCGCAGGAAGAAAGGCGTTGTCTGACCGGCGCTGAAAGGTTGGAGCACGATGCGGCTTTCAACAAAGAAGTGCAACTGAAGGCGGAGATTGAAAAACGGGAAAGTCAGAACACAATCACGTCCCTTGTCGGGGCAAATGGCATTCCCAAGTGGGTGCATAACCCCGAGGCTGACACACGCGTGATCGTACCGGCAACAGGCTCTCAGCCCATTCGTGGCTCCGGGCCGCGATTGTCGGAAGATTACCGGGATGCGTTCTATACCTACTTGAGCAGCAACGGCACCAAGATATCCGCAGCGCTCTACGAAGGTAGCAATCCCGCTGGCGGTTTCACCGTACCGCTCACAGTTGAGGGACAGGTTGTGCCGTTGGCACCGCCTGACACTGGAATCCGCAGCATTGCAACAGTGATTCCCACGGCAATGGACATCAAGGTCCCGCGCCAAACCACTATCAGCACGGCAGCGGCTAAGGCGGAAGGTGACGGCACCGGCACCAACGTCTTCACAGAGAGCGAACCGGTACTAGATCAGTTCACGTTGTCCGCATTCATGGCGGGCGTTCTCCATCAGATCAGTTGGGAGTTAGCCGCCGATGCTCCAAGCTTTCAGCAATTCGCAATTGGGGACATGCTGCTTGCTCAGCAGCTCTTTGAAGAGAACTTATATGCGAATGGCTCCGGCAACGGACAGGCACAGGGCATCAAGGGCAACGTTGGCACCGGCACGGGCGTTGCTGTTGTCGCAGGTTCGGACAACTACGCAAGTGAACTGCTTGACGCAACCTTCGATGTGATGGGCACGTTGAAAGGCGCGTACCATCAGAACGCCTCATGGCTGATGGCCCGCTCCACTGGCATCTTTCTACGCAAGGCACAGAAGCAAGCGAACCTGTTTGCTCCGGTGTTTACAAGCGTGAATGGCAAGGACTACCTTCACGGATTCCCGGTCACGTACAGCACCAGCGTTGACGCCATTGCAGCGGGCAAGACGCCCGTGTACTTTGGCGACTTCAAGGCTGGTTACGTAATTGGTGACCGTGGCGGCAGTGGCATCAACGTCAAAATTCTTGACCAGCCCAAAGCCGTTGAGGGAATACTCCAACTGCTCTGCTTCAGACGGACTGACGGACGTGTTCGCCGCTCAGAAGCAATCCAGGCAATCACGCTTCACAGCTAATCAACTTCGCGGGGAAACGTCACCCGAGTCAGCGGGCCGTGTGTGGTCCCTGCAAGGCACCTTCGCCTCATTTCTGCCACACACGGAAACTGACTTCTCCAAACCGGCTCCGCTGTTGGGGAGCAGCGGAACCGGATTTTCATCGAAAGGTATTCTTATGTCACAACCCGTGTGGGTACTCTCCGTAGACCTCCAGACAAAGACAGCCACTTTTCAGACCGGGATGGCGGACGCGGCCAAGTCTGCGCGTGGTGCCTTCAATGACATCAAGAGCGGAGCCGGAGAGGTTGGGCGTGAGACGGGCGTCTCCATGACGGAGGCCCGCCACGGGGTCCGGCTGTTGGCGGAAGAGTTTGACATCAAGTTGCCGCGTGCTCTCTCTTCATTCGTTGCGAGTCTCGGACCCGTTGCCGGAGTCATGGAGGCGGCCTTCCCGTTTCTCGCCATCATTGCGTTGGCGGGGATCCTCAAGAACCACCTCAAGGAACTAAAAGAGGAAGGCGAGAAACTAGCAGAGAATGAAGAGAAGTTTATAACGGTCACGTCCAATGTCTTTGGCGGCCTTGAGCAAAAGATGTTGGAGGCGGGCATCAAGTCCGATGAGCTGAGTGAGAATCACTTGGCCGCTCTTCACAAGCAATTGCAGTTGATTGACCGCGCAAGCCTCAGTGAGTTGGTCCACTCCCTTGAGGAAGTGGCCAAGGCAGCGGACGCGGTGTTTGGTCCCCTCCAGGCCAAGTGGTACGAATGGTGCAGCGGATCCCGTGGAGCACAGCACGCCCTCAACGAGTTCAAAACGGAATACGAAAAACTCACGGCACAGGGCAAGGACAAGGAAGCCTCAGACCTTCTCCGGGGGACTCGGGAGAGTGCGGAGCGTGTTCTCGCACTGATGAAGCAAGCCAAGGACAATCAAGGGTGGGAGTCTGCCCCGGACCAAGCGTCACAATTCGCAAAAAGCAAGTTGTACCTTGAGGCATATGACGAACTACGAAAGAACGGAGTAGGGTGGGCAGACAAAGAAGTCCAAGCCCAACAGACGCTGGTTGAGACACTGCAAGCACAGACGGAAGTTGAGGCACGCATCAACACCCTGAAGGGCATTCAGAAGAGCAACGCATCCCGGACCACCGGGAAGGCGATGGGCGCGGAGGAAGACAAGCGGGCCAAGCAAGCTGCTGAGGCTGAGAAGGCGGAGCTAGACGCGGCGGAGAAGCTGTGGGAAGAGAACCGTGCGAAGGCTATAGCCAATCTCCAGCAAACAGAACGGGAGAAGATTGAGAACGAAGAGCGCGGCTCTGCCGCCCGTCTTGCAGCGATTGACGCGGCCATCAAAGAGGAAAACTCCAAAGGTCTGCAAGAGACGGCCTTCTATCGGCAACTAGCCAACGAGCGGATTCAGATCATCGGCGAGATGGCACAAGAAGAAAAGAAGCTGAAGGCCGAGGCCGCCCGTGAGGAAGCGAACAACGAAGAGAAGATGGGCATGTTGACCATAGCTGCTGAAAAGCAGCGGATGGTCCTTGCGGATAGTGCCCGCCGTGTCACCGTTGAAAAGCGAATTGCGGAAGAGACGCGGATTGCAAATGAGGAATTCAACATCAAGCAACAAGCCCTCCAGAAAGAAATTCAGGGCCTAGACAAGTCCGGCAAGGACTATGAGAACAAACTGAAGCAACTTCAGGACAAGGAAAAGCAGCTTGTCCGGCAGCACGAAAACGAGATAACAGCCATCAAGCAAAAGGCTGAGGCGGAGCGCAACAAAGAGATTCAGAATGCGGCCCGCCGTGAGGAACAAGAGATTGCACAGGGTCTTGCCTCCGTCATCATGCGCCATCAAAGTTTCGCTCAGATGATGGGCAGTATTGGGGACCAAGTAGTCTCCGGTATGCTGCAAACCGCGATTATGAGCGCAATGACGATGGACATGGGCAAAGAAAAAGAGGCCGCCCAAGCTGCCCGCCAAGGCTCTATTGCCGGGACGAAGTTTCCGTTTCCCACCAACATTGTCATGGCACCGTTGTTGGCCGCCACTTGGTTTGCGGGCGTTATGGCTTTTGAGGGTGGCACGGATAGTGTCCCTGGAATTGGCCGTGGTGACGTTGTGCCCGCAATGCTTTCTCCGGGTGAAGGAATTGTCCCCGGAGGCGTAATGGATGGCCTCAGAAACATGGCCCGCAATGGAGGTTTTGACCAAGGGCAACAGATCCACGTGCATGGCGTCAACTTCGCACCCAAAGTTCATGCTCTGGATGCAACTGGTGTGGATGCCGTCCTTACCAAACACCAAGTCACATTCCAACGGCACTTTGAGAGCACACTTCGCAAGATGAACCGTTGAGGATGCCATGACAGAAACGCAGAAAAGAATCGCTGTTGTGGACGTGCCCGGCACGGCTACGGCAGAAGAAGCAGAACAATTGCTCAATGCCGCGTGTGACCGGGGTTATTACGTGCTTTCAATCGTGCCCGGTCTGACAGGTGTGCGTGCATTCCTTGGGAAGAGACGTGATCCTAAGCTACGCGGAAAGCAAACAGACGGGCGGCACGGGGAAGCCATGGCCATCATCAAAGCGCATCCCCGTGACAGCATCCGGAAGTTGGTGGGCCGTCTTGCTGCTGTGGGCATTAAGCGTGGCAGAACTTGGGTGTCAGAAAAGCGCATGGAACTTCTAAAGGCTGATAGCCGTGGCTGAGTACCTGGAGATTGAAAGCCCAACAACCGGCAAGAAGATTAAGTACCGGGTGGATGTTGACGCACGCCACTTCAGAGGCCGTGCCGGTATGCCGTGGCTCATCATGGCTGCCAACGTCAATCTGTCTATCAATGCACTGTTGGATGTGATGGCGCACTACGGCTATAGGCGGACCCGCTCATGGGTGGCACGGAGGCGTTGGATTTTCTTTGACGGTGAGTACGTGCGGCAATGTGGCGCGGCGGCAGACGCGGACGGACAGCAAGCTCGTGCGCACCGAATCATGGACGAACACCCAAACGTATCAGCTAGAGAGTTGGTCCGCATTCTTGGCAAAGCGGGGATACGAAGAGGACGCGATTGGGTCTTGAAACACCGGTGCATTAGTGTCCGTGTCGACTAATGTCCCATATAAGAGCAAGAGAGCAAGACAGCCAGACATCAGAACATCCGTCCACCCATCCACCCCATCCGCCGCTGCCCTGCGGGCGTGTCGGACGTGGGGTCTGGGTTATGGGCCTGAGGACAACGGACGTTTCAATCGCGGACAGAGAAAGGATTGGGTACTAATGCGTATCTGTAGTGGAGCCGGGTGTCTGCGTGCTGTTGAAGATGATGTCCGTTTCTGTGATGAGTGCAAGCCACAGACAAGCACAGACGGCACACGTGAGCACACCACCGGATATGATGCACGGCTCAACATCGTTAAGAAGTCAACGCGGTGGCAACGTCTCCGTGCTTTAGTGGTGCGGGCACAACCGATGTGCCAACGGTGCCGCAAGCGTCTCACTGAGATTGTGGACCACATCATCCCGGCTGAGATTGCAGTGATGCAAGCCAAGCTGAGTGGCAAGTACCTGGATCCAATGGCCGGTTACTTCATTCGCTCCAATCTTCAGGGCTTGTGCCGTGTGTGTCACAGGGCCAAGACCGATGAGGACAAGGCCCACGTTGGTGAGTGGCCAGATGTGGTCCAAGAAGATGCACGCAAAGGTAAGCGGACGTGGAGCTTCTAAGTGCTTATGTATCAATAGCATAGGGGTGGGTGTAAATCTTACACATGACCCCTAAAAAGACCGCCGCAAATCTTTTATTTACATAGACGGAGATAAATCCGAAAAACCATAAGAAATTGTTATGGATTGACACTTTTCGATAATTGTGCGTTTGTGTAGAGAAAACATTGGCGGCGGTCTTTCAGCGGTCCCGTTTCAAGAATTAGACCCACCCCTCGTTATGCGTCCCGTTATCCCGTCCCGTTAAGAAATCCCGTAACCAATTGTAAATAAAAGAGTTGACAGCAATATCAAAGGGCATAGAATGAGCCCACTTAACACTCTTGGGTCATAGGAGGTCCTACTCATGCTTTATATGCGATTCACGCCAACCGGCTCCGGCCAATGGACGGCATTCACCAACAGAAAACCAGTCGCCAAGGTGACAGTCAGAAACGGGCACACCAACCGGGCCATCAGTCGAGAAGAGCTGTCGTGCCTTTCCGCGTTCATGCAAGAGCTATAATTCGAATGTGAGTACCAAAACGGGACGGGTGCAGAAATATTGTCGTGTACTGTCCATGTACTGTCAGATTGGACATCTTGGCCTTTGTGGCCATTTTGAACATCTTGTTTTCAATAACTTACGTGTTATCAACAGGGGAGGAAGGTTCAAATCCTACCCCCGCAACCATTAGATTCAGCAGGTTACGGGAAACTGGGGGAATGAAGAAACTCCCAAAAACTCCCAAAAACTCCCAAAGCCAGAAAAGAACCGAACCGAGACTCGGTTCTTTTTCATTTTGTTCTCCGCAGATTCGCACTCTTTTCACGATTTGTTGTCTTGTTCTCAGTGTCATCTGCAATACCTTGCGACTCGCATCGCGCTTCGATCCCATCAACGCATTGCCGTAGATATTCATTGTGGTTGCGCGTGCCGTATCAGCTTGCACCCGCGAAGGCAGAGTGTCTTGCCGTTGATCGCTGAACTGGCTGGGCACTACCACGCTGGTGCCCATCGGATTCCCGTGTTGCACTCGTGCCGAATGAAATGCGGGCGCTCACTGCCAAGCATCCCCCATTCGGGATTCCAGTCCTACCAAAACGGGCGTATCAGTGGTAAACGAGTGCAACTGAACAGTGACATTGGCGTTCAATGCGAGCAGAGTTGCCGGTTGATCCTGCCGAAGGAACCGAGGATGCGGTTTTCCTCCGAATTTCGCGCGGACACAATAATGACCGGAACGTCAGAGAGTTTGGGTTCTTTACGGATTCTCTGCAGCGCATCTAGGCCATCAATGGCGCCAGGTAGCAAGATGTCCAGAAGAATGGCCGAAGGAGTAGATCTTGTCGCAGCGGCCAGAGCGGGGCATCGCTCGTGAAACAGTGAGTTTCAAATCCGTTTGCTTCAAGATGAAGTCGCACGAGCCGGGCGATATCGAGGTCGTCCTAGACGACGATGACTTGTGCTTTCGATTCTCGAAGCATACAGTCGATCTTCAAAAATGGGTGCCGGCTGGTTGACCGGCACCCTTCTTAGGCGTGCA
Source organism: Acidobacteriota bacterium (assembly GCA_023410055.1). Taxonomy (GTDB): domain Bacteria; phylum Acidobacteriota; class Terriglobia; order Terriglobales; family Acidobacteriaceae; genus JAEZPW01. The sequence goes on from JAEYQK010000104.1 coordinate 8,462, forward strand.
ACCTAGGCTAGAACTTATAGACAACGTCGAACTGGAATCGCTTGAGGTACGGCTCAGTTCTTCCAACTCCACCGATGAAGCCAGTGGCCAGAGCAGCGTTCTGCAAGGCGCTGTTGAGCGTGCGGCCGTACCAGAGTGTTGCACTGGCGGTCACGTTGTTACGAACGAGCCATGATCCCTGGAAGAAGTGTTGAACAATGTTGGTTGGAGCGCGCTGATCGCTTTCGTTGAAGGCCGCAATCACCGAGTCCTGTTCCTGGCGCCAGAAACCATATCCGAACTGCAGATCGTTTCTGTTCTTCTGCTGGCCGAGATACGTTTCGGCCTTGTACAGGTGCGACTGCGTGCCGAGCGCCGGGTTGACCTTTACGGCATTCAGGTTATTCAGATACTCGCCGACAATGCGCCACGGGTACTTGGCCAAGCCGGTGTTGACCGTTGTGTCGAGGATCAGGTCGCTGTAGAGGAACTTCGAACGAAACACCGTCGTCGTTACGCCGTTGGCGGTGATGGTGCGGGTCGAGTTCGTAATTCCATTGGCAAACGGAGAGGCATTCGTTGGAGCAGCCAGCACCGTGGCCGGAGTGTTTAGCAGATCGCTTTCGTTGCGCCAGTTCAGCAAACTGTATGACGGCGTGATCGCGACGCGCTTAGTCAACTGAACCTTGGCCGAAATCTGTCCGCCTACCGCGTACGAATCTGCGCCAAGCGAGTTTCCGCCGTTGATACAGAACATCGCCTTCGGATCGGTGCTGCCCGCCGGACACGCGCTTGACGATGCCTTTCGAGCGACTTCGTTGAACAGCAGCTGCATCCCCGTAAAAGTCACATTCTTGATGTAGTGGTTCTTCACGTCGAACGAGAACTTCTCGCTGAAGCCTTCGGGGTTCAAGTCGCTGTCAAAGGTTTGCGGCGTGCGTATCCAGGTATAGGCGAACTTGCCGCCCGTCAGTTGCAGCCACTTATGCGCCTGCGGTTGGTAAATGACGTATCCGCGATCGAGCGAGATGTTCTTGCGCTCGAAGGAACCGGTCAGGGTTTCATTGGTTGAGGTTGGGTCGGTGACGATGCCGGTCGCAAGGAACGCACCGGCGATGAAGTCTTCATTCAGCTTGCCTTCGAAGCCGAATCGGACGCGAATGCGCTCGCGAACGCGAGGTCCGCAGTTGGCGCAGCCCGTGTAGCTCTGGAAGAAGTCTTCCTGGCGGACGCGCACATCGCCGCTCCAGCGGAAGCGACCTGCGAGGCTTTCAAGCGCCGAGACTCTTTGCTGGTCATCCTGCGTCTGGGCGGCCGCGTTGGTCATGTTGCCCTTGATGTCAGTTAGGTCAGAAGAAAGCTTCGTAACGCTTTCCTTCTGTGCTTCGAGCGCAACCTGGGCTTCAGCAGCCTTGTTCTCTGCGACCGCGGCTTGCGCCTGCGCCTGCTGAACCTGAGATTGAGAGACAGCGTTCTGTTGCTGCAACGCCTCGCGGAGCGCCTGGATCTGCTCCTGCTGCGCGGCCAGCGCCTTGCGCAGTTCATTGACTTCCTCGGCGGTAGCAGCCGGAGGCGCGGCGGGTTTCTTCGTGGTCTTCTTGGCGGAAGTGGCCGGGGCTGTCTGCGCCCAGACCGTGGCAGACAGCAACAGGACACTGATCCACTTGCTGAAATTCATCTTTCTCTCCTTAGTCATAAACCTTCAGTGTTCAAAAGCCGCTTCTGGCCGACTACCGGATGCTCTTGATCGTTGCGCGAACCTTTTCGGCAATGTTCGTCGGCAGAGGTGCATAACTAAGCTGCGTGACTTGCCTCTGCCCCTGATCGACCATCCAGCTCAGGAAGTCGACGAGGATCTTCTGTTTGCCCTGATCACTCGCGTGGCTCGGAATGAGCAGCCATGTGAAGGTTGAGATTGGATAGGCTTCTTTCCCGGGAGCGTTCGTGATCGACACGCGGAAATCGGCAGGCATCTGCCTGACTGAAGCCGCAGCAGCCGTCGTGCTGTCGAGCGAGGCTTTCACGAATGAGCCGGCTGCGTTCTGCACGGAGCCGTAGTTGATGTTGTTCTGGAGCGCGTAGATCAGCTCGACATAGCCGATCGAGCCGGGCATCTGGCGAACCATGCCGGCAACGCCTTCATTACCCTTTGCCCCTAGGCCGACAGGCCACTTGACTGAGGTGCCTTTGCCAGGGCCGCCTTTCCACTCGGGGCTAACTTTCGAGAGGTAATCGGTGAAGACATAGCTGGTTCCGCTGCCATCAGAACGGTGTACGACAACGATGCGGTCACCTGGAAGCGAAACGCCAGGATTCGCCTTGGCGATGGCGGGGTCGTTCCAGGTAGTGATCTTGCCGAGGAAGATGTTGGCAAGAATCGGGCCGGTGAACTTCAGTTCGCCCTTCACGCTGGGCAGGTTGTAGGCCGGTACAACCGAACCGAGTACCGTGGGTATGTGCAGAATCTTGACCTTGGCCTGGCCAAGTTGTTCATCCGTCATCGGGCCATCGCTGGCACCGAAGTCAACGGTTCCAGCCAGCACCTGTCGGATGCCGCCGCCACTGCCGATCGACTGGTAGTTGATGGAAACTTCGGGGTGGATCTTGTGGTATTCGTTGAACCACTTCGAATAGATCGGATAGGGGAAGGTAGCGCCCGCCCCGTTCAGCATCGTCTGGGCAGTTGCTACAGAGGCACACAGCGCAACTAAACAGACTAACAGCGTAAATCGTCTCAACATGTTCTCTCCTGGCTCAAATCGTGTGACTACGACTTGATTTCTAATCCGGAGTTGTTGACGAGTAGTTACACACAGATGAATATTCGGTAAAACCAGAGATAGAACTTTCACGGAAAATTCACATTCACGTAATGCTGCTGTTAAGCGGCAACGCTGTAATGCCAACAGAGGAGAAGCTCGATGGCGACAGCGTTAGCATCACGATCACCTGAAGAATCTGAATACGATGGAATTCTCGCGCGGGCAGCACGGGCAGTAGAGCTTGCTCGTACTGCGGCTGGAAACGTCTCGGACGTAATCGCGTTTCGAGAGGAATCAGCTTACGAAAGGGTGAGAAAGGCAGAAGAAGAACTTGACCAGATAGACCGAGCGGTTGATGTTACCGTCGCGTCTGCCGTTACTCATGCCACGCTAAGCCAATCCCGCGAGTTGCTTGCATGCATGAAGATGGTGATCGATCTGGAGCGCGTAGGCGACTTAGTCGCCTCGGTCGCGAGTTGCGCCCACGCCCTGGGTGCTCGTATCCCGATGGATGACGTAGCGGATCTTGCCACAATGTCATGCATTCTTGAGAAGATGCTGACCGATGCCACGCAAGCGTTCAGTCTCCGGGACAACCAGCTTGCGATGCAAGTGCTGAAGACGGACTCAGAACTGGATCGGAGACGCAATCTGCTAATCATTCGTCATCTAGAACAGGCGGAAACGCGCATGACCGGCGATAGTGTTCAAATCTTGTTCATGGCCCAGGCGCTTGAGCGCGCTGGTGACCATGTGAAGAACCTCGCGGAAGAAGTGTGCCATCTCGTAAGTGGCCAGAGCATTCGCCATCTAGTCGGGACCTCGGCTGCAAGCAATGAGCAGATGTACTTGCAGTACCTGCGTAATACGACGTACCCGAAACCTGGTGACGCGGAAAGCTCCATTCCGGCGACACAGAAGTCATAGCCACTTTCGGGCCCGATGCATCGATTTCCCGATCACTTTCTTTGGGGCGTCTCCACTTCTGCGGGCTGACGCCTGCGCTTTGGACTCTACGAACTCGATCCAGCCACCCAACTGAGGAACGCCCGACCGAGTGCCGAGGCCTACAGGAGAATCATCGCGGCGAACGGCGCCACGCCAGAGCTTCTGAAGAATACGGCCAGTTGCTTCGAACCTAATCTTGCCTCAACTCATAGCCCCCGCAGTTCGCATGTGCAAACAGATTCACATCGCTAGTATCTTCCGGTTAGTGCACTGGACGAGCTTCTTTCGATATGCTGCACACCTATGACTTGGATCAAGACAGTTCCGCTTTCGGAAGCTAACGAAAGTCTCCTGCGCGCGCTGGAGTCGCAACGTGCTCTTTATCCGAACGAGTACGCAGAGCCCGTATTTCAGAGTGACGACGAGCTTGCCGGCATTGTAGCTTCACACAGCCTGATCCCCGATGCCCTTTTTCATGCCTTCTCGACATTTGGGGTACTGATCTCGCCTGAGTTGCCGCTCACTCGACGCCAGCACGAGATGATAACGACGATGGTTTCGGTGACAAACCATTGCTTCTATTGAATCGAATCGCACGCAGAGTTTCTGCGTAGGGTGACCTTGGATGAGGAACTGGTGGCGGCGTTGCGACAAGACTACACGAAGGCGGCAATCTCTGACCAAGACCGCATAATGCTCGATTACGTTGTCAAGTTGACCAAGGATGCCACGCAGTGTTCGCGAGAAGATCATGAGCGCCTGCGGGCGGTGGGTTTCGATGATCGTGGGATTCTACAGATCACGCTAATCGCGAGCTGGTTCAACTACATCAATAGAGTCGCGGACGCACTCGGTGTCGGGCGGGATTTGGGGGCCGACCGGTTAATCAGGCAGCCGTGATAGGAAGTACGAAAGAAATCCAAATTATGCAACCTGCTGTAAGGGCATCAGAGCCGAGCGAGTTTGATCTCGGCTATTACGGCTGGAGAGTCGTTCTGGCGGCCTGTCTCGGTGTGATGGCAGGCTTCGGGTCTCTCTTCGTCTACACGTTTTCAGTTTTCGTGAAGCCGCTCGCAGGCACGTTCGGATGGAGTCGTGAGGCGATTTCGAGCGGTTTTGCGATCGCCGCTGTAACCCTTGGCCTTATTTCGCCATTGTTGGGCCGCTGGATCGATCGTTTTGGGCCCCGCCGCATCATTCTTCCGTGCATGACGATCTACGTCTGCGCCATCGCATCACTGTCTCTTCTCCGATCCGGCGTCTGGCAGTTTTATGCGACCTGTTTCGTGCTCGGCTTGATTGGAAATGGGGCGGCCCATCTTGCTTACTCGCGCTCCATCTCTACTTGGTTCCAACAACGCCTGGGAACGGCACTGGCTTTCGTGATGGTCGGAGCGGGCCTCGGTGCAATGATTCTTCCCGTGGCCGCAGAATTCGTCATCGACCGATGGGGCTGGCGGACGACATACGCGTCACTAGGCGGCCTCGCCCTGTTGCTTGGATTGCCGCTCAGTTGGCACTACATTCGCGATCGACAGACAACCGGGCGATACCAGGCCGCGCCTGGGGCACTTTCCGGCGCAACGTTGCAGCAAGGTCTGCTCTCCTTTGCTTTCTGGATCGTCACCGCGATCCTCTTCGTGAGTTCGATCAGCATGAATGGGGCTATTACTCATCTGTCGGCGCTCTTAACGGATAGAGGGATCGCAGCCAGCAATGCGGCGCTTTGTGCATCGATTCTGGGCGGCTCAAGCCTACTCGGCAGGATTGTCGTGGGACGACTGCTAGACCGATTCTTCGCCCCCCGCGTCGCGCTTGCAATTAATCTCATCACCGCATTGGGCATTTATCTGCTGGCCAGCGCAAGCAGTTTCCTAGGAGGATCTTTTGCTGCCGCCCTGATTGGCGTCGGAGCAGGCGGCGAAGCTGCCGTTACACCCTATTTGTTGACGCGCTACTTTGGCCTACGTGCCTTCTCCACGCTGTACGGTGTCACCTGGACGTTTTATGCGGCGGCGGGAGCGATAGGGCCAGTGATTCTCGGCCGCACTTTTGATATGACCGGCTCCTATGCCTCGCTGTTAACTGTGCTTGCGACCGCGTTGGCGTTAGCAGCAGTTGGTAATCTTCTTCTACCACGATATTCGGATTTGCAGTAAATCGACCTTTCCTGAGCGGGAACGTTCGACGGGGACCAAGGTCGTGAACAACGGGACTCTAGTGCGCAGCAGTTCGCATTGGCGTTGCTTTGTGATATTCCCGCCGTGCAACTATGCCCGAACCTTCCTTCACTGTAACCGTCTGCCCCGACGCAACATTGGTTAGCCGGTCCGTCTGTCCGCTCGGCCATTGGATGATGACCTCATCCGCCTGTGAACGCTGCCCGAGGCCAAACGTGAGCACCAGTTCACTAGAGGAGAGATAACTTGAGCCGCTACGCAGCATTTGTGCCTGCCGTTCGCCTCCTGAACGCACTGTGACCACAGTGCCGATTCCATCGCGATTCGAACGCGTACCGCTCAACTTCACTCGCACACTACGGTTCGTGCCACCTTCGTTATGCAACAAGACCGCCGGTTTCCCATTCGTTGTCATCAGCACGTCTAGGTAGCCGTTATTGTCTATGTCCGCGAATGCAGCGCCTCGCGCGACTCGTGGTTTTCCGAAATCTGGCCCGACCTGAGCGGTTGCGTCCGCAAATCTGCCGTGCCCGTCGTTATGGAACAGATGCGCCGGCTCAGCGTATTTCACGCGCTTCTGAATGCGCTCAATTTCATTCTCGATGTGACCATTAGCCACTAGAATGTCGAGCCAGCCATCCAGATCGTAATCAAAGAAGAAACATCCGAAGCCCAATGTCAGCAAGCTTCGCCTTCCAACTTCCGACCGCGGCGCCTCGTCCACAAACAGGACATTGCCTTCGTTGTGGTAGAGCGCCATCATTTGGTTCGAAAAGTTCCCAACGATGATGCTTGGCCGTCCCGACCGATCATAGTCCGCGGCATCAACGCCCATCCCGGCACGAGCAACGCCGTCCTCACTGAAAGCAATGCCTGCCGCTACGCCGCTCTCGCGGAAGTGTCCGTTGCCGTCGTTGACGTAGAGCTTGTTCGGTTGCGTATCATTCGCGATGATCAGGTCCGGCCAACCATCCCCATTCACGTCAGCGACTGCAATGCCCAACGATTTCGCCGTTGGGTCATAGAGCCCCGCTTTCTTCGTCGCGTCCTCGAACCTTCCATTTCCGAGGTTGTGCCACAATCGCAGCGACACGCCTTTGTAGCCCTCAGGCGTGCAGTAGGACTTTCTTGTGCCGTCCAACGTGCAAAACAAATCTGTCGCCGGACTCCACTGCACATAATTCGCCACCACCAGATCCAGCTTTCCGTCGCGATCATAATCGACCCAAGCAGCGCTTGTGCTGAACTCGTTCGGTCCCCACATTGCAGCAGCCCGGGTCACGTCACTGAACGTGCCGTTTCCATTGTTGTGAAACAGATGGCTCTGCCCGAGTGCCGTGATGAAGATGTCGTCGAAGCCGTCGTTGTCGTAATCCGCAACCGTCACCCCGAGCCCAAACATCCGTACAGCCAGTCCCGACCTCGCAGTCACATCAGTGAAGGTTCCGTTGCGATTGTTGTGATAGAGCTTCAGGGTGGACGATCGTCCCGAAGCACTCCAATCCTGTCCATTGACCAGCAGAATGTCCGGGTATCCATCGTTGTCGTAGTCGACGAATGCGCATCCCGGGCCCATCGTTTCGGGCAGGTACTTCTTCCCGCGGGCGCCGTTGTTGTGAACGAACTGAATGCCCGCCTGGCGCGTGATATCGCGGAACGTAACTTGCGCAGGCGCAGCGAGGCCGGCAAACAACACACAAGTGAGCAGCACAATCCAACGGCGGGTCTTGATCATCTCGCTCCCCGCCCAAGCGGCACGGAAGTATGTTCGTGGATTGCCTGCCGCTCGTTGTTATCTTCCGGATGTTTTTGCCGATAAGCGCCCGTTAGCGCTTGTGACGATTCGTCAGCCTTGAATCGCATGTAGCGTTTCTCGAACTCCGCCGCAAGCGCCGTGTTCCCCAGTCCGCGATAGCACAGCATCATGTTGTAGTTCGCCTGAAGATCTTCGGGATCGACAGCCAGTGCCTCCCGGAATTGCGCGATCGCATCCTCATACTTGTGTTTCAAGAACAGCACTCGCCCCATCTCATCCCGCACGACCCGGTCCTTCGGATACTGCGCCACAACGGTCTGAAGATGCTGGATCGCGCCATCGTAGTCACCATCGCTCCGCAGCACGCGGGCATAGAAGAAGTGCGTGCGCGCCAAATTCGGCCTCAGGTTCAGTGCTTTCGTTAAGACTTCCCGCGCACGCTCCATATCGCCTTCTTGCACTGCCACGCGCCCGAGATTCACCCACCCGTCGGCATTGGTGGGATCTGCTTCCGTGACTTTCGTGAAAGCTCCCGCTGCCCCACGCAGATCACCCTGAAGGAGCATTCCAATCCCGTAATCGTTCCACCGTTGCCAGTCTTCCTTCTCCGCCACAGCAACCGGGTTCGGAGTCTTCGCATTCCGCGGCAGAACTCTGAATTCCTGCGCCGTCTCCGCCATAACCGTAATCGGCAGGTCAGGAACCCGCTTCAGTTTTCCCGAAACGCCCGACGTATCGCCTGTGAACGTGAATTTCCGGTCATCGTAGGAAGCTGTTGTCAACGGCTCAGTCGCAGCTTGCGACGACACGCCGGCAAAAGAGAACTGGGTATTCCACCATGAGAACTTGCGGTAGCAAAGCCGTGCCGTGAATGTAATCTTGTCGCCCGCATTCTCCGGAACCTTCACGCGGAAGTGCACCGTGTCAGCTGCTCCCGGCGGTATCAACCTCACATATACAACCGATCGCGTCGCCCACGCGTTGCGCTTGTTGATCGGGTTGCCGTGTTCATCGATCTGCAGCGAACGATAGAAGTGGGCCCCTTTCTCCACGGGACCCCGCCCATCATCCTCGACCTGCCCGCTCCAGAAAACCGTTTGCCCTTTGTCGTCGACGCCGCGCAGCTCAAGCCATGTATCGTATGCATCGACAGTGCCGCCCGGAAAGAAGTGTCCCACTCCGCGCGTCCGCACTACAACATCCAGCCGGACACTCTCGCCCCGCTTAAGAACAGCATCAATTCGGTCCAGTGGAGCCGTCACAGGAGTCGCCTTCTCCTCTCCGCCGCCTTGTACCCTTGCGGGACTCTCCGCCTCTTCCCCAACAGCAAACGTAGTCGCGCTTTCGTTCTGGACGAATCCTGCAGACGAACCCGGTGCCACATGAGCCAGCGCGAAAATGTCGACAGAAAGCGTGCTCTTCAGCATCCGTAGCACTTCTTTCATCTGCTCCGGATCTTGATTAGCTGTTGCGAGTGCCGTATTGGCTCCAGGGAAGGCATGCGAGTGAATCTTGCCATCGATGTTTCCAGCATCACTCGACTTCGTCATCGGCATGTGGCAATCCGCGCATTGCTGCGACTTCGGCGGGTAATAGAACGAGCGAGCACCGAATCCCGACACGCCGCTCGCCTGCCAGTTGTCATATTCATTGAACCCGCGGATCCACCTATAGCCATTCACCGGCACATCGAGATGAACCTTGTGACACGACGAGCAGAACTCCGCGGTCTGCTCCCGCATGAACGGCTTCAGAAACACGCGCCGGTGTGGCTCTGGATTAAGCCTGATTGTGAAGTCATGCAACCAGCGCAATATCGGATTCTTCGTCGCTGCCAGTTCGTGAAGTTCCGGATACTCCAGCTGGAAATCAGCCTGTCCCATCGTGCTTTTCACCTGCACGATCGAGTGGCACATCATGCAACCTAACCCCGCCTGCGCCTCCGGACGATTCACGATTTCCTTGATCGGAGTGTCCATCATACCGCTATAGAGCAAGGCCGGATCATGGCACCCGCCGCACCATTTCGACGGCTTCGTCCCCTTCACCTCTTGCATGTACTCGATACTCTTTCGGTACCACTGATTGTTGAAAGAAGAGAAGTGATGGGCCGAACGGTTCCACTCGTTGTAGGCGTCCTGATGGCACCGAGCACATGCGTCCGATTCCATGAAGAACTTGGCAGGGATCTTCTTTCCTCCCGCAACCTGCGCCGAGCTCGGAAAGAACGGTCCCTGCGGACCATCGCCCTCGTCGTCCATCGAGAGTGGAGCCATTGGAGGATTCTTGATGGCAAAGCGCTTCTGCCATGATTCGCGCAGGTACCAGCTGGCACCAGCAACAGCAACAAGCACCAACAAAGTCGACCCCGCAAGTTGCCACGCGTTCCGGTTCCAGCGCGACGAGAGCCACCCCGCTACAAGCAGCGCAACCGCCACCGCACTGATTGCCGCATGTGCAATCCATAAACTATGGAAAGGTCGCGTAGCTCCCGTCGCAATCAACGCCAGCCCACAAAGCGCCGCGAGCGCGAGCAGAACTACCCCGAGACGAGACACTCCGCCGTTTCGCCAGAAATGTGGCAGCCAGCGGAAAGCGAATATGCTGAAGAGAACTCCTACCCCAGTGTGAACTAGAACCAGCGCCGCATAAGTGAGACTAGGCGCAGGCCAAGCGTAGAGGTACAGCGCCGAAAGCGAAAGGACACAGAGAGCCACCCACCCCGTTCTTCTCATCCCGAGAAGCAGTCTGGAATTGGACAGTCCCTGCTGTCAATAATATGGAAATACTAAGGCCAATTGCTGGTCCGAGTTTCCCAAGTGAAGCGACGTGCTCGCTGGTTCCTGCGGGCATGCGAGAATAGACGGGGAACAACGGTACAAAATGATTCAGCTAAACGGCGCAGGGAAGCGCTTCAGCCACAAATTGCTATTTGAAGGTCTTGACTGGCTCATTACGCCACATGATCGAGTTGGCCTGGTTGGCGCAAACGGCTCGGGCAAGACCACGTTGATGAAGGTCCTCGCTGGGATCGAGTCGCTGGACTATGGCGCTCTGACTGTTGCGAAAGGAACGAGCACAGGTTACCTGCCGCAGGACGGTCTCGCTCTCTCCGGTAGAACCGTTTTTGCCGAGTGCATGTCGGTCTTTTCTGGACTGCGCGAGATGGAAGTTGAGATGGAGTCTCTGACGAGGGACATGGGGGACCTCGACCCAGCATCGCTCGAATACCAAGCTGTAGCCGAACGTTACCACGTCCTGCAAGACCAGTTCCGTGCCCATGACGGATACTCGGTCGACGCGCAAGTCGGTTCCGTACTCTCCGGTCTCGGATTTGGAAAGAAGGACTGGGCGCGGCTTACGGACGAGTTCAGCGGCGGTTGGCAAATGCGAATCGCACTGGCCAAACTTCTGTTGCAGAAACCAAACCTGCTGCTCCTCGACGAACCAACCAACCATCTGGACCTCGAGTCACGCAACTGGCTTGAAGAGTATCTGAAAGAATACCCGCACGCGGTCGTTCTGATCTCGCATGATCGCTATTTCCTCGACGTCACAGTCGGGAAGATCGCGGAGATATGGAACAAGGCTATCCATTTCTATCCCGGCAATTACGACCAGTACATTGCCCAGAAGCAGCAGCGGCGCGAGGCTCTGGAGTCCGCATATCGTAACCAGCGCGAGCGGATCGAGCAACTGGAAGCGTTCATCAACCGGTTCCGCTACCAGGCCACCAAGGCGAAGCAGGTGCAAAGCCGGATCAAGGAGTTGGAGAAGATCGAGCGAATCGAAATCCCTCCAGACGAGAAGACGATTCATTTCACCTTCCCGCAGCCGAAGCCTAGCGGACGCCTTGTAGTTGAGTTCAAAGAGGTCTCCAAGAGCTACGGCGACCTGACAGTATTTAGCGGTGCGACGTTTAACATCGAACGTGGCGACCGGGTCGCGCTTGTTGGTGTCAACGGTGCCGGCAAATCAACCCTTATCAAACTGCTTTCCCATTCGGAGCCGCTCACATGCGGCGAATACAAGCTAGGTCATAATGTCGAAGTCGATTACTTTGCTCAGGATCAGTACAAGGAACTGGATCCAGAGGCTAGGGTGCTCGACGACTTGTGGAGCTTAGCGCCTCAATGCGGCCAAACGGAGTTGCGCAATCTGCTCGGTTCATTCCTGTTTTCGGAAGAAGATGTCTTCAAACGCATCGGCGTGCTTAGCGGCGGGGAGCGCAATCGTTATGCCCTGGCCCGAATGCTGTTGCGTCCGTCGAATTTCCTGCTGATGGACGAACCAACGAACCATCTTGACCTGCGTGCCAAGGACGTATTGCTTGAGGCTCTCCAGGAGTTCCAGGGAACCGTGGTCTTTGTCTCCCACGATCGCTACTTTATCGATAAGCTTGCGACCCGAATATTCGAGGTTGCCGACGGTGCAGTCACTGTGTTCCCGGGCAACTACGAGGATTATGTCTGGCGCAAGCAGCGTCAGGACGAAGCGATCGCAAGTGCGGCCAACCAGCAGCAATCTGCGTCGACTTCTAATAAGCCGAATATTGCGCGCGAGAGTATCGCCTCGGAGTCCTCCGTTTCGGGAGATGGTGCAAAGACGCGTCGCATCAACCCGATCAGACTCCGCCAGATGCAGGAGAGAGTTGGTCAAATCGAAGAGGAAATATCGAGGCTCGAAGCTGGTATCTCAGAGTGCGAAGCGGCTCTCTCCTCATTCGTCAGTGCTGAGGAGACGCAGCGCCAGACGGAGTTGCTGGCCCAGAGACGTGCGGAACTGGAGTGCTTGATGGCCGAGTGGGAAGAGCTGTCCAGTGTCATTGAGGGCAGCGATGCTGCTCCCGTTGTTCAGTGAGCCTTGGCGAAAACTGGTCTTGTGCTTAGAATACTGTTCTATGAGGAAATACTCGGTCGTAGTGCTTCTCTCGTTTCTGCTCGTCGCGCTAGCCTCTTTTGCCGATAGTGACAAAGACAAGTCTTCGGACCTCAAGTTTGTTGTGGTGAAGGAAGAAAATGGCAAGCCCGTGCGCAACGCAAGCGTCATCCTGCACGCAGTCGACAAGAATGGGAAGCAGGAAAAGGGCGGGTTGCAGCTCAAAACAGATGCGGAGGGAAATGCGAGCTTCAACGGAATCCCATACGGAAAGCTTCGCATACAGGTCTTGGCTCGTGGGTTCCAGACATTCGGCAACGACTACGACATCAGTGAGCCCACTCATACCTTTGAAATCAAGCTGAAGCCGCCTCAAAAGCAATTCAGCATCTACGACAAATAGTCGGGATCGTTCAGTGCCCCCACCCCCCTGGGTGGGGTCTTTTATTGCAAATAAACATACTTAGCGATTTTCTTGGCCTAAGTACTGTGAATCAAAGAACTTAATCTGTGAGAACAGGCAGAATTGAGTCCTCGAGTCACGGTGCCATCGGCGGATTCAATCTCTACCCTCATTCGAGCTTGGCTACTACACAGATCAAGTATGACAGAGTCGAGGGGGTAAACCCGACACATGGGTGCGAAGTGTATTTGGTTTGGGCTCAGCGAGTTGCGCGCGAGTCCGCAGCTCCGCGGGCTTGACAATGTCCAGCGATGTTACGCGTTCGGGCAAAATTCTGCAATGCGAACGTCTGCCTAGACTGCGTTGGTTTCTTGCTTCGGAGTCTTGACGAATAGGATTTCTGCAACGAGCAGGATTGCTCCCGTCACGATGGCGGTGTCAGCCACGTTGAACGCTGGCCAGTGGTATGACCCGACGTAGAAAAGCAGGAAATCCACCACTTTGCCCGTGAATAGCCGGTCCCACAGATTACCGATTGCCCCGCCCATAACGAGTGAAAGGCCCATCCCTGTCATGCTCACAGCATGACTATTCTTCCAGAGCAGGGTTGTAACCACAACCAGCGCGGCAACCGAGAACAAGATCAGAACTGTGATCTTCAACTGCGTCGGAGAATCGTCGAAGAGCCCAAAAGCTGCACCTCTGTTCTCCACATGCGTGAGACTGAAAAAGCCCGTGATGACAGGGATACTGTCGTGAAGATTGATTCTCTGCGCAACCAGCCACTTTGTCCCGCGATCAGCGAGCACAATGATCGCAGCGATCAGGAAGTAGTACTTGCGCATTGCGTGCAGCACACTCATGAAGCCGCCCCTGCCGATCCGCTCCGTTCCATTTCGATTTCTTTCAATGCCGCGCTGCAGCGCTCGCACACTGTCGGATAGTTCGTGTCTTCTCCAACGTGCGTCGAGTAATTCCAGCAGCGCTCGCACTTTTCGCCCGGGGCCACACTAACTTGTACGTTGAGAGGCGTGCCTTCGTTTCCTGAAGCTCCCTTTTCCAGTACCACACTAGATACGATGAAAAAGGCCTTCAGTTCGTTCTCGTTTCTTTTCAGCAGGGAATAGGCTGGTTCCGCAGCTCCGATGGTTATCTGAGCTTCGAGATTGCCACCGATGACCTTGTTCTGCCGAGCCTCTTCGAGGGACTTCAGAACGTCAGGCCTGAGCGCCAATAACTGCTGCCAGTCGGCCTTCTTCTGCGGATCCATTTCGCCCGTCAATTCCGCAGCGGCGGGGAAATTCTCCAGGTGAGCGCTGCTCTTGCGTCCATCCAGGTTCGGCAAGTGCTTCCAGACCTCATCGGCGGTAAAGCTCATGATCGGAGCCACCAATCTGATGAGTGCCTCGCCGATCTTCCAGATGGCTGTTTGGGCCGACAATCGCGCCTTGTTCTTGGGCTCGAACGTATAGAGTCTGTCTTTCAGCACATCGAAGTAGATCGCACTTAGCGTTACAACGCAGAACTGGATTACGCGCTGGTAGATACGGTGGAACTCAAACTCGTCGTACCATACGAGGCACTCGTCCACCATCTCCGCCGTCTGCCCGAGCATGTATTGATCCAAGGGTTCCATCTCGGCGAACGGAACAGCATCCTTCTTCGGGTCGAAACCGTAGAGGTTGCCGAGGATGTAGCGGAAGGTGTTGCGGATTTTGCGATAGTTATCCGCGACACGCTGCATCAACTCTTCAGACGCGCGTACGTCTTCCCGAAAATCAACTGAAGCCACCCATAGGCGCACGATTTCCGCGCCGAGCCGGTTTGCGATGTCGACGGGATCGACCACGTTTCCGAGCGACTTCGACATGGCGCGGCCCTGCGGGTCGAGGGTCCATCCGCTGGTCGCGACTGCGCGATACGGGCTCTCGTTGCGCACGCCTACTGCGCACAGCAGGGAAGAATGGAACCACCCGCGGTGCTGGTCGCCGCCCTCGGTATAGAGGTCGGCAGGCCATGGCAGTCCCGGTTCAACGCCCAACACCGCCGCTTGGCTTGATCCAGACTCGAACCACACGTCGATGATGTCCATCTCTTTCCGGAACTCGGCTTTGCCGCACTTGGGACACTTCGTTCCTGCGGGCAGGATCTGCGCCGGCTCATATTTGTACCAAGCGTCAGCGCCCTCGCGCTTGAAGAGGTCGACGACGGAACGATTAACCTCTTTCGAGTTGAATGGCTCGTTGCAGTGTTCGCAGAAGAAAACGGCGATCGGAACACCCCAGATGCGCTGGCGCGAAATACACCAGTCTGGGCGGGTCGCGATCATGTTAGAGATTCGTTCTTCGCCCCACGCAGGATCCCATTTGACGTTCTTGATCTCGTCTAGTGCTCGCGCTCTCAGGGTTCCCGAAGGTTTGCCATTCATGGCAGGAACAGTCGTCTCCATGCCGATGAACCATTGCTCAGTCGCCCGGAAGATCACAGGCTTATGGCAGCGCCAGCAGTGAGGATAGGAGTGTTCAATCTTCTCGTATCCAAGCAATACGCCGCGGTCCTTCAAGAGATCGACGATCAGAGGGTTCGCCTTGAAGACGGTCTGTCCGTCGTATTCGGGCAGACCATGACGCAGATGTCCACCTGCGTCGACATTACATGTCTGGTCGATGCCATAACGAACTCCGGTATAAAAATCGTCAGCGCCATGAGCCGGAGCCGTGTGGACAGCACCGGTACCGGTGTCCATCGTTACATAATCGGCCACGACTCCAAGAATCTTGCGATCGAGGAACGGATGTTTGAACTCGGCGTACTCCAGCTTGCGCCCGGGGAATCTGGCAACGGCATCGCCCTTGATTCCGGTATTCTCAGCGGTCTGAGCGGCTAACTTCTCCGCGACGATATACAGTTCACCGTCTTCCGCCTGAACCGCCGCGTACTCCTCATCCGGATGGAACGCAACTGCCATCGAGGCTGGCAACGTCCAAGGAGTCGTCGTCCATATGATGGTCGATACCGTCTTGCCGGCCAGGGCCGGATCGATCTTTGCAGCATCGCTGGTCAGCCGATACTTCACCCAAACGCTCGGGCTGGTATGCATCTCGTACTCGACTTCCGCCTCGGCAAGAGCCGTGCGGTCGTTGATGCACCAATAAACCGGCTTTAGTCCCTTATAAACCATTCCCTGTTCGAAGAAGCCATAGAACTGCTCCAGCACGACGGACTCGTACTGGCGCGACATGGTCAGATAGGGATCCTCGAACCGTCCGAAGACTCCGATGCGCTGAAACTGCTTGCTCTGCAGATCGACGTATTTCTCCGCGTATTTACGGCATTCCTCTCGGACCTGGAGGGGGGCCATTTCAAGCTTCTTCCTGCCTAGAGCGTCATCGACTTTGATCTCGATCGGAAGGCCGTGGCAGTCCCAACCAGGCACATAAGGCGCGTCGAAGCCCTTCATGGTCTTCGACTTCACGATGAAGTCCTTCAAGCACTTATTCAGTGCGTGCCCAAGATGGATAGGGCCGTTGGCGTACGGGGGGCCGTCATGCAAAACGTAAATTGGCGCACCTTTGCGCTCTTCGCGAATCTTTTCGTAGATATCTATCTCATCCCAGTGAGCCAGCATCTTGGGTTCGTTCTGGGGCAGGTTCGCCTTCATCGAAAAATCTGTCTTTGGCAGGTTCAGCGTGTCTTTTAGCGTTAGCGTCACCCTGTGGTATCTCCAACTCGTGTAGTTTCTTCATTGTACCAGCGCAGAAAAGTCACTTCATCTGACCTCCGAAAAGCAAGACGCACGCAGACCTCATTGCAACCCGCCGTGCCAACACCTGTCTCTCACCCTTTTGGGTCATCCGATGCCTGTATTTGGAACGAGATGACGATTGGTTTTTGAGATTGTCGGGTGGTCAGGCTCTGGGCGCAAAAAAAGAGCTTCGTTTTGCGCTTCAGCATCCAAAATGCGACGTCGAGAAAACTTTCTGGCGCGTCGAAACGCTTTGCTTTCAGTGGTGTTTCTAGCAAGTGACATGCGGGCGCGTCGTGGATGGCAACTTGGCATACGATGTGCTCATCTTCGGGAGAAAGACTCTCCGTTGTGAACAAAAGGGCCGATCCGGTAAAGAATATGGCTGATGAAAAATTGCCCCAGGTCCCCGATCTGGACTTACTGTCAGTT
>JAEYQK010000029.1 GCA_023410055.1 Acidobacteriota bacterium
GGGGGCTTCCCCCCCGCCACTCTGGTGAAACATGAGAACCGGTGGCGCAGGCCTTTAGGCCTGCGATTCAGACATCTCCAACTCCAGCGGCTTTAGCCGCTGAGGTATGGCATCCACTGGTGCCAAATGTGCCGCCGAACTGTACGGGAAACACTCATCCGCACTGACTAGCAACCGCTTCACTGGGTTGCGGTAAATGTATCTCCTGAACTGCTGGTACTCCCGATAGTCCCTGACCCGTCTGTCAACATAGCTCGTTTGCCAAATTTCCCCTGTGAAACCAAACTGTTTCTTGGCTCGATAAGAGAATCCACCTTTAATCAACTGCAATGCTCTCTCCAGTGTGGTGCCGAGCCTTGGTGTTATGAGTAGATGGAAATGGTCGGGCATGACTACATACTCGTGAAGCAAATACTTCTTCTGCTCGCGGTAGTGATGCAGGACAGTGATGAGAAGAGTGGCCATCCTGTCGGACTGCAGCAACTGCTGCTTCTCAAACGTATTCGCGGTTATGAAGTATGTTGCAGTTTCTGTTTTTCCTCTGTATGGGATGGCCATTCTTTACCTCAGCGGCTAAAGCCGCCTATTCTGTGCGCACTTGATAGCAGGCCTGAAGGCCTGCTCCACCGGTTTTCTCCAGACTCGAGTTCGCGAAGGCCTGCTCCACCGCTTCAGGCATGGTAGATGTAAGGAAGGGTGATACTCCGGTCATGAGCGATCTTGTTCTGATTTTGGAACAGGATGGACATAACTCCTGACGACTAACCCCTTCAATCTGCTATAATTTCGTATTCTCGTGTCAGAATTTTGGGAGGCTTAGCATCGACAAGAGGTTCATTCGCACCAATGAGCGCATTCGCGTACGCGAAGTGCGCGTGATCGACGACGAGGGTAACCAGCTGGGCATCATGCCGCCTTTCGAGGCGTTGAAGAAGGCCCGCGAGAAGAATCTTGACCTCGTCGAGGTATCGCCCACCGCGCAACCGCCGGTCTGCCGAATCATGGATTTCGGCAAGTTTGTTTACCAGCAGGATAAGCGCGAAAAGGAAGCCAAGAAGCATCAGAAGGTCATCACGGTCAAGGAAGTCAAGTTCCGCATCAACGTGGACGAACATGACTACGAGACCAAGAAGAACCACGTGATCCGCTTCCTCGGCGAAGGCGACAAGGTGAAGGCGACCATCTTCTTCCGTGGACGCGAGATGACGCGGCAGGGATTGGGACGCAACATCCTGGAGCGACTGATTAAAGAGTTGGGCGATAAGGCGATCGTCGAGTTCCGACCGAGGAACGAGGGAAACACGATGCACGTGATCCTCGCTCCACCGAAGGCTGCAGCTCCAGCGCCGAAGAAGCCCGAGCCTCCGCGTGGAGGATCTCAGGGCGGCCCGCAGCAGTCGGGACCGGCGCAGAGTGGTCCGACACCGAGCGCCCCGGCAGCTCGCGGCGCGCAATAGATTTGTTGATTTGATGGTCGGATGATTTGTTGATCTGATTGTCGCCTGTCGCGAAGTTCCGCACTGCGGTGCCTTCCAAGACAGTTCTTTGGGCAAACGGCAGATTCGTTCTGTCGATGGCCTTTTGTTGTAACCGTCGTTCGCGGCGGAATATCATCAGGTGAGTTATGCCGAAACTTAAAACACACAGCGGAGCCGCCAAGCGCTTTAAGAAGACTGGCAGTGGGAAGGTAAAGCGCGGCCACTCGCATCTGCGCCACATCCTCACTTCAAAGACGACGAAGCGCAAACGCAAGTTGGGCGAGCAGGTAGTCGTCAGCCCGGCGGACGAAGCTAAGCTGAAGCGGATGATCCCGTACTAGACCGCGATTGACGTCCTCCGCGCTACCGCTTCGGAAACCCACTCAAGCCAAAATCGGCTTGAATGGCGCCACAGAAGAAGTTGGGAAACGCAGAGTGGGACGGGCTGAGAGTCAAAGAGGTTCTCAGCTAAACCAGCGAGTGAAGAGGCTTTTGGATTCTGATCCTCCTGCCTCCAGCCGCTTAAACGGGTTCCCCACTCAAGCCGAAACAAGGCTTGAATGGGTCACCGAGTACGGTGCGAACCCGATCTTCAAATGGAGTGAACGATGCCTCGCGTAAAACGTGGAACAAAAAGGCTCGCAAAGCGCAAAAAGATCTTGAAGCGTGCGAGTGGTTATTTTTTAACTAAGTCAAAGCTGTATAGGTCGGCAAAAGAGTCGGTTGATCGCGCGTTGAATTTCGCGTACGCCGGACGCCGCCAGAAGAAGCGCCAGTACCGCTCGTTGTGGATCGTGCGTATCGGCGCGGCCTGCAAGCTGAACGACATCAGCTATAGCCGGTTCGTAAGCGGCCTTAAGAAGGCCGGCATCGAACTGGATCGCAAGGTCTTGGCCGACATCGCCGTGAATGACGCTCCTGCCTTTACCAGCCTGTGCGAACAGGCGAAGGCCGCGGGCGCTACCGCACAGGCGTAACAAACAGAGAACAAAATCCAACCGCGGATTTACGCGGATTTACGCGGATCTGATTTAGTATCCGTGTTATCCGTGTAATCCGCGGTTTGTTGCTTTGAGTGAAGTGGTGCCCCGTTCAAGCCCGCTTTCGGCTTGAGCGGGGTGAGAATCACGCCCCATTCCCGCGCTATCGGGCAGATGTGGGTCTTGAGCCCCGAAGGGGCAAACGAATTTGGCCCGGCACGGAAGTGCCGGGTAGGACACGCGAATATCGCGCGAGTCCCGTAGGGACGACAGAGATGTCCACGACAACATACACAGTTCCAAAACTCGAAGATTACTCGCCTGCCGCACTAGATACGGCTGCCTCAGAACTCCTCGCCGCACTCAATGCCGAAGTCGCTGTTCTTCACAGCGAATCCGAATGGAAGGAATTCCGCGACCGCTGGATGGCGCGTAAAAACGGCGTGCTGACCCAGGTCAACGACCTCTGGCTCAAGGCAGCACCGGGTCCGGCAAAGCGCGACGTCGGGCAGCGCGTGAACCAACTCAAGCAGAAGGTTGAGGCTGAGGTCGAGGCCGCACTTGCCAAAGCTCAGGGTGGTGGCACGTCAAAGCTCGATGCCGAGAAGATCGACATCACGCTGCCGGGCATCCGTCGCCCGCTGGGCGTTGAGCACCCGATCATCCGCACGATGAATGAGATCGTGAAGGTCTTCCGCGATATGGGGTACTCCATCGGCGAAGGCCCGGAGATCGAAAGCGACTACTACAATTTCGAGTCGCTGAACTTCCCGCCGAACCATCCGGCTCGCGACACGCAGGACACGATCTTCATCGCCGGACAGGAGAACCGTCCGCAGCGCGATCGCCTGTTGCTGCGCACGCATACGTCTCCGGTGCAGATCCGCAGCATGGAGAAGATGAAGCCGCCACTGCGCATCGTCATTCCCGGCAAGGTGCACCGCAACGACGCGCCGGACGCCACGCACTCGCCCATGTTCCACCAGGTCGAGGGATTGGCCGTCGACGAGCACATCACCTTCGGCGACCTGAAGGGCACGATCGATCACGCGATGAAGGCTTTCTTCGGCTCCGACGTGAAGACGCGCTTCCAGCCGTCGTTCTTCCCTTTCACCGAGCCGAGCGCAGAAGTCGCGATCAGCTGCATCTTCTGCGGCGGCAAGGGATGCCGCGTCTGCAAGATGAGCGGCTGGGTCGAACTGCTGGGCTGCGGCATGGTCGATCCGGCATTGTACGGCTTCGTCAACTACGACGCCAGCAAGTACAACGGCTTCGCCTTCGGCATGGGTGTCGAACGCATCGCGATGTTCAAGTACGGCATCGACGACATCCAGCTGTTCTATCAGGGAGATGTGCGGTTCCTGGAGCAGTTTGCGTAGGAAAAGGCCAACCGCGGATTTCACGGATGGACGCGGATCAAAGGGAAGGTATGTCAATCACTCGAGTCTATATTCGGTTGCTGGATGAAGGGACAGATGTTTCGCGCCCAACCGACGCTGAAGATTTGGGTGATGGACTATATAGAGTCTTGGCATACACCGACTACGATCCTGAAGATGAACTATGGGAATTTCTGCCTGGCTCTGTTGTTCGCTGTGAAAGAAAACAAGGGGACAACGGTGATTACCTACTCGCAACAGAGCAGGTTCAGGAAACGCCGTAGGCGCTATTCAAATTTAGCCCGGCACTTCAGTGCCGGGTAACCGGATTAGATTGAGGGCCAAGTCCCATAGGGACGGCCGAAAAGAAAATGAAGATTTCACCAAACTGGCTTCGCGATTTTGTTGACTTGAAAGTGGACGAGCGGCAGCTCGCCCGTGATCTCACTATGCATGGCATCGCCGTCGAAGGTATCACTGGCGACGGCAAGGACACGGTGTACGAGGTTGAGTTCACCGCCAATCGCCCCGACGCGATGAACCATTACGGCGTCGCGCGTGAGTGCTCGGCGATCTACGACATCGACCTCAAGCCGTTCGCGGCCAACGTAGCGCCGACCTCCAGGTCGGCCGCCCCCGGACTGGAGTCCGGCGCTACAAAACCGTTTCCCATCATCATCGACGACCTGACCGGCTGCGCGCGTTACACGGGACTGGTGCTGCGCGACGTCAAGATCGGGCCGTCGCCAAAGCATGTGGTTGAGCGACTGGAATCGGTCGAGCAACGTTCGATCAACAACGCTGCTGATGCAACGAACTATGTCCTGTGGGAGATCGGCCACCCCACGCACGTCTTCGACCTCGACACGCTGGAAGGCGGCAAGATCATCGTCCGTCGCGCAAAGGACGGCGAGATGCTGAAGACCCTCGACGGCGTCGAGCGCAAGCTGACCAAAGAAGACCTCGTCATCGCCGACGCAAAGAAGCCGGTCGCATTAGCGGGCGTCATGGGCGGCGAAGACACGAAGGTCACCGAGAAGACGAAGAACATCCTGATTGAGGCTGCGTGGTTCGAGCCCGACGCCGTTCGCAAGACGGCTCGCCGTCACGGCCTGCACACCGACGCTTCGCACCGGTTTGAGCGCGGTGCCGACTATGAAACTACAAGGCCGGCCGCTGCACGTGTGGCCCAACTGATTCTCGAATCCGCTGGCGGACATGTCGAGGGAGACTTCATCGATACCGTTTCGCGCAAGGTGGGCCATCCTCCGGTTGCGCTGCATGTGAGCGAAGTAAAGCGCATCCTCGGTGTGGACATTCCAGCGCCTGATATCGAACGCATCATGCGTCGGCTGGGATTCGGGATGTGCCAAGGTTCATGTAGCGACGGGTCTTCGACCCGTTCGGACGGGGCACAGCCCCGTCCCTACACAGGTGCCGACTGGACGGTCACCATCCCCACCTGGCGCCTCGACGTCGAACGCGAAATCGACCTGATCGAAGAGATCGCTCGACTGTACGGCTACGACAAATTCCCGAACACCCTGCCGGAATTCTCCGGCTCGGTCATCGACTTGCCGGACGCCGACAAAGACGCGAAGCTCCATGCGACGCTGCTCGGCCTAGGCTACGACCAGGGGATGACGTTGACATTCATCCCCGAAGAAGACGCGAGAAAGTTCGCCACGGCGCAGCCGGTCAAGATTGCCAACCCGCTCAGTGAAGAAGCGGGGACGATGCGCACCACGCTTCTGCCCGGCATGCTGAATATGCTGGCATGGAACCTGAATCGCGATACCAACGACGCACGCCTCTTCGAAGCCGGTAACGTCTATGAGAAAGTCGGTGATCGCACGCAGGAGCACAAGCGCATATCGGTCGGCGCAACTGTCGAAGGCCTCACACGCCATCTGCCCAAGGGCGGCACCCTCGACATGAGCAAGAGTGACAACGCTTCTGCGCTTGAGGCATTCCGTGCGTTCAAGGGCGACATCGAAGCGCTGCTCGGCAGTTTCGGCTGCAAGTCGCTCTACTTTGACGAACACTCGGCCGACTACTTTCACCCCGGACGCTCCGCTCGCGCCGTCATGGACGGCACCACCGTCGCACGCTTCGGCCAGCTTCATCCCGACATCGCTGCCGAACGCAAACTGAAGCAGGACGTCTACGTCGCCGAGGTCTATCTCGAGCGGCTATATGAACGCGAGCTGCGCGATCCGCGTTACATGCAGATTCCGCGCTATCCGGCAGTCGATCGTGATTTCTCCTTCATCTTCGACAGCGCGGTCACCTTCGAGAAGATTCGCAGCACAGTAGACGCGCTGCACTTGTCTGAACTGCGTGCCTTCTTCCCGGTTGAGATCTTCCGCGGAGGCAGCATCGCACAGGGCAAGTATTCTGTCCTGCTGCGCGCCGAGTTCCAGTCGGCAAAGGCTACGCTACGCGATGAAGAGGTCGCGGCGTGGGCGGCCCAGATCATCAAGGCTCTCGAACAAGTCGGCGGAACACAGCGGGCGTAAGACAGTACTGAGTACTCAGTACTCAGTTTCGGAAGTTTTTCTAAGGTAGCGCCGGACTCCGGTCCGGCACGTGCCCACCTGGAGGTCGGCGCTACAACTGAGTACTTCTGCCAACACTCTCCGGCGGCAAAAAGACCGCCTTCACTGCAAAGACTTGCTCGCACTCCTGAGTTTCTGAGTTATACTGCGCTCGCACCACTTCGTAATTTTCAGTAGAAGGACCCAGATTCAATGGCATTGAACGCAGCGGGAATGTTGGAGCTATCCGCGAACGATTTTCAGGCACTGGAAGAGAAGGTTTACCGCACGATCGAGATGTTGAAGGCGGCGCGGGAGGCTAAGTCGGCGGTTGAGCGCGATGCAGCCCGTCTCCGCGAACAGATGGAAACGCGCGAGGAAGAAATCGAGACGCTGCGAAACGAGAACGTAGCACTGCGCCGCGAGCGTGAAGAAGTCCGTGGCCGGGTAGAAAAGATGCTCCGGCAGATCGACGCCATCACGGCAGCCGAGGGGGAATAGCAACTCACTTCGGCGACCAGACAGGGACGGATAAGCACAACATTGTTTGACAAGGAGAAGCCGGTGGCCCAGTCCAGTTCGAACGGCAGCGTTCGCGTAAACATCTATGACCAGATCTACAATCTGCGCGGATCGGACCCCGAGTACATATCGAAGCTGGCCGAATATGTAGACGTGAAGATGCGCTCCGTCGCCGAGCAGACCAGCACTGTTGACTCGCTCCGACTCGCCGTCTTGGCGGCGCTCAATATCGCTGACGAGTATCACATTCTGAAGAAAAAGTATGATTCCATCGCGAATGACGTAAATAAGCGCGCGAGTAATCTGGCCGGTGCCCTAGACGAGGTGTTGTCGGATTCCCGACGCGTGGGATAGGGTCAGAGACAATTCGGAGATTCGGGCGGGTCACTAACGAAAGTGGCCCGTTTTCTTTTACGGCAGAGGAATCGCGGCGTTCACCTGCAGCAAGTGATCCAGATTGACAGGTTCGAATGCCTGCGTTCCCGAGGGCACAACGTCGGGGTACGACATGGGCCGCCGATCGATTACGACTTGCATCCTTCCGCGTTCGAGATGCTAGACCACATCACAGTGGTCTAGCGTGCTGGTCCGATGCGCTATCACAAACGTAGTTCGCCCTCGCAGCAGATCTTCTGTTGCCTTCACCACCTCAGACTCGGTATGGGTATCCAGCGCGCTCGTGGGCTCGTCCATGATGAGAATGGGCGCGTTCTTCAGGAAGGCGCGGGCGAGTGAAATACGCTGACGCTCGCCGCCGGAAAGCGTCGCTCCGCGCTGGCCAACCTTTGTGTCGTAGCCATCGGGCAGGTCGGTTATGAAGTCGTGTGCGCGGGCGGCCTTCGCTGCGGCGACAATCTCCTCCAGACTGGCGTTGGGCTTGGCGTAGGCAATGTTCTCGGCGATCGTGGTCGAGAACAACACAGGTTCCTGCAACACGATGGCGAACTGCTCCCGAAGCGAGCCGATCTTGTAGTTACGAAGGTCTACGCCGTCAAGTTGAACCATCCCCTCCAGCGGATCGTAAAAGCGCGTCAGCAAGCTGAGTATGGTCGATTTCCCTGCTCCGCTGGCACCGGTGATGCCCACGTGAGTTCCGGGCGCGATCGAAAAATCGATGCCGTCGAGCACGCGGCGCGTCTCGTCATACTGGAAAGCCACGTTGCGGAACGCTACTGCGCCTCGTATATCGCGAGCCGGGCGGGCGTTGGGAATTTCTACCACGTCTGTTGCTTCGTCCAGTAGGGCGAAGGCGCGGCCGAGGCTGACCATTGCCGACTGCGATTCAACTAGCTTGCCGCTCATCGTGCTCAGGGGCTCGTAGAGCTTCGCGATGTAAGACATCAGCAACAGTAGTGATCCAATGCTGAGCAATCCCGTGCGGACGTGGCGTGCTCCCACGAAAAGTGCGGCGGCGCTGGCCAGGGCAACTGTCATCCCGACGAAAACATAAAAGCTGGCCTGAAGCACGCTCAGCTTCATCTGGCCGCGGACGTATTTGCCTGAGTGTTGCAGGAAGCGTCCGTGCTCGCGCGCTTCCTGGCCAAAAGCCTTTACCACGCGTACGGAGCTGAGCGTTTCATGAATGACGCCCATGGCCACGCTGTCGCATTCGCGCAGCAGCTTCCATTCATTGCGCAGGCGCGCACTGTACTTGTGGCTGAGATGAAACAGGATCGGCGCGACCGTTAGGGAGATGGCCGCGATCTGCCAGTCGATCTTGATCGTAATGTAGATCATGCTCACCAGCGTGAGCACAGCATTAACCAGCGGCAGGATACCGTTCATCAGCAGGTCGCGAACGGCGGGCGCGTCGTACTGGATGCGGTATGCCGGATCGCTGGACCCCTTGCTGTCGATAAACGAAAGCGACAGGCGCTGCACGTGGGCAAACAACTGCGATCGGAATGACAGGATCAGTTTCTCGCCTGTATACGTCCGCACCAGCCAATTGCCGAAGCCGACCGCATGCTGCACGAGATAGACGGCCAGCAGGAAGACGGCCGCAAAGATCAGCGGAGTCATGTCCCATTGGAGCCAGGCGTCGGGGAGAAACCACTGCAACAGCGGTTGCGATGACTTGCTGCCGGTGAGATAGTCCACGGCGATCTTAAGGGGCAACGGCAGCAGCAGCGCCAGCGGGATCGATATCAGATCCAGCGCCACAATCGCCGACACCAGCCCCCAGCAGGGACGCATCTGTCGCACAGCCCGCCTGAAAACGGCAGTCGGATTTGTCTTCGTTTCCCCGCTCAGCATCGATGGTCCACTGGTTACTAGAATGACACGGGAACGAAGCTTGGCATCAGGCGCGGAACCCTAGAAGGGGGGTGGAAAAATACGTAGTACCGATGAAATTCGGATGAGCGGATGGGTGGATGAACGGATGATCTGGAATCAAAAACGCGAGGGCGGTGATGGCTTTCTTCTCTGGGAATCTCGACAGTAGAGCACGTACCAAAAAGCGCTCCACCCAAGAACAGCAGCTTTAGAATCCATGGGTTTTGGAAAACCGATATCAGTGCAAAGAACGCAACCAGACCACTCGCCCACAGAATGCCATACAGCAGCAGATTGCCTTTGTACTGCCGACGTCGCATAGGAGATTTGCCCGTTCCTTCACATTCTGGACAGACGCCAATTCCCGAACAATGCGAGCACTTAGGCTCACTCGAGTTCAAGTGCGGGTTGATGCCAGTGCCGTGGCATTCTTCGCATTTGCCTGAACCTTCGCAGAACGTGCATTGTCCAGAGATCATCAAGCATCTCCATGGGGAATTTCAACTATGCGCGCCGATTCAACCCAAGCGTGATTATCGACGATTTGATACTCACAAAATTCCGCGGTGGAAAAAGAGCAAACACGATCGCGTCGATATCGACGAAGGAGAGTAGCAAACAAATGATGACCAAGCTGCGAAGCGACCAGCCTAAAGCATGGAGTTTAACTGCACCGATCACCATGACTACAAACAGTAAATTGCTCGTTATGAGCCGATACGCTATTCGAAACGAACGCGACCTCGCAGGTTGCAGAACCTCACCACAATGGGGGCAATCGAACATCTCGTGATGGATTATCGATCCGGTCAGGTCTCCATTGCAGCGAGGGCAGTAGTAGTTCTCTTTCATCCGACACACTTTACATTGAAGTTCAGACCAACTCCAGCAACAAAACTAGACATCTGCTCCGTCCCCAGTTTGCCAACGCCTCGGGCCAATAAAAGCAAAAGAGCCAACCCGCGGGTCGGCTCTCCAATGCATTCACTGGGTCTACGCAATCGCCCCCGGCTTAGCCGCTTCGGCTTCTTTCTCACGCGTCGGATCCGGGCGCTTGTAGTCGCATTCCGGACAAGCGATCACTGGGCCTTCTTTCAGAGTCTTCTGCACGAGGTATTCGCTGTCGCCGTTCGGACACTTCTCCGGAATAGGTTTGGCGGCCGAGGTGAACTTGCACTTCGGGTAATTCGTGCAGCCGTAGAACGTTGTTCCACGGCGGCGAGCTTTCTTTTCGACCAGTTCGCCTTCTTTGCACTCCGGACACTTCATGCCGATGAAGTTCTGCTTCACCCACTTGCAGTCCGGATAGCCGGAGCACGAAACGAATTCTCCGTAGCGGCCATGTCGTAACACGAGGTTTCGGTCGCACTGCGGGCATTTTTCGTCCAGCGGGATGTCGGGCACTTTCTTCTGCTGGTCAAGCCGGCGCGTGGTCTTGCATTCCGGATAGCCGGTGCAGGCCATGAACTGGCCGAAGCGTCCGCGCTTGAGCACCATCGGACGACCACAGTTCTCGCAATACTCTTCCTGCGAGGTCTCCTGCACGTCGGCTGAATCAAGGTCGGGCAGGTCGATCGGGTTCTCTTTCGTGAAGGTGCAGGAGTTCGGATCTTTCTTGTCGTAAGAGCTGCAAGCGAAGAACGAGCCGTGCTTGCCCCACTTGATGACCAGTGGCGACCCACAGCGCTCGCACTTCTCGTCGGTGGCCTTCTCCATACGCTTGATGTTCTCCATGTGCTTCTCAGCGTATGCGAGGTCCTTCTCGAACTTTTGGTAGAACTCCTTGAGCGCGCCGGTCCACTTCTGGGTGCCGTCTTCGATGTCGTCGAGCTCTTCTTCGAGGCGAGCGGTGTACTGGAAGTCGAAGATGTCCTTGAAGTTCTCGACCAGCAGGTCGGTGACGACGAAGCCGATCTCAGTCGGCGCGAACTTGCCGCCGAGTTTCTGGACGTACTGGCGCTCCTGGATCGTAGAGATGATGGCAGAGTATGTCGACGGGCGTCCGATGCCGCGCTCTTCTAGTTCCTTCACCAGCGACGCTTCGTTGAATCGCGGAGGTGGCTCGGTGAAGTGCTGCTCGGGCTTGAGTTCTTTCAGCTTCAGCACCTGGCCGGCTTCAAGCGGCGGCAGCTTGTGCTTCAGTTCCTCGTCTTCCTCGTCCTTGCCTTCCTTCGACTCCTCGTAGACCTTGAGGAAGCCGTCGAACTTGAGCACCGAACCAGTCACGCGGAACGGGAACGCATCGCCGGTCTTCGGCTGCGCAGTGATGTCGACCGTCGTCTGGTCGAAGACCGCAGGGTTCATCTGCGACGCGACGAAACGCTGCCAGATCAGCTTGTAGACCTTGAACTCATCTTCTTGAAGATACTTCTTTACCGACTCAGGATGACGCAGCGCCGAGGTCGGACGAATCGCTTCGTGCGCTTCCTGCGCGCCCTTCTGCTTAGAGGCATAGGCGTTCGGTGACTCGGGCAAGTACTGCGGGCCGTATTCGGACGGAATATACTGGCGCACTTCATTGATCGCGTCGTTGCTCACGCGCGTCGAGTCAGTACGCATGTAAGTGATCAGGCCGACGGTGCCTTCATCGCCCAAATCGACGCCTTCATAAAGGCGCTGCGCGATCATCATGGCGCGCTTCACGCTGAAGCGCAGCTTGCGAGAGGCGTCCTGCTGGAACTTGGAAGTCGTAAACGGAGCCGCCGGATTGCGGCGACGTTCTTTCTTATCGACCGAGGTAACAGTCCAGGTCGCCGACTTGAGAAGCTCTTCAATGCGCTTGGCCTCCGCCTCGTTCGGAACGATGTTCTTCTCGGGGTTCGCGCCGATCAGCCGTGCATCGAAGGCGGGCGGCTTGGCTCCGGCCAGATGTGCGTCGAGCGTCCAGTATTCGGTCTTCTCGAACGCCTTGATCTCGCGCTCGCGATCAACGATCAGGCGAAGAGCGACAGTCTGCACGCGTCCGGCAGAAAGACCGCGGCGAACTTTGTCCCACAGCAGCGGCGAGACCTGGTATCCGACTAGACGATCCAGAACGCGACGAGTCTGCTGCGCGTCGACCAAGTTGCGATCAATCTCGCGGGGACTCTTGAAGGCTTCCTGCACGGCGCGCTTGGTGATCTCGTTAAAGGTTACGCGCTGGATTGTTACGCCGTCCGTGCCCTTCTTCTTCTTGCCCGCGCCATCGCCCGAAAGCTCTTCTTCCAGGTGCGCAGCTATGGCTTCGCCTTCGCGGTCCGGGTCAGGCGCGAGGTAAATGTTGTCCGCCGACTTCGCTAGCTTCTTCAGCTTGGCGATGACTTTCTCTTTGCCGGGAATGACAACGTATTCGGTGTCGAAATCGTTCTCAATATCGACGCCGAGATTGCTCTTGGGCAGATCCTTCACATGGCCGAGCGACGCCTCGACCTCGAAGTCCTTGCCGAGATATTTCTGAATGGTCTTCGCCTTGGCAGGCGATTCAACGATGACTAAGCCCTTTGCCAATGTCCTAACCTTTATCTATGCAAATGGGGAATGAAGATTGAAACTAGCACGAATGAGTCAAGCCTGTCGAACCCATTAGAAGGTACGAACGTAATTCTTTCCCGCTAACTGCTTGATTTTGCCAGCCAATTCGAGTTCGAACAAAGCCGCAAAAATCTCAGACGACGACAGCTTTCCGTCCAGTTTTTCGATCAATTCGTCGATCTGCATGCTTTCGTCCGCTTTCAAAGAACCTAACACTTTTCGTTCATTGGGCGAGAGCGCATCGTCAAACAAGGATGCCGTCTGGCCCTCTGCCGTTGCGTTCTGTTCGGGTGGCGTGAGTTGCAGCTTTACGCTCGACGGTAACTCTTCCCATACGTCTTCCCAAGTCGCCACCAGCTTTGCACCCTGCTTTATCAGCGTGTTAGGCGTCCACGAAAGCTTGTTCGTGACATTGCCAGGGACGGCGTAGATATCTCGATTCTGCTCTAAAGCGCAACGTGACGTAATGCGCGTGCCGCTGTACTCGCCCGCTTCGACCACCAGCACGCCGACCGACATGCCGCTAATGACACGGTTGCGTATAGGAAAATTCTGCGGGGCGGCGAACGTGCTCATCGGGAACTCGGAAACCAGCGCCCCACCGCCGGCGAGTATCTGGTCCGCAAGCTTCGCGTTTTCTTTGGGATAGAGAACGTCAACTCCGGTGCCGAATACCGCAACGGTCCTGCCGTGGGCGTTTAAGCAGCCTCGATGCGCGGCAGTATCGACTCCCCGCGCCATTCCACTGAATATGATGAGGCCGCGTCCGCCGAGGTCGCAGCCGAGCCTCTCTGCCATACCGAGGCCGTAGGGCGTTGGGTGCCGCGTTCCGACAACTCCGATGCCGGGTTGCGAGAGTATCGCAACGTCGCCACGAACATATAGAGTTGTGGGAGGATCATAGATTTCGCGCAGGGCAGAAGGATAGTCTGGATCGTCCAGCGTAACAATGTGGGCTCCAGCAGCCGCGGCGCGGACAACCTCTTCGTTGGCCTTCTCCAGCGATTGGCCAAGCGCGATTCCCTGCGCCGAGGCCGCCATGAGGCCCGACGCCTCAAGTTCCGTCAGCGACGCGTCAAACACCTTTTCGACGGATCCGAAGTGCGCGACTAACTTGCGCGAACGAGTCGGGCCGAGTCCCGGAGTAAGCGAAAGGGCTAGCCACTTGAGATGGCCGGATGAGGTATCAACAGCTTGCGAAGTAGTGGTCACTGCGGGCCTCGTGCGTGTCAGAGTCAACGATGAGGGAGTCGCTTTTTGGTCTATCCCAGGAGGCGAAAGGCGACACCCTCATTCATTGCAGTACAGCGTGCAGGGCATAGGCGCCCTACAGGGTCCACGCTAACGTATTAGGGCGAAGTTCATACGCGCTCTGTTAAAATGTTCCGTTTTTAGAACAAATGAGAAAGCTAAAAATTTCCGCCATCTCGTTCCTGAATACCGCGCCCCTGATGTGGGATTTTGAGCACGCGGGTGTGACTGCCGGCGCCGAACTATCAGCGGGTGCCCCATCCTTGGCGCAGCCAAGGGTGGGTCTTCAAGATTTCGATATCCACTACACCGTGCCGTCGCAATGTGCCGACGAACTGAAGGCAGGTATGTCAGACATCGGTATCATTCCGGTCGCGGCCTACGCCAGCATTCCGGGATTGGTGATCCTGCCTGACGTGGCGATCGCCGCCCAGCACGCCGTGAAGTCCATCGTGCTGGTCAGCCGAGTTCCGTTGGATCAAATCAAGACTGTAGCCGCCGACACGTCCTCTCGAACCTCGGTTGCGTTGCTGCACATTCTATTTAGCCGCTTCTGGGGAGGCGACCGCCAGTTCACCCCTATGGGGCCAAAGCTCGATGACATGCTGGCCGCCTGCGACGCTGCATTGCTGATCGGTGACGCTGCCCTCGTTGTGGATCGCAGCAAGTACCTCACCTGGGACCTCGCCGAAGAATGGCGCAATTGCACCGGCAAGCCCTTCATCTTCGCCTTCTGGGCTGTGAGACTGGCAGCGTTGACCGAAATGCGCCGCGGCCTCGATCTCGGTGAAGCCTTCAAAACCTCGCGCGATCACGGACTTGAACCCGCCAACGTAGCCCAGATCGCTCGCGAGTGGGGTCCGAAGCTTGGACTGAGCGAGGCCGACGTAATCTCGTATCTGACCGAGAGCATCGATTACGACCTCAGCCCACAGAACCGCGAAGGACTTGAACTGTTCTACCAGTACGCCGCCGAGTGCGGCGCGATCCCGGAGAATCCGACGCTGCGATTCCTGGGAGTGTCGGCGCTGATTGGGGCGTTGCGGTGATCAGTACCGCTGATCATCCGCTCAACAGTTACGTTGGACCGCCGTAATTGGTGGTTTCAGTGCAACATCCAGAATCTAGGAGTGTGCGGGTCCTTCTGACCTTCTGGGCCACTTAGTGGGAAGTCAATTCCGCGCCGCGTGATATCGAACAGCAATTCGTTCGCCTCGCGCTCCTGTATTCCTTCTGCAAGAACATACCAGGTCCCATCAACGTCCAGCCTAAGAACAGGGCCACCATGCGAGAAATACGCGAAACCAAAATCTCGGATATGGAAAAGCGGAAAGGAACGGACGTGCCACCGAAAAGGCCGAATCTCCAGCCACTTCAGCATGCCGGGCCGAAGCCAAATCGTACTCCACACAACCGAGAAGTTGGCAACGACGAGGCCTATGAACGCGAATAACAGACACACTGAGGCCCCAATGATGGGCAAAAACCTGAACCCAAATGAGCGTACACAAGCGCACGCTATGGTCCCCCACACAACACTCCACACCAATGCCTTTCCTAGTCGAGGCCAGAGCTGCTGCGAAATGTGCACGGTAACTTCCGGTTGAGTTCCGCGGATGTGGTATTTGAAGGACTCGGCCACGGAGAAATCGTAATGCTATTGATAGCAGTGTTCAACCGAATCTCGCCTTGGCGTGCTCCCTTGTTAGTAACAACTCAAGTGACAAGCACACCTGCAAACCAGACCTGCATCTCGCACCGCGCGCAATCGAACCGCAATTCCAGCCGAGTTCTCTGTTCGTCTACAAGCGTCAGCGGTTCGCTGACTTTCTGGGCGGGCTTCTGCTTGGGACAGATACCCAGTTCGAACTTCAGACAATAGCGCGTCGTCATAGCGCGGCGGCCGCGCATGTCGAGTCCCGATTCGGCAGCGGGCTCGATCTGGGTCACACCATGTTTCCGGTAGAAAGTAGCCGCGCGATCATTCAGCACGTTGCCTGAGTAGTCAAGGTCCTGCTGCGGATAATAGGCAGCATCGTTCTCGGCTTTGCTCCAACCCGGCAGTCGTGGACGATTCGCCTCGCGTACTTGCCGCAGTCCTTCGAGCAGCTCGCGGCGCGTGCTGTTGATCGCCGACACAGGAACGAACGGCACTGCTTCAGCTTCGATCTCAACTCCTGTCGCGGCGAATTCTGTGTCGCCGGTCTTCTGCAATTGCCTTTGCAGCGTCGCGGCAGCTGCGTCCGCATTCTTCGCCGCTTGCGTTTCACCCAGCGCCACGGTCGCGACGTTGCCGTCCTCGTCGCGGACTTCGATATCACCGTGAGCGCGAACTGTGAACTGCACATCCATTCGCCGCTCGTTGCGGCTGCGATCAACCTCGGCCATGAACTCGTGATCGTGGTTGCGGTAGACGTCCATACCGGCACGCAAGCCCTCAATCTTCGCCGGAGTGACGAATCCGTTTGCAATGCTGTTCACCAGCGTGCCCTGCAACTCGCCATCGGAACCGAAAAAGCACAGCCCATCGCCCGGATGCACCGCCGCCTGCGAGTCCAACGCGAAAGCGCCACCAGATCGAACCGTAGAGCCGGACTCCAGTCCGGCACGTGCCGGCCTGGAGGTCAGTGCTACAACCGACCGAACTCGCCCAAGATGTTCGCCGACCATTTTCGGCGTCAGGTGCGAGCCGATTGTCACCGAGCGGCCCTGCAAGAAGTACGTCGTGTAGCCGCGATTGAATGTCTTGTTCAGATCCGGCTGGAATTCGACTCTGCTTCGTCCTGACGACACGCGCTTCACGCCTAGTTCGTTCAGACGCGCCGAGTAGTGCGCGACGATATTCGATACATACCTCGCATCCTTCAGGCGGCCTTCAATCTTGAACGACGTCACGCCGGCATCGAGCAGGTCGGCCAGATGCTCCGAGAGGCCTAGATCGCGAATCGACAGCAAGTGCCGCCCTTTGACCAATGTCTCGCCTTCGGCATCGACCAGGTCGTAGACCTTACGGCAGGGCTGCGCACACTCGCCGCGATTGCCGCTGCGTCCGCCCATGGCGTAGCTCAAGTAGCACTGGCCGCTGTAGCAGACGCAGAGCGCTCCGTGCACGAAGCACTCTAACTCGATCTTTGGCGCCGCCGCGCGGATATCTCTGATCTCCGTCAGGCTCAGCTCTCGCGCCAGGATCGCCCGATAGAAGCCCACCTTCTCAAGGAACGCCACGCGTTCGGCCGTGTAATTGTGGGTCTGCGTGCTGGCAATCAGCGGCAGCGGCGGCAGCTTACACTCAAGCAGGCCCATGTCCTGAATGATCAGTCCGTCGATACCGAGTTCGTGAAGCTGCCACGCCAGATCAACCGCCTGCGGCAACTCGTCATTCTTCAGAAGCGTATTCAGGGCCACGTAGACACGCGCCCAATAGCGGTGCGCATGCTCGGCTAGGGCGGCGATGTCGTCGATGGTATTGCCGGCGGCCACACGGGCACCAAAGCGAGGAGCGCCGATGTAAACGGCGTCCGCACCGCAGTTGATCGCAGCCAGCCCACATTCGAGGTCGCGGGCAGGCGCAAGTAGTTCAACAGGCCTGTCCAATGGAGGAGTCACTTAGGGCATGGTAGCACGATGCACAAAGTTCGACTCTGGTAGACGAGAGCGCGGAATGGGTGTACAAAGTCGCTATGAAAGAGTTGGCACTGATTCTCCTTCTCTGTGCATTCTCTCTGCCGTCGGTCAGCCAGCCCCCCCCCCTTGATTCTCAATTGCAGGCTCAAAGTGACGTCAGAGCGCTAAAGCACGGCAGACGAAAACCAGCGATATTTTCTCTGCACAAGAATGCACTCAACGCCATCCCCGCACTGATCGAAGCAATCGATGACAAGGATCCGTTCGATCAGATAGAGCTAAAGAATCCGATTCTCTCTGGCGTTCCAAAAGAAGCATTTCAGAAGACCTACATGGGCGTCCTCGCCGCTTATACCATCGAGCTAATCCTGGGTAAGGAGGCACTGCGCGGCAATCAAAATGCGCTAAGTCCCCGACTTGATCCTGAAGACTGTGTGTACGATTTCGGGATACTCCATCGTGATGGCGAAACCATCACTCGGGATGATCTCGCCAAAGTAAAAGCGCTCTATCAGAAGTGGTGGGATACCAATAAGGACAAGTCTCTACAGGAGCTGCGCCAGGAGTGGATACACAACAAGCGCCCCCTGTCCGGCACGCCTTACCGATGGTACTAACGGGAGGCCTCACTTTCCGGCTCCTCGATTCGGCATTAGACTTCTAAGACGACAGCCAAAGTTCATCCATAAGGTTTCGCCACATGACAACACCGGAGTTCACCCGTAGAGGATTCCTAAAGACGACGACTGCAGCTGGAGCGGGCGCAGCGCTCATACACTTCACGCCTAGCCTGCTTGATGCTCAAGATCCGGCGTCGACGCCGTACGCGGCCACGCACTCCTGGGCAGAGAAACCGATGCGCTGGGCGCAGCTCACGCTAGTCGAAGACGATCCCGGCAAGTTCGATCCGGCTTTCTGGTTGGACTACTTCGAGCGTGCACGTTGCGAAGGCGTGTGCCTGAGTGGCGGCGGGTGTGTGGCATATTACCCGACGCAAGTTCCGTTTCATCATCGGAGCGCCTGGCTTGGCGACCGGGACGTGCTCGGTGAGCTGATTTCCGGCTGTCGCAAACAGGGGATGACGGTACTGGTGCGCTCAGATCCCCATGCAACGTACGACGACGTTCAGACTGCGCATCCTGATTGGATCGCCGTCGACGCGCAGGGCAATCCGCGCCGCCACTGGGCGTCGCCCGAGATGTGGGTCACTTGCGGATTAGGGCCTTACAACTTCGAGTTCATGACCGAAGTGCATAAGGAGCTCATGTCGCACTACCGGCCTGATGGAATTTTTCTGAATCGATGGGACGGCTCGGGAGACTGCTTTTGCGAACATTGCCGAAAGAACTTCAAGGCAGCCACAGGCTTCGAGTTGCCTCGCACCGATGATCCACAAGACCCGGCACGGCGCGCTTACATCCTTTGGCGACAGCAGCGGTACTTGAGTCTGATTCAGCACTGGGACCGGGAAATCCAAAACATTAATCCCGACTCACGCGTGATTCCTAATAACGGAAGTGGTGCGTTGATTCCGCACGATGCAATCCAACTCAGCGGGCAGGTACCGATGATGGTTGCGGACCGCCAGGCGCGGCACGGCGTCGCCGCTCCATGGCTGATAGGAAAGACAATCAAGGAGTATCGCGCCACGATGGGTCACAAGCCCGTCATTGGTCTTTTCGGCGTGGGGCTCGAAGAGCCATACCGCTGGAAAGACAGCGTGCAGAGTGACACCGAGATTCGCATATGGGCGCTGGATGGGATCGCCAACGGCATGCGTCCGTGGCTGAGCAAGTTCAGCGGAACGCTTCATGACAGGCGCTGGCTGAAGGGAGTCGAGGAACTCTACCGCTGGACGGAGAAAAACAATCACTATTTGCGCCATGAAGCACCGATTGCGCGTGTTGCGCTGGTCTACTCGCAACAGACGGCGTGGTTCTATGGCGGTACTCGCGCGCAGGAGAAAGTTGAAGATCACGCGCTCGGCTGGTATCAGGCGCTTGTCGAAGCGCGCATTCCATTCGAGATGGTGCACGATCGCCTGCTAGATCCGGAGCATGTCGCACAGTTCAAGACGCTCATCCTGCCAAACATCGCGGCCTTAAGTGACGCACAGTGCCAGCAGTTGCGCGCGTTTGTCAAGAACGGAGGCAGCCTGATCGCAACCTACGAAACAAGCCTCTACGATGAACTCGGTGTTCGCCGCTCGGACTTCGGCCTCGCGGACCTCCTCGGCGTGAGTTGGACCGGCCGCCGCGAAGGGCCGATGAAGAACTCTTATCTGCGGCTCGAACACGACGCCGTGCCTCAGCATCCGCTCTTTAGGGGACTAGAAGATGCATCACGAATCGTAAACGGAGTGTCGCGTTTGGAGGTCAAGCCGCGCGAGTACTTTTCTCAAATTCCAATCACGTTGATCCCGAGCTATCCGGACTTGCCTATGGAGAAAGTATTTCCTCGCCAGCCCAAGACTGATATCGCCGGAGTATATCTGCGCGAGTTCGCCGCACCCGATACCAAGCGAAGTGCCGGCCGTGTCGCCTACTTCCCCTGGGACATCGACCGAACTTTCTGGGAGATCCTCAACATCGATCATTTCAAGCTTCTACGCAACGCCGTCGACTGGGCGACGAACGAACGTCAAGGTGTCGAAGTGTCCGGGCCAGGACTCCTCGACGTGACTGCCTGGCGGAACCGAGATGCCATTGTCGTCCACCTGGTGAACTTGACCAATCCGATGACCATGAAAGGCTCCTACCGAGAGTTCTTCGCAGTTGGCGAGCAAATCGTGAAGGTACGTCTACCCGATGGACTTCAGGCCAAGGCAGTACATCTGCTGGCCGCAGAGAAGAGCGCTCGAGTCCGGCGTGATGGTTCGGAAATCACGATCACCGTGCCATCCGTCCTCGATCACGAGGTGGTGGCAATCGATTTGTAGCGCTGTTCGATTTGGCGATCAGAGTAGCTGTTCAGCTTCCGATTGCAGCGGCAACTCACCATCCCGAACTATTTGCTTAATTAAGCCGCGGCACAGCCATTCTGCGTCTAATAGACAACGTTATGCCCTCTGTCCTGGCTCTCCTCTCTTTCGCGGTAGAAACGTCGCCCGTGTGGCAATGGATCCACCGCCTCGGCGGTTTCGGCCTGATTTTGCTCGGGGTAGCGGACAGCTCCGTCGTCCCGCTACCCGGCAGCATGGACGTCTTCACGATCCTTCTTTCGGCACACAATCGTGGCTGGTGGCCTTATTACGGCGCGATGGCCACGGTCGGCGCGGTGGTCGGAGGCTATCTCACCTACCGCCTCGCCGAAAAAGGAGAGAAGGAGTTTCTGGAGAAGAAGATAGGCAAGCAGCGGGCCGAGAAGGTTTACAGGAAATTTGAGAAAGGCGGATTCCTGTGGGTATTCATTGGAGCGATGCTGCCGCCGCCGTTTCCAATCGTCCCCGTGCTCATGGCGCCAGGTGCTCTGCACTATCCACGCCGCAAGTTCCTCACTGCGTTAGCCAGTGGACGCGGCATTCGCTTTTTCGCCGTCGCCTATATCGGACATCGTTACGGTCAGGCGATCATCGGCTTCCTGGGGCAGTACTACCGTCCAATGCTCTACATCTTGATCGGGCTCGGAGTGGCAGCCGGAGTCGGCGCTCTCGTATACTTCAAATGGTACCGGCCACGAAAGCAGGCTCAAAAACGTACGGCTAGTACCGTAGAACCAGAACACAAGGCGGCTTAGATCTACTTCGCACGAGGTGAAAGAATGAAACGTTTCGTGATCGGAGTTGTGCTAGCGCTAGTCGTTTCGGCGCTCCTTATTTCCCCAGTTGCCACCCGACCCGCCGCAGCGGCAGACAAACAGGGCTCCACTGCCACGGCAAGCAAGACAGACAAAGTAGATATCAATAGCGCAACCAAAGAACAGCTAGAGGCCCTTCCTGGCATCGGAAAGGCTTATTCCCAGAAGATCGTTGATGGGCGGCCTTACGCGAACAAGGCTCAGCTTGTAAGCAAGGGCGTGGTTCCACAGGCGACCTACGACAAGATTAAGGACCAGATCGTCGCGAAACAATCCGCGGCCTCGGCAAAGAAGAAGTAAGAACATATTGAAGTGTGAGTTTTGAGTTTTGAATCTGGAGGTCGACAAATGTCCGACGTTCAAATTCAAAACTCGAAATTCACTATTTGTAATCGGAGTAAGTTGAACTAGGCCCTATGTCCCTTACGAAATCGCAGGCACTCGAACTTTTCAAATCGGACGATCTCATCGGGATCGGCATGGAAGCCGACGCCATTCGGCGCCACTTGCATCCGGACAGCGTGGTCACGTACATCATCGACCGCAACATCAATTACACGAACTACTGCACCGAGTACTGCTCGTTCTGTGCCTTCTATCGCCCGCTCAAAGGGCCGCTGGCGAAAGAAGGATACGTCCTCGATTTCGACGTTATTTACGACAAGATCCGCGAGACGGTCGAAATGGGCGGCACCGGCGTGCTGATGCAGGGCGGCATCCATCCTGACCTCAAGATTGACTGGTTCGAGTCGCTGTTCCGCGGAATCAAACAGCGATTCCCGAAGATTCACCTGCACTGCTTGTCGGCAAGCGAAGTGCTTGGCATCGCCGAGTACAGCGACCTTTCGCTTGAAGACACAATCAAGCGCCTGCGAGACGCCGGGCTCGACTCTATTCCTGGCGGCGGTGCCGAGATTCTGGACGACGAAGTCCGCGCCAAGATCGCGCGTCTGAAGTGCATGACCGACGATTGGCTCAACGTCCATCGGACTGCCCACAAGCTCGGCATGCGCACGACAGCCACAATGATGTTCGGCGTTGGCGAAACGGTTGAGCATCGTATCAATCATTTCCAGCGCATCTACGATCTACAGCAAGAGACCGGTGGCTTCACTGCCTTCATCCCTTGGACGTTCCAGCCCAAGCACACGGCACTCGGCGGCCGCGGCTGGGACGAGGCTACCTCGGTCGAGTACCTGAAGACTTTGGCCATTTCGCGCATCTTTCTTTCGAACTTCAAAAACGTCCAAGCCAGTTGGGTCACGCAAGGGCTCAAGGTCTGCCAGATGGGACTGCGCTTTGGCGGCAACGATGTCGGCTCGGTCATGTTGGAAGAAAACGTCGTCAAGGCCGCAGGCACTTCGAACTGCACCACCGAAGAGGAGCTGCGCCGCATCATCCGCGACGCAGGATTCAGGCCGGTGCAGCGGGACACGCTCTACCGGACGATGTTCCTGAACTGATTGTTGCAAGATCAGCGGCGATTTTCCGCAGCTCCGATCACGTGCTTTCGGGGTACAATCATTTTTTCCCCTGCGGCAGTCTGCCGAAGCTTACGTTGAGGATACAGCCCTGTTCAGCAACTTAGCGGTTTTTGCCTTCTTTGCACTTCAGCGCCACGGTCTTAACCAGTGGATGCAGTCGCACGTATTCGATAAAACGTTTAAAGGACTGTATGAGCTCAACGGTTTCGACCTGTGTTTGCTGATCCCGTACTTCATCGTAATGGTGATCCTGGCGAACTTCGGCGTGCACCGATACGTGCTCGTCTACAAATACTTCAAGTACAAGAAGAACTACCGCAAGGACCCGCCCGCGCATTTCGCCGAAGAGCAGTTGCCGACGGTCCTGATACAGTTACCGATCTTCAACGAGCAGTTCGTAATCGACCGCCTGGTTGACGCTGTCTGCAAACTCGATTACCCGAAAGACAAACTTTGCATTCAGGTGCTCGACGACTCGACCGATGAAACCGTCGATGTCGCCAGCGCCGTGGTGGCGCAGTACGCAGCTCAGGGCTACCCCGTCACTTACATCCATCGCACCAACCGTTCAGGCTTCAAGGCCGGTGCGCTGCAGAACGGCATGGAACAGACCGACAGCGAATGCATCGCCATTTTTGACGCCGACTTCGTGCCGCCGTCCGATTGGCTGCGCAAGGTCATCCACCATTTCAGCGATCCGAAGATCGGCATGGTCCAGACGCGCTGGACGCACATCAACCGCAATTACTCGTTCCTGAGTGAAGTCGAAGCCATTCTGCTCGACGGACACTTCGTCCTCGAACACGGTGCTCGCTCACGCGCCGACGTCTTCTTCAACTTCAACGGCACGGCCGGTATGTGGCGACGCCAGGCGATCATCGACGCTGGCGGCTGGGAGCACGATACCCTCACCGAAGACACCGACCTTTCCTACCGCTCGCAGATGAAGGGCTGGAAGTTCGCCTATCTGCAAGACGTCGAGTGCCCTGCCGAACTGCCGGTCGAAATGACCGCCTTCAAAACGCAGCAGGCGCGCTGGGCCAAGGGCCTCATCCAGGTTGGACTTAAGATTCTGCCGCGCGTGATGAAGAACCCTGACGTGCCCAAGCGAGTGAAGTTTGAGGCGTTCTATCACCTCTCTGCGAACCTGAGTTACCCGTTGATGATCGTGCTGTCCGTGCTGCTGATGCCGGCCATGATCATCCGCTCGTATCAGGGCTGGTTCCAGATGCTCTTCATCGACTTCCCGCTGTTCATGGCGTCGACGTTCTCGATCTCCAGCTTCTATCTGGTTTCGCAGAAAGAGCTTTTCCCGAAGAAGTGGTATCGCACGTTCCTGTATCTGCCTTTCCTGATGTCGCTGGGCATCGGCCTGACCGTCACGAACACGAAAGCCGTGATGGAAGCACTCTTCAAGAAGCAGACCGCTTTCGCACGCACTCCGAAGTACCGCGTCGTTTCGAAGACCGACAAGCCGATCGCCTCGAAGTACCGCAAGCGCCTCGGCATTATCCCCTGGATCGAGTTGCTGATCGGCTGCTACTTCGCCTGGACGGTCTACTACGCGTTCAGCACGGAGAACTACTTCACCGTGCCGTTCCTGGTCTTGTTCGTCGTCGGCTATTGGTACACGGGACTGCTCTCGCTTCTACAAGGCCGCTTTGAGCGCCTCGCATGGCACGGCGAACCGCAGACCGCGAAACCGTATCCGGCAGTCGGCTTCTAACGATCGGGTGATCGGGCCATCGGGTCATCGGGTGATTGAAAGACCGGAGATGTTTACGGTTCTGCTATATCCCCCCTCCCCCTACCCCTGTCTGTGTGACTGATGATCTAAAGGAGTTAGCTCGTCGACTGACTGAGGGGATCGGGCCATCGAATCATCTGGCGATCGGACCATTGTTTATAACTTTGGTAAGGGCCACAGAACACTTACTCGACAAATTGAGCATAAGGCTGAATCGTGGAATTGCGGCATGAGGGGTTAAAGATTTCTAGAATCAGAACAAGCTCAGACCCACATCTGCCAAAGGGGTACAATCACCACTCGGGGTAGAGTCCCGTTTCGGGATTACTAAACAGATGGCCTGTTCTGAACAGTTATCTTGAACTTGCTGCGTTTGCAGTATTTAATCACCACCATGCGCGTGACTTGCCTCGTATTTGCTGCCGTTGTTGCTGTCGCCGCGACTGCCAGTGCTAGGCAGCAGCAGATGATGCCAGACTCCACCGCGAGAAGACTACTGCGGGAAACGCTAAAGGCTGAGAAGACTCTCGGTTCGATTTGTCCGAACACAGTATTGGAGCGTCGTGAAACCTTCGAGAACGACCTGCTGTTGTTGCGTGACGAGCCTCTGCGCGGCCCGAACCTGAACAACGACGTTTTCATCTATGAGGCGTTCTGTCGTGCAGGATACTCCGTCAAAAGACGAAGCGATGGAACTTTTGAGGCGATCTACACCGGACTTGACCACGAAGGGAGCGCAGGATTCTTTGCTGTCAACAGGCTCACTCGGAAAATCTACCACATGTGGGGTGGCGAAGAACCTATTGCTGCTTTCAATGCCTTGATGCGAGATGTAAAGGTTTTTCGGGACTCTGACGGCGGGGCGTATGTGCTCGCCGAGTTCTTTCGCAAGGTCGTTCTAGGGCCGCACGACAGCGCAGTTATGGAGTGTCCGGTTGACGTCAGAGAGGCCGCTGAACACAACTTTCATCACGCTTTTGGCGATGCGAAGTGGGAAACCGAATTTGAGCAATGGTGGGCTGGTTTGCGGTTCGATGAAGTGTCTTTCGACGAAGCCCAACGACCAGAGAACGATCAATGGCTTGATATTTGGATAGCATATTCAGGATTTAGAGTGGCGATTCCCCGTTCGTGGACGACGGGTCGACCGTCTGTCGTTGAGAACGTGCTCGTCATTGCCAAAGACGGAACAGTTCGATTACGCACGCGCACTCTGTATGCCGGCAACAAGGAGCAGTATTCCTTTGAATAACGCTGGTTCCTGACGATATATCCCCATTCGTTAAGTAATCCCGAAACGGGCCGCAGTGCTGGTATGAGTTCCCGTTCGCGGATAAGTTAATACTTGGCCTGATATCGTCCACAATCGCACTACTCTGATTGAAGTCATCATCCCAACAGCACAGACGCATCTCACAAAAGCGACAGGAGAAGGTCTGATGACGTTGAAAGTGCTTGCTCCGGTATTGTTCTCATCGTTGTTGCTGCTACACGCGCAAACGCCTACCGGCGTTGAGCGGTTGAAGGTCGAAGCGCAGCGAGGAGACGCGAACGCTCAGATGTGGTTGGGAGCGGCCTACGAAATCGGAAGGGGAGTAGGCAAGGACTACGCACAAGCACTGGAGTGGTTGTCGAAGTCGGCGAAGCAGGGCAATGCGGACGCACAGAACCTTCTGGGGCAGATGTACGAGAACGCGGAAGGTGTCCAGCAAGACTACGCGCAAGCCGCCAGATGGTATGGCGCAGCCTGTGAGCACAGACCCGACTACGGCGGCGCAGGACAAGGCTGCAACAACCTCGGGCTGCTGTACCTCGACGGTCGAGGCGTTGAGCAAAACAAGCGGGAAGCCTACAAGTACTTCAAACTGAGCAACAGCGACTCGAATCTTGCGAGCGTAAAGTCGTGCATGACTCCGGAAGAAATCAATGACGCTGAACATCGGGTTCAGCAGTGGCTTGAGGCTCATCCCGAACAGTAGCGCATCCACTATTTCAGGTTGTTGACGGTAAATCGCCATCTGTTAAGT
Source organism: Acidobacteriota bacterium (assembly GCA_023410055.1). Taxonomy (GTDB): domain Bacteria; phylum Acidobacteriota; class Terriglobia; order Terriglobales; family Acidobacteriaceae; genus JAEZPW01. The sequence goes on from JAEYQK010000029.1 coordinate 26,612, forward strand.
AATCCCAAATCGGCACTGGATCAAAACTTCTGTGCGTCGCTGCGCTCCTTGGAATGACAATAGTGGGAACGACAACCGTGGTTCTGCAACTCCGTGCGGTCCACCGGAATCTATCTAGTCAGTAGCGATTAGAGGAATTAAGGTCGCGGCGTGATACACTGGTTCCAGTTGACGCTAGTAGCCGCGGTAAGGCTTGCAGATAAGTTAGGTCCGATCCCTTAGCAAACGGTCGAACGATTTAGCCCCTCCTGCTCTCCCGTTCCTTTCAAGCGCGACATATTTCAAATGAATGATTGTGTGGACGTTTGTTTCAGTCGCGAATCGCCTTCTGTGTGCGCGTCGCGAAACGCCCTAGCAGAAGAAAGTTACGATTCGAATGACTCAGTTTTCAGATATGCCCCTGTCGCCTGCTCTTCAGCAGCGACTCGGGAACGCCAATTTCATCAACCCAACCCCAATTCAAGATCAGGCCATTCCGCAGGCTCTCGCAGGTAAGGACATTATCGCCACGGCGCAGACCGGAACCGGCAAAACACTTGCCTTCCTGATCCCGATTATCGAAATGCTCTCGAAGCAGCAATCGCGCAGCGTCGAAGCACTTGTGCTCGTACCGACTCGCGAACTGGCGATGCAGGTTCACGAACAATACGAACAGCTGCGCGGCAAGAAATTGCCTGCCGCCGCTCTCGTCGTCGGAGGCATTCGCGAAAAAGGTCAACTCCAATCGCTGCGCTCCGGCGCGCGCCTCGTGGTTGCAACGCCCGGTCGTCTGGAAGATTTCGTTGGACGCCGCCTGATCGACCTTCGCAAGGTCAGCATGCTCGTACTCGACGAAGCCGACCGCATGTTGGACATGGGCTTTCTGCCCGCGATCCGTCGCATTGTCTCGGCCTTGCCGAGCAATCGCCAGACCCTGTTCTTCTCCGCGACGCTGGAAGCTTCCGTCGCCGGACTCGTCCGCGAGTACACGCGCAATGCGATTCGAATTGAGCTCGGCTCGACGTTGAAGCCGGTTGACTCCGTCGAATTGCAGGCATTTGAAGTCAATGCCGGCGAGAAGCCGGAAGCGTTGCGCCAACTGCTCTACTCCGAAAAAGGACAGAGCTTGATTTTCGCGCGCACCAAGCGCGGCACTGAAAGGCTCGCCAAGACTCTCGTACGCGACGGTTTCGCTGCGGCGATGATTCACGGTGACCGCACCCAGTCGCAGCGAACCGGAGCGCTCAGCGGATTTCAGTCGGGCAAGTACCAGATTCTGGTCGCGACCGACGTCGCTTCGCGCGGCATCCACGTGGACGACGTGGCTCACGTCATCAACTACGATCTGCCGCAGCTCGCGGAGGACTTCATTCACCGCGTTGGCCGAACCGGTCGTGCAGGTGCTCGCGGACGCTCGTCAACACTGGTCTCAGGCGCTGAGGTTTTCGAACTGAAGCACATCGAGCGAACACTGAAGCTGCGCATCGCCCGCAAGAAGATCGGGGTAACCGAAGCGCCAAAATCGCTTCGTCCGGCCCATAACACGCTGCCGAGCCGCACGCTTTCGCGCTTGCCCGGCGAGATATTCGTTTAGTTTTACGGCGTAGATACAG
>JAEYQK010000111.1 GCA_023410055.1 Acidobacteriota bacterium
AGAGTGATGTTCGTCTGTTCAGCGATAAGACAACAAGCCGCTTTTCCCCAGCCGACGTATCGAGAGCAGAGGCTCAGGCGGCCGAAGCCCGTGCCAGTCTCTTAGCAGCGCAAGATTTGTTGAACAAGTCCGATATCCGTGCACCTCGAGAGGGTGAGGTATATTCGCTGCCAGTGCGCGAGGGCCAGTTTATCGGGGAGGGTGACCTAATCGTAGCGGTTGCCAATCTCACGAAGGTCCAGGTTAGAGCGTTTGTTGACGAACCTGATATAGGCAGGTTGCAGGCCGGACAAAAGGTCAACATAACTTGGGACGCCGTGCCGGATCGCGTGTGGAAAGGCACTCTGACGCAACTCCCAACAAATGTGACTACCCGCGGTCCCCGCAACGTCGGTGAAATAACCTGCAGTATCGACAACACCGACAAGAAATTGCTGCCCAACGTGAACGTGAGCGTCAGTGTCGTAACAGCCCAGGATCCAAACGCGCTGAGTGTGCCCCGAGAGGCGATGCATCAGGATGCTTCCGGACACTTTGTCTACCTAGTTGTGAACGATCAACTGAAGCGTACTGCCGTGGACACATCTGTATCCAATCTCACGCGCATAGTGGTGACGAAGGGCATCAACGACAACGCCGTGGTTGCGCTGGGCAGTCTGAGTTCTCAGCAATTGCGAGATGGCCTGCAGGTTCGAGTTCAAGAATGATTCGCAAAACATTTGTGATGTCGTTGCTTTTGGCGCTGTCTGCCGTATCGCTATACGCTGCCCCCCCATCGGCGCGAGACTTGGTCGTAGCCGGCAGAATCGATGACGCAGTCACGATGCTCCGCTCGCGCCTGACTGCGAACCCGCAGGACGCTGAGGCGTACCACCTGCTCGGTCGAGCCTACTATTCGATTCAGCGCTGGGACGACTCCATCCGCAATGGGGAGCGTGCAGTGGCGCTTCAGCCGAACAACAGTGACTATCATTTGTGGCTCGGCCGTGCCTACGGCGAGAAAGCTGACTCTTCCAGTTTTCTGACTGCCGCCGAGTTGGCCAAGAAGGTACGCACGCAGTTTGAACTGGCAGTACAGCTCAACCCTACCAATTTCTCCGCTCGTTCCGATCTTTCCGAGTACTACATCGGTGCTCCGGGTTTTCTTGGTGGGGGCAAGGATAAAGCGCGAGCGCAAGCTGACCAGATCGCCAACGGCGATCCTTCCACTTCGCACTGGATCCGTGCAGCCATTGCGGAGAAAGACAAGAACTACGCCATCGCCGAACAGGAACTGAAACAATCCATTCAGAGCAGCAAAGTTCCTTCAAAACGATGGCTCGATCTTGCCTCATTCTATCGGCGCCGCTCCCGGTTCAATGAGATGGAGCAAGCGATCAACACGGCAGTAAATGTGCCTGGGCGCGAGCCTAACGTGCTTTACGATGCCGCTGAAATTCTGAGTCGAGCAGGACGCAACTTTACTGGCGCTGTTCAAATGCTCCGAAGCTATTTGAATTCGGGAGATCCGTCCGACGATGCTCCGCTGTTCCAGGCTCATTACCTGCTTGGAACCATTCTGGAAAAGACGGGAGATCGTTCTGGCGCCGCGCAGGAGTATCGCGCCTCCCTGTCGTTGGCACGCGACTTTGAGAAGGCCCAGTCAGCTCTGAAACGAGTTCAGTAGCTAAGCTGCGACTTTCGTCTCGACTCGGTAGCGCAAGAACTCAGTTCCTTGTGGCGTGATAAACACTCGTCCCTCGCCCACGGTCACCAGTTCCGAGCGCTGCAGGAACTCAAGCCACTGCTGAAACGACGTGCCCTCGTAGAGCTCAGGGAATACTCGCGAAGTGCGCCGATATTGCGTCAGGAGCGCCTGCAGGGGGACCCCTCTTTTCGCAGCAGCAGAAATCAACCGAAGAGCTGGGGCCTGCGTTTCCCACAATACGGCGTATTCTGTTTCAAAAGCATCGCAAACCGACAGAACACGAAACGGGCTTCCGTCGTCCACAATGTCAAGCATGCGCATTTTGCGGTTTTCAGCTGCTTCGGCAAATCCAAGTAGAACCAGCGTTACGACAAAGAGCACCACCGACAGTAGCGCGAGGATCAATACAGGCATCGATCACCCCCCAGGACAACGCTGGCCAACCGAATTCCGGCTAGGCAGCACGCGCTTGCTTCGCGACGTGATTCGCCGCATTCGTGTTTACTCGATGGAGCAACTGCCCATAATCTCGCTTGCGTACGGTCCCCGACGCTCCCAGAGACTCGAAGTAACTGGCCGACGACTGAGTACGGGATCCACGCGACTCCATCATTACTATCGATGCCTCCCCCTCCCGTTGGATTTCCCGCAAGATTTGTTCAAGCGCTAGGTCCGCCGAATTGTTCCCGATGAAGAGCAGATCAAAACACTGCCCATCCAGCAGTTCAAGTGCCTGCTGCGCACTCCAAGTCGTTACAGTCTTAATCCCCTCGTTCTCCAGCAGACGCTCCAGCGAAATCAGCACTTGTTCATCACTGTCGGATGTCAGAACTCTCTTTCGCCTTTCCATCACACTCACTCCACTAGCAGTTCACTAATCCACGATCGTCAGCACCGGACAACGTGCGTCGGTGGCTATGTCATAGGCCAAGTCTCCCGGCAAATAGACGGCCAACTGACCCGGGCGATGTGAACCGACTCCGATCAGATCAGCGTTGGTTTCAGAAGCAATTTGCAGAATTGAGTCCTTAACCGGGCCGCGAAATACTTCGAAATCGGGCTCAGCTACGAGACCTGCTCGCTGCGTAATCGCCGGAACCACTTCGTTTCTGGTTTGGGCTAAAGCGAACTCAACGTCATCCGCGCGTTCGGGAGTTTGTTGCGGGAGTATTCGAGCAACTGTCAGTTTCGCTCGATGCTGCGCTGCAAAAGCGAGTACGAGGGGCAATGCGGCCAATGAGAGAGGGGTCAAGTCAGTGACGTACAACACACGGCGGAAATCCAGTTGACTGGCATCTCTCACTCTCGGTCCGACCAGTAGCACGGGGCAGGGCGCACGATGGCACACCTCCTCAACCTTTGAGCCCAAGAGAAGTTTTAGAAGCCCCTTGCGTCCGTGCGTGGAGGCTACCAACAAGTCGGCTTTCTGTTCGCAGGCGATACGGCACAGCGTCTGGCGGAAGTCCCCTTCCTTGATGACTGTGTCTGTTCGGACATCGTCCAAACCGCCAGCCTTGATGAGTCTCGCCAGCTTCCTTTCTACGTTCCGGCGTTCGTGACACAGCGCCGGGTGGAGTTCGGTAGGCGGCACAATGTGCCAGCTGTCCGGAGAAACTACGTGTGCAACTACGACCTTAGCGTTGGAAGTGCGCGCCAACGCCGCCGCACACGAAAGTGCTTTCAATGACCGCGAAGAGAAGTCCGTAGCAACCAGCAGGGTTTGAAAACCCGCAGAGGACGCAATATGAGTATGAGGAAGCGCCATGGGACACCCCAGCCCCCGACACAAGCTCCGTATATTGTAGCTCCATTTCGAGGAATAGAAATGCGGTCGAAGCTATCGAGGGACTTCGGCTTCTCACCTCGATATTCTGCACAAAGCCCGGTGCAAATGGAGAGGGCGGCATTTCTGCCGCCCTTAAACCGATGGTTGACTTCTCTATCGGAAACACCTCATCGGAAACGCCTTTCCTGATTTCCTCCCCGTCCGTTTCCGTCGCTAGGATTGTGTCCACCCTGCTTGTGCCCTCCTCCGCCGCTCTGCTGAACGTTGTGTTCTGTCCGTCCGGCATTCTGGCTCGAGTTGACCACCCGTTCACTTCGCGGAGGAGCTTCGAAACGCCGAGCATCCGAGCGCGGCGGTTCCACCCGCTGTGGCGCTTCCATTCGCGACGGCGCTTCCATTCGTTGCGGCATCTCCGCACGGGTCCTCGGCTGCTCGATGCTGCGTACGGGACGATTCTCCTGCGGAGGGTTAACCACCGCTGGCGAAGTCGTGCGGCCACGATCCACATGAACGCGCTCTTCGTTACTGCCCCAGCGTGAGCCCTCCTGAACCATCGTCCCACGTCCCTGCTCGCCCTGAGACATGCCTTCGCGACCACCGGTTCTGTACTCGCGAACGCTAGTATCAGCGGCCACGTGTCCTTCGGGCGGTTTCGGAACGTTCCAGCGTGGCCTATCAACGGATGGTTCGGAGCGGGCCGCATCCTGATTCGGATTGCGCGATCCGAACCCACTATATGCTTTGCTGTCACTTGGCTTCGGCACCGTGCCATCCGCGGCCGGTCCAAAATCGATATGTCTGGTGCCTGAATCGCCTCTGGAAGAAACATTCCCTCTGTCGCCGAGAGTCACGGCCGGCGGCCGCGGGACGTTGCCTCTCAAATCCGATTCGGCACTCGAACGTTGCTGATGATCGTCTCTGCGGTTCTCTGTTGCCTCGAATGCCGGGCCCGG
>JAEYQK010000045.1 GCA_023410055.1 Acidobacteriota bacterium
GATAGGGGCAGATTTGATCGCGGCCACTATGATTTTAAGTTCTTGCGGCGAGAGTTCTTGGGCGAGGTTCGCACCTATGTTTTCGACGTTAATCCGAAAGACAAGGCCGGTAAGGGCCTTTTCCAAGGAAGAATCTGGGTTGAGGATCAGGACTTCAATATCGTCCGTTTCAATGGTACTTACGTAAACCCAGAGCGCTCGGCCATCTATTTCCACATGGATAGCTGGCGCGAAAACATGCGCGGCGATCTATGGCTTCCGTCGCATGTCTATTGCGAGGAAGATTCTCTGCAATATGGTCTCTCGCGCACACTTCGTTTCAAGTCGCAGACAAGGCTTTGGGGATACGACCTGAAAATGACAGGTCACCAGGAAGAATTCACGCAGATGGTGATTGAGAACGCCACAGACCAGACCCCAGTGGCGGAGGAAAACACCCCGGTTTTGAGTACGCGTGCATGGCAGCGTGAGGCCGAAGACAATGCGCTGGATCGGTTGGAGAAAGCCGGCCTATTGTCACGCCGTGGCGAAGTCGACAAGGTACTCGAAACGGTCGTTAATAATTTGCAGATAACGAACAATCTGGACATTCAACCCGAGGTTCGCTGCCGTGTGATGCTGACCACCCCTCTGGAATCATTCACGATTGGGCACACGATTGTGATCAGTCGCGGGCTATTGGACGTCCTACCCGACGAAGCTACGCTCGCCATGGTGCTGGCGCACGAACTCGCACACATTGCACAAGGCGATCAGATCGACACGAAGTATGCCTTCGCAGACCGCATGGTAGCGCCGGACGAGGAGAGCTTCGAGGTCTTCCGCTTCCAGCGCGAAGAGAGGGACGAAACGACAGCAGATCAGAAGGCGGTCGAGTTCTTGAAGAATTCTCCATACAAGGGCAATATGGGGAACATCGGCCTGTTTCTGCGGACCCTGCAGATGCGTGCTGGCGCTATACCGAGCCTCAATTCCCCACGCTTGGGCAACGGAATGACGAAGGGGGACAAAGTCATCCGAATGCCAGACTTGATGGCCAGCGCGCCCGAGCTGCAAATGCGCAAGCTGGACCAGATAACAGCACTGCCACTAGGTGGACGCATCCATCTTGATGCTTGGGACGATACTGTCTCCCTGGTGAAGACGAAGCCTGTTCCATTGCTTTCACAGAAGGAGAAGATGCCATTTGAGGTGACGCCTATGATCCTGCGGTTGAAGCGGATCGTCCCTCCGGCTTCGCCAGATTCCGGAACACCGGCATCGGTTCCAGCGGCGAGTCCTGCGGGCACTAGCCCCGAAAGCCAGCAGGGGGCTCCCGTGACCACAACCAGCGGATCGAGCACAAACTAGAAGCTGTGGTTATCAGGATACCCTTCGGAAGCTGCACAATCTGAGCTGCACTCCCACTTTGAGCGGGCGGTTCTGGTCTGAGCTGCTCGCTCGTACACTCTCACGTATTCGTCAAGGGCGAGTAAAAACTAGACCAGTGGGGCGGATTAGAAGCAGACCACAAGTTTGGGACAGCGCAGCGCCTCGTACTTCTCATCCGAATCGTGCCGCGCCGAGGGATTAATCGTGTCGGGGGGTGGTGCGGGAACGAGCGACACATCATGAACCGGGCACTTTCCTTCAGCTAATCGGGCAAAGGGGTCGAGCAGCGTCTCTATGTTGTCGGACATTACGTTGAACGCCAGAACCTCACGATGAGGATGTCTATGCGCCGCTTTACTCGTCTGGCAAACGGATTCAGCCAAAGAGCTAGACAACCACGTACACGCCATTGCGCTTCACTTCATGCATTACAATTTCTGCCGAGTTCACAGAACCCTCCGGGTAACGCCAGCGATGGAGGCGGAACTAAACGGATCACGTCTGGACAATCCAGAGTTGGCTAGATTGATGGGATAAAAGACAGGCCACAAGGCTTCCAGACCCTGTGGCCACTTGTGTTTCAAGCTGTACGGCGATTCACTTCGCCCTAATGCTTACTGCGCGGAAAATCACCTAACACAGGATGATCCACCATGCGAAAGCAGCGCTTCAGTTCACAACTACGTCGATTGCCGCGGAAGACTGCACGACGACCTGCCGGGTTGGCGGGGCCGTGGTAGTCGAACTTCCGCAGCCTGCGAGCGAAAGCGCGAGGACCAGCAATGCCAGCGCGATCAAAGATCGACGCTTGAGTTGGCTGCCCTTGCCCATGAGCATGAACCCGAACGGAAGCAGAGCAAAGCTCCAGGACATGGCTCTACCAATGGTCCGCATCGCTGTGGTTATCGTGTTGGTGATGGTGAACACCACGGTGACGGGATAAGTTCCCGCCGGAGTGCTGGCGGCGGTTGTTATGGTCACAACCTTCGTCGAGTCGTTGTAAGTGCAAGTTGCGCCAGCCGGCATGTTGAAGCACTCGGCCGTTGCTTTTGCATCCGAACTGGCACCGGTGAATGCAAAGCTCACGGTCGTGCTAAGTCCGTGCGTCACCGTTACGTTCGCAACGCCTGTGACCGTTACCGAGCCCGAAGTTCCGGCCGCTGTGTCGATCGCGAACTTGAAACCATTGGAAGCGGCGGCGGAAGGTGTGGTGTTAGCCACCGTGATGGTCGCATTTCCGACCGTCGCAAGGTCGGCGGCAAGTATGGAGGCGCGCAACTCAGTCGGGCTGACGTAGGTCGTGCTCCTTGCCGCGCCGTTCCAATTTACGGATGAGTTGGCCAAAAAGTTGCTGCCGTAGATACTCAGGGTAAATCCAGCAGCTCCGGCTTTCGCGGAACCCTGGCTGAGGCTCGTGATCACTGGTGGCGGAAACGCCGTGACCACCACGGAGACGGCATTCGATGTGCTGCCTACGAAGTTTGCGTCCCCCGCGTAAACTGCGGCGATGCTGTGAACACCAACCGTTAGCAAAGAGTCCGTGTAGGTCGCCAATCCAGAACCGTTGAAGGTTGCCGTGCCCAGAGTTGCGCTGCCGTCCTTGAACGTGACCGAACCGGTGGCTCCAGATAGAGTAGCCGTGAACGTAACAGGGGTGCCGAAAACGACGGGAGTTGCAGATGCTTCCAGGGACACCGCAGTGCTGGCTTGATCGACAGTCAGCTTTCCGTTTACCAGGGTAACCGTGTAGTTGTCGATCCTTTGATTCGGATCAACTACCGCAGGCACAATGTCGTAAGTTCCAACCGGACTGCTTGCGGTGGCTGTCGTCGTATAGGTTGCAGAGATGCCGTCAGTTGCCAGTGCTCCGGTGATGACGCCCGTGAATGTGGGATTCGTGGCGCCGTAGGGTCTGGTTGCGTTCTGAGCGCTCAGACGCAGCGCGGCCTTGCTGACCGTCAGCGTGCCATCTGTGTTGGTGACCTTGTAGTTGCCGAGTTTGTTGTTATGGTCCACGAGCGTAGCGCGAATGGGATAAGTCCCAACTACACTTGACGCCGTGGCAGTCGAGGCATACGTGGCGGTGATATCGTCACTATTCCGCAATCCATCGATAGTGCCGGTGAACGCTGGATCCTGCGCACCGTAGAGCCTCGCGGCATCGGCGGTAGTCACAATCAGTGGAGCTTCTGTGACCGTCAGTGTGCCGTCTGTGTTGGTAACGGAGTAATCCGCGAGCTTGCCCTCCGGATCATTGACCGTTGCCTTGATTGGGTACTTACCAGCGTCACTGGTTGCGGTTGCGTCGGTAGAGAAGGAGAGCGTGAAAGTATCGGAGTCCTTCATGCCGGAGATAGACCCCGTGAACGTCGGATTCTCATCGCCGTAAACCTTCGAAACGCTGTCCACCACCACCGTCAGCATCGGTTTCGGGAACGTGATATATACGACGGGTTGGTCATGGTCGGAGTTGCGTTCCGGCCGCGAAGCATCGCTCGTATACGAGTACGGGAACTCCGAATTGGCGTGCGCGACTTCCACGCGATGTGGCAGAGCCGCCAGGGTGCTGTCGACGACGATGTGATCGAGTACTTGGGAGCTTCCGTTCTCGACGTACGTGTAGAGAACGCGGTCCGGCAGGCTCTGAACCAAGTCGATCAGGTTAGGATCAATCCAGTCGGTTGAAGCCAGAGTGACTTGATCGGGGGGGGCCGGGTTGCCGGTGAGGGCTCCCATCACGTCCACATAGCCATCGTTGAACTCAAACGCGTTCATGTCACCGATCGTTATGGCACTCGTCCCCTGCCGCTGCAATCCGCCAAGGATCTGGGCGAGAGCCTCTGCTTCCAGTGACCGCTTGAGGCGTGCGCAGTATCCGGTTGGCGTGTTCTGATCCACACTGATCAACGAACGCAGGTGGTTCACCAAAATCGTGACCGGAAATTGCTGGTTGTAAGGCGTTGTAATAGTCGCATCCAACTGGAACGGACGCCGATCCCACAGGCTGAATGAACTGCACGGCGCAGCCATCGGACTCGTATCGCCCAAGACTGCGCTTGAAACCTTGGTGACACGATCGCCACGATACAGGAACCCGACGTTCTGGGTACCGGAGATGTCACCCATCTCCAGCCGGTAATTCGGCACGGTCAGACCCTTGGACAAGGCATAGGCGTTCACTTGCTCTACGAGGCCCTGCGCCGCTGCCGTCGTGGCGACTTCTTCGAAGCCGATAATGTCCGGCATCCTCAGGATGTCGACAATTTCCATCGCAGTCTTCGTCATCTGCGGGTTGCTGCCGGTGAAGTTCAGCATGTTGTAGGAAGCAACGGTGAATTCATTTGGGTTCGCGGCAGACAGCGCTTGGGCGTGTTTGGAAGTAGTGCCGGTTGCGCACGTGTTGATGGAGTACGCGGCAACATAATCTATTACTCCCAGCAGGTCGCCCGAAGTATCACCAACCGAGAAGACCGCCTGGTTTGCGCAACCACTCATGTCGACGCGCACAACCTCAGGGTTTCCGTCGTAGCGAGGAACATTCGCTCCCGCATTATCTGGAAGGGTAAGTCCCTGCAGGACGCCGGGCTCGCGGAACGGGCGCGTATGGATCGCCTGCTCAGCGTAGAAAGCCCCGCCGTCCGTCGGTCCCGTAACCCACGTGTCGGCAAGTTTCACTCGCATGCCAGCATACTTTTCGAATTGCAGGTATTGCGAGTCCGTAGTGTTCGGGGTGATCTCGATTGCAGCCGGCAACACATTGCCTGTGGTAAGAAGACGGAGCGCCGGACTACTGATCTCCAACTGAGTCGGAGTAGCGGCTGCTGGGTACTGTTTCAGCGTTCCCGTCACTTGCACTTCATTACCGACCACCGCTGGAGAGACTGGGGGCGAATTGGTGTAGATGAAGATGCCAAGCGAATTGATTCCGTCATACATGCTGCCGTTCGGCTCCTGCAGGTAGAAGCCGTTCGCACGCACATGGGTGACAACGCCGGTTGTCCTCACGACCGGCGGAACGAGCGCCAGATAGGAGGCCACATCTCGACGAAGCGTGTGGATGGGGGTGACAGTTACGGGAGCAGTGACGGTGAGACTGATGTTCGTGCTCGCCGTACGCGACTGTGCATCGGTCACCAATACAGACAACGTTTTTGCGCCGGCCGTAGTGTCGTTTGTAACAGTCGCCAGATATGAGAAGACACCGTCGCCAGCCGTTACGTCGCCATTGGTGCCGTCGTCATACAAGGCCTGTGCTGCGGACCCACCGATGGCTGAAAGGTCGGAGGCAACCGTGATACCTGTGCTGATCGGATTGCTGCCAGGCGTAACGGTAACCGTCAGCAAACTCGTGGTTCCGAAATCAACAGACCAAGGATTCGCGTTGCCCACTGCACTCGGAGGAAGTGGAGGTGGGGGGCCAGTACAGGTGAACGTGTTGGAACTGTTGCGAGGAGCAACGGCGGCAGTTGCGAAATCAGCGGCGTTATTGTTGGTATCGGTGCAGCCACCGTTCGCGCGGAACACGGACATTGTGGCATTTGGGGCAGGCGTCGCACCGCTGCCCTCAAAACAATTTGCCGTTGATCCATAGCCAACAAAGTCACCGGCTGTAGGGCACGTGCCTGTAAGCGCAGTGATACCGTTCACCAGCGCCACTTTGCCAGCGCCGGCGGCCATGCTTATACTGCCGGTCACGTCAGCAGCGGGAAGCGCGACTCCATTGCTGCCGCCGCCTTCCTTGATCAGAAGATAATGGCCTTTCTCAATCGAGCCGCTCAGCTGCGTAACCGACCAAGAGCTGCCCGTTGCCGATGCATACTGCACGCTCCAGCCGGACAGGTCCTGCGCGGCATCCCCTGAATTGTAGAGCTCGATGAAATCGTTCTGATAGCTTGCGCCAGTGTTACCGCCCGCACCGTAAACTTGGCTGATCACCACTTTCGGGCCTTGGGCCTGACCTGAAAGGACGAAGGAGAAAACGATTAGGCAGAGTAACACCAGCCTGAGCCAGAGAGAGGTTTTGGTTATATGCATAAGAGAGGAGAAGTATGGGCGACCTTCTACTCTCCTGACAATTGACTATTTGGTTAATGCATACCCAGTGCGTTGCGGCAGCAGCGGTCGCCATCGGCCACAAGATACTGGTTTCCATCTATCACATGACCACAAGCGTGAGAACCACGACGTTGTGTTCTTCTAGCGGCACGTTGCGAAACGCGAGCCGGATGCATTCGGTCCTGATGCCGCTTGAGGCAGGTTGCCTATTCATCTTCGTGTTCTTCAATGCCGGAGAACGGTTATCGGCGTGCGCTCGTCGAAGAAAAGCGTGCTTTGTTCAAGCATTCCAATTCTATGGCCTGATCGAGTAAGATCAAGGAAAGTGGTAAGGAAGGGAAAGGGCGATCTCGTGCGCATATACGAACGCATTCTTTCCCTTTTCTGCTACTTCGGCCGATCATTGAGAACGTCGTGGCGAACGGTATGCCCGCGGGCTAAGGAGGGAGTCGGGCGGTGCTATCGGCCATATAGCATAAGTGGCGACCAAGGTTGCACCCACTGGCGAACGTTCGACTTCAATTCTCTACCACGCGGGTTCATTGGTGCTTCGGGATTACTCCGATCCACTATCCACTTACTTGCGTGTCCCGGAGCCCAATGCTTCACTGAGTTTTTGGGCTAGCACCCGGAAGCTGAACGGTTTTTCCATATAGATTTCGTCAGAATCATCTCCGGAGTTCCTTGCCACCGCGCCGTCAGCGTACCCCGAGATGTAGAACACGCGCACGTTGGGAACAATGGCTCGCACACGCTGGGCCAATTGCACTCCCGTCATGCCGGGCATTTTGATGTCAGTCACTAGGGCATCAACCCGCGGAATGGACTCTCGCATCTTCCGCAACGCCTCTTCGCCGTTGCGCGCCACCAGGACTCGATAGCCGTATTCACTCAGGCAATCGGCGCCGGCAGCCCGAAGAGCTTCCTCATCCTCTACAAACAGCACCGTTCCTGCCCCATCCGGAGTAGAGCAAGCGGTTTCTGCGGCAATGAGATCGACCGTTTCGCTTTCCACAACCGGCAAGTAGAGTTCGAAGGTAGTCCCCTGACCCAAATCGCTGTCTACGAAGACATATCCGCCGTTCTGCTTTACGGCTCCGTACACGATAGATAGGCCCAATCCTGTCCCTTTGCCAAGCTCTTTTGTGGTGTAAAAAGGCTCAAAAATGTGGCCTAACGCTTCCGCCGCAATTCCAACTCCGCCATCTTTAATGGTTAACTTGACGTATAAGCCGGGAGCGATGTCTCGAACACTATTGCCGCTTTTTGTTAAGTCCAGGTTCGAAGTTCGCAGCAATAATCTTCCTCCATCGGGCATAGCATCTCGGGCATTTAACACCAGGTTCATAATCGCCTGTTCGAGGTGCGTTGGATCGACTCTACAGGGATGCAACTCCGGCTCCAAATCAAGCACGAGGTCAATGTTTTCGCCGATCACATGCGGCAACATTTTGCCAAGTTCGGTGAGCATGGCATTTACGTCCACAACTCGAGGAGTAATACTCTGTTTTCGGCTGAATGCCAGTAGCTGGGAAGTCAGATCGGCGGCGCGGCGACTCGCGCCCAGAATCTGTTGGCCATAAGGACGTACCGTATCTTCTGAGAGCTTGCTCAGCAGCAGTTCCGTGTAGCTACTGATCACCATCAACATATTGTTGAAGTCATGGGCCACTCCTCCAGCGAGCCTTCCGATCGCTTCCATCTTCTGCGCTTGCAGAAGCCGCTGCTGCATTTGGCGTGCCTCGGTTATGTCCTGCACGATTGACGCAACGCCGATCACCTCTCCCGAAGAATTGACAAGCGCGTTATTGTGCCACTCGCAAAGAATCGTCCTTCCATCTTTGGTCAGGTTTTCCCCGCAGCTCATCGCCTCTTCTCTGCCCTGCAAAAGTCCTCTCCAAATCTCCCATACCTTGCCTTGCTCCTGCGCTGGAACAAGTAGTTCTAGGCCATTCCTGCCGACTGCTTCTGCATGGGCATAGCCAAAAATGCGCTCCGCTGCTGGATTCCAATCAGCAACTTGAAAATCCGTATTCCACTCGATAACAGCCAAAGGTGAAAGCATTCGATGCAGAGCTAGCTTCTGAGTGAAGGCTTCTAGTTCCGACGTACGCTGTTGGACCCGGAGTTCCAATTCAGCGTTCGCCTTCGTCAGTGCATTTTCTGCAATGCACCGCCGCTCATCTCGTTCTCGCAACAGCGTTGCCGCCTCATCAAAGGACTTGGCGAGCTGTCCGATTTCATCAGCGCTATAGAACAACCCGGTTCGCACATTCATATCTCCGGCGCCAAACTGTCGGGTTGCGCTCACCAGACGTGCGATCGGTTTCACAATCGCAAGCTCGCTGAAAACCCACGCCACAAGGGTGAGTGTGCTTAGCCCTAGCAAGAGCAGTAGAAGATTGTTCAGCACTTGGGAGTCGGCCTGACGGAAAATCTCCTGCTTGGGGATTCCGGTCAGGACATAGAGATACGGCGCCTGATCGGCACCAAGGCGCAGGCGCTTGTAGGCATATATGCGCGTTGTTCCGTCCAACGATTTCCATTCCCGCAATCCCTGCTCATCGCCGGATGAGATTAGGTTGAATCCTACGCTCGACATGCGTTCGCCTTGGGGCGTCATCTCATGTCGCGGCCAACGAAAAAGACGGGTTCCGTTTCGGTCAGCGATCAACACGGCGTAGCCGTTCGGTAGATGAAGCCGAGACACGAAGTCCTGGAACTGATCGAGACCAAAACCGGCAATGACAACAGCAATCAGACGATTATCACGGTCAAGTACTGGATAGCCATAACTCAGTCCCACCGTGTGAACAATCCGTCCTACTTGGTATTCCCCGACGGAGAAGTCAAGTTTTCCGATTGCATCCTGAACATGTTTTCGATCAGCAAGAGTAAGCCCGGCCGGGAATGGCCGGGAGGCGGCAAATACCTGACCGTCGGGCCGCAACGCAGCAATAACGTTGAAATTAGGGTATCGCTCATGGATTTGGGCAAACAGCCGATTACAGCCCTCTACATCCAGAGTCTCAACTTCCCTTGCGTGGGCGAGGGCTGGAAGTAACGTTGCAGCGATGTTCGACAATTGCTCCTGTTGAGCAGCAAGACTCTGGGTTAACAGCAATGCATGGTCTTCCGCTTTGCGGATTTCCCGCTTTCGCAAGTCGATGCCTTTGATAGCTATCCCAACGGCGCAAGGAACAAAGAAGATTAACAACAGAACCGCGAACTTCCGTCGGAGTGGCCAAACGAAGTGCTTTCTCTTGTCCATGGGATCGATTGGCGTGGCCTTTTTGAAAGTCGCAGTATAGCTGATCTCTCAGTGTCAACTTGGTTACGTAGGTCATGCACCGTCGTGAGCGTCGCCGCGATGGCCGGCTGCGTTTTCGTGGCTGTAGTCTCGCCACAAGGGGACCGAATTCCTGCGGAGCGAAAGTGCTCGTAGCCTTCCAAGCAATTCATCTGCAGTCGTCAAGTTTGGTTGTAAACCGATGCCTTTATTGCCCATCAGTAGCTTCAGCCCAGATCGCCAGCAATGTCGGACCGATGGCGGAGCTAGACGCATTCCTTCGGCACAATGGGCTCGCCATGCGTGATGCCTCTCACTTGGGCCAGTTTTGGTCGGGCATGAACAGCATCCGTTTTCTGGGAAACTGGAAATACGATAATATTGAGCCAACTTCTCTCGTTCGTCGAATTTCGATCTTGGTGACGACGTTTCTGGAGTTCTGGAGAGCACACCCCGACAGCACCCGACATGGTCGGAAATCAACAAAATTCGGAGCGCGAACCGGAGTTGAGCCAAACGGACAATGACAAAGGGACTGTGTCTGGCGGTTCGCAAATCGGGCTTAAGGTCTGGGGCGAGTGGGCCTGCTTCACGCGCCCAGAAATGAAAGTGGAACGAGTCAGCTACCCGGTGATAACGCCCTCGGCGGCTCGGGGCGTGCTCGAAGCAATCTTCTGGAAACCGGAGATGCAGTGGCGGGTCCGGGAAATCTGGGTCCTAAACCCGATTCGCCATTTTTCGATCCTGCGCAATGAAGTGGATAGCAAGGCCGCATTTTCGAGCGCCGCAACAGGGATGGATTTCTACGCTGAAGAAAATCGCTCACATCGGCACACACTGGCCCTCAAAGACGTCGCCTATGTCATTCGTGCTGATATTGAGTTGCGGCCCGGCGTACGCTATCCAGTCAGGAAGTACCGGGAAATGTTCCAGCGCCGTGCCGCGCAAGGCCAGTATTTCCACCATCCGTTTCTCGGTATGCGCGAGTTCCCCGCGAACTTCGCTCTGGCCGACGGCAGCGAGCGCGCGGTTGAGATAAATGACGATTTCGGCCTGATGTTGTTCGATTTGGCTTACGGGCAGGAATTGGACCAACCCAGGAAGTCCGGCCGAGGCACGCCCGTTTTTTTTCACGCACGACTGGAGAACGGCGTCTTGAGGCTTCCGCCGGGACTCTACACGGAGGTGGCCCATGCTGCTCAGCGCGCTCGCTGAATGGGCGGAGCAACAAATGGGAGGAGAGAACGACCTTGGGCCGAAGATGTATGCTGAGACGGCCATCAAATGGTTCATTCTCCTCGACCACGAAGGCACCTTTGAGGGCATCGTTTCCGCCGGCGGCGGGGGCAAGCAGGATAGGGGCAAGATGATGGCAGCCCCGCAGACCGCTCGCCTTACCGATATCACGGCCCGGCTTCTAGCTGACAATGGCGAGTACGTTCTGGGTGTCGGACGCGATTCTGGCAAGACAGACCGGAATGTCGAAGTTCGCCACAGGGCCTTTGTTGAATCAGTGCGACAGTGCGCGGCTGAAATCAATGAGCCTTCGGTCAAGGCCGTGCTCGGTTTTCTTGATAAGGGTCCAATGCCGGTTCATATGATCCCGGAAGGATTTGAAGCGAGCGACGTACTCACCTTCAAAGTCGACGGCATGCTCCCTATACAGTTGCCTAGCGTACAGCGATATTGGGCAGCGGTTAGCAGAACCATGAAAGGGCGTCGGCTTCGCTGCCTGCTGTGCGACAAGGTCAAGTTCTGTCCGGAATCGCACCCGTTCCGAGTGAAGGGTGTTCGCGGCGGCAACCTAACCGGCATGGCAATTTCGTCGGCCAATGCGCGAGCGTTTGAGTCCTATGGATTGAGTCGTTCCCTGAACGCTCCAACTTGCCTGGATTGCAGTGAGCTTGCGATCAAAGCTCTCAACAAGATTCTTCAGCATGAAGATCACCACGTGAACATCGGCCCGGTGAGTTGTGTCTTCTGGTGCAAAGGAGCCGAATTCAATCCGACTTTGCTCCTATCGGATCCGCAGCGGAACGAAATGAGCGCCCTTCTGCAGACGCCGTGGGACGCACGGGCGGTTACCGGAACCCAAGCTCGTTTCTTCGCCGCAGCTTTAACGGCAAACAAGGCTAGGGTAGTTGTACGCGACTGGATCGACACGCCTCTGGAGCAGGCGAAGGCCAATTTATCCCGCTATTTTGTCTTGCAGGAAATCGTCGATTACGACGGCACCGAGGGCTCGCCGTGCAGCATTTTCGGACTGGCCGCTGCAACCGTGAGATCGGCGCGCGATCTGCCCGCTCGCACGCCGGTGAGTCTTTTGCACTTCGTCTTCCACGGCGGTGTGTTGCCCCTCTGGCTGCTCTCTGAGGCCGTGCGTCGAAATCGCGCGGAGCAAGCCGTAACTCGCTCCCGCGCGGCCCTGATTAAGCTGGTACTGCTGTCTGAGGCCCCGAACTGTGAAGAAGGCAATATGGTTCGGCTTGATGTGGGAGAATTTCACCCTGCCTACTTGTGCGGAAGATTGCTCGCCGACTTGGACAAGTTGCAACGCCAGGCAATGGGCCGGAAAATAATGAAGAGTAGTGATGCCGAGCGCTTCTATGGTGCCGCTTCGGTTACGCCGAGCCTTGTGTTCCCGACCTTGCTCCGAAGGGCCGAAGCGCATTTCGCCAAGCTGCGCGCCCCGAACTTTGCGGCCAGATACACGCTCCGCGGACAACTCGAAGAAATTCTCTGCGGCTTGAAGCACAGTTTTCCCTCCCTGCTCACGACAAGAGAGCAGGGGCTTTTCGCACTGGGCTACTACCATCAGCGTGCACACGATCGGGCTCAGGCACGCGAACGCAAGGAACAGAAGGTGACAAAGAGGGCCGCCGCCGAGTAACGAGCCGCGGACAAAGGAGACTACAGTGAGTGATTTCCTCTGCGATGTTCAGCGCCGGCATGACTTTGTCTTGCTTTTTGACGTGCAGGACGGAAACCCGAACGGCGATCCTGACGCGGGCAATCTGCCGCGCGTCGATCCGGAAACCATGCACGGCCTTGTCACCGACGTTTGTCTCAAGCGCAAGGTGCGAAACTACGTTGACTTGGTGCAGGGCGGGCAGCCGGGCTATAGGATCTACGTCCAGAATAGGGGCGTCGCACTCAATACGCTCCACCGGGAAGCGTACGCGGCCAAGGGGATCAAGTCTACCGGCACCAAGCAAAACACAGAGGATGTCGCGAGAGCCCGCGAGTGGATGTGTGAAACGTTCTTCGACATTCGCACGTTTGGCGCAGTCATGACAACGGGGGTGAACTGCGGTCAGGTACGTGGCCCCGCACAACTGACCTTCGCCCGTTCCGTTGATCCGGTTTTCCTGCAGGAAGTCGCGATCACTCGCGTTGCCATAACTAAAGAAGACGGCGCAAAGTACGTGGCTGCTGACGGTTATGAGAGCGCGACAGGAGGCAAGCTCACGGAAATGGGCCGTAAAGCCATTCTCCCTTATGCACTGTATCGTGCTTTTGGCTTCATTAATCCTTCGCTAGCCGAACAAACGAAGTTCTCCCCTGAAGATCTGGCGCTCTTCTGGCGGTCATTGCGCGAAATGTGGGACATCGACCGGTCTGCCGGCCGTGGTCTGATGGCGAGCCGCGGACTGTTCGTATTCTCGCATGCAAGCAAGTATGGCAACGCTCCGGCTGATCAACTGTTCTCCCTTGTGACAGACCGCATTTCGAAACTGCCGAAGGTCAGTGTGCCCCGCCGCGTGCAAGATTACGTTTTGCCGTCTACAGCGGGGATTCAGGACGCCATGAACCAAGCAGGAATTACAAACGTGACGGTCAGCAATCTTGTACCGCCGCCGGCGCAAATGCCGGCGCCGGCCACAGCTTTGTCCTGATAAACTCCGAGGACGAACTGCTGGCGCTGTAGCTGCGAATCCGGCCTTGGCGCTTAAGGGCACCGGCATTGCTAGTGCACGGGTTCGTAAAGCAAGATCAGGGCGTAAACTGTAGCTAGGTTAACCTGCTGCAGAGTGTGCGGACATGGTTTGGAAAAGAAATTGAACCAATGGACCGCCTGCACTACAGTGTCGTTGGGTGCGGACGTGGATTGAAACGCTTTGTAGCCGCTCGCGCACGCGAGCGTGGATTGAAACATGTTCCAACAGCTTGCCTTTCACCAGCAAAGAGCAAGTGATCTTGTAAGTTCGGAGAACTCTGGGCATGTCCTGGAACTCGGCAGGAGTGTGGGAAGCATGGCGGGCCCGCGATCAGTGGTGAAGAAAAACCGCAGCGGTGGCAGATAGCACGGCGGCCAGCACCCGCTCAGAACCGCCGTTCATGCCGGACAGCAGACTTCCGAAATGTTCCCTTGTCGGAGGTTATGAAGACCTAGGACCGTGTGAGGCTAGAGACCATTAACGGATTCAAGGTCATTACGAATCGTGTCGGGCATTCTTGGAAACTCTAGAGGTCCAGCTCCTGGTGGCTGTCTCTTCCAATTGCCGTTCGAATTCGCTTCTTATTACGTCCATGCGCGCTCGTCTACGGAGAGACACCAGCAAACCGCCGACTGCGCACCCTAGGAGAAAGGCTGTAATAACGATAAGAGGAGAATACACAGTTTACCCTTCGCGATTATAACCCGGACACAGGCGAAATTGAATCCGAACGTCCCACACAACTGGAGTCCGCCACCAGCCACATTTCGGGCTGGAGGATTGGTGAGGGCCGCAGCCTTGCTCTACCAGCTCTTGATTCCCCGTCTCTCTATCTATGCACGATCAGCGTCAGGTTCGTCGAACGATCCAAAGATCTGCTCGTCGCATTCAGCTGGAGCGTATAAACCTCGGATTTGCTCAAGAGCGTACCACCCGTCCCGCAAGCGGTCATCCCAACAAGTGCAATCACGAGAAACAGCAGCGCGATGCAAATCCGCTTACGCCTGGCAAGCATGTCGATGCGCAGGTAGAAGATGCTAGCCAGTGGAAAGCCGATGACGGCCAACATCCTGCCCGTATTAGCTGTGTTCGGACGCGCAGTAGAGGTCAGCTGTGGTGTCTGTACCCTGACAATTACGTTCTGCCAAGCACTTCCCGCGGCAATGGTTGTGGGCGTGATTGAATACGTTGCACCCGCTGGGACTCCGGCGAGAGACAGCGTTACGGCGCTGGGAACGTAGTGCCGTCAGACAAGCCTAACTGGAGTTGATAGGTGGCGACTTCACCGTGACGTATGCTTGCCGACCCTCCGCCACTCGGAACAAAGAAACGTAATTCCTGAACCAGCTGAGCTATTGCGGGCGAAGTCCGTACCGTGAAGTTGGCGTCGCCGGCGTATGCGGCACTCACATTGTGCGGACCGGCTGCCAGCGCACTGATGCTCAACCCGGCGTTGCCTGCATTGTCCAGGGTCGCATTACCAATGGAAGTCGATCCGTCCATGAATCGGATACATTTGCGCAGACGGTCACTTCGTCCAACCAATCTCCTCTTGCAGTCGGACGGCGGACCATACATTCTCGCCACTAATCATGCTTTTGCTGGCGGGGCAAGCGGCATCACAGCGGCATTGCATTCGCGACTAGGCCTGCGAAAATGAGAGGATAGCTGTGACCCGCGCTATCTCCCCGAACTCGTCAGGGGTCAATTGCTGGAATTCGACACCGTAGCGAAGCCCATTGCGGTTCTTGACCTCTGCGCTGACTCTGAATACTTCGCACGAGTGAGGCAGTTCAAACTCCAAACGGACAATGTCTCCCTTGACAAGGTCCAGCGCCGTGTAAAACGACATTCCGCCACAGCCAAGGTCACAAGCACGAGCCACCGTAGAGCGTGCAGCGTGACATGCGCGAATATCGCCCTCGACACCAACGCGGCCGTATTTTCTTACGCCTCTTGCGGCTGAGATCATCGCGAATTGGAACTGACTGGTTCTGCGAGTTTCTGACTCGCAAAAGTTCACCCCAGCGACTGCACTTTTTTGGGAGCACCAATAGTATCTTGGCTGTGATCTCGACATGAAGTAACCAAGGTAACCGCGGTTGTGCCCGAAACAGGGCTTCTCGCTTACTATTGTGCCGAAACGGGATAGTTGGACATAAGGCGATTAGTGAGATGGTCTGCCGCCTGACTGCAAGGAGATAATGCCTGGGCGAAGGGACAGTCGTAGCTTGGTTCTTCTGTCATGTAGTTCACCTCTAAAGTTCAGTTTCCGTATTTCAGAACTCGTCCGGAGCCTACACAGCCAGCAAATTGGCTCCGGACAAAGCTCCAGGTTCCAAACCGCAGAAAAGGCCAGCAGCGATGCTGGCCTGATGGAAAGAAACGCAGGGGGACTACTTTTTCGCCGGAGCGATAGCATCCTTCACGGCCTTGGCCACATAGAACTTCGCCGTCGTCTTCGCCTTGATCTTGATAGCTTCGCCAGTCTGCGGATTGCGCCCCGTACGCGCCTTGCGCTGAACCTTCTTCAGGCGACCGAGACCGGGAACGACGAAAACGCCGTTCTTTTTCGCTTGCTGGACAGCGGTCTCCGCCAGCGTGTCGAGAAACGCGGTTGCTTGCTTTTTGTTGACTTCAATTTTGTCGGCCAGAAGAGCGACAAGTTGTGTCTTGGTCATGGTTGTAGCCATTCGAGACAATTCTCCCTTACGGAAATTAGTTCGGTTGGATTATATAGGAGACGACGTCGCTGCACAGCGTAAGGGTACTCTACTGAACCTACCATGATTGGCGGGGAAGGAGAAACTTGGGCAGATGAGCCAATAATTGAGGGCGGTGCCGGAGGCCGCGCCCATGAAACTCAGGACTCGTCCTCGCCCCAGAATCGCGCAAGACGTACGCCCACGCGATGGGTGAGTTCAAAACCTGGTATTGTTCTGAGCCACGGCTCGCACTGAATCGAGTTGTTATGCTGCGCTATCGGCAGTTTCTTGAAGCAGTTCCGCTAGCGCCCGCAAACGATCAACGTGCGGCTCGGAGCAATCCTCCGTCTTGCGTACCAAGCCGCCGACAGTGGCCTCCTCAGCGCCGATCTCGCGGCCGGCATCAGGCGAGTCAGGGGCGTGAAGCAGCTCGGCATCCGAATGGGCAATTGGCAACAGGGGAGGGCGCCCCGATGCGATTCGCAAGTCCGATTGCGATTCCGACTCGTGCCACACTCGCCTGCACTTGCATCTGTGGGCCAGAATCGGCATTCTTCTGTGCATGGATCTCGATCTTGTTCACATACGCGAGCTGGCGAAGGATAGAGAGGATGAGAACTGGCGATTTCGACAGTTCCTGAAGAATCGGTGCAACTTGGATTCTGACCAGATCGACAGGCGCGTCTTTGAGACCACACAGCGGGTGTGGGCCGGAATCGATTGCACTACCTGCGCCAACTGTTGCCGGCAGGTAAAACCGTCGTTCAGTAAAGAGGAAGTCGACCGACTGGCGCGGCGTTTCGGCATGGAGTGCCGGTCGTTCATAGAAAAGTATCTTGAACGGACGGAAGATCACAGCGATAAACATTGGGAAACGAATGCGCTTCCGTGTCCCTTTCTGAAAGAAAATCGCTGCAGTATTTATGAGGATCGCCCAGCCCATTGTAGCGGTTATCCGTATCTCTGCGAGCCGGAGTTTGTGTTCCGCACCATGGCCATGATAGAACGCACATTCACGTGCCCGATTGTGTATGAGGTCATCGAGGACCTGAAGAAATCGTTAGGATTCCTCCGAAGGCGCAGAAGCTGAGTTGCAACCGTTCAAGCCGCTGCATTTCCATTTCGGGATTGGTGGACGAGAGCCGATTTGAACGAAGCCGCGTTGCGGCGGACGCTTGCGCGTGTTCGAAGCGATTAGTATTGCGGTGTTGAGAATAGCACGCACGGGCAGCCGATCGAACAGCCTGAAGAAAGTTCGTCTCGGGGTTACGATCAGGCTACTATGAAGCGTGATCGTAGCCCTAGTTTCGATCACGAACGCCCGCGCAAAATTTGCAGCAACGGCGGTCACCAAAGTCAGAATCGCGTCCCTCAAACGGCGGTGGCTTCATGCTTACGGGTTTCCCTGGTGGCCTGACCTATAACGAAAAGAAACTCTTCACTCAAGTTCTTTTATCTTCCTTTTGAGCGTACCCATGATGTAGAAGTTTTTCGATGAACAGACGCAAGATGATAATCATCGGCATCCTTCTTCTGCTCGTTCTAGTGTGGGCGAACAATACATCCTTGTTTTCCAAGCGACAACAGCGCAGGCCTCAACTTCTGGCGCACCGGGGCGTAGGTCAAGACTACCCACTCGGTGGCGTTACGGCCGACACGTGTACTGCTTCACGCATTTTCCAGCCGCGTAACACGTTCATTGAAAACACGCTGCCCTCGATGAAGGAAGCCTTCAACGACGGAGCCGACATAGTTGAGTTCGACATCCATCCAACGGTTGACGGAAACTGGGCGGTCTTCCACGATTGGACACTCGAATGTCGCACCGAAGGGCATGGCGTCACCAGGGAACAGAAGCTGTCCTACCTGAAGACGCTCGACGTGGGGTACGGCTACACGGCAGACGGAGGCAGGACATTTCCTCTACGAGGACAGGGGGTGGGACTTATGCCATCTCTCGATGAGGTTTTGAGCGCTTTCCCGGAGAGATCCTTTCTGCTCCACATCAAGAGCAACGACCCGAACGAGGGCTCCGCTCTTGTTGCGAAGTTGAAGACGTTGCCTGACGCAGAACTGCGGCGATTGATGATTCATGGCGGTGAACGCCCCATGTCGATCATTCGAGCCCAACTGCCGAACGTGAGAACGTGGTCTCCGCAAGCTGAGAAGCGATGTCTGCGCTCTTACCTCGCTTTGGGTTGGTCGGGTTATGTCCCGAGTGACTGCCGAAACAGCGTGCTCATGGTCCCAGCTAATATCGGCTGGTTGATCTGGGGATGGCCAAACAAGTTTCTTGGCCGCATGGAACGTGCCGGGACCTCCGTCTTTGTTTGGGATGAAATGAGCCTGGAGGATATGAGGGCGGGACGCTCAAAGGGTCTTAACAGCGTGCAAGATCTTCAAAAACTGCCGAGCGCATACTCAGGTGGCATTTGGACTGACAATATCGAAGTGATCGGGCCTAGAATCCGTGAGCGCAAGTGAACAGCACACAGTTTACACGGATAAATGGCGAGAACAGGCCTTCCCGCTCACTACTGTCCCGAATCGGGATAGCTGTATACAAGGGTCTATATCAACAGCAATCCTGTCGCAATGCTGGTGCTCTTAGGCAGACTCGTCTGTAGTTGAACTCTGCTTACTTGTTTCAAGATGTTTCTCAGCAGTCTTAGCGATTGCTCCCAACGCCCCACACGCCACGGCAATAGCCAGACCCTCCAACTCAGCTAGCAGTCTGCCAACCTTTCCAAATTCGCTGATGGCCCGTCCTCCCCAGAAGAATACGAGTCCAGCGATGGCAAACAACAGCCAAGCAATTGCTCCCAACAGGAAGCTCACACTCGATTTTGTGGAAGCGTTCATTCTATTCAGCAACTGCACCAAAACGGGATTGTGAGCGACATGGCGATTTACCGTCCACTAACGTTCGTCCTTCGGCATATCCATCTGGCCAAGCTCGTTAGCAAGCGCCCGCCCTAAGCTCTGAACCAACTTGCTCGTGCTGGGCTTCCTGTTTGGAACAGCACGT
>JAEYQK010000010.1 GCA_023410055.1 Acidobacteriota bacterium
TCTCGTGCTCGTGTGTGCGTCCGTTGCGAACTCTTCGTCCGATCTCCTGGAAGGCTGCTGCGGTGATCGCATCGATCGCGTCGCGCGCCTCGAAGTGGCTCTTGATCTGCTCGTCGGTCCAGGTGGCCTCAAACTTTGCTACGAGATCACCCGACGATATCGGCACGACGCCGAAGCTCCTGACGAGTTCCACGGTTCCGGCATCGACCAGTCCTATGTAAGGAACCATGTTGAGGGGCGAATACTGCATCGCGACGTTCTTGTAGTTCGCGAGCATCGACTTCAGCTGTTGTTGAAGCTCCTGCCACGACGAGTATTCGCGCTTCGTGCCCGGAACGCCGTCGAGATGTCCGGCTTCGATCCGATGTACCAGCTTCGCCGGTTCGCCGTGCGCGGGAATGACATAGAACCAGCGCCGCGTCACCATCAGCGACTCGGGAATCCCGAGCACGCGATAGGCGATCGGATCGCGATGATGATGGTCATAAAACAGCCACGCATCGAACTTGCGCTGCGCCAGTGCCGATTGAATCTCTTTCAGTCTCATCATGGCAGTAAAGGCAAAAGTCCATTGTAAATGCCTCTACGTTGGACGGCGAGGGACAGAGAGGGTGAGTTGCGAGTTCTGATGTTCAATATTCAAAGCTCGAAACTCCAAACTGGAGCTCGATATCAGCGCTGTATAGGAGGAGATAACTTAATAGACACTCCCTCCCCTCCCCCACCCCTTCATTGTGTGACTGACGATTCTAAACGACTTAACTACCAGTCTCTGAGTGATGGCGAGAGCCTGTCCGCGCGGTAATCTCAGTGGCGCGAGTTGAGTGAAGAGTTAATGGCTCTACAAAGAGCCGTCAGCCCTCAGCCATCAGTATTCAGCGAAAGCTGGCGAATACACGTCGGCCTTCTGTTCAGAATCAAGCTTAAGACAATTTCTGCCGGTTATGACGTGACGGAGCGAAATGTTACAAAAACGGAACAGAAATCGTGGGGATGCGTTAACTACCGAGACCTGTAAGCAGCACAGGTGGTTTATCGGGGAACTCAGCAACAATTGAGAGTCTTCCTCCCATCGCTTCAATCGAGCGGCGGAGCGTGGAGATATGGAGATCGGTGCGCTTTTCTATGCGAGATACCTGTTCCTGTTTCACACCTAAGCTCCGCGCCAGTTGTGACTGTGTCATGTGACGGGCTTTGCGGAGTTCACGCATAGTCAGCTCTTCCGCAACCAGTCGCGCCGCACGCTTTTCGATCCGTTTGCGGCGACTGGACGGAAGAGCGTTCAATACATCGTCGAGCGTCTTCATGACTTTATCTCCTCCTAGGCATCCTTCGCGGTCTGCTTCAACCCCTTCACATGATTTTCGTATCTTGCATCGGCTTTTCTGATCAACTGCCTGTAAAAGCTCTTCTCAGAGACTCCGGACTTGTCGCCCGCAATAAGTAGAATCCCTCTCCGTTTTGGATCGAACGCGAAAGCGACTCGCCACACCCCGCCTGCCGCATCAAAACGCAGCTCTTTCATGTTTGCGTGGCGAGAACCTTTCAACGTATCTACTCGCGGGCGGCCAGTCTCCGGGCCGAAGAGTCGAATCACCTTGAGTTGAGCGAGCAATTCGTCCTGTACATCGTCAGCAAGGGCCTGAAACTCCGGATAGAACTCGTGGTGAAACAGAATCAGCCAACCCATGAATTATGCCTCGCAGTGCATATGCTGTCAAGAGCATATTGCCCCCGGATGAATGAGAGTAAGCAAGAAGGATCGAGTGTAGCTGAGTTCTGGCGAGTCAGACTTACCGCTTGCGGTTTGTTCTGAATTTGGAAATTCGTTGTATCGGACGCCGCGCCTCTGGCTTGAAGATGACGTTGCTGGACCGATGGACGTGTTAGGAGCGATGGCACGAAAACATAATAACGATGTCGCCGCGGATCGCATTGCTGTGCTAAGCTGCTGCACACTCGATTGACAGGAGGTTTTGCTTGTGGCTACTGCGGCTTTTGGTGATGTGCGGTGGTCGAAAGGCAGGGTCGTGCCATTGAGTTCGACTGGAATGACGGAAAGCCAACTTGAAGGACTCATAAAGAACGACCCGAGCATATTGGGACTCGGAGATGACATCCGTGTGATCGAGAGCCAACGTCGTCAGCAGAAGGGCCGACTCGACCTGTTACTGGAAGATGGAGCGGGAGAGAATCGCTATGTAGTCGAACTGATGCTCGGGCAACTCGACGAGAGTCACTTGATTCGCACGATTGAGTACTGGGACATAGAGCGGAGGAAGTGGACTGATTATCAACACATCGCCGTTGTAGTCGCCGAAGACATTACTTCACGTTTTTTGAACGTCATTTCGCTCTTTAGCGGTTCGATTCCGATCATGGCGATTCAGGTCAACGCAATTAAGGCAGACAGTCAACTACCTGCCGTTGTCTTTATAACGGTTCTTGACTGCCGTGACTTGCGAAGGGCAGAACCACAATCTGGTGACCCGAGCGACCGTGCCAGTTGGGATGGGTGGGCTCCGACTATCATGCCTCTGATTGACGAGTGCTTAAAGATTATAAACGGAAAAGCCAAACGAACTCGCAGTCTCAGGTACAACCAAGAATTTGTTGGATTGACTGACAACGGGAACTCGAACAACTTTATGTGGTTCGCTCCGAGAAAGACGTCTCTGTGGGTTGTGTTCTCTTATCTTGACGCACAAACCTGGAGCAAGCGGTGCGAGGATGCAGGGCTAGAGTGGAAGGAGCGATCTGATGGGTTCAGAGTGAAAGTAAACCCTGCGAATTTCGAGTCCTTCAGGTTCCTGCTAACAGAGATAACAGCTGAAGCGATTTCTAGCGACGAACAGGATAGATAGTCTTCTCACGCGCTGAGCCTGACCCAGGACTTACGTCCTGGGCTATTTTCTATCGCCCTTCGGGCTCACAGACTAGCTGTTGGCCTACATCTCGAATCCAACCCTGAAGCAACTCTGAACATCAAAGCGTTTTCCACTGCCAAGTTGCTAACGGCAGGTGACATCAGAAGGTTTCCCGCCGGAAGCCCGAAAACGCTCGATTGAGGAGTTCCGCATGCAGCCTTTGAGTCAATCGCCAGTCTCTGGGGCAGGAGTCGCCCCCAGCATTTCCACCCCGACTCCGGTCGCCAGACCGCTGCGAACAACGTCACAGGATCGCGCACGATTCTTCTACAGTGGCGCGGCCCTATTCCTGCTGATGGCGATGTTCTTCGGATTTCAGCAGTTTTACCTGCACGGAAGAGCGTTCCCCAATCGCCCCCTCACGCCAGCTATCCGGCCGGTGCTGATTGCTCACGGTATAACGATGTCGGCGTGGGTGCTGTTATTGGTGGTGCAACCGTTATTGGTGGTAAACGGCAAACGCCGGCTGCACATGACACTCGGAAAAGCAGGCGCGGTGTTGGCGGCATGCGTCTTCTTCCTGGGATTCGAGGTCGCGATCAAGGCTACTCGGGTTGCTCCAGCTGACAGAACGCTGTGGAACCTCCACCCTCAGAGCTTCATGGCGATTCCAATCACGACGGCCACCATCTTTGCGTTTTTCGTGACAGTTGGCATCTTGAATCGGCGAAAACCGAACATTCATAGACCGATGATGCTGTTGGCGACGCTAGCGGCAATGCCTGCCCCGCTGGACCGAATTCCTGCGGTCACGTCGCTTTATGAACACACGGTGTGGGGGAACATCTTCGGTCCGTTCTTTGCTTCGTTGGCCATCGGCGCGGGATTTCTAGTTGTGAAGTGGGCACTCACCCGGAGGTTTGATCGATATTATGCGGTAGGGTGGGCCGGTCTCGCTGTGGCAGGAGCAGCTGTCATGAAGCTGGCCACAACGACGATGTGGGACCGGATTGCGACATTCTTGCTTCGGTAGTAGAGGGCTGGCTGACGTAGGCGCAACGAACCTGGTCCAGATCGTCAGATTCAGTCTCGGATTGCCTTGCGAGAAGTGAGCACCATACAGCGCGATGAGGCATCGTAACGATGAGACGCCAGAAGCCGCCAAAAGATGCCAGAGCGCCGGTGTTCCCGCGCCGGTGATGCTGAGGAGGAGTATGCGTAAGCAACGCGATCCAGTGCTACCCGACCAGGGCGGGCGTTCGATGCCGGCAGACCCGCTGAACCCAGTCAGCGCCTGCGGCGACGACCGCGTTCGCATGAGGGCCTACGAAATCTACGAACAGCGTGGCCGCAAGCCGGGCCACGATTTCGAACACTGGCTTGAAGCAGAACGTGAGCTGACAGCCGAACGCTAAGCCAAATCCATCCACAGAACGCCGGCGCGACATTCGTCTGCGAAGTGCCCTACGCCCTAGCCGGAGGCGTGAGGCACACCCCCGCCATTTCTTACCTTGCTGCTGCCCTTCGCTTCGGCTGCGTTCCGAGGATTTTAGTTTTCAGCTCTGGCGGAAGCGTTTCGCATGCTGTTCTGAGCACAAGTCGCGGAGCACGGTCGCGGGTCGTCATCAGGTAAGGAACGGTTTTTTCGCGGTTGTACTTGGCAGCTTCTCGGAGCAGCCAGCCGAGTCCTTTTTGGACCATATCGTCCTTGTCGGACAGCAGCATCTCCGACACGCGGACGATCTCGTCGAAGAACATCTGTCGGCGATTGCCGCGAAGCAGAGCCACGGCTGCGGCGCGACGATGCCAGCGGTCGCGCGACTTGGCCCAGCGAAAGACGGATGGAAGGTATGAGCGCACCCTCCCCTGCGGGGAAGGGTGCGGCACCCGCTGTGTTGTTCGTTTCGCGGAAGTGGGTCCGGCGATCATTGGTCCGATGAGGTATTGGACGAGTGCATCGTGATCGGCCCAGCTGCATATGCGCGAAAGCCAGGACTCGAACAGCTTGAATTCTTTCTTGCCGAACTCAGGAACCGACTTCTGCAAGATGAGAACGGCCATGCCTTTCTCTTCCAGCACTTCACTGTCAAACAGCTTGTCAGCTACTTGGACGAGATAGTCGAGGCCGCAATCATGAAGCAAGACCTTGCGGAAGCGAGCAGCCAGCTTTCGGAGATCGTCGGTGTACCAGCCGTGCGACTTGATTTGCTCTTTGAAGAACCACTGCACCTCGGCGCTGTGCGGGGCGGATCCGCCGTCCTTGAGCACGCGGCGTATGTGCGCGGCCATGTAGGCGGGAGATTTCATTGAGTTGTGAGTCTCGAGTTTTGAGTTTCGAGTCATCAGGAGTTCGCTGACACGGCGACGTTCGGCTCAGTTGCTGGTTGCTGCGGCTGCACGAAGCGGTCATAGATCCACAGCAGGATTGCCGTCACGAGGCCGACGGCGCTGACGGTCCACCAGATGCGCTCGGGGCGATGCTGCACTTCTCCGAAGTGGTGGATCAGTACGCCCGCGAATTTGCCTGCGACGATCGATCCGATGCCGATGGGCAGGAAGGCGAATCCCATGTAGGTGCCTTGCTGTCCGGGTGGCGCCAGGCGCGAGATGTACTCGTAATAGCGCGGAGACTGGATGATCTCACCGAGTGCGAGTACGGCGAGCGCTATGAGGGCCACTCCCCAAAGCTGCGTGTTGCCGAGATGGAACATGCTGCGTCCGCCGCGGTCGAGCACGACAACCAGCCAGGCAAGCGAGGAGACAAGTGTGCCGAGTGTGATGGCGTGAAACGCACGTAGCTTGCGGGTGGCGATGCTGATCAGCACGGTGAAAGCGATAACCACGAGCGGGTCGGCGATTAGCGTGAGTTCGGTATCGACGTTCGGGTTGATGAAGTCGTGAATGTAGATCGGCAGAATGATGTACTGCTGCCAGAAGACGATCCAGTATCCGGAGAAGATGATCAGGAACAGCATGAAGCGCCAGTTGGTGATGACGGTGCCGAAGTTCCGCGCAACCTGGCGCAGTGTCGGGACTTCCTGGCCGGCTTCGCGGCGCGGCTCCTTGAAGAAGATCAGCACGGCGAAGAACATCAACAGTACGCTGACTGACGCTACGATGAATACCTTCTCAACTGCCATGTGACTGCGAACGGTCGAGGCGACGTAGGGGCCGGCGGTGGAACCGATGTTCACCAGCGTGTAGTAAATCGAGTAGCCGATTGAGCGAACGTTCTCTTTGGAGGCTCGGGCCGTCGTGCCGACAACGCAGGGCTTCACCAGCGCGATACCAAAGGCAGGCAAGAGCAATATGACGGCGGCCAGTGGTACGAGTGGAACTGCGTGGCGCACGCCGCCCATCCACGGAGCGCCGAGCGAGCCCATGAGGAAGTAAGCGCAGGTCAGGATGAAGTACGCGAGCGATAGAGCGCGACGGAAGCCTAAGCGATCGGCCACGGTTCCGCCGAAGATTGCCAGGAACCATACCGCGCCGCCGAACAGCCCCGCGAGCGTGGTTGCGGTTTCTACGGGCAGTTCCAAACCTTCGTGCAAATAACGGGCAAGCGAGGCAAAAGCGGCGTAGTACGACAGGCGCTCGAAGATCTCGCTGATGTTGGCGACCCAAAAGGGACGCTCGAAGCCAGTGCGAATGTCCTGCCAGCGTTGGGCGAAGCTCAAGAGAGACTCCCTATTAAGCCTGAATCACTGCAAATTGTTTGCGCGCAACAACTGCTCAACCTGGGCGGCCGTTCGGCCCTGTACGCGAATGACCTTCTGACGCCCGGTCTCACCAGCGGCTATCGTAACCGAGGAACGCGGAACGTCCAATACTTCGGCCAGGAACTTGATGCAGGCATCGTTGGCCTTACCCTCAACCGGAGGTGCAGTCAACGCGACCTTGATTGCATCGCCGACCTCGCCGGTGATGGCGTTCTTCTTCGCCCGCGGGTGGACCTTCACGCTGAAGGTCGCGCCCTGGGCGGTGTCGCGAATCGGAATCATCGTCAGCCCCAGATGGCAAATGCGAGTTCGATGACGGCCACGACGAGCAGTATCGGGACCTGAAGGTTCTCACGCAACATCGAGTGCAGCGAGTATGTAAGCGCGCCGCTCGACGCAACCACGACGATGTTGGCGAAACTCGAAGTGAACTTGATGAGGCCCTTCGGCGTTTGTGCGCGCGATATGTTGATGAATCCTGCCAGAATGATAATGATCACGCCGGAGTAGGCAGACAGGGATGAGAACCCGTGTCCGCGAAAGATAAAGAAGGCGTGAACCACGCCGAGGATCACCATGATCCAGCCAAATATCTGGTCAACGACTTTCATTCAGGTTTCTCCCGGTTTCCAAAAATGGCGGTGCCGACGCGAACACAGGTAGAGCCTTCCTCGATCGCTACCTCGAAATCATGCGACATGCCCATGGACAACACGTTCATCGATAGTGCGGGTAAATGTCTGCTCGCCAATTCATCACGAAGCTGCCGCAGTCTGGCGAAGTAAGGACGTGATTGCTCGGGATCATCAGTAAACGGCGGAATCGTCATCAGTCCGCGGAAGCGGAGATTGGCGAGGCGCGGTGCCGCAGAAAGAATTTGCTCCAGTTCGTCGGAGTCAGGTGCGACTCCAGCTTTTTGCTGTTCGCCGCCGACGTTGACTTCAATCAGGACCGGCAGCGTCTTTCCCACTTTGCCTGCTGCTTCGTTAAGGCGTTCAGCAAGACGAAGCGAATCCACAGAATCGACGGCGTCGAAGAGTTCGGCTGCTTTAGCCGACTTGTTCGATTGCAGATGACCGATGAGATGGAATTCGAGTCCAGGAAGAGACTGCAAGGCCACGCACTTGCCTACGAACTCCTGGACGCGGCTCTCGCCGAAGAGGCGTTGTCCTGCGGCGTACGCTTCGTGGACGGCCTCGGCAGGGAACGTCTTGCTGACCGCCATTAGCGCGACGCTAGACGGACTGCGTCCGGCACGAGCGGCGGCGGTTGCGATGCGTTCGCGCACAAATGCCAAATTATCTGCGATGGACATCGCAAACAGCTTAGCAGAACCGAATTCCTGAGACGACGGAAAGAAGGATTAGGCCGCCGGTGCCATGGAGCGTTGTGCTGCCTGCTGTATGAAACGCTTCATAACCGTTGCCCACATTACGCGCTTACGGATGGCACTTTCCTTCACGTTGCGACCATTAGCGAACATGCTGAGCAGAGCTTTCATCTTTAGAACGCGCAACACGCCTTGCTCGTTGAGATCCGCCCCGTAAGCGGACAGGAATTCCTCCTGAACTTGTCCTGTGATGTTGCGATTGCAGAAAGGATATTTTTCGAGCGCTTCCACACAGGCCAGGA
>JAEYQK010000011.1 GCA_023410055.1 Acidobacteriota bacterium
CCAGGAACATCGCCACATCATTGTAAGATGCACCGCGTTGCGACATTTTGGCATAGTCGGAGACACCAATCCCTTGTTCTCCGATGATGACGTTCAAGGGTGTGAAATCATTTAGCACAGCGGAAGAGGGAAGGTTCTTCTTGCTCCGTGCAAGAATTGCACGAGTTCCGGACAAGATCGTGCGAATCGCGGGATCATCCAACCCCTCGCCCTTGCAGCTTTCGCAAAGCCGCTCCAACTCAGAAACCAGAGCGTTGGGATCGAACGGGGCGGGCATGTCTGCAGTTGCGTGGTGGAACGTGCGCAGCCACTCACCTGTCCGGCGAGCAGCTACCTGTAACATGCCGCGATCAGCGTAGCCGGGCAACAACGCCGCTTTCATAATGATGGACTGCAGTGGCAGGCCGACAAATTTCTCGGCGACAATTGCACCATGCTCGGAAAAGTCGCCGATCGGGCGAGGAACACCAGAGAGTTTCCTTTTCTCAAAAACAGCAAAGACGCGATTCAGATTATCAGCCTCGGTCTTTGCCATTCCGCGTACACCCGCCGAATGCGATTTGGTAGGGCGGTACACCTTGGCGGCGATTCTTTCCGTTCCGTCTTCAAAATCCACAACCATGTCGTAGATGTAGTGATCTGCCTTGGGTGTGTGCCCAACTACTCTGACGCTCTTCAACTCACTCCGATGTGGAAAATACAGCGGTCCTGAATTCCTGAGATCGGTAACGATCAGATCCATCACGTTTTCTGACATCTTTACTCCGGTCCCCAAAGATTCGATTGTGAGAACGAAGGCGCGCACCACTAAATGGGAACAATGGAAGCTATTGCAGTTTGAATTCCAACGGCGGTCATAAGAGAGTTGCGAATGACGCGTGTTTTTCGCGCGTGCAGGCGAGGCAACTAGTTATAAAAGCGAAGAAAGCGGAATCAGTCTTCCTACGTTTGGAAGTAGTCTGCGCCCGGATGGTTGTGCGGTTCACATGCGCAAACTCTTGGACACAGTCGCGCATGATCTTTGCACAATCAGAAAAACAGGTATTTTTGCCACTTTGTATCAGAATGACCCATCAAGCGCATGATGTGTCTGCTGGTATGGAGGCTGAAGGCACGAGGCTCTCGCAACAATTTCATCCCTGCTTCGGCGGGCAGTTGATTGCCCTTCTTGTGGTTGCAGTCATGGCAGCAGGCGACAAGATTCTCCCAAGTAGAGGCGCCTCCACGCGAACGAGGAATCACATGATCCAGAGTCAACTCGGTCGAGGAAAGCACCTCGCCACAGTACTGGCAGGTGTTACGATCGCGCAAAAGAATGTTCTTGCGCGAGAGTGCCCGGCTTTGATGAGGAATGCGACGATATTCAATAAGTCGGATGACCGATGGCACACGCATGGCCAGACGAGCAGAGTGCAGGAAGTGACCGTTGATCTCCTCGGTGATAGCGACGCCCTTCAGCACAAGAACAATCGCACGGCGCGCCGCGCAAACGTTGATCGGCTCGTAGGAGGCATTCAGGACGAGAACCGGGGCATGCATGGCAGAGTAAAGGTTCAGTCCATGCTGATGCTGGTGCATTCGCAAAGCATCGTTTGCAAGTCTTTCAGTCGAACCCGAATTGTGTTTAGCCGGCATAAAACTTCATGCGCGCGCCGCCCTTGAGAGCAGCGCGGCTCCCTGGGACTCTAGCTCCTGCGATACAGCGGTCAGGCCGGTTTGCTCTGCCAGAAGCACGCGGGCCACAGTGGCCACAAACACGCGCTTGGCTCCAGCTTTGCGCAATACGCGAGCGCATTCCGAAACCGTTGTTCCGGTTGTGAAAACGTCGTCAACCAGTAAGATGTCTTTTCCGGAAATCAGATTCCGGTGCTGCACACGGAAAGCACCCCGAATATTGCGCTGGCGCTGATCGCGAGTCAGTCCCGTCTGCGTTTCAGTCGGGCGAGTGCGGCGCAGGATCTCGGCGTTGATGCGTCCCAGCTGGACGATCTTAAGTGCGGCATGCGCGATTAACTCAGATTGGTTGAATCCACGCTGCTTCAACTTTGACGAGTGCAGCGGAACGGGAACGACGATCGGTTCGCCGTTATCGAACTTGGGGCCGAGGTCGAGAAATGCCTCGCTCATCATTCGGCCGAGGACATTGGCTGCCGGCCGGACACCGTCATATTTCAGCAGGTGAATGAGCTCTCTAAGGCCGCCATCATAGGGTCCATAGGCCACTGCCCTGTCGAATAGAGGTTCGGAGCTGACACACTCACCGCAGCAGGGTTTCTCCTGATTCTGGAGCACCGAGCTCACGATTGGGTTACCGCAGACGTAGCAGGTAACTCCCTCAATCTTCTGGATTTGTTCCAGGCAGGTGTCGCACACGGGAAGTCGGGACACTCTTACGAGAGGGGCTTGGCAGAAGCGACAGTCCGAAGGGAAGAGCGTCGTGAATACGCTTGCGGCGGCGGTCTCCAGAATTGAGGCAATAGAATTGCGTTTGCCCTGATCTCCAACTCTGTCCGCCCGAGTTAGGTCACCGGTACCGCTGAAGACGACCCTCCTCCAGCCCACTACGCCTGCATTTCGGGGCTGGGCTATTGCATTCAGTATAGTCCCGCTTCGCACGCGGTTCAATCACCACGATCGTGAAAGTTCCATGAAACAAGTGCAGGTCAATCATGGCATTTTAGGTGTGCAACCTATGTACCTCGGCGAAGCAGCTTGTATCATGAGCATTTGGCGTGATAATTTCCGCGGTTCCGCTTAACATTACAGTTTGTTCAGGCCACTTCACGAGGACTCTTAAATGAGCACACAAACAACGGCTACGCCGGCAGGCGGCAAAAAGTTCCAGAGCTACGTGCCGCCAACCATGAAAATGTCAGAATTCACACTCCGGGCGATTCTGCTCGGACTGCTGATGACCGTCGTTCTCGGCGCGGCAAACATGTATCTTGGCCTGCGCGCGGGCATGACGATCGCGGCAACCTACCCAGCCGCCGTTATCGGAATGGCGATCCTTCGCTTGATGAAGGGCTCGATTCTCGAAGAGAACATGGCTCGAACCATCGGGTCGATTGGCGAATCGGTAGCCGCCGGCGCGGTGTTTACGATTCCGGCATTCGTGCTCGCAGGCGTATGGCCGGAATTCGACGTCAAGAACGGATATCTGAAATCCGTTGCACTCATGGCTGTCGGCGGAATGCTCGGCATCCTCTTCGTGACGCTGCTGCGTCGCGTGATGGTCGAGGATCCTGAGCTTCCGTTCCCTGAGTCAGTGGCCGCTTCGGAGATTCACAAGGCCGGGCAGCAGGGCGCAAAAGCCGCCAAGATTCTTTTCGCGAACATGGGCGTCGGAGCACTGGTGTATTTCTTCGGTGCTATTAATTTGTTCGCGGCAAGTAAAGATTTTGTCATCAGCGTCGGCAAACTAGGGTTGAGCAAAGTTGCGCTGCTCAAGGCTCCAGGATCGCCGACGGTTGCGGCCGGTTCGATGTCGACGTTTTCGGCTCCAGCGATCAGCCCTGCATATCTTGGCGTTGGATACATCATCGGACCGCGGCTTGGTGCTTTGAACTTCGCTGGCGGCGTGTTCGCATGGGGCTTGCTGGTTCCACTTCTTAGTTTCTTCCTCGGTCCGCAATTGGCGCCGAGTGTGAGCAGTACCGGAGGAAGTTGGGCGGATGTTGCGGGCGCGATCTGGTATCACATAGTTCGCCCCATCGCCGTCGGGGGCATGATGGTCGGGGCCAGCTTCACATTGTTCCGAATGCGCAAGAGCCTGTGGCTCGGTATCAAGCGCGCCATCGCGGACCTGAAGAAGTCTGCTGCCGGACACGAAGCGGCCGACCGCACGGAGCGCGATCTCAGCAGTAAGGTCGTTTTCCTGGGTTTGGCAGCGGTGTTCGCCTGCATGATCGCCCTGTACTTCTACTTCACCCATGTGATCGGCGCTGCTGTCGTTGCAGCGATCGTGATGATCATTCTTGGATTCTTCTTCGCGGCGGTCTCGGGAAATCTGGTTGGCATGATCGGTTCGTCGAACAACCCGATTTCCGGGCTAACGCTCTGCACTCTCGTGATTGCGGCTTTGCTCATGGTCGCAATGGGACTGCGCGGCGGAGCAGGTATCGCCGCAGTGCTCGGCGTGGCGGCTGTGGTTTGCGTATCGTCGGCCGTCGCCGGCGAAATGCTGCAGGACCTCAAGGTCGGACACATCCTCGGCGGCACTCCGGCCCGAATGCAGATCGGCGACATATTTGGCATCGTCGTTTCAAGCTTGGTTCTGTTCTTCCCGTTGATGTGGCTGCACCAGGCTTACACGTTTGGCACCAAGGAACTCTCGGCACCGCAGGCTGGCCTCATGGCGTCACTGGCAAAAGGCATCGTCGGTGGTGACATGGCATGGCCACTAGTGATCGTGGGAATCATGATGGGCTTCGGACTGATACTGGTCGAGGTGAAGAGCCCGATGTTGTTCTCGGTCGGCATGTACCTGCCGCTGGAGACGACCTTCGCAATCTTCATCGGCGGCCTATTCCGCTGGGGCACAGACAAGTTCCGCGACCGCGCCGGTCTGAATGATGCTCAGAAAGCTCGCGTCGAAAACGCGGGTGTTCTGACGGCATCAGGGTTGATTGCCGGTGAAGCGCTCTGTGGACTTGTTGTGGCTGGTTTCAGGGCCGCGGAGAAATCCAAGGGACATGCATTTCTCCCTAATCTGACTTGGTCCGGTACCGCTTGGCTATCTATCGTCGTCCTGATCGCGCTTGCCGTCCTCATGATCAAGCTGCCTCTGGCTAACGCTGGCCGTCCGGACGAACCGGCGCCGCCGACGGCGATTATGTAGTCTGAAACTGTTCAGCAGCAACTAGGCCCTCGCTTCGGCGAGGGCCTTTTCGTGCGCTTAGCGTCATCGAGCAACCAGATGTCGCTACTGCTTCGGCTGCTCTTGAGGAGGTTGCTGAGGCTCTCCTGGCTGCTGGTTCTGGGTGCGTTCGACTTCCTGGCCTTCGTAGGTGATCTTCACGTCCGAACCGAACCGCTTGTAGTTCGTGTACTTGATGATCTCTTTGATCTTCACGTCATTCGTCGAGAAGTGGAGCGTATCGGACGCGTAAGTGTACGTCGGGAACCAGTACTTTCCGTCGATCTGTTCGCGATAAGTGGTGAAGGCAGGGAAGAGGTTTTCGTTCTTCTTGTTGCGAATGTCAGGCACGGTCTTGCCGTGTGTCTTTACGATCTGAAAATCGTGATCGTCCACCCAGATGCGTCCCTGGAAGTAGCGCTTGCCTTTTTCGATCTGCTTCGGGGCTATGTCGAAAACGTATGTGTGCAGTTCGTCCTGGCGCTGCTGGCCGACGTAGAGAATGCTGTACTCGGAAAGCTCGTCCGAGGTGAGCACAAATGGCAGCTTGGTACGGAAGTCCTGCTCATCTTCGGGCGACAGGCTTATCTTTTCCAGCGTGCTCTGCGGCGCGAAGACGACGTTTTCCATGCGCTTGCCCTTGTTGTCGAAGAGTACGTCGAAGACGATGCGGTACTCACCATTGTCCTCGGGCGTCTTGACGATCGTCTCCTGGCGGTAGGTGTACTTCTCGCGCGCTATCTTGAACTCTTTTTCCTTCGCGGCAAAGCGTTGAATGATCTCGTCTACCGTGATGCCCTTGGGCTCGTCTTTCACCAGCGGGCCTTCGCCCTTGCTGTCGTCGCTTGAATCCTGTGCGAGGGCGGAGAAGGGAATCGCGAGCGGGAGCAATAACATGAGCACAAGAGCCAATTGCAGTACTGATCGTTTTCGCATATTCAATCCTAAGAATCTGTCGTTCGTTTAGATGCGTATAGGCCTTTGACTACTTCATTATGTAACACAGACAGCGCTGGTATGTTGTTCATTCGGCTCGGCCAGTGTTAAGAGTGGGTAAAGAGCTTTCTTCCCCTTGGGCCGCTCTGGATTTACACTTGGCTTTCTCGATTCAACAGGAGGCGTATGCTGCGCCGATTCGGCTTTGCTGTCGTACTGTTTGCTGGCATTCTCGGTTTTGCTCAGACCAAGCACCCTTTCACCTTTGAAGACATGATGGCGCTCAAGCGGATCGGTGAACCCGTTCCTTCGCCCGACGGAGAATGGGTGGCATTCAGCGCCGTGACTGTCGATCTGGCGGCGAACACGCGGATTCCGCACATCTATGTCATTCCTATAACCGGCGGGCAAGAGAAGCAACTCACGACCGGGCTGGGTGAAGACCGTCCGCGGTGGTCGCCCGATGGCAAACGGATCGCATTTATCTCGGGACGCGATGGGACATCGCAGATATGGGCGGCGGAGTTCGATCGGGCAAGCGTGGCGCTTGGAGAATGGAAGAAGCTTACGAGTGTTTCATCCGGGGCCGATGGCGAACTGTGGTCTCCCGACGGCAAGTACATTCTGTTTACGGCGGACGTCTGGCCCGAATGTGCTAGGGTGCCGCATCCTTCCCCTTCAGGGGAGGGTGCGCCCGTACAGGTCATCTTCGACGAAAAGTGCAATAAGCAGAAAGACGCCGAGATCTCTACCTCGAAGGTGAAGGCCAAGATCTTCACGCGACTGCTTTATCGGCATTGGAACGCCTACGGTACCGGCAAGCGGACACACATTTTTGTGCAGCCGGTGGACGGCAGCGCTGCTCCAGTTGATCTGACGCCGGGCGATCATGATGCGCCTCCGTTTTCGCTTGGCGGACAGGACATGTACGCTTTCTCGCCGGACGGCAAAGAAGTCGCTTTCACCAGCAACATCGACGAGGTCGAGGCCACCAGCACGAACAACGAAATCTTCATTGTCCCTGTGACCGGCGGTACGCCGAAGAA
This sequence comes from Acidobacteriota bacterium, assembly GCA_023410055.1. GTDB lineage: Bacteria > Acidobacteriota > Terriglobia > Terriglobales > Acidobacteriaceae > JAEZPW01. Next base: position 6,841 of record JAEYQK010000011.1, read on the forward strand.
GATTTCAACCTCCCCCGGCTCGGACTCGACTCCGCTTTATTCGCCCGATGGCAAGTACATCGCCTGGCGCATGCAGGAGCGGGCGGGCTATGAGAGCGACCGGTTCAGGCTGGTGGTTTACGAGCGAGCGACGGGGAAGATCACGAACCTCACGGAAGACTTCGATCGGTGGGTGGGGTCAATCGTATGGGCCGCCAACTCGACGAAGCTGTACCTGACAGCTGAGGACGAAGGTGAATCACCGGTCTGGTCGATCAGCATCTTCTCGCCTAGCATTCCGGTTTTCTCGCACAGAAAGGGAAAAACGAGAAGAAGTCCTTTGATAGAGGGCCACAATGACGATCTCGCTATAACGGCGGATGGCAGCAACCTCGTGTTCTCGCGGATGAGTGCCCAAGCACCCAATGAGTTGTTCGCCGTGACCCTGAAACAGCAAGAAAACACTTTTCCACCACCTCCGCCGACTCAGCTCACCCACCTCAACGATGCCGTTCTCTCGCAAGTACAGATGAACCCTATCGAGTTCTTCTGGTTTAAAGGATCGCAGAAAGAAAAAGTCCAAGGATTCATCGTCAAGCCGCCGAACTTTGATGCGGCGAAGAAGTATCCCGTGAAGTTCTTGATCCACGGCGGGCCGCAGGGTGCCTGGGGAGACTCGTGGTCGTACCGCTGGAACGCGCAGTTGTTTGCCGCGAACGGCTACGTAGTGGTGATGATCAATCCGCGTGGATCGACTGGCTACGGTCAGAAGTTCATCGACGACGTCAACGGCGACTGGGGCGGACGCGCTTATCAGGACCTGATGCTCGGCCTGGACTATGTCGCGAAGACGTATCCGTGGGCTGACACGACGCGAGCCTGCGCAATGGGCGCAAGCTACGGTGGCTACATGGCCAACTGGATCGAGGGCAATACGACGCGGTTCAAGTGCCTGGTCTCGCACGATGGCATGTTCAACCCCGAGTCGGCCTGGGGCACGACCGAAGAGCTGTGGTTCAACGAATGGGAGTACAAGGGCACTCCGTACACGAACCGGTCGCTCTACCGCAAGTGGTCGCCGATGCTGAAGGCAACGAACTTCAAGACGCCGATGCTCGTCGTTCACGGCCAGCTTGATTACCGCCTCGACGTCAGCGAAGGCTTCCAACTCTTCACGACGTTACAGCGGCTCAAAGTGCCGTCAAAAATGCTCTACTTCCCGGACGAAGGCCACTGGGTGCTCAAGCCGCAGAATTCGCAGCTCTGGTACAAGACGGTGAATGATTGGGTGGACCAGTGGACGAAAACGAGTACTCAGTAATCAGTACTCAGTACTCAGTTTTGCCACGCATGGCGATCACGCGTTTGTGACAGGATTCGTTTCGATCACGTTGTTTTCTGAGTACTGAGTACCGAGTACTGAGTACTAAACGAGGGAATATGAATCGAAGACACACGGCAATAGCTGCGGTAATACTTTTTGTCTGCACGCTCTCGTTTTCCCAGGAGCAGAAGTTCGCCAACCTCGGCGACTTCAAGCTGGTTAGTGGCGAAGTCATCAAGGACTGTCGGATCGGCTATCGCATTTATGGGCAGATGAATGCCGACAAGAGCAATGTCGTCGTGTTCCCGACCTGGTTTGGCGGGACTTCCGAGGAACTGGGCAAGTATCAGATCGGGGCAGACAAGACGATCGATCCTGCCAAGTACTACGTGATTGCGATTGACGCGCTCGCGGATGGCGTATCGTCATCGCCCTCCAACAGCGCACAGCAGCATGGTGTCGCCTTCCCGAAGATCACCATCCGCGACATGGTCGAAACCGAGCACGAACTGCTGACCAAGACGCTCGGTTTGAAGCACGTTCACGCCGTGATGGGCGTCTCGATGGGCGGCATGCAGACATTCCAATGGGGCGTTTCGTATCCGGACTTCATGGACGTGCTCATCCCGATCGTCGGCAGCCCCAAAATGTCGTCCTACGATCTGTTCCTGTGGAACACGGAACTCGACGGGATTCGCAGCGATCCCGAATATCAAGGCGGCAACTACAAGGTCTCACCGGCGCTCAAGACCGTGGCGCACATTCACCAGATGAACCTGTCTACGCCTGAGAACCGGGTGAACGAGACTTCGCCGGTGCAGTTTGGCAAGTTCTATTCGGACCAGCGCATCACCAACGACGCGAACGATACGGTCCGTCAGCTTGAAGCCATGCTCGGCCAGGATATCTACGCACAATTTGGCGGATCAATCGAAAAGGCTGCAGCTGCGGTCAAAGCCCCTATGGTGATTATCGTCGCCACGCAGGACCACATGGTGAATCCGATACCCGCGATGAAATTCGCCGAAGTGAAGAAGGCCATGCTGGTGAAGCTAACTGGTGATTGCGGACACCTGGCCCCGGGATGCGAAATCAACACGGTGAGGCCGGCGGTCGACATAGCGCTCGCAGCTAAGTGAGGGAAGAGCGGTTCCGAGCTTTCGGCACCGCTCTTCATTATTCTTTACGCGAATGAGCTAGCAAAAGCCTGAGCGGTCGGCTTGAGGGCGTTCAGTGTCGGGAAAGACGCTACGTCGGCAATGATCTGTTCTGGTGGAGTCATGCTTTTGCGAAGAGCGGAAGCCAGGGCCTCCACAGCGATCGCTGCATTCGGCGGAATGACGACGGTTGCTGCGAGTTCGCCATTCTGGACCGCGCTCTGTCCGACATTCGGAATGCCGTCGCAGCCGAGAAAGGGAAGGCTGAGATAGCGCTTCTTGTCTTCGCCGGACGTCAGTTCCTGGAAAGCCTTGTAAGCGCCGAGCGCCATTGCATCGTTCTGAGCAACGACTGCGCTTATCGGCGTATCGTTTGAGTTTCGAACGCGCAGGAACGAAGTTACGGCGTTGTAACCGCTTGTTTCAGTCCACAAGCCCTTCATGCCCCTGAGTGTCGTCTCCTTCTTTTTTGTGGCATTTATTCCTTCAGCGCGCTTTTGCGCTGCTTCGTTAGTACTCGGCCCCTCGATATAGAGCACGGTGCCGCCGTGAGGGACCAACTTCGAGAGCTGTTGGCCTTGCATGCAGCCGATCTCGTAGTGGCTCGAACTGACGCAAATCATCGGCGTGTGGTACTGCGCGCGCAGTTCCGGAATATACTCCACCTTCTCGCGACCCAGGACTGCCCAGCCGATCCCCAGACTCGCAGCCAAAGCCGCAGGCTTGGCCAAGGTCGTTCCGACCGGCTCAAAGATGACCGCGTGTGGGCGTTCAGACCGGGGAGCCTGAAGTTCTGAGAGAATCGTCTGACTTTGCGTGACGGCGTCGTACTCGATCGATAAAACCTTAAGGTCGACGTTTAACCGAGAGGCGGTCTGGCGGGCGGCGGCTACCTGCAACTCTTGAAAATCATTGTTTGCAACAGCGACGAGGTCAAAACGGAGTCTTTCCATGAAGTGCGTCTTTCTCTGGGATTGTTCACTTTCGGATAATTCTAGGGGAAGTGAGTAACTTTAGCGCTTTACTAAAGGGCTTTACTGGACAACGTACTTTGGTAACGGGACGTGGAGGACGGGGCGGGCTAGGCGAATGGTTACTCGTCTTTCGATTCGGAAGGGTCGCCAAAATTCGCTAACCCTTCGACATCTAGTGCGCTCCGTGTTCCTTTTCCGACGCGCTGAGGTAAGCACCACCGAGCATCAGCATTCCGCAGACGAAAGCCCAGAAAATCAAGGTCACCGAAACCGAAAAGGGGCCGTAGGATTCCTGGAAATCAAGCAGCGGCAGAACAGCGATATAGATATACTTCGCAATCTCCAGCAGTACGCCCGTGACCACCGCCGCCGGAAGCACCTGACGCGCTTTCACCTTGCCGTTAGGCAACAGCCAGTAGATCAGGAAGAAGATTGAGATCGTCGCCACGATGGCGAAGATCTTCATGATGATGTAGCTCACTATCCAGGACGCGCCATTGAAGACGAAGTTGAAGATGAAGTTGTCTGGATGATGGCCAAAGAATTCCTGAACGATGAGCTGATTACCGGCTGTCATGGCCACGGAAATCATTCCCAGCGAGCCACAGGCAAAGGCCAGTCCCAGCGAAATGAGCTGGTTTTTCAGATAGGAGCGGTTAGCCGTAAAGCCCCAAACCTTGTTTAGGGCGACTTCAAGTGGTTCGAAAACGCCGGTCGAAGAAATGAACAGCATCACCAGCGACATGATTTCGAAACCGTGATGGGCGCGAACGATCTTCTGCAGACTGCCGACGATGAAAGACTGGTTGCTCGGCAGATAGCTGTTCAAGATCTGGTAGACCACATTTTCCATCGGCCGCGAATGGAAGATGGTACGGATGACCGTCAGCATCAGTACCAGGAAAGGAATGAACGACAGAATGGCGTTCGCGGCAACCGAGAATGCGTACGTGTGAACCTCGGTTTCGGCCAGGTACTTGAGTGTCGGAATGGCCCGGGCGCGCAGGTGCGACTTGGTGCTGCCGAAATACGTGGCCGACGCGCATTCGGGGGCCGGTGTCGTGGACTCTGGTACGTGGATAACTATTGTTTCCGGGGCGGACGGGGCCGTTACAGTAGGTTCGGTCTCACTCATGATAGGAAGGTTCATGGTAGCAGAGACTGGTAACGGGAGAACCAGAAATTAGTTGCTTGGGGCAGCGAACAGTGACGAGTAAAGCTGTTTACTCGATAAACTAAGGTAACCATATGATCTACCCAAAAGTACGGTAGGGCACTTAATTCTTCTTGAAACCTTCAGAGTTCCTGCATATTATGCCTTCGCTCACCCATTAAGCACAGTTTGGGAAGAGTTCTGACCGAGCAAGGGTCAGCGGATTTGGGTTGATGTTTTTGTACTCGCAGTACGACTTACACGCAGAGAGATTCGGGCTCCGAAGTCCAGGGCCGGCGGACCGCGGAAGGTCACGCTTGGGTGCGGGACTTGGGAGCTCTTTTCAATTGCGGGGGCGCTGCAAGGCGAAGCAGCAACTCTCTTCCCAGGTGTTGCAATTCCAGCGCATTCCTGAACGTTGGAATGCACTGGAAACGGCACATGGGGAGGATATGAACTCATTACTGCGTACCATCGTGCAGATGTGAAAGGAGTCTTGTTGTGAGAGAGAAGGGAACAGTTAAGTGGTTTAACGGCGCCAAAGGCTACGGTTTCATCCAGCGCTCTACTGGCGAAGACGTCTTCGTACATTTCTCCGCGATTCAGGAGAATGGCTACCGCACGCTCAACGAAGGTGAGACGGTTGAGTTCGATTTGCTGAAAGGCCCCAAGGGCTTCCAGGCAGCAAACGTCGCCCGCAATGTTGTGTAGTGCAGGAGCGCACTGGACGGAACCGTTGGTGCCCCGCGCGTAAAACGGTACCGTAGGTGAGGCCCAATCCGCTAAGCCCTTCCGGAAAACCGGAGGGGCTTTCCTTTTGTACCCACGTTGGCTTCGCGAACGTGGGGCGTCATCAAGCAGAGAGTGTCCCGGCTGTGGCACATTCAAGCCCGGTGTCGGGTTGAGTGGGCATCATGAAAATTTGACTCAAAAAAGGACCCCCTGCTTGGAACAGGGGGTTGGGGAGTGGATTAGGAGGCTACTTCATTTATTGGCTGTCATACGATCGTAAATGAAGCCTGCAGCGCCACCGGCGAGCGCGCCAATTCCGGCCCCTTTGCCGCCGCCGGCGATGGCGCCGATGGCTGCTCCGGTTCCAGCTGATCCGGCAACTATGAGAGCCGATTTTCCGGTCGAACGGTGATGACGCCGTACCGGCTCGTTATAGGAACTTTGAGAACTGTAAGTGCGCGTCGATGTGCTGCGCGCCGCTGATGGACGTCGTTTCAGCTGCGGCTGAGAATTGTCGTATGTTTGCGTCTGCGTGCTGGTCTGCGCCGTTTGATCGTCCTGTGCGGGGCCGCTGTAAAGTGCCGGCTGCATGTTCATGCCGTCCATGGGAGACGTGGCTTTCATAAGCCGTGGTCCCACGATAAAAGCCAGTGCTGACACGCTCAATGCGGTGATCAGCGCCGTTGCCACTATCGTTCTAACTAAACCGCCCTTCATAAATCAGGTCTCCTCCGACCCAACAACTGAATAATGGTGCGTCTATTCTTTTGTACCGTTTCGTGCTGCGAAGATGTTTTGCTGCGGGTACGGAACTGGAATGTCACCGCCAGTATCCGGCGCCCCCGCGGATTGTCCTTCGAACAACGTGGCTGGCTTTGCGCCTGTACCCGCAGCCATCAACATCAACGCTGAGTTGTAGAGCAATGCATATGCCAAAAGTAAGTGGTCACTTACAAGGCTTTATTTTCAAGGGTTTGCTGGATTTTGCCCGAAGCCCGAAGCTAGCTTCGAGCGATGCTGTGTAATTTAGGGCCACAGAACTGGGTAAAATCGGGCCATCTCGCGATCGGGCCATTGTCGAACGATCGCCACCCGCTCTTAACGACTCGAGTCTCAGTTGTGTTTTCCTTCGCGTCCTTAGCACCCTTTGCGCTTAACGCTTTTAATCTTCCGATGGCTCGATGGCCCGATCACCCGATGGCTCGATCTTCTTCAGCGCCCAGCGTGCGTGCTCGGCCACGACCTCGTCCGGGTCGTGATCAGCGATCTGCCTTAGCGAGGCTACGAACTCAGGATTCCCGCTGTTTCCCATCGCTATTACAGCATTGCGTCGTATGCCGGATCGTTTCGTCCGCTTGATCGGCGATCCACGAAAGGTGGTTTGGAAATCTTCTTCGCTGATCGTCGCCAGCCATTCGAGTGAGGGATTCACGAGCAAAGCGCGGGGGCGGAAGTCGTGCTCGCTGGTGATTGCTCGCGCCTTCTGGTTCCAGGGACACACGTCTTGGCATATATCGCAGCCAAATACGTGACGGCCGATGCCCTCGCGCAGGTCTTCGGGACTGTCACCACGCTTTTCAATCGTCAGATACGAAATGCATCGCGAGGCGTCGAGCTTACGTGGAGCAATGAACGCCTCTGTCGGGCAGGCTTCGATGCAGCGCGTACACGTTCCGCAACGATCAGGCGGAGGCAAGTCCGGCTGAATCTCGATCGAGGTCAGGATGACGCCCAGAAACAGCCACGATCCCAGCTTCTGGTTGATGACGCAGGTGTTCTTGCCCGTCCAGCCAATGCCAGCGTGATTGGCGAACACGCGTTCGATGATGGGTCCGGTGTCAACGTAGCACCACGTCTGAATCTCACCGGCGAACTGGCGCAAGCGGCTTTCGATTTCGCGCAAGCGCGGCAGGATCACATCGTGATAGTCGCGTTGACCCCAGGCGTATCGGGAAATCCATCCAGTGCGATCGTCGTCGGCAATTTCAGTTGAGTACGGCTGATCGGTGTTGTAGTTCAGAGCGCAAACGACAACTGACTTCGCCCACGGCGCGGCGTTCTTCAGGGACGACCGTTTGAGATCGCCCCCTTCATCGCGCGATTCGAGATAGCGCATCTCGCCGTGTCGTTGTTCCGCGATCCAATAAGGGAAGTACTCGAGTTCACCGAAGTTCTCAACCGGTGACACTCCGGCCAGATCAAAGCCGGCCTCAGCCGCAACTTCTTTGACGAACTTCGCGAGTTGGGACGCGCTGGGCACTTACTCGATTCTAGCTACTGGGCAGAGAACTATCAGCACGACTTCGAAAAAGTGTTGACATCTCGCGTCCGAATTTGTACATTGTCTGTGTACAATATACAATGGAACGTCAAGCTCAAATCCGAATCGACCTCAAAGATGCTACACCGGTATACCGGCAGATCGTCGAAGCCCTTCGCGCGTTGCTGGTCGAAGGGCGCCTTCGGCCCGGGGATGCTCTCCCTACCGTGCGGGAACTCGCGCTTGAACTTGGGGTGCACTTCAATACCGTGGCCGAAGCATACCGCATTCTTGCCGACGAGGGCTGGCTCGATTCGAGACGGCGGCGTGGGGCAGTGGTGATCGATCGCACGTTGCCGAAAGCAGCACCCGAAGCCGGGGAGGCTTTTGCCAGACGGTTGCGTCAGTTAATTGCCGAGATGAGGGCCGAGGGGCTGCCGGTCAGGCGGATCATACAAGAACTACAGAACGTCACTGAGAGGTTGGAATCATGATGAACTGTTTTGGAGTCTTACTCGTCTTGGGCGTGGCTTTGTTCTACAACTGGAGCCCGCTGATGCGCGCAGGAGTATTCTTCGGAATCTCGGTTGAACCGGAGTTTCCGGACAGCGAGGCTGGCCGAAGCATTACCAGGCGTTATCGAGCACTCCTCTGGTCCGCCGCCGCGGTTGCCGCCGTGCTTGCGTTCGCCGTACCTGTACATCCGGGCCACGCCAGTGCTGGTCTGTGTGCCGGCCTATTGCTGGAGTGGCTGGCATCGACCGTCGCGTTTATTGTTGCGAATCGTGCAGCCAGCGAATACCAAAAGGAGCCGTCAACGGTGCGAACCGTTGAACTCCTTGGGGCTGCGACCGCAGCTAGCACACGCCTCAAGCTGATCGCGGTGCCCATCGCAGTAGCAGCAGCTGGAGTGGTTTTTGCGGTGTGCTATCCATGGCAGGGCAGCGTTCCTTTGTTTGCTGGGCGAGCCGTTTTGGCCGCGCGTTTCGACGAACTGGTTGCAGGTGCCGCCGGTGGCACGATCGGAGCCGGACTAGGTCTGCTTCTCAGTTGTACGATGATTTTGCTAGCGATTCGTTTTGCGTCTAGGCGCACCACCCCTCTCGCTCAGCTGACGGCAAGGACGATGCTCACGCTCGCATTTGCGGCGGCACTCTGTGTCACGCTCACTGTTACCAGCGGGACTTTAGGATATTCCGTGGCCCAGTACATCGGACGTACGTTTGCCGTTGGAGTGATCTGTATTACTCTGATTCACTTTGTACTGGGAGTGCGACAAAACAAGGTGAACGACCCGTGCACCAGTTCGGTCGAGATCGGTGACAATCTCGCGTGGCACTGGGGGCTGTTCTATAACAACCAGAATGATCCGGCCTTGCTCGTTCAGAAGCGTTCCGGTCCAGGTTACACGGTGAACTTTGGGCATCCGATTGCCTGGCCAATAACGGCTCTGTTTTTTCTGCTAGTCGGATATGTGGTCGCATCGGGTGTCTGGAGATAAACACTTCACCCGCAAATGAGGTCAAAAACGAAAACGCCGGACTGGAGTCCGGCGCTTCTGAGAACTGAGAACTGAGAACTGCTCTAGATTCCCAGCTTCTTCACTTCCTCGTTGTAATACTTGCGATAAAGGATGTCCCACTCCTGCGTGCCTTCGAGAATGGTCCGCTTCTGAGACTCGATCTTTGCGCGCGCGGCCTTGTCGATCTTTTCTTCTTCGTGAAGGAGTTCTTCAAGTTCCCGGCGCAGTTCGGCTCGGACATCCTCGTAGGGTTCGCCGAAATCGACGGACTTCTGTCCAGCCAGAGCATCGGTGATCACGGCAGCGAGCTTATTGACTTTTTCCTGACTCAGTCTCATAGCACCGCCCTGTATTTGCGCACGAGTTCGTTCTTAACCTTCTTGAACATCTCCTGGTAGTTCGCGCCGGTCTTGCGCATCTCGTCCGAGTAGGCCTCGAGGATCAACCGAACTTCATCGTTAATTCGGTCTTCGAGACCAAGTTCGTCAAGCATCGCTGCATTGACGGTTTCCTTCACTGCACCCATGTCAGGTGAAGTGATGAACTTGCGTTCAGAGAGTCTCTTTGTGATTTCGCGGGCCAAGTAGCCCACATATTCTTTCGACAGGAGCATGTGCGTTTGTCGTTCGTCTTAATAGAAAAGTCAGTGTAACACAAGGCTCAGTCCAGCTACCTTGAAACTCGAAACTGTGAAACCTTCAAACCTAAAAGTTCCTTTCGCGAGTATGATGTTTATTTGCCCCGAGTGGCAACGAGAGATACCCGATGAACCCGGACGACCTCAGCAGCTTACGAGATGACATGATCGCCTTCATCGAAGGCCACGGCATGCGCCGCTTTCACTGCTATGTGAGTGAAGAGATGAACAGTGTCATGTGGGACCCAGGTGAGAATCCGGATAGCTGGAAGGATTTCGTCGAGATTGCGAAGGGTTCTGGTGCTTCGTTCCTCACCATGAACGAAGTTGTGATTGATTCCGAGGATCTGGATTTCATGCTGGAACGCCTGCGCTATTCGGCGTACCTCAATCCCGAGGATCTGGACGAAGCTCGGTTGTTGCGATCATGGATAGGGAAGCTGGGTTTTGTGCAACTGGGCTATGCGTATCAGGGTGTGATGTTCCTCTTCGAGGTGTCCACTCCGTGGTATGAGCGCTATCAACGATTGCTCGATCTGGCCGACGAAAGCGGGATCATGATCGACGAACATGATCAGGACGACGAGCGATAGACCGTGCGTTGGATTTCCCGTTTTCTCCCAGAGAACGACCCGTTTGTATCCGGCCTGAGTTCCGAGGCCGCTATCCCTCAAATAGTTGCACGCCTTCTCGTTGCCAGGGGAATCACGACCGCCAGCGAAGCCACTTCTTTTCTCTCGCCCAGACTCGATCAACTACATTCGCCATACCTGATGCTCGGGATGAAGGCGGCCGTTGAGCGCCTGCGTGCCGCGATCGAACGCAAAGAGAAGATTCTCATTTACGGCGATTACGACGTGGACGGCACGACAGCAGTGGTCGTCCTCAAAACGGCGATCGAGATCTGCGGAGGCAGTTGCGAGTTTCACGTTCCGCACCGGATCCGCGAAGGCTACGGAATGCGCGACGACGTGATCGAGCGCGCTGCTGCCGATGGCATACGGTTGATCATCAGCGTCGATACGGGTATTCGCGCTTTTGCTGCCGCCGAGACTTGCCGCCGGTTGGGACTTGACCTTATCGTCACCGATCACCACCTGCCGGAAGCTGACAACGTGCCGCAGGCCGTTGCGGTGCTCAATCCGAATCAGCAAGGATGCGACTATCCATGTAAGTGTCTGTGCGGAGCTGGAGTCGCTTTCAAACTCGCACAAGCGCTGCTCGAAAGCTGCGCCGGCTACACGAATTTGTTGGCCTCGTTCCTGAAGGTGGTAGCCATTGCGACCGTCGCCGACGCCGTGCCTCTCGTAGGAGAAAATCGCGTCTTCGTAAAGCTCGGCCTTGATGGCCTCAAGTCGCCCAAGAACGCAGGTTTGAAGGCGCTGATGGAAGTCGCTGAATTGAGCGGAAGTCCTGCGCGGCCAATCACCTCAGGGGACGTAGCTTTCAGGCTGGCACCAAGATTGAACGCCGCCGGTCGCATGGACGTCGCCAAAGACGTTGTCGATCTGTTCACCATCAAGGATGTGAAGCTCGCCCGTGACATCGCCTCCCGACTGAATGCACTGAACGCCGAACGCCAGGCTGAGGAAGCACGCATTGTCGCAGCGATCACCGGGCAACTCGATTCCGACGCCACATTGGCCGACAAGTATTGCATCGTTGTCGATGGTGAAGGCTGGCACAAGGGCGTGATTGGCATTGTGGCGAGTCGTGTAGTGGACCGATATAACCGGCCGGCATTGGTCATCACTCGAGAAGGTGATGTGGCGCAAGGGTCAGGCCGCTCCGTCGGAGCGTTTCATTTGATGGAAGCACTCGAATCGTGCGCGCAACTGTTTACTCGCTTCGGTGGCCACGCCCATGCTGCCGGATTTGCGCTTCCGTCCTCCAAAATTGAGGAGCTCCGTTCAACCCTCAATGATTGGGCGCGCGCAAAGCTGACTCCTGAAGACCTGCAGCCGGTTCTGCGCTACGACTCGGAGATTTTCCTCGACGAGATCACGCCGAAGCTGTTCGACAGCTTGAAGAGGCTGGAGCCGTTTGGAATGGGGAATCCCATTCCCGTGTTTGTGGCGCGTGGCGTCAAAGTGCTTGCTCCTCCCAAAGTTTTGAAAGAGAAGCATGCAAAACTCCGCGTACGACAAAACGGAAGTGAATCTCCGGGAGTCCGCAGTTTCGACGCGCTCGCCTGGCGTATGGCCGAACGCATCCAGAGCGAAGGAATTATCGCTGGTGATTCCCTGGACTTGGCTTTTACTGTAGAAGAAAACACGCATCCGGACTTTGGTGGTCTGCAACTCTCTGTGTGCGACTTCTCTCGCGGCAACGGCGCAGCCGTTTCAACTACCGCCGGTAAAATCCTATAGCCCTTTACAGCCGTTCGGCCCTCGGACTAACATTCCCTCCACTATGACTGGTTCAGTCCTCTTCTGCACGAACTGCGGTCAGATGAACGAAGCTAACGCGGTGTTTTGTTCGCGATGCGGCGCGCGACAGCCGGTCGCCGGACAGAACGCCAGCGTTCCTGCGCCGATACCCGCTGCAGGCGTTCCGGCGCAGCAAGCTTATGCGGCACCCACGACCGGCTTCAATGGTTACGCCGGATTCTGGCTGAGGTTTGGTGCATTCATTATCGATGCTATTCTGCTTCGGGTTGTGACTTGGCCGCTGTCTCTATTCTTCAGCTTTGGCTTCCATCACATGCCGTTTGGACGCCCGCACATGATTTTTCCGCTCTTTTTCGGCGGAATGTTCATGGGACCAATTTGGTTTATTGCCGGCTGGTTCTATTGGGCGGGGATGGAGAGCTCAAGCTACCAGGCCACCTTGGGCAAGATGGCTGTCGGCGTGAAGGTCACGGACATTGCAGGCAACCGCATCTCGTTTGCTCGCGCGACAGGGCGATACTTCGCAAAGATCCTTTCCTGGATGACGTTGACGGTCGGCTTCATGATGGCGGGGTTTACGCAGCGGAAGCAGGCTCTGGAAGACATCCTCGCTGACACGCTCGTTGTGAAGAAGTGACGTTCTGTGAGGAGGGCGAAAGCTCCTAGATTGGCTGTCATTGCTCACGTATGATGTGAAGTGATGATCAGTGTATCCCGCCTGCGATATTGGTTTGCTGCTGCCACGATCTTGGTCGTGGCTGTCGTCGCGGGATTCTACATCCACGCGCGATACCGGGTCTTTCGCCACATTGCGAATATCCCCCAGAACATCAGCGTCGACATTCAGCAGAGCACCGATACATTCTCTCTGTCCAAGTCAGAGGGCGGTCGAACGCTCTTCACCATACGCGCTTCCAAGGCCGTCCAGTACAAACAAGGTGGCCGCGCCGCGCTGCACAATGTGAACATCGTCGTCTACGGTCACGACTCCAACCGTTTCGATCAAATCTACGGTGACGAGTTCGACTACGATCCGCAGACCGGCGATGTGAGCGCCAAGGGTGTTGTGCATATTGACCTTCAAGCCAATCCAGTTCCGGACGCGCATCCTGAACTGAAGCTCCCTCGTGAGTTGAAGAACCCCATTCACTTGAGCACGAGCGGGTTGGTCTTCAACCAGAAGTCGGGAATGGCCAAGACCGACGAGCAGATTGAATTTCAGATCCCGCAAGCAAGCGGATCAGCAACGGGCGCATACTACGATTCGAAGCTGAGTACCCTGACCCTGGGGTCGAACATTACCGTCCAGACCACCGGTCCCGGCGCGACTAAGATTGTCGCTCATCACGGCACAATCACCAGGGACCCCAGACGGGCTGTCCTTGACCGTGTCGAAGTGGAGCGCAGTGACGACACCATCACCGCAAACAAGGCCACGTTGTTTCTGCGGGAAGACAATTCCCTGGAGCGCGTCCTGGCCGAAGGCGAGGTGCGCACTGCCGCGAAGGGCCAAACTGGGTTGACAACGGAGGCTCCGCGAGCTGAGTTCTTGGTTAACGACAAGAACCGGATCCAGTCGGCAATGATGAGCGGCGGTGTTACGTTTGCCACAACCGGTGCTAACCTCGTTGCGGGTAACTCTGGCCGCCTGGTCGCTAATTTCGGACCCGAGGGGCGAGTGCAAGTCATTCATGCGACCGAAGGCGTGGCCTTCGTGCAGCGGCCGTCTACCACGTCGAGCGCTGCAAGCATGACTGGACCTAGCCTCGTTCGAGCAAAATCCAGTCAGAAATCATCGAGCCCTGGTTCTAGGGACGAAATGGAGCTTAGGGCTCAGGCGATGGACTTCTTTGTGAAGGGCGGTCGCGTGCTCGAGCGCGCTGAGACACTCGGCTCGGGACAAATCACCATCACTCCGCAAGCGTCTCCTCAAGGGACAAAGACCGGTTCAAATGGCCCGACGGTGATAACGGCAGGGAAGTTCACTGCTTCGTTCAACAACAATCGGCTCAGCGCACTTCACGGCGGGCAACAGGCCAAGATCGTTCAGTCCACGCCCGGGCAGCCTGACAGAATCAGTACGAGTGATGCGCTGGAGGCTACGTTCGACAAGGCTGGCGCGATCAGCGGATTCGTCCAGCAAGGTAATTTCCAGTACCACGAAGGACAATTGGGGGAGAAGGTCAGCCGCTCGGCCTCGGCCGATAAGGCGAGCTACTCGAATGTCAGCCAGGTGCTCACGCTCGAAGGTACCCCCCGTGTTGTCGACGGCACGATGGCCACAACTGCTCAGCTCGTTCGCTTGAATCGCGCGTCCGGCGATGCTGAAGCCCAGGGAAACATCAAGACTACCTACAGCGCGTTGTCGTCACAGCCCGGAGGCGCTCTGCTGGCCTCGGGCGATCCCGTGCACGTCACGGCTGCGAAGATGAGTTTCAGCCGAGCGAGCGGCGTAGCACGCTACACAGGCAATGCTCGCCTCTGGCAAGGTGCGAACATTATCGAAGCGCCATCAATCGACTTCAATCGAGACAAGCGCAGCATGGACGCCCAGGGAAATGCGAGTAAGCGTGTTGCCGTCGTGCTCGTGCAAGCCGACAAGAAGGGGAATCGGACTCCGGTCAACGTCTTAGCTTCGCGATTGTCGTACACCGACCAGCAGCGAGTCGCTCACTTCGAAGGCGGAGTCGTCATCCGGAGCAGCGATGGCACGGTCACGGCAGATCGGCTCGACGCCTATCTGAAGACCAGGCAACAGGATCGTTCCAAAACCGGAACCGACTCTTCGGGGCCCAGTGAACTGGAGCGCCTGGTCGCCGATGGCCACATCGTGATGCAGCAACCCAATCGTCGTGGCACCGGAGAGAAGCTGGTGTACACCGCTGACGACGGCAAGTTTGTTATGACCGGCGGGCCGCCCACAATCTTCGACGCAGAGCAGGGAACCGTGACCGGTGCTGCGTTGACCTTCTATAGTCGCGATGATAAAGTGCTCGTGGAAGGCGGGGGAAGCTCCCGCGCCGTCACCACTACACGAGTATCCAAGTAGATGCAGACTCTAGCGACCGATGACATCACAAAATCCTACCGTGGTCGCAGGGTAGTCAAAGGCGTTAGCCTTCACGTAAACCAAGGAGAAGTCGTTGGACTGCTTGGCCCGAATGGAGCCGGCAAGACGACCTCTTTCTACATGATCGTGGGTCTCACGCCGCCCGATTCGGGAAAGATTGTCGTTGATGGCGAAGACGTCACGCGCCAGCCGATGTACCTGCGGGCGCGGAACTACGGAATCAGCTACTTGCCCCAGGAACCATCTGTCTTTCGTAAACTCTCCGTCGAGGAAAACATTCTCGCCGTTCTCGAGGCGCAGCCCATGTCGTGGCACGAGCGCCGCGAGAAGATGGAAACGCTTATTGCTCAGCTCGGACTCGGCCACATCCGCGAGAACCGCGGTTATGCACTGTCCGGTGGCGAGCGCCGGCGCGTTGAGATCGCCCGCTGTCTCTGCATCGAGCCTTCTTTCATCCTGCTCGACGAGCCTTTCTCGGGAATTGACCCGATTGCCGTTTTGGATCTGCAAAAGATAATCTTCAATTTGAAGGCGAGCGGGATTGGCGTCCTCATTACTGACCACAACGTGCGAGAGACCCTGTCCGTCACCGATCGCGCCTACATTATCAATGAGGGGCGAGTCTTCCGAGCTGGAACTCCAGAACAACTCGGCAACGACCCCGAAGTCAAGCGCGTCTATCTGGGAGAGAGCTTCTCTTTGGTGTAGTCGCACTTGTTCTGAGCGACCACCTATCGCGACAGAGATCCGCAAGCATAAGGCGATTACGAGCAGAGCCTTGTGTGCCCGGAATATTACGAACGTTTTAGAAATTTTATCGCTGCGATCCGCTCAAGAGAGTTTCTGCTGTTGTACCATTAACTTTTGGGGAGAATTGGTAGAAGTACATGGTGTCGCTACAGCCAAGACTGAATCTTAAGGTCACTCAGAAGCAAATTCTGACCCCCGGCCTCGTGCAGATGGTCAGTGTCCTCGCGCTGAATAAGCTCGAACTCAAGGACATGATCAACGCCGAGATGGTCGAAAATCCAGTCCTCGAGGAACTGGAAGATTCTGTCCCATTGCTTGATGACGCCGCGCGCAACGAGGAAGAGCGCAACGTCGACCCGATCATCAGCGAACAGGCACCGACTGAAAAGGCTGATTCCTTCGAAGAAATTGACTTCGGCTCCTTCTTCCGTGATTATCTCGATCCCGGTTTCCGCAGCCCCGATTACGAAGCTGTTGAAAGGCCTTCGTTCGAGAACTTCCTCTCCAAGCCCGGCACTTTGACCGATCATCTGGAATGGCAGTTGGGCGCCATGACTGTCCCGGAAGACGTTCTTGAAGCCGCCGAGCTTGTTATCGGCAATCTGAACGAAGACGGCTACCTGATCGCGACAGAGGACGAATTGATGGCGGCCGCATTTGGCCAGCCGATCGAGCCTGAACCGCAGCCCGAGCCGGAACCTGAGCCTCAATCTGAACCAGCACCCACCGTCGAGGCTGATGGTGACCTCATCGGCGAGTCCATCCAGTCTGATGTTGCAGTCGAAGTGCCCGAGGGCATCCCCCTCGTGAATACCGACAGCGAAAGTGCAATGGCTGCGACCTCCGTAGCGATGGAGACTACTCCAGCACCAAGCCCTTCGAAGATGAGCCTGGTTCCTCCGCGAGAAGGTCCCAAACCTTTGTTCGACCGAGTTGCGCTGCGGCAAGCCATTGAACTGGTCCAGCAGATGGATCCAGTCGGTGTCGCCGCACGCGATCTTCGCGAATGTTTGCTGGCTCAGTTGCGGTATCACCAGCAGGTGCATGAACGCCAGAAAGCCCAGGGCAAAAACGGCAACGGAACCGAACATATCCTGGCAGACGCCATCGCGATGGTCGGCAACCATCTGCATGAAGTGCAGATGAAGCAGTTCAGGGAAATCGGCAAGACACTCGGCCGCCCGATTGAAGCCATTCAGCAGGCATTCGATTACATCCGTACGCTCGACCCGCGTCCGGGCCAGCGCTACAACAAGGTCGAAGCCAAGCTGATCGAGCCCGACGTCGCCATCATCAAGCAGGGCGACGAGTATTTGGTCGTTCTCAACGACGACGATGTCCCGCAATTGCGGCTCAACCCGACCTACCGCAAGCTGCTCAACAAGGACCAATCCGAGCGCGACGTTCGCACCTATATAAAGGACAAGTACAAGTCGGCCATCCAGCTCATCAAGAACATTGAGCAGCGCAAGCAGACCATTCTGAAAGTCTGCTACGCCATCATTGGCCGTCAGCGCGAGTTTTTGGACTACGGAATTGACCGGCTTAAGCCGATGATGATTAAGGAAGTGGCTGAGGAGATCGGCGTGCATCCCTCGACCGTAAGCCGGGCCGTAGCGAACAAGTACGCCCACACGGCGCAGGGCGTTTTCGAACTGCGTTATTTCTTCAGTGAGAGCGTCAACGGGCCAGAGGGCGGCGGCACTTCTTTGCTGATTCTGAAGCGGCGCGTCAAAAAGCTCATTGAGGAAGAGGATCCCACCAAGCCGTATACGGACGAGCAGATCACCCGCATCCTACAGTCGCAGGGTATCCAGGTCACTCGCCGCACGGTTGCGAAATATCGGGAGGACATGCACATCCCGAGCACCCACCAGAGGAGAGTGAAAAAATAGGTTTAGGGGCCTTGGGTCCTTGGGTCTTTAGGTTTGGGTTTGATTTTCCTAATGCCTAGCACCTAATACCTAAATCCAATGCCCGTTGGATTCGTGGTGCACCCACCCCGCGATCCATTTCAGCAGCACGAGGCGGACCGGGGTACAAGGAGGGTCGAACGATGAACGTGGATTACACCGGTAGACAGTACGAAATCACTCCCGCAATCAAGAAACAGGTCGAATCAGGACTCAAGAAGCTGGCCAAAATTCTTGGCGACAACTTTGACACCAAGGTCATACTCGCGGTCGAAAAGCACCGCTGCAAGGCTGAACTGAC
Organism: Acidobacteriota bacterium; assembly: GCA_023410055.1. GTDB lineage: Bacteria > Acidobacteriota > Terriglobia > Terriglobales > Acidobacteriaceae > JAEZPW01. The sequence continues at coordinate 25,003 of JAEYQK010000011.1, forward strand.
CCTGACCAGCCGCAATCGCCAGCCCATCGTTGCCTTGGTGGAGGCTGCCGACATGGTCGCGGCCATCGACGGTGCTCTTGATCGCATCGAGAAACAGGCGCTCAAGAACAAGGGCCGGTGGCGCAACCTGAAGCGTCAGCCCAAGAAGGTCAAGACCTTCGAGGAAGTTGGCGTCGAAGAGGTCGTGATGGCCGTGGGCGCCACAGCATCGACCGCCGTCCCGATCGCCGTGCACAATTTCCCCACAACCATCCACACCAAAGAGGCGCACGTAACGAAGTCGAAGGACTCCGTAGCCTTGCATCCGATGAACCTTGAAGAGGCCGTAAAGGAGTGCGAGTTCCGCGACCGCGAGGTCTTCGTCTTCCGCGATATGAGCGGCGACGTCAAAGTCCTGCACCGCAAGAAGGACGGCAAGCTGGAGCTGATCGAAGTACCGTAGGAAATATCGGGAAATCGCGAAAGCGAAAACCGGAAAATAGAAAAGGCGCTCTCGCGGGCGCCTTTTCTATTGTGCTGTACCGGATTTAACTCCCATCCTGAGCGGACCCGCCACGTTTAACCTCCAACCAAGTATCTGAAAGCAAAAGAGTTAACTTTTTCGCCACGTTTCAGTAACGCTGACGTAGCCCTGATAGCGTTGTGCCGCTTCGGAACATGACGGATAACGTCATCAGGCTGAGCGGAACTCCGCAGCAGCACTTAGATCGGAGGTTAGTTATGAAACGATTCACGATTGCAGCATTCGTACTGATGTTCGTATCGGTGATTGCTGTTGCGGGTGACACGCAATGGCAGTACGACAAAACCACGGTTTCCAAGATGTCGGCCGAGGACCTGGTAGGATCGGCTGATTCATTCAGGGCCGCAAAGAATTACACGGACGCGAACCGGCTGTTGCAGGAAGCGGTCCGCCGGCAACCGAAGGACGCTGTCATTGTTAACAAGCTCCGAATCAATGAGATTCAGCATAAGGACTACCAGGGCGCTGCTGGTCACTTCAAGAAGGCGATCAAGCTGAACCCGCAGTTTGCTGATGCGCTGAACAACCTGGGCGCCGTCTACTTCCTGCAGAACAATCTGCGCGGCGCAGAGCGGTACTACAGAAAGGCGCTGGCGCTCGATGAGAGCCGGGCCACCTTCCACGTGAATCTGGCCGCCACCTGGGAGCGACAGAACAAGCTGAACCTCGCGTTGGCCGAGTATCAACGGGCATTGGAACTGAATCCCGACGCTCTTACCAGCAGCTCCTCCTACGGTGCTGTCGCCCAGTTGCTGACTCCGGAACAGCGCGCCAGTCGCTTCTTCATCCTGGCCAAGGTCTGCGCGATCCGAGGGGACATCGAGGGTTCGCTCGAATACCTGAGGAAAGCGAAGGAAGAGTCGTATCGTGACTTGCGCGGCGTCTACAAGCAGCAGGAGTTCGCCAAGCTGTGGTCCGATCCGCGGCTGGGTGAAATCATCCCTAACGGTAAATAACGCGTGGCTCGGTCCCCCCGAGAGTCGTAAATGAAAGCCGAGCCGAAAGGGCGCTCCTTGTGGGCGCCCTTTGTTGTGCTTCGCAGCTGCTGCGATTCGTAGCGCCGCGACCTCGCTGGCTGTCGGTCGGAACACTCGTTCCCTTGGGTGACGAGAGGTGGCTCGTGTCTCAATGGTGACAACCACAGAAGGCGGCACCGGGTTGGCCCGCCGAACCACTCAGGTATCTCGTCACAGCTTCTTCGGCGGAACAGGCTCCGGCAAATACGAAGGGCTGTATACCGTTCTGCATAAGTGCCTGTGCGGCGCCCGCGCCCATTCCTCCGCAGAGGACGACCTCGCAATCGCCAAGCAAGCCAAGGATACCGGCATGACTGTGGCCATCGTGGTTGTGGCCATGGCCCTGGTTCTGTTCTCCGTGATTACAGAGCCCCTGCGCGTGCGGCGTATGGTTGTTAGTCCTGAATTCGCGGCCCTTGATGTTGGTGCCGTCCACGTCGAACACGACGAATCCCTTGCTCCTTCCGAAATGCTGCGAAATAGAAACTTCGTCGATGGTTGCGACTGCGATCTTCATGATTGCTCCAAGGGATCTGATTATTGCTTTAAGGTGTAATATACACCTAGATGCTATATCCTACTAGTTCTAGATCAGTGCAATTTGGAGAGTGAAGATGCCACGATCCTCTTGCCCGCGTCATGGACGCGGCCACCCTTGTACCTGTGCCATGGGGAACGTTTACCGGTTCATCGAACCGGTGCTGTTGCTCATGTTGACAGAAAAGGGCCGATCCTACGGTTACGATCTTTCGGAAAGCCTCGCTGACTATGCGCTCACGGATGCGCAGATCGAACGCGCCGCACTCTATCGAACCCTGCGTACGCTTGAGCAGAACGGGTACGTAACGTCGAACTGGGATATTGAGAACAGTGGCCCGGCGCGGCGTGTCTACTCAGTTACTAAGGCCGGACGCTCGCATCTACGGGAATGGACGGAGATCATGGAACGACTCAGTCACTCGATGAAGTCATTTGTCACGAAGGCCAGGCTGACAGGCTTGGATAGGAAACAATGAATAGTCAGGGATTGGAAGCAAGAGCAACGATGGTCGGGGCACGCCGCTCGGCACGTTTGAATCCTGCCTGTTTTGCCTGTGGTGCACAGAACCTAGCAGGACTCCGGATCAAGTTCAGACACGAGGCCGGCCAGATCACGGCCCACTGGGCACCAACCGACGGGTGGGAGAGCTTTCAAGGCACGATCCACGGCGGAATCATCAGTACGGTGCTTGATGAGGCCATGTCCAAAGCAATCATTGCTCGCGGCTGGGAGGCAATGACCGCAGACCTTCGCGTGCGTTTCCGCGGACGAATCCGTCCCGGTGATCAGTTGACAGTCTACGGATGGGTCACCGAGAAACAGAAGAGGCGCATCAAGGCCGAGGCCAGACTGGTCAGCAGTCACAGCGACGAGCGTGCGCATGCCTGGGCGACATTCCTGGTCCTTGTCCCCTGAAACATCGGTTTTCGAGGCGTAAATGAAGACTGCTTACCGCCTGCGCCATCATCGCGTTTGTTAAACCACCATCCAGTCAGTCATTCGTTGCAACCGCTGATAGCTAGCGTCTTTTCACCGCTACGACTGAGGATCCAAAGAACTTACGCGCAAGCTCCGGAATTCAAAGGACTTCGCGCGCCGCTCGGGAACGTGTTTCGCTCGTGTAGGGACGGGTCTTTGACCCGTCCGGACGGGGCACAGCCCCGTCGCTGCAACTTCCGATTTAAGTATGACAAATTCGAGGGGTGTTTCCCGACAGGTGGCGGAAGTTTATATCGCGCGTGGATTGAGAAAGAGGAGCTGAAGCATATTGACGAACCTAAACCGTGGGTTTTTTCGCTGCTACCGGCTTGGACGCCCGACTCTCGTACTTGATAAGCAAACGAATCGCGGCGTGGTATGTCGCCAAGTAGAAATGAAAAATCCATGAGTATCAGATGGTCTTGTCGTAGTTCGTTTTTTGGTTGGGGTTGTGGTGTCTTAACGCGAAGTTGTTTGCAATATCAAATATCGCCGATTCATCTTTTGCATCGAGTACGGCACTGAGCTTCTTTGTCTTCTTAAGCCACTCGAAGACGTCCGCTAGTTCTCTGATGGCCTCTTTCTTCTCGGAGAGCGCTAAATGGCGATTGCGCCACTTGGCAATTGCACTCCTTACCTTTTTGTCGACGTTGGCTTCGTCGTAAGGAATGATTTCTGCCACCAGGATATTCTGCAGGCCATGTTCGCCAATGGCCAGAATCGTTCCTTCCTTAGTCAACTCAAACCCCGTTTTGTAGTCAGTCAAAAAAGAGTTTGCTGAACTGCGAAATTCGTCCTGGCCAGCCTCCTCGTCATACGACTCATAGTCATAGTAGTCGTCGCCTGATGGGCTGGTGACTACACTCCACGCGCCAGGCTTAGAAGCGTGATCGTATAAAAACTCAATCACGTCGAAAATGCAGTCTTCTGTGATCTGAAAATCGGGCCACTTTGTTATTGGGAATGGCTGAAAACTCAGAACGATGGCCGCTTTGTGTTCGATGGAGTCAGGTACGTAGTTCTCGGTGATGCCGGCCTTTTGTCTGAAGTAATTGTTTTTTCTGAAGAAAAGATACAGGTTCCTCAGTTTCCAATAGAGTTCTTCGACACTCAGAGATCGATTACTCGTTCGCGAACTGTAATACCGGCGAGGTTTGGTCATTAGGCTAAATTGTAAACATTCCCTCACTTGGGGGAGATATGAACACCGTGCCAGACCTGCGCAAGCAGTCACGGTTTGTTTGTCAGTTATCTCGCACGAATTGACTCAACTGCTTCATAAACTCGAAGTCGTCGCTCTTGTCGTGTATTCGTGCTTGGCCAAGCTTGTCTACATCTCCCCTGACTTTGCCGGTGCCATGTCGCACTGGATACGAATATCTCCCCTCACCATCATTGACTCCCACCGGTTCACAAGCACGAGCGATTACAACTACCAAGCACAGTTTCTCGTTTCCTTCGCTATTTCGAATGAGTACCTGCTGGATTCGGAAAATCGTTCTAGGGTACTGGAGATGATGTGCAAGAGCATCGTAAGCAGTCTTAATCCTGTTCTCGCTATCTCTCTCCGAATCGGCAAAACCGACGATTTCTCTTGTGTTGCTCACGCCGATTATCAAACAGCCGCCATCAGCGTTCGCGAAACTCGCAAGGTCTTCTGCGAATTCCACCTTGGCTCTTCGCCGTGTTTCGCCATCTGGGGCATGCCACATCGAGAGCGTTTCTTTGAAATCCCAGAGTTGGGTTTCAACCTTGCGGCACGCGATCGCCTTTTCGACAAAGGAACGCCAAAAACTATCACTGCCAATTAGATTCTCTCGGCTCTGTCTTTTTGCGATCTCGTTCAATATGTCACGCAGAGAATCTCGAATGAAGGAGAAGTATGTAGCACATTCGTCAGTTATCATCCGCGTTGCTCTCCGCAGTACGCGGCGCGCGGGAATTTCTATTTCGCGGTCATTGATTTGCTCACGTCCAGCGTATTGGTCGTAAACCTCGTAGCCAACTTCCATGTGCGCCTGATCGAACTTCCGAAGCCCCCTGGCCCAAATGCCAAGAACGATCTCAGAGAGCATCGACATCATGTCTGGACTCTCTTCCTCTGGTGCGCCAGCCGATTCTGTTACCTCCGCGATTCGGTCAGACATTCTGGTCGTTCCCCACACCTTGTACGTGAAGAGAATACTGGGCGCTAGTATGTCCCGGCTGTACAGCCATCGAACATAATTGCAGAGGGCGTCAATCTCAGCCCCGTGCTGCTCCGCAAACGTACGCAGCTCAGCCAGTAATTCGGTGTAGGATTCGGGGTCTAGTTTCTTCAGTTCGGCGGCTGCCTGTTTCAGGGTTTGCGCTGCATCCAAGGCTGCTGTACTTTCCTTTTCGAATGCAGTTAGGTCGCCTTCTTTTCTGTTGATCCACCAGTCAATTTCGTCACGTCCAACTTCCTCGCCGAACTCCGTTGAGTTAACAGACCGAAGTTTTAGTCCCCCTTCTTGCTTGTCAACAAAATCAAAGCACAAGGATTCCATCAATTTTGAAGACTTCAGCAGGTACCAGTGGAACTGCGCAAGTCTTAGTATTTCCGGGCATCTGAGTTCCGCGTGTGCTTCGTCTTCGGTGAACATGGGCTACTATTCTGAGACGGTCCTTAAGAGCACCCATTGTCAGACACAAGACGCTTGTACTCAAGGGATTTGTGAGGGAGGCTCACATCTGGCTGCCTACCCACATCTGCCAACGTCAGGCAGATATGGGGCACCCAAAGCATTCATCAAGGAACTGTAACCTGTCGGAGGAGGCAGAGAGGTCTTCTCAATGTTTGTTCTGATTTCGTATATTTTCGACTCCTCACGTTATAACTCGCCGAAAACAACGTATCGTATATCTCGTACGCACGTGTGCCAAAGTCGGGCAGATACGGAGCACCGAGGTTTCGACCTTGAAACCTTGAAACTTTGAAACCTTGATTCCCACAGTCAGACACACTCAGTGACTGAGGCCTAACTCCTTTGAATCATCAGTGATACAGATTCATAGGGGGGAGGGGGGTAGTCTGGTAATCTAGACTTACTCACATGGGCTTCGATTCGTTTCATGGCAACAGGCAGACCGTAGATCGCCTTCGCGAGATGCTGGCGCGCGATCGTTTTCCGCACGCGATCATCCTTGCTGGTCCGCGCGGAGCAGGGAAGTTCACCCTGGCGCAGATGTTGGCGAAGGCCATGAACTGCCAGGCATTTCGAGAACGGGGAACTGCCGGACTGGAGTCCGGCGCTACGACCGAGCTGCCGGATTTCTGCGGTCAGTGCGAAAGCTGCGTGAAGATCGCCCAGGCTGATGATCTCGATGCGCGGTTCACCGAGGCCGTTGAGGCACGCGAGGCGCTTCGCGAGGTGGACAAGAAGGAAACGCGCATCCTCGTGCAGACGCACCCCGAGGTGCTGATCGTTCCGCCCGATCCGCCGCAGATGATGATCAAGGTCGACCAGGTGCGGCACGTTATCGAAACCGCCTATCATCGACCGGAGTTAGGCGGTCGCCGCGTCTACATCTTCACCGAATCGTCGTTCATGAAAGAAGCGGCGAATTCGCTGCTAAAGATTCTCGAAGAACCACCGGAGTTTGCGACGATCTTTCTGCTGACGGAAAACGCCGGCGCGTTTCTGCCGACGATCCGTTCGCGTTGCGTAAGCTTCACGCTGGCGCCGCTGAAGCCCAAGGAGATCGAGCACTTCGTCGCCAAGGCGCATCCGGACTGGAACATGTCGCAGCGTCAACTGGCCGCACGGATCTCCAACGGCGCAGTCGGAAGCGCCGCAAGTCTAGACTTGGCCGCTTATGTCACCGCGCGCAAAGACGCGCTTACGCTTTTGAACGCCGCGATTGAGGCCGACGACCACTCAGCTCTGTTCCGCATGACCGAGACTTATCGCGCCGGAGCCGAAGGCCGCGAGAAGATCGAGCAGCTACTGCGCACCGCGTACTGGCTTCTGCAAGACATGATGTACGTGAAGTCGGGCACGCCCGAGATGATCCGCAACACGGACCTGCTTACGGAAATCCAGCGACTCGCCTCGTCGGTCGATTTCGACTGGATCACCAGGGCGGTGCAAGGCCTGAGCGACGTCGAGTCCGGGATGCGCCGGAACCTACTTCGTTCGCTCTCGCTGGACGCCTTCGCAGCATCTCTCCCCCGGGGCTAAGTCGGCCAACTTACGCCAGCCGTGATACCCCGCCGGAGCATGGTTTGGGTGAGGGCGGGTACTCCCAAGTCCTTTGTAAGTACAACATCTGAAACGGGAACAAACGTCAGGGTGTTACCTAAGTCTTGGAACCAGCGTTGTCCCTTTTTGGACCTTACGCTGAAACACCAATTACCTACTGATTGTCACTGAACACCTGCTGTGATACGGTAGGCTCAAGTTCACACCTCTGAACCAATCTGGGTTTCTGCATGAATTTTAGATTTTAGCTCGGTAAGTAGGGTGTACCGGCGCGTTCATGAGTCCTAGGCGGTGACAAAGGTTCCTGGGGAGGCAGTACTTCAATGAAGGATTCAACCGAAGCCACGGCGGTGGGGCCAGCGCTAGAGCCCGAGAGCTTTGCAAACCGCAAGCTCATCAGGCCGACACTCAGCCGTGCGGAACACGTGCGCAACGAGAACGCCATGGTGGAGCGGCGCGAGCGTGCGGAGAAGCCCATGATCAACGGGCAAGGGGGCAAGAAAACGGCTCCCCCCGAACAGACTCATGCCGAAAACTTTTACTACCAGAAGCAGATGCAGTCTAAGACGCCTATGGTCGTCGTGCTTCAGGATGGTGAAGAGATACACGGAATCATTGAGTGGTACGATCGGACTTGTATCAAGGTGACTCGGGCCGGTGCGTCCAACCTGCTGATTTATAAGCCCTGTATCAAGTACATGTACAAGGAATCGGAAGCTGCACGTTAGTCTTCACACAATTCATGACCGGGGGAGGGAGGCCCTTAAGCCTCCCTTTTCGTTAAGGCGCTAAAGTTATTGCAGCGTTGAGATTAGCGTCTGACCGATCATTTCCCTGGGTTTTGAGCAGTGGGATTGACAAGATGGCTTTCTCGCCTTTATTATCAGCAGCTTAGCGGTATTTATTTTAGTTGCTGGCGTGATTGTTGTAGAAACTCCCGAGCGCAGAGCCGGAACGGAGCCACTTGTGATCAAGCTCGACATCATCAATGAAGTCGTGAACAAGACCGGAATCACAAAGACGAAAGCCGAGTTGGCTGTTGAGGCTGTTTTCGACACCATGAAGAAAGCGCTGGCAACAGGGGACCGGATCGAGCTGCGCGGCTTCGGTGTTTTCAACGTTCGTCCGCGCAAGACCGGTATCGGCCGCAATCCGCGCACCGGGGCTGAAGTGAATATCCCGCCGGGCAAGGCCGTGCGCTTCAAACCAGGTAAAGAACTTCAGTCCATTGACTAGGCTGAATTTCCCAACTCGCCGGATTGTCTTCTTGCGGCGAAGCTGGGCTAGAATGTCAGAAGTGTCTCCCCTGCTGCTGGTTGCGGCGGGGATGCTTCATTGAACCTGTAGTTTGGAATAATCACTCTGATGTCTGACCAGATCCAGCCAGTCCCCGCCGCTTACGATTTTTACCCTCCTGTCAGCGCACCTGCCGAGTCCAGAACAGGACAACGCTACTGGATCAACGGTTTGCTCCTCCTTGGTACGTTGTTGACGATGCTCGTCGCCGGCGCCCGCATGCACCACAATTTTGCTTTGGGTATGTCGCCTTTCCTCGGCGGCGATTTGGCCCCGTTTCCTCTCGTGTGGATTCTTCAGCATCCAGCGGAGTTGCTGAATGGCATGCCATTCGCCCTTACTCTGATCTTTATTCTGCTAAGTCATGAGATGGGACACTATCTGTATTGCGTCCGTTACGGCGTGGACGCTACGTTACCGTTTTTCATTCCATTTCCGACGCATATCGGGACTTTCGGGGCGTTCATTCGGATAAAGTCGGGAATCAGGTCGCGGTCAGCGTTGTTCGACATAGGAATCGCTGGACCCATCGCGGGGTTCTTCGCGTCGCTCACGGTTCTGGCGTTTTCGCTTCCGTTGTCGCGGCCCTTATTGCTCGGGACAAGTGATGCGGAACTCGGCTTGCCTCTTGTGTTTCATCTCGTGGATTCCTTGTTGAGCAACATCGGCGTAACCAACGGGAACCTGTCTCTGAGCAGCGTGGCCCTGCATCCCATGGCAATCGCCGCCTGGGTCGGAATGTTCGCCACTTCGCTCAACTTACTCCCTGGCGGGCAGTTGGACGGGGGGCACGTTGTGTACGCGCTAGCTCCACGTTCGCACCGTTGGGTTTCTCGGCTGACCATGATTGGGCTGCTCGGGATGGTGTGGTTTTCGTGGACTTGGGTGATTTGGGCGGTCGTGTTGTTTCTGACCGGCAGAAGACATCCTCAGGTTGCACCCTGGCCAGACATTTCGATCGCTCGGAAGCGATTGTCCATTGCTGCACTTCTGCTGCTGGTCCTGACGTTCGTACCACATCCAATTCGAAGATCTGATCCGAACGACTTCCCGTTTGGGATAAGCGATCTTGTTCATGACATCGCCCGCACAAAGGGGCGCTAGGCCGCATTCCAGAATTAATCCTAAGACTTCGAACTGGTCCTCACGTCAATGAGAGTGCGTCCACGTCCACGATGACGTTGATTCGCGGAATCTTCTTCGCCGTGGCGTGTTGAAGCATTGCTCGCAGCAGAGTATTGAGTCTTTCCCGGCTCGCCGACTTCAGCAGTATGTGATAGCGATAGTCATTCTTGAGCCGGACAATCGGCGCCGCTGCCGGGCCGAGTACACGAACACCCTCGTGCCGCGTATCCTGAAACCACTGCCCGAGCAGGCCCGAATACTTGATGGCATCATCCAGCTTGTCGCTCCGAATGAGTACGTTTGCCAATGCGGTGAATGGTGGATAGTGCATCCAGCTTCGGTAGCGTAGTTCCTTGTCGTAGAACCCGCTGAAATCGTGCTTTGCCGCGAATTGCACTGCATAGTGCTCGGGGAAATAAGTCTGCAGAATCACTTTTCCCGGCGATGAGCCGCGCCCCGCACGGCCCGCAACTTGTGTCAGCAGTTGGAACGTACGCTCGGCGGCGCGGAAGTCTGGCTGGCTGAGTGCCGTGTCCGCGCCTACAACACCCACGAGCGTGACTCCGTGAACGTCATGTCCCTTAGCGATCATCTGCGTGCCAACGAGCAGGTCGAGTTCCCCGGCATTCAGTTGATTCAGCACGCGCTCGAAGTCGTGCCGGCCGCGAACAGTATCGCGATCAAGTCGTCCAATACGCGCCGTGGGAAACATCGTATGGAGCAGTTCTTCGAGCTTTTCCGAGCCCGTGCCCATGAAGTTTATGTATTCGCTGCCGCACTTAGCGCAGTGTTTCGGGATGGGTGCCATGAATCCGCAGTAGTGGCATTCCATGCGATGCGTGCGTTTATGGTGCGTCATTGAAATTGCGCAGTTGCGGCACTGGAGAGCCTCGCCACACGTTCGACAAATCACAAAGGCCGAAAATCCGCGCCGATTGAGCAGCACCATCGCCTGTTCGCCGCGTTCCAGACGCTGCGCGATCTCTTCTGTTAACCGCCGCGAGATTGCCTGTTCTCGGCCTGTCTCCTGGTACTCCTGTTTCATGTCGATCAGTTCGACTTCGGGCAACGGCCGGCGCTCGACTCGATTAGCCATTTCTATCAGAGCGTATTTGCCCTTCTGCGCGTTGTAGTAGGATTCGAGAGATGGTGTCGCGGATCCGAGCACGACAGCCGCACCGTACATCTTTGCCCGCATCACCGCGACATCGCGCGCGTGATAGCGGGGAGTCTCTTCCTGCTTGTAGGAGTGATCGTGTTCTTCGTCAACGATGATCAGCGCCAGATCACTCACCGGCGCAAATACCGCCGAACGCGTGCCGACTACGATTCTTGCCTCCCCGCGCCGGATTCGATGCCATTGTTCCGCGCGCTCGTCGTCCGAGAGACCTGAATGGAGTATGGCTACATCTTCACCAAACACGCTATGAATCTGGGCCGCAGCCGCGGGTGTCAGTCCTATTTCAGGAACCAGCAGGATCGCCGAGCGCCCCTGTCGATGGATGTCGCGCATGGCAGCGAGATAAACGGCGGTCTTGCCCGACCCCGTCACGCCATGCAGAAGGGAAGCGGAGAACGTTCCTGCCTCTGCTGCTGCTCTTATGCGTTCGAGTGCTTTTCGCTGTTCGGGGTTGAAGATGAAGTCCAGTGGCGACTTCGCTTTGAGATTCGAAACGGTGAATCCGGCGGCTTCTTCTTCAATCCGTACGATGCCGCGTTTTACCAGGGTCTGAAGTGTCGATTGTGGAACGCGAGCACTGGTATCTCCGACGCACAGTCGTTTTAGTTCTTCAACGGCAATACGCCCCTCCGAAGTACGGAGTGCGTTGATGATGGCCCGCTGGTTATCGTTCAATTTGCCACTAGCTTCCAGCCCATTTTCCAGCAGCACAGCAACCCTGACTGTCCTGCTGGCGTCGCGTACGGCTGACATATCCTGGCGCGCAATCCACCTTTTTCTTACGAGTGCGGCGATCGTCTCCTTGCTTGCACCTGTGGCCGACCGCAACGTCGCTTCGCGCACGAGTTCCGAGTCAGCGAGATAGCTGAGCACGCTCATAATTGTGGGCGGATCATCTTCGGACTTAACTGATCGCAAATTCGAGTCAAGCAAGGATGCCTGCTGCATCGCTGCCAGCCCGGCGTCGGTGATGTAGAAGCCGGTTACCCGTCGAAACTCCGCGGTCAGCGGCAGCATGGTTCGATAGACTTCACCTAGCGGAGCGATGTAATAGCGAGATATCCACTCTCCCAGATCAAGCAGGCTAGTATCCAGCACTGGCGAAGAATCCAGGACGTTCAAAACATACCGGGCGTTGGCTGCTGGCGGATTGTCGTGAAGGGCAGTGACGATGCCCGAGAGTCGCTTGTCTCTGAATGGCACAAGCACGCGCGCTCCCACCACAGGGACTGTACCGTTCAGACGGTACGTGAAACAGCCGTCCAGCAGGACAGGCAACGCGACATCGCAGTATTCCGGCATCTCTTTTCAGAGTGTAGCTTGACCGGGGATGAATGAGAACACCGCCGAAGAACTTCGCGGAGGAATGCTGTGCGGCCGGATTCAGTAACCTTCTTGGTGACAGCTCGGCGATTCCCGGTTTGCATCTGCATTACGCGTGCTACTCTCCCCTAAGTTCGGCGAACTTGGCTGTGATGGGGAGATTCGGGAATGGCTAGCTCCGCCTCAGGTGCAAGAACAGCGTCGTTCAGCGCGACGATTCCTCTGCTCGCAGATGAATGGCAACTTCTCGCGAGACTCTCGACTGCTATTCCTATGGATATCGCGGGCTTGTGCGAAACCGTTTCGCGAATTATGGAAGTCAACCCGGACGAAGTTGGATTTCTGAAAGTTCGCGGTCTGTCTTTGGAGTTCATTTTCCCGTTTGCGCTTAAGTCGGCAGGGAGAATCTCGCTTTGCAGCGCCGCTGTCGCCGCTCGGACTGCTACTTCCGGCAAGTCGGAACTCTTCAACAACTTCTCCAAGGTGCCCCACAATAGTGTCTTCGAATTGGTGCCACTAGGAGAGTCGTCCGACTCCGCGCATCCTCAGCACATACAGAGACTCATTTCCGTGCCTGTCTGGGACGCAAATCGAAAGACGATAGGCGTGATTCAGATTTCCCGGAAGGGAAGAACGCCAGCCGAAGCTGGCGCAGAGTTCATGGAAAAGGATATGGAGAAGTTGTGCGGGGTAGCACACGCGCTGTCGTCATTTTTTGAAGCACTCTGAAAAGTGCCTGCTGATTCACAGCTGCCCGCAACGCGCGTTAGGACTTCTGCGGTACTGTCATCCCCAAGCGCTTCATCACCATTTGAAGATCCTGCCATGCCGCGGCCTTCTGTCTGGGATCGCGCAGCAGATATGCAGGGTGATAAGTAACCGCCAGCGGATATCCCTTGAAGTCGTGCCACTGGCCGCGCAGCTGGCTCATCGGCTGGTTGAGCCCCAGCAGGGAACGCGAAGCCACTGCGCCCAGGGCCACGATCACCTTCGGCTTGATCACGTCAATTTGCTTCAGCAGGAACGGCGAGCAGACCTCGCACTCCGCCGGTTCAGGCGTGCGATTTCCCGGCGGACGGCACTTGATCACATTCGCGATGTAGACATCCTCGCGCTGAATGCCCATCGCCTTAATCATGTTGTTCAGCAGCTGCCCAGCACGCCCGACAAAGGGTTCGCCCTGCTCATCTTCATCCGCGCCCGGAGCCTCGCCCACGAACATGATATCGGCGCTCGGACTCCCAACGCCGAAGACGATTTGTTTACGTCCCTGCTTGTGCAAAGGACAGCGCGTGCAATCACCGATCTCTTCGCGAATTGCGCGGAGCGCAGCAGGGCGATCTTTGGGCATGTTGTCTGGGCTTTCCTCAGGAACGGAATCTTCGGAAACTTCAACGGCGCGCCGATAGAAATCGTGAACGCCGAGTTCTCGATAGTACTGCACACGATCGGCTAGGGCGCGTTTTGTTTCTGGATCCAGGGTTCGGGCCATCAGCTAGTTTCTGCTCGCAACAGGCTCAGCGGCCTGTGTGCGGATTCGCCGAATCGCATCAAGAACGCGGTTTGCTACCTCGCGCTTCGAGCTCTCGGGCACTTGAATCTCTTCGTCCTGCGTGATGATCGTGACGGCGTTGCGGTCTGAGTCGAACCCGATTTCAGGTCGCGAGACATCATTGACGACGATCGCATGAAGCGACTTCGACCTCAATTTTCGTCGTGCATTCTCAAGTACATTTGTGGTCTCGGCGGCGAAGCCGACCACAATCTGTCCAGGAGTCGCCTTCAACGCCAACTCGGCCAGAATATCCGATGTCGGTTCGAGCTCCAGACTCAGGTTCTCCCGCGTACGCTTGATCTTCTCGGTGGCAACATCCTTCACCTGATAATCCGCAACCGCCGCGGCCTTGATGATGACGTTCGCTTCCGGCGCGCGATCAATCGCCGCACGCCGCATCTGCGCAGCCGTTTCCACGCGCACGACCTCCGCACCTGCCGGCGGCTGAATCGCAACCGGTCCGGAGATCAAAATGACCTTTGCGCCGCGACGCAAGGCCGCTTCCGCCAGCGCGTATCCCATCTTCCCGCTTGATCGATTGCTGATATAGCGCACCGGATCAATCGGTTCGCGTGTCGGCCCCGCTGTAATCAGAACCGTATCGCCGGCGAAATCCTGAGGTGCCACTGCGGCTAGCACTTCGCTGACAATGACCTCGATATCAGCAAGTCGTCCAGCCCCGACCATCCCGCACGCCAGATATCCGCTACCCGGCTCGACAATGATGTTTCCGCGCTGTCTCAGAATCTCGAGATTCGCTTGCGTCGCCGGATGCTCCCACATGTTCACGTTCATCGCCGGAGCGATTACAACGGGAGACTTCGTCGCCAGATACAACGTCGTCAGGAATTCGTCAGCAACACCGTGGGCGAACTTCGCGATGACATTTGCGGTCGCCGGGGCCACGAGCAGAGCATCGCATTCCTGCGCGACTCCAATATGCTCAATCGCGGACTCGACGCTGCCGCTTGCACTTTCCGGGAACATCTCGGTAATGACCTTTTGGCCCGACAGTGCAGCGAACGTCAACGGGCGCACGAATTCCTGCGCCGCACGGGTCATGACGACCTGCACGCTGGCGCCGCGGTCCATCAGCAACCGAACGATCTCAGCTGCCTTGTATCCCGCGATACCGCCGCTAACTCCGAGAGCGACCTTCATATGCTTTTAGACGCGAAAAGAGTCACACAGGCTCCGAATAGCAGCCCTAGTGCGCTCTCCGCAGAATGGTCCGGGATCAGTTACCTTCCGGAATCGCCAGATCCAACATCTCGCGGGCGACTTCGGCGGCTGACTTCTCAATCACCGGGATGTCCCACTTAATCTTTCCGGCTCTGATTTCGTCCTGGGCAATCCTGCATGCCTTGCGGGAATTGGTCTCCACCTGTGGCTTTGCGCCGGACTGCAGTTGACGCGCCCGCTTGGCCGCTACAAGAATAAACCTGTAATTGCTATCGAACCCTGCTACCTGTTCCATACCGCCTCCAACAACTCTTTCAACTTGGTGCCCCACGTTCCCGCAGGTAACGTGGGACTTTGTCGCAATGTGCGGAGTGAACCGCACGAAATCAGCCCCTGTGGGGCAAAGTCGGCTGGGAAAATCCCGCCAGTATCTCCTGAACCCGGTCGCGCACGTTCTCAAGACGGCAGCGTTCGGCGATGTCCAAAATGGTCTTGTCTTCCGGAGTGGGCCCCTCTCCCGAGCGCCTGATTCTTTCGCCCAGGATGACAGCCTTCAACTCATCAATCGAGTGTTCAAGCTGGTCGTTAACCAAAATATAGTCGTAAGTTGAATAATTCTCAATCTCACGGCCGGCCGCGCTGAGCCGTCGATTGATCACCTCGTCGTCAACCTTGTCCGATTCGTTCCGGCGGCGCAGCCTGCGCTCGAGTTCGTGCCTGGATGGCGGCAGGATGAAGATACTCACCGCATCCGGCATGCGCTCCTTTACTTGCGCAGCGCCCTGAACGTCTATGTCAAGCAACAGGTCTTTGCCGCGTGCCTTTGCGTCCTCAACAAAGTGCCTGGCCGTGCCATAGAAGTGCCCAAACACCTCAGCGAACTCCAGGAACTCGTCATCTCGGATCATCCGCTCGAAATCCGCGCGGCGGCAGAAGAAGTACTCGCGACCGTGCTTCTCGCTCCCTCGTGGACACCGCGTCGTGTACGAGATGGAAAACTCCAGGTCCGGCACAACCTTCAGCATCTCTGCCGTTAGCGTGCTCTTGCCCGAACCGGATGGTGCAGAAACAATGTAGACTATGCCGCTCATTCGATGTTCTGCACCTGTTCCCGAGCCTTCTCGATCTCGGACT
>JAEYQK010000022.1 GCA_023410055.1 Acidobacteriota bacterium
CAACAGAACTAGTGGAACAGCGAGGAACACCGTCAGGAGTTTTACGCACAGGCCAAAACCGATGGCCAGACCAAGTTCAACCGCAGTTCGCCGATCCGGCCGCTCCCACCAATCCGCTGCCGCGACAATCCCCAACGTGACATACAGAGCGAGAGCGCAATCGTTGTAGCCGCTGGAAGCTGACGAGAACAGACTCGGTACACAGGCTAGTAGCGCCACTGGCAGCAGGGATTCACTCCGGGAACTGCCACGGCCGCGCATCCATCCGTAAACCGCAAACAGCACCAGCGGGAAATACGCAAACTGTGTGAACCCGAAAGCAGCCTCGCCCGTGCGCAGATTGAAGCAGCGTCCGAGCAACATGGCCCACGTTCCGTTCAGTTCCGCGCCGAGCGCATAGAACTGAGCGATGTTGTAAGGAACGTCGGCCAACCCTCGAGCGTCAAGGAACGCCTTCGG
Source organism: Acidobacteriota bacterium (assembly GCA_023410055.1). Lineage (GTDB taxonomy): Bacteria > Acidobacteriota > Terriglobia > Terriglobales > Acidobacteriaceae > JAEZPW01. The sequence goes on from JAEYQK010000022.1 coordinate 460, forward strand.
CAGTGAAATGTGATAGAGCAGCGCGTCTTTCGCGATAGGCGGAGCTAAAGCTGCGACACCTGCCAACAGCACAGGGATCGTCGTGAGCGCAAATGTAAGCTTACCGAGCCCAGAACCTTGCTCCTCACTCGGTTTCGTTCGGGAAAATTGTCGTACCGTGCCGGCAAACAGGACCATTCCAATCGCCAGCACAATCGCCGCCACAGGCTTCGTATACAGCCGAGTGACTCCCGCCAGAAACATCAGCAGAGAAGCAATCCCGGCTCCCCAAGCGCACCGCTGAGCGATTAGCCACGCAATAGACGCCCGCCGCGTCGGCGTTCCTGAAAAACGTCGGACCAACCCCTCCAGCGCATCGCCATAACCGAACCAAGCGGCTACCGTAAGCGTCGCTACGATCGCACCAAGAACGGAGTCCCGCAATCCTGAAAACTGAAAGCCGCTAAATGCTTGTGGGAGCGCGGACAAGAACTGTGGTACTCGGCCGAGGTCTTCGCTGCGATAGCGGAAAAAGACGATAGCCATTCCCGCGGCCCACAGTGACATGGCCCAGAACAGCGAGGAGCTAACTGACTCCAAAGAGGGAGCTTTTTGTTGGCGTACGGCGGTTCTGCTCATAGGTGGAAACCGAAGTATGACAGAACAGGCCAGCTTAGCCAATCCGACGATTCAATCGGGAGTTCACCGCCTCCGGAACTTGATGTTGGCGCATCCAAACCACCAATCATCACAACTGCAACGAGGGGGACTTTCATGGCAGAAGAGACGTTGACTGGATTGCGTGTTGCGATTCTTGCAACGGACGATTTCGAGCAAGCTGAACTCATTGAACCTCGCAGAGCGCTGGACGAGGCTGGCGCGAAAACGGTAGTCATTTCGCCCAAGCAAGGAGAGATTCAGGGATTCAAGCACGACCAGAAAGCGGACAAAGTGAAGGTCGATCTGCTGCTCAAAGATGCCGATCCAGACGATTTCGACGCAGTACTGTTGCCGGGCGGTGCTCTCAATGCGGACGCCCTTCGAGTAGTCACCGAGGCCCAGCAGTTTGTCCGAAAGATCGATCGTGCGGGCAAGCCAATAGCCGTAATTTGCCACGGTCCTTGGCTGTTGATCTCTGCTGGCTTGGTCAAAGGCCGAAAAATGACCAGCTATCACACTATTCAGGACGACATTCGAAATGCCGGTGCAGACTGGGTCGACAATGAAGTTGTCGGGGATCGCAACTGGGTTAGCAGCAGGCAACCGGGGGACATCCCAGCTTTCAATCGCGAGATCATCAGACTCTTTGCGGAGAGCCGTCATCAGATGCCAAAAACAGCATAACCGTAAGGACTCTGACTTTCGTCGCTCCCTGCTGAATGCAAAGGCGATTGACTTTGACATACAATGCCTTCGGTGGAACCGAAGCTGCGCGATTACATCAAGCGGGATTTCGAACGACTCTGGGCTCTTGACCAGGAGTGTTTCCTGCCCGGAATAGCCTATTCCAAGGCCGAACTGATGCACTATATCCAGCGGCAGCGGGCATTCACCATCGTCGCTGAGGTAGAAGACGAAATCGCTGGATTCGTGGTTGGGGAGCACATTCGCCAGCGCGGCCACGTGATCACGCTTGACGTTAGCGACGGCTTTCGGCGCAAAGGTGTCGGGACGAAGTTGATGAATGCTGCCGAACAGCGCCTGCTTGAGCGGGGGTGCTCAGCTGTGTTTCTGGAAACGGCGGTCAACAATCTGAGCGCAATCTCCTTTTACAAACGGCACGACTATCTCGTTCTGAAGAGTATTCCCAGATACTACGAAGGAAACCTTGACGCGTTCCTTATGGGAAAGAAGCTTGCGGCTCAGGCCGTCGCGTATGCGACTGAGTCCTGAGCCGCTGCTAGACTCAGCTGGCAGAACGCTTGAGCAATATCCCTGCGATGAAGGCGACCGCAGCCGCCAGCAACCATTCGACGCGCCAGATCTGAACCGCCTGCCAGTCGAGCACGGTACTTGCGGTGTAGATGAGTCCGGTTGCGAAAGCTGCTATCACGCACGCCAGACCTGCAATAAAGGCTAGGAGCGACGCCGTTGTAAGCCCGAGAGCGTTTCCGATCAACCGAATGTCAAGAAAATGAAGGACGGATGATTGGCCGCTACGCGCGTCCGATTCTCGCTGGCCTCCGCAGATGTAGCAAAACCGCGAACCAACCAGGAACTCGGTATTGCACCTAGGACAAATTTCGACGGCGGATCTCACTTCCTGTACTTCGTTTTGCACGGGTGGACGCCAGAACTCCTGCTCAAGATTGTGTGTAGCATGGGACATGGGGGTAACTCCCGTCCCTCTCCGTATGCAAGCAATATGCCAAATACATTTGGCTCGGAATCGATTGATTTTGTTGATGTTCGCAGCCGGTCCCTTTCGGTACCAGAAGAACTGAACTTGATTCGGTTCAAAAAGCGTGTAAAAACGCTTTCACAGACCGTTCGCAGAGTGGAAGTTCCGGCGGGATTTCGGAGGGCGAAAAAGGCGGCACAGATTCGGTTGGCTGTGCCGCGTCGGACAGATAGAACTACGGCCCCCTAACTACGTTTGGGCATGAGCACGACTTTGGGGCTAGGCGTACTGCGATGCCAGAAGCTCAGCAACGTAATGTCCGTTGAATTGAAAGTTATCTTTTCAGGACGCGCACTACCGTCGTTGAAAATATGCTCATCGAGCAGCCAGTGGAGGCGCGAAATGGAAATCCCTAAAGCATCAGCAACTTCCGCCTCCGTAAAGAATTCCTGAACGGGTCGTTTTGTATTCTGCATGAAGTGGCGTACACCCCATTTCTTGGTTCGTGGTATCAGGGCCTAAACGGCGCGCAATTCTACAGCGAATTGTTTGTACCATCTTCTACTCTGGATACGGAATCAGGTAAACTGCTGGGAAGACTACGAACATGAAACCTTATCGCTGTTACCGTTCGTGGGCCGCGCCTATTTGCCACGCAGTCCTTATTTTTCTGTCACTTACGGCTGTAGTTCCCGCATCTGCTTCGAAACGCAACACTGCTCCCAAGCAGGTTACCAACGCCGGATACGTTCGCGCTGCCACCGATCCGCTCACCCGTTCCGGGATGGACCACTTCTACAACATGGAGTACGACAAGGCCATCCAGCAGTTCGAGAAGGTTCTCGAACAGCGTCCAGACGATCCATTTGCGGTCAACCACCTGGCGTCCGCCATCATGTGGAAGGAACTCTACAGGATTGGTGCGCTGGATACAGAGCTCTACGCCAAAGACGCGTTTATCGACAGCCGTGAGAACCCGCCGGATCCCAAAGTTAAGGCTCAGTTGAAAGAACTTCTGGACAAGGCTCAAGTTCTGGCCGAAAAGCGTCTCGTTGCGAATCCGAATGACACCGACGCGCTATTTGCTCGCGGAGTCGCTCGCGGCATGAGAGCGACTTATACCGGCATGGTCGAGAAATCCTGGTTCGCAGCGCTCCGCAGCACGGTGGGAGCCCGTCGTGACCACGAGCGGGTACTCGAACTCGATCCGAACTACACCGATGCCAAGTTCATCGTGGGCGTCCACAACTACGTGATGGGCAGTGTCCCCTGGGCGGTCAAAGTCGCAGCTTCCGTTATGGGCCTAAGCGGGAATCGACAAAAGGGTATTCAGTACCTCTACGAAGCTTCTAAGAACGGCACCGAAACCAGCGTCGACGCAAAGATTGCGCTTTCATTATTCCTACGTCGCGAGCAGCGCTATCAGGAGGCAATCGCGTTGGTGGCCGGCCTCATGCACCAGTACCCCCGGAATTACCTCGCCGCGCTCGAACATGCGAATCTGCTCAACGCTGCCGGTCACGGTCCAGACGCGATTGCTGCCTACCGAAAGCTGCTGGAAGATGGCCGAAATGGCAGGTTCCCGGACGCCCGTTTGGAGCAGGCCGCGTGGGGCTTGGGCGAGGCTCTCCGAGGACAACGCGACTTCTCGGGTGCAGCACAGGCTTACGAAACCATTGCGAAGTACAACAATGTTGATCCGGAATTGAAAGGACGGGGCAATCTTGCTGCCGGCGAGATGTACGATCTGTTGAACCAACGAGGAATCGCCGTCAAGAAATACGAGGCGGTGATTGCCGTCGACAAGGATTCAGCCCAGGCCCAGCTTGCACGCAAGAGAATCAAGAAGCCATATCAACTGCCAAAGGCGTAGGACTTACGGTTACGATGACGTGTATGGTCACGACAACATTCACTAGCAACATGGAGGATAGCAATGTTGAATGGTGAAAAGCGGGCATTGAATGGCTTGGCCCCTCTGGTGTTCTTGATGGTGCTTCTGGCTTCGCCAAGCAGCCTTTGCGCACAGGCTTTGGACGGGACACCTGAGCACGTCCTAACTGCCGCTCTAGACACAAAGTCGACAGTAGTTTTCAGCGGAGTCATGCAAAAGCAACTCGGAGCAATGGGGGATGCTGCCGCAGTAGCAATCACAAAAGTCTTGGCTGGGTCGAGTCCGCAGCCGGACGTCGTGGATCGCGTCTTGTTGGCGATTGAGATCTCATTTGAATATCCGGAGAAGATCGCGGAGCAAGCGGATCAGAAACCTAGAACAGCCCTTTTCGTATTGGCGAGTCTCGACCAGCGACGGCTAGCACCGGAGCAAATAGAGCGCTTGGTGAAATTAAGAAAGAAGCTGACCTCGCTGGCACACAAGTAGAGCGCGACAACCTGAACTGCTGTGCGGCTGTTGAAGCGCCATAATCGCACCCTAGATTAGGTGGCGAGTGTCGGACATTTCTATCACTTTCATCTTTGAGGAGTAAACGTGAGCAACAGGTCTGAAACGGCGGTATCGAGGTTCAAGCAGGGATACAACTGCGCGCAGTCTGTGTTCTCGGTCTTTGCCGAGGAACTGGGCCTGTCGCGGGATCAGGCCATGAAGGTCGCGAACGGCTTTGGTGGCGGTATGGCGCGGCGGGGCGACACCTGTGGTGTACTCACCGGCGCCATGATGGCGATCGGCTTGGCCCGAGGCTCATCTGAACCCGACGAAGCTGTGAAGCAGCGTGTCTATGCTGCTATTTGGGACGTCCTGGCTGAATTCCGTGCGCGGCAGGGCGCAACCCTATGCCGTGACTTACTGCAGTGCGACCTGGCGACCGAAGAAGGTCGGAAACGAGCCCACGAAACGGGGATCACGAAGACGCTCTGCCCGGAGTTGGTGGCTACTGCCGTGCAGATTGTAGAACAGAACCTCAAACTGAATTGAGCCCATCTCGGGGAAACTTTTTCGCAGCCTGCATCGTATCTATTTTATATATGGCTCCTGCGGAGAAGATTCCCAACAGTCCTGAGATTACGGGAGCAACGGAGGACGAGACATGTACTGCAACTATTGCGGAAAAGTGATCCAGGATGACGCGAATTTGTGTGCCTATTGCGGTAAGCGAGTCGGCACGGTTATGGCGCGTAGAAAACTGATGCGGCCACGGCTAGATCGAAAGATTGCTGGCGTGTGTGCTGGATTTGCCGAGTACTTCGATCTCGACGTCACACTAATCAGGCTTGTTGCCGTCTTGCTAGGCATATTCGTGTTCCCGTTGGCAGAGATCGGCTACATCATTGCTTGGATCGTCATGCCAGACGTTCCTGAGTACGCACTCGTCGCCCCTCCGCCGAACGCGACTCAGGTGACCAATCCTCAGGGGTGACTCCCTGGCGAGGAAAGGGGCCCTTAAGTCCCTTTCCTCCCCGATTTCTGGGGCGAAGATTTCGGACAACATGATCCCCGACTATTAGAGGTGGATTGAAGCCGCTGCTCAAACTAGAATCGAAGCAGACTCATGGCTGAATTCGTTCATCTCCACCTACACAGCGAATACTCTCTTCTGGATGGCGCGAGCGATCTGGAGAAGCTCGTCAAGCGCGCTAAAGAGCTCAACATGCCTGCCGTTGCCGTCACCGACCACGGTAACATTTTCGGCGCGTTCCACTTTCTCGAATACGCGAAAAAGCACGGGGTCAAGCCGATCATTGGCTGCGAACTCTACATCTGCCAGAAGCCGGACCACAACATCGAACGCATGGCGCCCGAAGGCGACCAGTACAACCACCTTGTCGTGCTGGCGGAAAACGACGAAGGCTACCGTAATCTGGCGAAGATTGTCTCGGAAGCCTCGCTGCACGGCTTCTACTACAAGCCGCGAATCAGCAAGCAGTTTCTGGCCGAACACCGTCACGGTTTGATCGGGATGTCGGCCTGCCTCAAGGGGGAAGTTGCCGAGAACCTGATGTACGGCAAATACGAGCAGGCGAAAAAGGCAGCTGGCGAGTTCCAGGATATCTTCGGAACAGGGAACTTCTATATTGAGGTTCAGAACCAGGGATTGCCCCAGGAGCACCAGATCCTGCCGGACCAGTTCAAGCTAGCCAAAGAACTGGGGATGCCCACGGTTGCAACCAACGATAGCCATTATCTATGTGAAGATGACGCGCACGCTCACGACGTGCTGCTCTGCGTTGGCACCGGCAAATCGCTGAACGATCCGGACCGGCTCAAGTTTCACGGCGACCAGTTCTTCATCAAGAGCGCGGACCAGATAGCCGAGGTCTTCAAAGATTCACCAGAATCGCTGGCCAACACGGTGGCCATTGCAGAGCGTTGCAGCGCCAGGATCGCCAAAGTCGAGTCGATCCCTGACTTCGCCGTGCCTCCGGGATTCACTGCCGAAACCTATTTCGAGCACGTTGCTCGCGAAGGTTTCAAGGGCAGGATGCAGGAATTGCGGTCGCAGCGCGAATCGGGAAATCTGAGGCACTCCGAAGCTGAGTACGAGCAGCGACTGAATTACGAAATCGATGTAATCAAGCGCATGAAGTACCCAGGCTACTTCCTCATCGTCTGGGACTTCATTCGTCACGCTCGCGAGAAGAATATCCCTGTGGGCCCGGGCCGTGGATCGGCTGCCGGATCGCTCGTCGCGTACTCGATGAATATCACCAAGGTCGATCCGCTACAGAACGAGTTGCTGTTCGAACGCTTCCTTAATCCGGAACGCGTATCGATGCCTGATATTGACGTGGACTTCTGCATGAATCGCCGCAGTGAGGTGATCAAGTACGTAACCGATAAGTACGGTCGCGAGAACGTTTCTCAGATCATCACTTTCGGTACCATGGCGTGCAAAGCGGCCATCAAGGATGTCGGCCGCGTCATGGAGATCCCGTACTCGGACGTGGATCGAGTGGCGAAGATGGTCCCGGCAACACTGGGTATCAGCATCGACAAGGCTCTGGAAGAATCAGCCCAGATGCGCGAGGCCTACGAGAAAGAAGGTTGGGTTCGCGAACTGCTCGATACCGCCAAGAAATTGGAAGGCATCGCGCGCAACCCCGGCGTTCACGCCGCAGGCGTCGTCATTTCGCCCAAGCCTTTGACTGAGCTTGTACCGCTGTTCAAGACCAAGAACGACGAAATCGTTACCGCTTTCGACATGAAGGCCGTTGAGAAGCTAGGGCTTCTCAAGATGGACTTCCTCGGCTTGACCACGCTGACGATTCTCGACGACTGCCTGAAGCTGATTGCCGCGCGTGAAGGCAAGCCCGTCGACCTCACGGCGATTCCGCTGAATGATAAGAAGACCTACGAGAAGGTCTTCCATGCCGCGCTGACCGACGGCATCTTCCAGTTTGAATCGTCAGGCATGCGCGACGTCCTACGCCGTTACAGGCCAGATTCGGTCGAAGATCTCACGGCTTTGAACGCGCTTTATCGCCCGGGACCGATCCAGGGCGGCATGATCGACGACTTCATCGAGCGCAAGTGGGGCCGCCGCAAGGTCGATTACATTTTCGAAGAACTTGAACCCGTCCTGAAAGAGACGCTTGGCGTCATCGTCTATCAGGAGCAGGTGATGCAGATCGCCAACAAACTCGCGGGCTACTCGCTCGGAGATGCCGATCTGCTGCGCCGCGCCATGGGAAAGAAGATTGCCGAGGAGATGGCCAAGCAGCGCGAGCGCTTCACCCAGGGCGCGTTGGCGAAAGGTCATCCCAAGGACAAGGTCGAACGAATCTTCGATCTGATGGCCGAATTCGCCGGTTACGGCTTCAATAAGTCGCACTCAGCCGCATATGCACTGCTGGCCTATCAGACGGCCTATCTGAAGACGCACTATCCGGTGGAGTTCATGGCTGCGCTGCTGACCTCGGTCGCGAGCAGCACGGATGATGTCGTGAAGTACGTGAACGAATGCCGCGAAATGGGCATCAAAGTCGAGCCACCCGACGTGAACGTCAGTAACGCGAGTTTCACCCCGCATGGCGAGGCTATTCTCTTCGGACTTGCTGCGGTAAAGAACGTCGGACACAACGCAATCGACTCGATTGTTGAAGGTCGCAAGAAGGTTGGGAATTTCAGGTCGATTTTTGAGTTCTGCGAAAGCGTAGATCTCAGGCTGCTGAATAAGCGGGTCTTGGAATCGCTCGTGAAGGCTGGAGCAATGGACTCGCTCGGCTATCGTTCGCAGTTGATGGCCGTGCTCGACAAAGCGATCGAGCGTGCACAGCAAGCACAACGCGACGCCGAGTCCGGCCAGCACGGCTTGTTCGGCATCTTCGACGATGCGCCGCAAGAAAACGGTGGCAACGACAAGTTGCCCAATTTGCCGGAGTGGGATTCAGCTCAGAAGCTAGCGGGTGAAAAGGAGATTCTGGGCTTCTTCATCACCGGTCATCCTTTGGAGAAGTATCGCGACAAGCTGCTCGACCTTCACGCGATGACAATCTCCGAAGTCTGCGGGATGAAGCAGAGCAGTGGCAAAGGAGAATCGATCCTGGCTGGAGGGATTCTCAGCGGAGTGCGATTTGCCAAGTCCAAGAAGGGCGACATGTATGCCTCGGCGACACTTGAGGACATGACCGGTTCCATGTCCGTGTTTGTGTTCTCCAAAGAGTTTGCGCGGCTGCAGGAGAAAATGAAACTCGAAGTGCCGGTGCTGATCCGCGGGTCGGTGATGGTCGAAGAGGGCGCGAATCCGAAATTGAGTGCGGCCGAGATCACGGAACTAGAGAAAGCCGAAGCGAAGCTGCCGCGAAGCATACGTATCCGCATTCCCGTCGATAGCAGCTCAACCAGCGACATTGATGCCCTTCATGATCTCTGCAAAGAGAAAAAGGGCGGCGCGAAAGTGCTGTTTGACCTGGAGCGCAAGGGCGACTTCATGGTCGTAATGGAAGCCGACGGATATAATGTGACGGCAGATAGGGGTTTCATCCGGCGAGTCGAAGAGCTGTTCGGACCGCGCAGCGTCGTTGTGATCGATTAGGGGCGAGGAAAAGCACACAATACATGGAAACTGCAGCCAAGGCACAGCAGGAATTGGAGCGGATCGAGAAAGAGATACGGCAACTCGAGAGCGTCGCCGGCGACAACCAGGAAGCGCGCCAGAATCTTACGGCGCTGCATCAGCAGGTCAACGCGCTGCGCCAACAGGTGTTCGCTTACCTTGGCGCGTGGCAGAAGGCCGAATTGGCAAGGCACCCGCAACGCCCCTACACGCTGGACTTCATCGAGCACCTCTTCACTGACTTCAGCGAGATCCATGGCGATCGCGGTTTTGCTGACGATCCGGCGATGATCGTCGGGATGGCTAAGTTCGACAATGACGAAGTTCTGGTCATCGGGACGCAGAAGGGGCGTGACACGAAGCAGAAGATCTATCGCAATTTCGGCATGCCGAACCCGGAAGGTTACCGCAAGTCGATCCGTGGAATGAAGCTCGCCGAGAAATTCGGACGTCCGATCATCACCTTCGTCGATACGCCCGGAGCCTATCCCGGCCTCGGAGCCGAAGAGCGCGGACAAGCCGAAGCAATCGCCTACAACATTCGCGAAATGGCTCGCCTCACGGTTCCCGTGATTGTCGTCATAACCGGCGAGGGCGGTAGTGGTGGTGCGCTGGCCATTGCGGTCGGAAATCGCGTTTTGATGATGGAAAACGCGATTTACTCCGTGATCTCTCCCGAAGGTTGCGCGTCCATCATGTGGCGCGATTCTAAAAAGAAGGAAGAGGCCGCCGAGGCGCTGAAGATCACGGCCAAGGATCTGACGGAGTTGAAGCTGATCGACGACGTTATTCCGGAGCCTCCGGGCGGAGCGCACGAAAATCACGAGGCTGCTGCGCACTTTGTTGGCGAAGCCTTGCGCTGGCACTTGAAAGAGCTGAAGAGGCTCTCGCCCCAGCAACTCGAAGCTGACCGGTACGAAAAGTATCGTAAGCTGACGGACTACTTCAGTATCGACTAATGAGAGCTCTGCAAGCTTCGGACCTGACCGGCCGAGAGGCTGGCATTTTTTTCGTTGTTGCTTCTGTGAACGGCCGAGTTACGCTTCCGCATCGCATTTTCGAGTCACATGAAGCGCAAAATGCATCGAACTAAGTACCTGCCTTAGTACTGGGTTGAAGTGAATCATTGAAAGGACAAGCGTCAGAGATATGGCCTACGGTGACACAGCCGTGCAAGATGCCCCGACGCTGACCGAGCAGAAACGGATCGTGAACGACCTGAGCATACAGGTTGCGACCGTGAATGGTTCCGGTTCTCAGTCAGCCAATACCGTCTTACTTCGTACGATCTTCCAGATGGGCGTACCCGTCAGCGGCAAGAACCTCTTTCCATCGAACATCGCCGGCTTACCTACGTGGTACACCATCCGTGCAAACAATCGAGGCTACATCGCTCGCAAGAAGGAGATCGATTTCCTGATCGCAATGAATCCTGAGACTGCGCGTGACGACGTGATGTCGCTAGCGCCAGGCGCGGTGGTTCTGTATGACGAACCGCTGAACCTGAGTGGGCTTCGGCAGGACCTGACGTTCTACGCCGTCCCGTACGACAAGCTCGTGGTCAACGTGACAGCCGAAGCGAAGCTGCGCAAGTTGATCAAGAACATGATTTACGTCGGCGTGACTGCGCACCTTCTTGGTCTCGACATGGCTCAGGTCGAGATCGCCGTAAGGAAGCAGTTCGCCAACAAGAAGAAAGCTACCGAACTGAACCTTGCTGCCGTACGTGCGGGCTACGACTATGCGGCGGCTTCCTTGACGAAGTCCGATCTCTACTACATCGAGCAGATGAACGAGAACGCCGGCAAGATCATCATCGACGGCAATTCGGCTGCCGCGATGGGCGCGATGTTCGGCGGCGTAACGGTCGTGACCTGGTATCCGATTACACCGTCATCTTCGGTTTGCGAAACGCTGATCGACTACCTAAAAACTTACCGCATTGGTCCGGACGGCAAAGCTACCTTCGCCGTCGTTCAGGCTGAAGACGAACTGGCGGCCATCGGCATGGTTATCGGTGCCGGATGGACCGGTGCACGCTCGATGACGGCTACCTCGGGGCCAGGAATTTCGCTGATGGCGGAGTTCACGGGGCTGGCTTATTACGCCGAAGTTCCTGCCGTGATCTGGGACATCCAGCGCGTCGGCCCGTCAACCGGCTTGCCCACGCGCACGTCGCAAGCGGACGTGCTGAAGAATGCATACCTGTCTCATGGCGATACCAAGCACATCCTCCTGTTCCCGGGTTCGGTGAGCGAGTGTTTTGACTTCGGTATGGAGGCCTTTGAACTGGCCGAGAAGTTCCAAACACCAATCTTCGTCATGTCGGATCTCGATCTTGGTATGAACAACTGGATGAGCGAGCAGTTCAAGTACCCCGAGAAGCCGATGGACCGCGGTAAAGTGCTGAGCAAGGAGGATCTTGATCGGCTTGGCGGCTTCGCACGTTATAAGGACGTTGATGGCGACGGAATCGGCTATCGCACGTTGCCGGGGACCGATCATCCGGCGGCCGCCTATTTTGTGCGGGGCAGCGGCCACAACGAGAAGGCCCAGTACTCCGAGCGTCCGGACGACTACGAGCGCAATATGGCCCGTCTCCTGAAGAAGTTCGAGACCGCAAAGCAATTCGTTCCGCAACCGATTATTGAGGGTGACGGCAAATCCAAGGTCGGCATTCTGGCCTACGGCACAACGCATTGGGCCATCGTTGAGAGCCGCGACCAGCTGCGCGAGGAACACGGGCTCCAAACTGACTATCTGCGGGTTCGGGCGTTTCCGTTCGCACACGCCGTCGAGGAGTTCATTCGCAAGCACGACGTGGTTTACGTGGTCGAACAGAACCGCGACGCGCAGATGTTGAACCTGCTGAAGATAGAATTGCCTGCGGAACTAGTAACGAAGCTGCGTAGTGTCGCCCATATCGACGGCTTGCCTGTTGTCGCGCGGTCCGTGACAGACGAAATCGTAGCGAACATGAAAGAGAGCGCAGCTTCTCGCGGATCGAGCAAGAGCGCAGGGGAGGGCAGATAATGGCCAGCACACCGACTTCACAACCTCCGCAGAAGACGAATCACATTGGACTAACCGTTCTTGAGTACAAGGGCGGCAAGACAACCCTGTGCGCTGGATGCGGCCACAATGCCATTTCCGAGCGCATCATCGATGCCATGTACGAGATGGGCGTCAAGCCCGAGCACGTTATCAAGAACTCCGGTATTGGCTGCTCATCCAAGAGCCCAGCCTACTTCATGAGCCGTTCGCACAGCTTCAACAGCGTTCACGGGCGCATGCCGTCAGTTGCGACCGGAGCCTTACTGGCCAATCACAGCCTCTTCGCGCTCGGGGTCAGTGGCGACGGTGACACGGCCTCGATCGGCATTGGACAGTTCGTGCACCTGATGCGTCGCAACCTGCCAATCCTCTACATCATCGAGGACAATGGCGTCTACGGCCTAACTAAGGGCCAGTTCTCGGCAACCGCAGATATCGGCTCGAAATTGAAGACTGGCGTGGTGAACGATCTACCGGCGATTGACACATGCGCCCTCGCGATCACGCTGGGCGCGACCTTCGTCGGGCGTTCGTTCTCAGGTGATAAGAGACAATTGCTCACAATGCTGAAAGCCGCAATCTCCCATAAAGGAACTGCGATGCTCGATGTCATTTCTCCTTGCGTGACTTTCAACGATCACGAAGGGTCGACAAAGTCTTACAAGTTCATGAAGGATCACGACGAGCCCATTACGGATGTGAGTTTTGTTCCGGCATTTGAGGACATCGAGGCCGATTACGAACCTGGTGAAGCGCTTGACGTCACCATGCACGACGGGTCGCGCTTACATCTGCGAAAACTCGAAGAAGACTACGATCCGGCGAGCAAGGTTGTAGCCCTGAAACGCCTGGCTGAGGCTCGTGAGCGGGATGAGATCCTGACGGGCGTGTTCTACGTTGATCCCAAAGCCCCTAACTTCATTGACATGCTGAACATGACTGACCAGCCGCTCGCGGCCCTACCTGAAAGCATCGTTCGACCGAGCAGGGAAGTACTGAAGCAGTGCATGGAAGAGCTGATGTGAAGCAGGTACCTAACGAGTACCTAGTAGCTCAGCACTCTCACTCAGCGCCTGGAAGGAGATTCTGGGTGCTGAGTAACAAGCTATATGACTTTACCGTCCGCGATGTCGCGTACGAGCTTTGTATCAGCGTCGAGGAAGTCGTAGGCAGGAAGCTCCGATTTGTGTGCCCAGCGAATGTCTTTGAAAATGCGGTTCTCTAACTCGCGCTGGAACTCATTCACGACGAAGAAGCGCAGTTCGATTGCCCCACCGTTCTTGTAGTGATGCTGGATTCGGGCGACCTCATCGCCGATCTTGGCGTCTATCCCGAGTTCCTCGTCTAACTCTCGGCGTAAGGCCTCCCAAGGAGCCTCGCCGTACTCGATCTTGCCGCCGGGGAATTCCCATTTCAGAGGCATGGGCTGGTGCTTCGTGCGCTGGCATATCAGCACTTCGTCAGCATTTCTAAGAATTAGAGCGGCAACAACATGTTTCATAAGTTCGCGAGACACTGCCCACGTCACACTGTACCAGAGCTAAACTCGTCAGGAAAGAATCCTGTTAAGCGGGATGTCTTTCAATGAAAAGGCCTACCAGACGCGCCGCGTGCTCGCAAATCTGCTTGTCTTCGGGCCCGAACGCAGCAGCGAAATGACTGTCGATATCGAGTTCGCCCACAACCTTGCTGTTCGCAAAGATCGGGACCACGATTTCAGATTTCGTTTCCAGCGAACAGGCGAGATACCGCGAGTCGGAATTTACGTCATCGACGACAATCGTCGTCCCGGTGGATGCGGCTGCGCCGCAGATGCCTTGGTTGAGCGGGATGCGGGTATGCGGCGTCATGGCACCCACATAGGGACCGAGAAACAATGCAGGTTCCCCGCCTGGCCTCTCCTCAATCATGTAGAAGCCAACCCAGTTGTACCTCAACATCAGCTCGTTCAGCTTCTCGACAATGCGTGTCATCAGTTCTGTGACTGATTTGGAGGTGCTCATGATGTTGTCAAGTTCGGGAGTGACGGCAGACGCTATCGTCGGCGAAGGCATGGATCGGTCCCCAGATGCATTTTGAACTGCAAGACCATTAAATCATAGCCAGTGATAATCTGAGACGGGGGAGGAAGTGCTCACGACGTCGGAAAAGATAACTAAGCTGGTTGGCAAGGCCATCTGCGAGTTCGACATGATCCGTGAGGGGGACAGTGTGGCTGTCGGGCTTTCCGGGGGAAAGGACAGCATGGCGCTGCTGCTGGCGCTCATTGAACTCAGACAGCGTGCTCCGGTGAAGTTCGGGCTGCGCGCCTTTACGATTCAGCAGGGCAAGTTCATGTCGTCCGTCGATCCATTGCGCGAGCGGGTAGCTCAATTGGGGATCGAATGGACGCTGGTCGAAGATGCCCCATCCGTGCGACTGGTGCGCGAGAACATCGAGCATGGGTGCGATATCTGTAGCCGTTATCGTCGTCGAGCGGTATACGAGACCGTGCGGAAACTGGGCTGCAACGTTATTGCATTTGGCCACACGGCCGATGATTTTGCGGAAGCGATGTTGCGCAATTTAGTGTTCACCGGGCGAGTAAAGCCTTTGCCTCCTGTGACGATGTCTTCCAAAAACGAGTTCCGATTGATACGACCACTAATGTACGTCCATGAGGACTGGATCCGCGAGCAAGCGAAACAGGAGCTGTTTCCGATCGTGCCTTGTGCGTGCTCGCTCAAAGAAGGAACCCGCACCCAAATGCGCTCGTTTTTGCGGCAGGTTTCCGAGGGAAATCCGCACATCTATTCCAATATCATCTATGCGGGAATCAGAGCCGGGGGATTCGCGGAGCGCGAGTAGTCGTCCCGATTTGGAAAAGTATCGCCATTAGCGGCATCGCGACTATTGACAGCAGAGCTACCGAATTATCAAACTTGTAGCCCCATGTATTCGGCCAGAGTGCTTGCGCAATTCCAGAACACCAGGCATGTTGGAGAACTGCAGGATGCGGATGCGTACGCACAAGTCGACAATCCAGCATGTGGTGACATCCTCCGTATAAGCATCAAGGTTCGAGACGGTCAGATCTCCGATGTGCGCTTTCGTGCGCGTGGATGCGTTGCTGCTATCGCTTGTGGTGCGGAACTGGCGGACATGATTCACAAGAGGCCCGTTGCCGACGCTAGAACGATCAAGAGAGAACAGCTGATCGAGGCACTAGGCGGACTCCCTGCTACTTCCTTCCATGCGAGCCAACTGGCGATTGATGCGCTGCAAAGAGCGCTGAAGCAAATTGCTTGATTTGTTGATTTCTTGATTTGTTGAAGGGGTGTTCTCGAACGCTGAATTCCCGGGCAGAAAATCATCAAATCAACAAAATCAAGAGATCAGCAAATCAGCATTTAGGGCTGATAAATCGTCCAGTTCTTCTCTTGCGCTACTTGTTTCAGAGCGGGATTCGGGTTGATGGCGAAGGCGTGCTTCGCGATTTCGAGCATTGCGGAGTCGTGAACGGAGTTGCCGAATGCGGTGTCGATTGGGCGGCCGATCACTTCGCGGATAGCGACGGCCTTGTCTTCGTCGGTGGGCACGCGGATGAGGCGGTCTGTGGCATTGCCGCTTTCGCAGTGAACGCAGGCAGCAAGCACGCGTTCTGCGGGTATGCCGAACTGGCGCACTCCTTCTATGACAACCCAGTCATTGGTGGACGAAACGGCCCAGAGTTCGCAGCCCGCTTCGGCCAGTCGGCGCGTGAGTTCGAACATCTCAGGAAAAATGCGCGGCTGTACGACTTGGGCAAAGAAGCGTTTGGCCGCGGCGCGGAGATCGGATTCCTTGATGCCTTTGTGGATGGTGACCATCTCGCCGCACATCACGTCTTCGGCGACGTTGCCGGCTTTGTAGTCGGCATAGCGGGGAACGACCCAGTTAATGACCTCGGGGGGCAATAGTCCTTGCTCAATCTCCCAATAAAAGAAGTCGGCACCGGCGTCGCCGGACCAGAGCGTGCCGTCGCAATCGAAGCAGGCGAGGCGTGGCTTGAGTGCGAGGACTTGGGCGATGAAGTCTTCGGCGCGTAAGCTGAGTGGTTGGGACAGTCGTGCATTCGCTGGCTTGATCAAGTCGGTACTCATGTCCTCTGGGCTAGATGGTTCTGGTTGTTAGCAGCTGGTAATCCTCGGGCGTATTGATATTGGCGACAACTAACGGATCATCGACCGGCACGTAGGCGATTCGCTGTTGATTTGCGTGTTCGACCTCGCGCGCGTTCGACGTTACAGGGGCTTGCTGGAATGCCGTCATCATTTCGCGTCCGATGACGATGGGGTGACCGTGACGGCCATCGTGCTCGGGAATGACGGCCCACTTGCGATCAAGAATCGCATTCTCAAATGCCAAAACCAGCTGCTGAACCGTCTCGCGGCGGGACGGTGGACGATCGACAAGCGTGATCACGGCGGCATCACGCCCCCGGAGCAGGACTTCTTCGAGTCCGATTAGGAGCGAGCTGAATTGGCCACGCTCCGGCGCCGGATTCACTACTACGAACGCTCCCTTGGCGTAACAGATCGGCTCGATGACGTCAGCGTTCTTGCCAGCGACAACGATCACCAGTTCGGTGTCCATCCTGAGCGAGTCGATGGCGGCGGCTAGGAAGGTCTCTCCGTGCCAGGGCAAGAGGGCCTTGTCTCGTCCCATGCGCGAGGACTCGCCGGCGGCGAGGATCAGTCCTGCAAAACTCGGTGCGCGTGCCATAACAACACGTTAGCAGTCTGCCTTAGGACTTGCCAGTGATTTACGAGTGCCCTCGCACTAGGCGGGCAGCCCTGGGTAGCTTTCCTGCCGACGGCGGAAGTGCATCTTCGACGGACTGTTTTGGAGCCCCTTGCCGCAGAGCACGCCTTGTTCTGATTCTAGAAATTCCTTCAGCCGCATGTTCAAATCCGACGAAACGGGCCTATCCTCAGAATTTGAAACAGCATTTTTCGGAATAGCTCGACAAGCCTAAGTCTTTTAGATTCAGAGATCGACATCGTAAGTTCTTTAGGTTCAAAGACTTGCTTTGGGCGCTACGGCGTATCGAATAAGTAACTGCTGGTTTCTCAAGGACTTACACCTTTGAGCCAGACAGGGGGGCACCTTCTGGGCTTGTAAGCTCCTCAGTAGGCGCGCATGTGGGGAAGCGTGGCGTCGGCGTGGCGGCGGATGGCGATGATTTCAGCGACAATGGCGACCGCGATTTCTTCGGGAGTGGTGGCACCGATGTCGAGGCCGACCGGGGCGTGTACGCGGTCGAACTTGTCAGCGGGAACTCCTTCAGCCTGTAGTTCCTTGTAGATGGTGATGACCTTGCGTTTCGAGCCGATCATGCCGATGTAGCGCGCGGGCGTATCGATGGCCCAGCGGAGGACACGCATGTCGTCGCGATGTCCGCGGGTGACAATCACGATGAACGATGATTCGGGCGGATCGAGCTTCTTGAACGTCTCTTCGAAATTGGCGGCGTAGATCTCGCGTGCTTCGGGAAAGCGCTCGGAGTTCGCGTATGACTCGCGGTCGTCGGCTATTGCGACATCGAAGCCGGCAACGCGGGCAATCTTGTAGAGATTGTGCGCGACATGTCCGGCACCGAAAATGTAAAGGACGGGCGTGGGGACGATTGGCTCCACGAAGATCTCCAAGGTGCCGCCGCATACGAGGCCTGTGTCGTACTTGGGGTTCTGATTGAGGTCGAATTTCAAGGTGCGCGGTTTTTCCTGTTCCATGACCTCGCGCGCAGCCTGCCAGACCTCAGCTTCCACGCATCCGCCCCCGATCGTGCCAAGGATCGACCCGTCGTCGCGAACGAGCATCTTGGCTGTCTCAAAAGATGGGATCGATCCGCGTACGTTGACGATGGTGGCCAGGGCGGCGTGGCGGCCAGAGCGGCGGAGAACGACGATTTCTTCGTAAACGTCCATTGGCAATGAGAATCTCTTAAAGAAAAGGACGCTAAGGACGCAAAGGAAGGAACAGAGCAATGCCCATGTTCTGCGAGAGCGTTCGCGCGCCTAAGAACATTATTCGATGCGGGGCGATGAAACGCAACGTTCTCTGTGGGATCAGCTTCGGATGTAAGATGATGCGTTCGCAAAGGAGAGTGCGATGAAAGCTGTGCGCTTCCATGAGTTCGGCGGGCCAGAGGTGCTGAAGTATGAGGATGTGGCGGATCCCGTGCTTCGAAAGGACCAGGTGCTGGTGCGGGTTAGGGCTTGTGCGCTGAATCATCTGGATGTGTTCTTGCGTGCGGGATTACCAGGAACGAAATTGCCGCACATTAACGGCAGCGATGTGGCCGGTGATGTGATGGAAACTGGCGAGTACATCGCGGACATCAAGTCGGGGCAGCGGGTGCTGCTGGTGCCGATGGTGTTCTGCAATCATTGTCAGTGGTGCACGAGTGCTCAGCAGAACTTCTGTCCGCAGTTCACGGTGCTCGGACGTTCGGTCGATGGTGGGAATTGCGAGTTGATCGCAGTCCCGAGAGTCAACGTGCTGCCGATTCCGGATTCCATGAGCTATGGAGAGGCGGCAAGTGTGCCGCTGGTATTTCTGACGGCCTGGCACATGCTCGTAGGACGTGCGCAGTTAGAGGTGGGGCAGACGGTGCTGGTACTGGGCGCGGGGTCGGGCGTGGGTTCGGCGGCAATTCAGATTGCGAAGCTCTTCAACTGTACGGTGATCACAACTGCGGGGGATGAACGAAAGCTGGAGAAGGCGCGGGAACTAGGTGCGGATCATACCATCGATCACTACAAACAGAAGATCTCCGAGGAAGTGAAGCGGATTACAGGCAAACAGGGCGTGGATGTCGTGGTGGAGCACGTAGGCAAGGCGACTTGGGAGGAGAGCACGCGCTCGCTCCGTCCAGGCGGGACGATTGTGACCTGCGGAGCGACCACGGGCCCGGATGTTGGAATCAACCTGAACGTGCTGTTTGGGAAGCAGTTGTCGTACCTAGGTTCGTTCATGGGGAATATGGCGGATTTCAATGAGGTCATGAAGCACGTCTTCAGTGGCAAGCTGAAACCGGTGGTGGATCGTACATTTCCGCTGAGTGAGGCGGCCGCGGCGCACGAGTACATGGAAAAGAGCGAGATGTTCGGGAAGATTGTATTGGCGCCCTGATCCGGCCAAGAGCGGGCCTGAACGGAAGATCCCACGTTAGCTTCGCCAACGTGGAGCACCAAGAGCAAAGCGACTATGTTTCGGCTATGGCATCTATGAGATAGAAGGTAAAATAGCTAATCATGAGTGTACGTTTCGACAATTTGGTGGGGACGGACGAGGGAAGGCCACATCTGCGTGAGGTCAGCTTCGGGCAGACGCAGAGTGAGGGCGTGTTCTTCACGACCATGGATCTTGCCGTGAATTGGGTGAGGAAGAACTCGATCTGGCCGATGACATTCGGTTTGGCGTGCTGCGCGATTGAGATGATGTCGATGGGCGCGTCGAGATTCGATATTGCACGTTTTGGAGCTGAAGTGTTCAGACCCTCGCCGCGGCAATCGGACCTGATGATCGTTGCCGGGCGCGTGTCGCAGAAAATGGCGCCGGTGATCCGGCAGCTCTGGGAGCAGATGCCGGAACCGAAGTGGGTGATCTCGATGGGTGCGTGCGCGACCAGCGGCGGCGTGTTCAACAACTATGCCTTGGTGCAGGGTGTGAATCAGGTGGTTCCGATCGACGTCTATGTTCCCGGATGCCCTCCGCGCCCGGAGCAGTTGATCTATGCGATCATGCAGCTACAGGAAAAGATCATGCAGGAGAAAGGCTCGTTCAAGAGAGCATTGAACTTGGGATAGTTGAGAAGAACGCACCTGACTGTGAACCCTCGCTTCGGTGAGGGTTTTGTTTTGCCTTCCGAGAGGCAGCAGGGAGTTGCTGGGCATCATCTCAGGGGAAGTGATGCGCGTTTACTTTGTTTTCGTCATATTGATCGTGTGTCTGGTGGCGTCCGCTGCTGAATTGCGGCAGGTGGCCATCGTTGATCTGCCGGGAGGGCCCGGGTTTGATGGCACAGCCTTCGTTAATGGCATGTTGCTGATCGGTCATGGCGGCGCGGGGACGGTGGATGTTTTCGATCCGCAACGGCGACGAGTGGTGGCGCAGATCAAAGACGTGGGGGACGTGCAGGGGATCGTTGCCGACGAAAACGCGGCCACGGTATACGTCTCCGACAGCGCTGGCAAGCGGATTGTTGTTCTCTCGGCCAAGGATTGGAAGACGACTGACACGGTACCGTTGCAGGTTGAGCCATACGCCCTGGCGCTGTCAGGGGATGGATCGAAGCTGTTCGTGGGCAACTGGCGCAGTCAGACTGTGTCGAGTATAGACCTCGCGCACGGCTTTCGGGTCAGGACGGCGGAAGTTGGCGGTACTCCGCGATGCCTTGCCTACGATTCGGGGGGCCAGGTCTTGTATGCGAGTCTTGATGATCGGGCCGAGGTGGTTGCGATTGACGGAAATCTCAATGTGGTGCGACGGATGAAGCTAATCGCCTCACAGCCTACTGGATTAGCTCTGGATTCTGCTGGCAAAAGGCTGTACGTCGCGGTGCGACATGCGGTCAGTGCGGTGCAGGTTGATACGGGAGTTGAAGTGGGAAGGCTGGCGGCTTCGGCGGGTGCGAACGCGTTGTGGCTTGATCTGGGAAGCGGGACACTGTATGTCGGTGCCGCTGATGGGACGATCACGATGATGCAGGCGACTGGCTCGGGATTCGCGCCACTGGGCGAAGTTCATACGGATGTGCGCGGGAGTTCGCTGGCATACGATGCGGGCCGCGGATTGCTATTCGTGCCGGGCGGACTCGAAGGAAAATCGAAGCTGCTCATTATGAAAAGAGTTGAATCGCCACAGGGGGCGAGTAACGCACCTTAGCCGATGTTCTCGACCCATATCTGTCAAATGCGGGCAGATGAGGGTACTTGCTTCATTTCTCAGATCCAGGTTCGATCCGTTGCAGAATATTGCTGAAATCGCGCATCGGCATGGTGCTTGGTCCACGTGGATGGCGCCTACGGGGCGCTAGTGGCCATGCGTCTCCGAGTTTGTTCGCGGGACTGTCGAGGCGGATTCGCTATCGCTTGGTCACTCTGTGCACTTCCTTGCCGTCTTTTCTTGCCAGAAACCGGCAATTGTCATGTGAGGCATGTAGTCCGGACAGGTGATTTCTGTCACAGCCAAGCAGACGGGAATGGAGGAAACTCATCCGTTTTGCGCAGGATCGACCTGCATCCAAGAGGAGGGCGTACCAATGCCCGGTTTGGCTATGGCACCTGTAGAACAGAGAAGTGAACTCCGTCTGGCCAAGAGAATGTCTCTCTTGGGAACCGAAACAGCTTTTGAAGTGCTGGTGAAGGCGCGCGCTCTTGAAGCTAAGGGCAGAGACATCGTTCACCTCGAAATCGGTGAGCCGGATTTCAATACTCCGCACAACATCGTTGAAGCTGCCGTGGACGCGCTACATAAGGGATACACGCATTATGGTCCCTCGGCGGGATTGCCTGATCTGCGAAAGGTTATCGCCGATGACGTTGCCAAGAGCCGCGGGATCAGTGTGTCGGCGGATGAGGTTGTGGTTTGTCCGGGAGGCAAGCCGATCATCTTCTACACGATGTTGGCGCTGGCAGATGAGGGCGACGAAGTCATCTATCCGAACCCGGGATTCCCGATTTACGAGTCGATGATCAACTTTGTCGGTGCCAAACCGGTGCCGATCGCGCTACGCGAGGAGATGGACTTCCGCTTCGACGTGAACGAACTGGCGGACAAGATCACCGACAAGACAAAGCTGATTATCATCAACTCGCCGCAGAATCCGACCGGCGGAGTGCTGACGCAGCAGGACATCGAGGACATTGCTGTCGCAATCGGCGGGCGCGACATCATGGTGCTTAGTGACGAAATCTACAGCCGACTAATTTTTGAAGGAGTGCACCACTCCATTGCGGCGATTCCTGGGTTCAAGGAACGGGCAATCATTCTTGACGGATTCTCGAAGACCTATGCGATGACCGGCTGGCGTATGGGATATGGAGTGATGCGTCCGGAGTTGGCGACGCATGTTGCGCGGTTGATGACGAATTCGAACTCGTGTACGGCGAGTTTTTCGCAGATGGCGGGTATTGAGGCGATTACGGGTGATCAGGCGTCCGTCGGAGTGATGAACAAGGCGTTCATGGAGAGGCGCGATCTGTTCCACAAACGCGTCAATGAGATCAAAGGTTTTTCATGCCTGAAACCGAAGGGCGCATTCTACATGTTCCCGAACATCAAGGCGACTGGATGGCCCTCGAAAAAGTTGGCGGATGCGTTGCTTGAGGACGCAGGAGTGGCCGCGCTGTCGGGTACGGCGTTCGGGGCGTATGGAGAAGGGTACCTGAGGTTCAGCGTTGCGAACTCGATCGAGAACATCAACAAGGCTCTTGATCGAGTGGATGAGTGGACGAAGAGGAATCTGTAGAGGGGATTTACTTCTGTCAGTTGGGGGCATGGTGACTATAGGGATTCCTCGTCGCTACGCTCCTGGGAATGACAAGTGTGTGCTGAAGTGGTGTGGCGGAGAGGGACGGATGAGGATCCGTCCCGTTTTGCGAGAGGACGAAGATGAACGACAAGAACTTCCGCGTATTTGCGACGTGCGATATCGGTCAGGACGCAATCGAGTTGTTGCGAAAGAGGGGATACGACGTTGAGGTGTATTCCGGGCCAGAAGCGCCGCCGAAGCAGTTGATCGTAGATAAGCTGCGTGCGGGTGTGGATGGTCTGATCACGACCCTACGCGACAAGATCGACGGCGAGGTGTTCGAGGCGGGGAAGCCGCGGTTGAAGGTGGTCGCGCAGGACGCCGTCGGCTTCGACAACATTGACCGGGCTGCGGCGAACCAACACCACATTCCTTGCACGCACACGCCGGATGTACTGACGGATGCGACGGCGGAGTTTGCGTTCTTCATCATGGGCGCGCTGGCGAGGAAACTCTGGTCCAGCGAGAAGTTGGTACGCGAGAACAAGTGGGGCGCGTGGCATCCCTTCTTGCCGTTCCTGGGCGATGAAGTTACAGGCAAAACGATTGCCGTCATCGGTACCGGCCGGATCGGCCTGGCGATGATCAAGAAGTGCATCGGGTTCGACATGAACATCTTGTGCTACGACCCGGTGTTCCAAAACCATGATTTCGTCCATACCGTGCAGCAGGTAATGGATCTCGAGCACAAGCATGGCTTGTCAAACGAGCAGCGCACCATCAAGTACGTGAACATACAAGAGGCGTTGCGGCAGGCGGACTACGTTAGCATTCACGTGCCGCTGCTGCGCCCGGGGGAATCGGACAAGCCAACCTATCATCTGATCAATCGCGAAACGCTGAAACTGATGAAGCCGACGGCCTATCTCGTGAATACTTCGCGTGGGCCGGTTGTCGATGAAGTCGCCGTAGCCGAGGCCCTACGCGAGAATGTGATTGCCGGTGCCGCACTTGATGTGTTCGAGAAAGAGCCGCTGCCGGAGGATTCTCCGCTGCGCGATCCGGCGATCGAGGACCGCTGCCGGTTGTTGCATCACTTTGCCAGCGGCGGCAAGATTACGCGACTCTCGACCGATCCGATGAAGGGCATGGCGGGACGAACCGTGCAAGCGCTCATCGACGTGCTGGAAGGGAATTACGGCGGCGATCCGGCGAAGATGCCATACGTGTTCAACAAAGAGGCATTTCAGCAGAAGTAAAACAGCATCGGGCGATCTGGCCATCGCGTCATCGGGCCATTGCAACATCGATTGCGCAAGCATTGTTGACCAGTCCCCCTTCTACCTCGGTCATTGAAAACACAGAGGTTAACGACTCGATCTATGATAAGTTCTTGAATCCAAGAGACTTACAAGTGAGATCTTGAAAACAAAGGACTTACGCGGCGACGGCACGTACTCTGCTCAGCTCTATTCCCAGAATAGCAATTTGTGGAGGGAAACTCGCCATCTCAAGTGGAGGAGGAACTCTCGTGTTATCAGTCGATTAGCTGTATGAGGTGACGAAAGCGCTCTTGACACGGTCGGCGGCAGGTTGTCGCGCGGAATCGATATCAAGAAGAACGCATCTCAGAACTTTCGTTTGTCAGTCGAGGTGCGAGATGAAAATTGCATTCTTTGAGGTGAAGGACTGGGAGGCAAAGTATCTGCGCGAACGATTGCCTGACCACGAATGCACGTTCGATCACGCTGCGCTGAATCCAGCGGAGCTGGGGCGAGTGGCCGATGTGGAAGTCGTCTCGCCGTTCATCCGTTCTCAGATCACGGCGGAGGTGGTGAAGGCACTGCCGACGTTACGTCTGGTTGCAACGCGTTCGACGGGATTCGACCACATTGACCGAGACGCTTGTTCGGAGCGGGGAATTGTCGTTAGCAATGTGCCGAGCTATGGCGAGAATACGGTTGCGGAGCACACGTTCGCCCTGATCCTTGCGCTGTCGCGAAAGATTCCTCAAACGTATGCCCGAGTGGTCCGGGGAGAGTTCTCGCTGGACGGGCTTACGGGATTCGATATCAAGGGAAAAGCGCTGGGTGTTATCGGCACGGGAAAGATCGGGATGCACGTCGTGCGCAGTGGGCGTGGCTTCGGGATGAACGTGGTAGGGTATGACGTTTGTCGCAACGAGTTTTTGGCCGATCTGCTGGGGTTCCGGTACGTCGGGCTAGACGAACTTCTTGCGGCCAGCGATGTTGTGACGCTGCATATGCCTTATTCGCAACCGATGCACCACTTCATGAATCGCGAAAGATTTGCGGCGATGAAGAAGGGGGCGCTGTTCATCAATACGGCACGCGGAGGTTTGGTGGATACGGATGCACTCTTGTGGGCCTTGGAGAGCGGGCATCTGGCCGGGGCCGGTCTTGACGTGGTTGAAGGGGAGGAACTGATCCAGGAGGAGGCGCAGCTATTGCAGCAGCAGAATCTGCAGCGGCTTCAGGAGGTGCTGAGAACGCACGTACTGTTCCGGCGCGAGAATGTGATCTTTACGATGCACAACGCCTTCAACAGCAAGGAGGCGCTGGAGCGAATTCTGGATACCACGGTTGAGAACATTCTGAGTTTTGAGCGCAAGCAGGCGATGAACGTAGTGCAATAGGTGTTCAGCTACTTCGGGACTGTCGGTGCTGTCGACGTCACCATGGCCTTGTACTCGCCGGTCAGGGCTAGTTGCGCTAGATTCGGATCCTTCTTTACAAAGTCAGTGAGAGAGTCGAGCGGGTAGCCTATTTCGATCGCGCGCTTCAGGTCGCGGATAGCGTCCTTCTTGTTTCCACGGGCGGCGTGGCAGCGCGCCAAAGAAAGAAACGGCCAACTCGAGTCAGGGCTTGTTTCAGCGGCAATTTGGAAGTAGGGTTGAGCGTTCGCCGGATTGCCTTTCTGGAGGATCGCCCCACCGGTTTCCATAGACATGATAAAGACGCTGCCGAGGGTGCGTTGAAGCACGCGTTTCTCGCTGGGGTTCTTTTCTTTGATCAAGCGTTCCTGCAACTCTCGCACTTGCGAAAGGATTGCACTTAAGGCTGCCTGTGAAGACGGGTATTCTTGCAGCGAAATAATGCTTCTGATGATTGCGTCGCCACGGATGTGTTGACGATCAATTTCGGACTTTTCCGACTTCGCGCCGGCACGGGTTCGAGGATCTTTCTCCAGCGTGGCGGCAAGTTCGCTCAAGGAAGTGGTGGCAGTAAGGCCATCGAAAACGGTGATCATGCCGCGCGTTTCTTGCAGCGCAAGGTAGGACTCACCGGAAGCAGCTTGTTTCTGAATCCTCTCTACCGACTCACTCAGCTCCGCAGCGATAAGCGCCGAGTCACGATCTCGAACGCCGTTCTTCATTTCGAGCAAGGTTGCCCAAGCGAATGCCTGGTCCCAAGCGGTAGCCGGTGCCCACTCATGTTCGCCGTTGAAGCGGAGAAAGAAATGCGGCTGTTCCAGGGACTCCAGTTTGTTATCGAGATCTAGAATCTCGGCATAATTGAAATCACCGAGTCCTGCAAGAGAAAACGCTGCGAACTTCCTTTCCGAAACCGGTGGGGCGCCCTGCAAGAGCGCTGCACCGTTGAGGAAGACCGCCCGCGAGCAATCGCAGACCTGTGCAAGATATGAAGCGAGACGGGCGCCTCCGGAGAAGCCTGCGAAGTAGATGCGGCGACTGTCGATGGCGAGGTACGTTCGCGTGTCATTCCACATCTGTCGCGGCGCTTCGAGCTGTTCCTTCATGTCGCCGTTGCGGGAATTGTTGGAGCCCGCGAGGATGTATCCGTACCGCTCGGCAGCGTCTTTCATCAGGGTGAGTGGACGGCTGCCTTGAGCTCCGGGGTCGAAGACGAAGATGATGGGCCAATTGCGATCGGGAGCGTAATTCGAGGGAACGTAGAGTGCGTAGCTCTGGTCGGGCGCGGCTTGGGTGGAGACGGAAGGGATGAGTACGCCTCTCTGCAGTGAACGACCAGTCGGAGTGGCGTTTCCTGATGGGGGTTGCTGTGCAGAACAGAGAGAGAGCGACGCAGCCAAGAGCAGGGCGATTAAGATTCTTGTCACGCCGTATTCTCCTCGTGAACCGATAGTTTCCCGGAGCCGAGATGACGCTAATTTTAACAGCAGAGCGGCCTAACGACCGCTCGCTGTCGATACCTGCTGTTTTAGCGCCTTCTGTATCGCGGCTTCGGCGAGTGGCGCCATGAAGTCGTAACCTGCGGCGTTGGGGTGAACGGCGTCCTTGGCGAATTCCAGCTTCAGGCCACCATTGCCGTCGTTCATGCCTGAGTAGTAATCAAGGTACGTAATGTCGTTCTTGGCGGCGTAGTCGCGAATCCACTGGTTAAGCGCCGTGACCTTCTGGACAACGTCGGTCACTTCGGGACGCCAGGGGAGCTTGCTGGCCGGTAGTACTGATGAAAGGACGACGCGGATTCCGTTGGCGCGCGCAAGGTCGACCATTGACGCGATATTTTCTTCCGTAGCCGAGAGCGGCATCGGACCAGTGTTGCCGGCAATGTCGTTGATGCCAGCCAGAATCACGACGACCTTCGGTTTGAGATCGAGGACGTCGGGGCGGAAGCGGACGAGCATTTGAGGCGTGGTCTGGCCGGAGATGCCGCGGCCAACGTACGGCTTGCCTCGGAAAAACGGTTTCATCCCCGGCAGCCAAGAGGCGCGTTCTGCGAGCGCCCAAGAGTCGGTGATGGAGTCTCCCATGAATACCACGCGATTCTCGTCAGCTGAGGGCGAGACAAGCGTGGCGTTGGCTTCACGATAGCGATTAAGATCGGCCCAGTCATTGAGCTTGCGCTGGATATCGGCGTTGCGGCGCTCCTGCTCGGGAGTTGGCTTGCATGGGTCGGCAGGCGTCGTGGCTGCGCTCGTCTGCGCGAGAGCGATGCCGGAGACTGCTGCCAGGGCGATGATTGCGGCCAATCTGAAAGTAAGGGACATCAAATTCCTCGTAGCTGGGTTATGCACAATGTAGCGCGTGACGAGTGCGGAGGGAAGAGCTTGCTGATGGCGTGAGCCATAGCTGGTGCGACTGGTGCGGATCGCGCGAACCAGTTAGATTGGATTCTTATGATTTCGCTGGCGACATTGGCGCTGCTGGCCAAGCCTGTGGCAAGGAGGGCGGCGCAGAAGTCCGTGAGCTTCATGACGCTGATTCGCCACTGGGGTGGGCCGGGGCTTTTCGTGCTGGCGATACTGGACGGACTGCCAGTTCCAACCTTTGGCGGACCGGACATTCTGACTGCAATACTGGCGGCCCGGCATCGCGAGCCCTGGTACTACTACGCCGCGATGACCACGGCTGGAGCGGTAATCGGGGCGTTCATCACGTATCGCACCGCGCGGCAGGCTGGTGCTGCGTACATGCAGAAGTGGTTCGGCGAGAAGCGGGTTAATCGGTTTCTCGAGTTGTTCGATCGTTGGGGAACGGGAGGATTGTTGCTCTCGACCGCCGTGCCGGTGCCGTTCCCCACGTATGCGTTCTTTGCTGCGGCCGGGGTAGTGGAGTATCCGACGAAGCGGTTTGTGGGAGTGGTGGCTTTAGGCCGCGGGATCCGGTATGCAGCAATTGCGGCATTTGCATCCTTCTATGGACGAAAGTTCATTCGCGTCTTGAGACATCCGGGGGAGTATGTTGGCTGGTTTGTGGTGACGTTATGCGTGCTTGCGGCAATCGTGGCAGCGGCGCTGTGGCTGAAGAGACAAATGACCGTCGCTGAGCAGAATAGCGTGCCAACTGCAGCCACAGAAGCCGAATGATCGTGTGCTACTTCGAGGCCATGGCACTCACGAGTGACTGAAATATTCTGAAACCATCACTCGAACCGAGCAGGTCTTCGCTGGAGCGCTCGGGGTGGGGCATCATGCCAAGGACGTTTCGACCCGGCGAACAGATTCCGGCGATGTTGTCGAGTGACCCATTCGGATTAGCGGTGGCGGTGATCTGTCCGTCAGGTGTGGAATACCGGAACACGATTCGATTATCGCGCTTCAGTTCGGCTAGCGTCGCTTCGTCGCAGAAGTAGTTGCCTTCCATGTGACCGATTGGAATCTGGAGGACTTCGCCCTGGCGGCAGGCGTTCGTGAAGGGCGTATCGGTGTTTTCGACGCGCACGTGAACGTTCTTGCAGATGTACTTCAGGCCGGCGTTGCGCATCAATGCGCCGGGGAGCAGGCCGGATTCGCAGAGGATCTGGAAACCGTTGCAGATGCCAATCACGAGGCCGCCGGATTCGGCGAACTTCTTGACTGATTCCATTACGGGCGAGAACTTGGCGATGGCGCCGGTGCGGAGATAGTCTCCGTAGGCAAAGCCGCCGGGCACGATGATCAGGTCGCAACCCTCAAGGTCGTGCGATTCGTGCCAGAGAAAGCGTGCAGGCTGTTGGGCCAGTTCTTTGACGGCCCAGAACGCGTCGAAGTCACAATTAGATCCGGGGAAGATAAGGACGCCTGTCTTCATGATTTAAGTTTAACATTGGCGATGATGACTTTTGGCGATCATGTGCGGACAACCGGCGGTGCGCTGAAGTACTGGTTCATTGCTCAGACCCAGGATGCTCTGGCTGTAGCCGCGCTGTGGCTCCTCGGACTGCTGATCTTGCGCGTGCCGCTCTGGTATGTGTGGGTGCCGCTGGCGTTCCTCATGCAGTATATGCAGCACTATGGACCGATTCTGTCACTGATTGGCCCTGCGATAGCGGCCGCCGTGAGCGGCAAGGGCACGGATTGGGACTGGCTTCGACTCCTGTACGTGCTTATCGTCTACGTCGTGATCGTAATCGTGGACGGTTTTGTGCTCCAACCGTGGCTTATGAAGCGCGCGACGAGAGTGCCGATCTGGGCGTCGATCATCGTTCCGATTGTGATGGGCTTCATCATACCTTTCTGGGGATTGTTGCTGGCTCCGCCACTGCTGGCAATCTTCTTTACGTACTGGAACAGGCGGAAAGCTGGGCAAACCTCGAATTGAAGTCCATGTAAATAGCCCAGTTCGCTCGTTCCGACCGCTTGCAGGAACTTTGCGAACTGGGCCTATTCGTTAGTGCTTCTTTTGTATTTACTTCGCGGAGGTGGTGGAACTCTGAGTTCTCCACAGGTTGGGCAGGAACCTGTAGTAGACGAGATGACGCCAGGTGGCCCAATCATGTCCTGTGTAGCCGCCGACGTAGTACTCGTGCTTGATGTTGTGTTTTAGCAGCGCTTCATGCAACGCGACGCAACGTTGTCCCATGCGGCCCTTTGCTTCTTCGGTGCCCTGGCCGACAAAGAGATAGTCGATCTTCTTGTTAACCGTGGGATCGTTCAGGAAGTCGGCAAGGACCTTTTCGGCATCCACGTCGCCAGCGCTGAGAATGCCAAGCGAGCCGAACAAGTCGAGACTCTTGAAGCCGATGAACATCGTGTGGCGACCGCCCATGGAGAGCCCTGAGAGGGCGCGGCCCCCCGGGTCCGTTCGTACGCTGTACTGGCTTTCAACCAGAGGAATGACCTGCTTGCGAAGTTCCTGTTCGAAGATCGAGAAAGTCAGTTCGGTGTGCTTGGGGTGATTGCGGTGGATAACCTGGTTGTTCGGCATCGCGATTACCATGGGGATCACTTTGCCTTCGGCCAGCAGGTTGTCCATCATGAAGTTGACGCGCCCATCATAGACCCAGTTTTCGGGCAGATCGCCGCTGCCGCCGACCAGGTAGAGCACCGGATACTTCTTCGTGCGGTCATAACCCGGAGGCGTATAGACATAGAGTTCACGCTCGCCGTTCGTAACATTGGAGTGGTAAACGTGGCGCGTAACCAAGCCATGCGGAACGTTGCGGGCGTCGTAGTAAGCCGGGCCGTCGCCGTGAACGACAAGCTGGCTGTACGGAGGCATAGCTGTGAAGCCAGCGATGGAGTTGTTGGGATCAGCGATCTGAACGCCATCTACGTTGAAGTTGTAGATGTACATGTCAGGACGCAGCGGGCCAATGGTCAGCGACCAAATGCCATCCTCACCTTTGGTGAAGGGAACAGGCTTCTGCTGTCCGAGTGCAACGAGGATTGCGACGCCTCCGAGCGAGACGCTCTTGGCCTCAGGTGCCTTCAGCCGGAACGTTACCGTGTGGTCGTCGCGAACATCAGGCGAGTTGAGGTTCGCGCTGAAAGGGATGAGGTTTTCCGTGTTCTTCTGAGGGTTGTAGTCGAGATTGACGTTCGCTTGCTGCGCCAAGGCAGTGCAGCATAACAGACTTGCGAGTAGTGCATACAGCGCTGATTTCATCTCTATCTCTCCCGCCCGTATATCGGGCTTCGCGGAACTGGCCCACGTTAGTCCGCTCCGCTGCCGCGGTGCGTCCGAACGTGGGGCACCAATGTTGGTTATTTCTTCTGGAACAGTAGCGGTGCGAATTCGTGCAGGTCTCTGCGCCACGTGAGCCATTCATGGGCAGTACCCGGCGAGGCGTAGAAGACGTAGTGAATACCGACTTTTTCGAATTCGTCACGTGCATGCTGGGCCGCTTTCAGCCGCGACTCTTCGGCTGTGCCTGCGGCGATGAACATCAGTCGCGCCTTCTTGTTGAATTCGGCACCATTGCTCAGGACGCCGCCGTACGACGTTGTGGCATCGAGTGAAGCTAGAACGGTGCCGCTGAAAGAGCCGAACCAGGCGAATTTTTCGAGGCTAGTCAGGCCGATCTGAAGCGCGTACGCCGCTCCGAAGGAGAGTCCGGCGATGGCGCGATGCTCACGATCGGCAATCGTGCGATAGCGCGAGTCGATCAGGGGAACGAGATCGGTCATCATAATCTCACCGAAGGTCGGCGGTACCGTGATCACCATGGGGCGCGAGGGATCCGGTGGCAACCGAGGCGGCGAAGGCATGCGTTCACCCGGCTTTCCGAGAGAGCTGTTCTCCATAACAACAATCATGGGCACGGCCTTACCGGCAGCGATAAGGTTGTCCATGATGTTGTCCATGTAACCCTGCGTGACCCAGCCGCGCTCGTCTTCGCCGCCCCCGTGTTGCAGGTAGAGCACCGGATAACGAGCTTTCACATTGGTGGCGTAATCGGGAGGCGTGTAGACGAACGCACGACGCCAGGAGTTTGCGTACTTCGAGAAGTACCGCAGCGAGCGCACGGCGCCGTGTGGTACGTTTTGCACGTTGTAGTAGTCCACTCCCTTCTCGGGGATCTCGATCCCGCTGGCCTGACGGCCCATTCCGAAGAAGGTTTCGCTGGCGGGATCGCAGACCTGAACGCCGTCGATGACGAGCGAGTAGTAGTGGAAGCCCGGCACTTGAGGCGGGACGGTGACGCTCCATGTTCCGTCTTCCGCGCGGGTCATGTCGTAGGGTTGGCCGATATCGACCTGCACCTTCTTTGCGTCGGGTGCTTTCAGTCGAAATGTGACGCTGAGATCGGAATGGACGCGGGGATATTCCGCGCCCATCACGTTGGTCGAAGCCGGTTGGGAGTCGTCTGCCTGTGACCAACAGAAGCTGCATGCGAGTATGCAAAGTATCAGTAGCTTTTTCATCGTCGGCTCCAGTTGGTTATTTGAACAGCAGCGGCGCGAATTCGTGCAGATCGCGGCGCCAGGTCAACCACTCGTGGGACGTGCCGGGGGATTCGTAGAAGGTGTACTTGATGCCGGCATTCGTTACCGCTTCCTTGAAGCGCATCATGCCTTTCATCATGGACTCAGGTTCGGTTGACCCGATGCCGAACCAGACAAGTCTCATGCGCTTATTGAAGTCAGCAGGGTTGGCGAGCACTCCACCGAATGCGGTCTTGGTGTCGATTGTCTGCGTGGTGTTTCCGCCCGGGACGCCACTGAATCCGCCGATGTATGCGAACTTGTCGAGATTGCGGAGACCGATTTCAAAAGCCTGTCCGCCGCCCATGGAGAGTCCGGCGATGGCCCGATGCTCGCGATCGGTGAGCGTGCGGTAGTGGGCATCGACAGCGGGGATCAAGTCCTTGATCACAACTTCTTCGAAGGCGGAGGGATTGGGATCCTGCCCGGGTGCGAAGCGCTGAGGTGGGAAGCCCCCCGCCATCGGCGGATCACTCGGCCGACGCGCGTAGCCCTTATCCATGACGATGATCATGGGCACGGATTTCTTTTCGGCGATTAGGTTGTCGAGGATGATGTCGACGCGGCCTTGAACGGGCCAGCCGCGCTCGTCTTCACCGCCACCGTGTTGCAGGTAGAGCACGGGATAGCGGGCTTTGAGGTTGGTGTCGTAATCGGGCGGAACGTAAACGTAAGCCTTGCGCCACGAGGCGGTCACCTTCGAGTAGTAGAGGAAGCTGCGAACATCACCGTGCGGGACGTCTTTCAGATCGTAATAATCAACGCCCTTTTCGGGGATCTCGATGCCGCTGGCTTGGCGACCCATTCCGTAGAATGTCTCGCTGGCGGGATCGCAGACCTTAACACCGTCGATCACGAGTGAGTAGTAGTGGAACCCGGGAACTTGAGGCGGCACCTTCACGGTCCAGACACCATCTTCCCCACGGGTCATGTCGTGCGTGCCAGCCAGATCGATCTGAACCTTCTTGGCATCGGGAGCTTTCACTCGGAAGGTCACACTTAGGTCGGAGTGGACGCGGGGATATTCTTGTCCTATTACGTTAGTCGAAGCAGGCTTGGAATCGCCCGCGGTCTGCGCCAGACAGATACCGCATGCGAGGAGTAATGCGAGTACGACGGCAATTGCTTTCATGAATTGTACCTTTTCCGAGAGCAAGCCCCGGTGAACGGATTCCGGGGCTAGTGTTGAGGGATATGCGCCACGTTAACCACTCGTGGGCAGTTCCTTGTTCATCAGGGTCTTATTACTCAAGTAATCGTATTCGTTCAAACTGTGCAGACACCAGCAATCGTTTGCTGCGAAGATTGGACTTGCGGTGCCGAGTTATGGTGCTACATTGCAGGCGCTTTCGCAACAGAATTTGGTGATGGGACTAACGGCACGTGCTCTTGGCGTGAGCCAGATCGAGCAAACGTTTGCTAGGGGAAAGTGCAATCGACGGTTTGCGACTCTTGGACATGGAATCGCTTCATGCCTGAGGGTACACTGCTAGCATAACGAAAGCTGCCAGTGAATCTGAGTTGTGCATATTTGCCTCGCACCTGTGCGGAAGATAGACACAGGAGAAAAGGAACGATTGTGAAGAACCGCCTTTGGTCGTGCGCTTTCTTTGTTCTTCTTGCCTCCGCCTTTGTTTTTGCCTCCAGTTCGACAATGCCCGACGGGACTGAATTCATCTCGTGGGAAAAACCACTCCAATTTACGCATACCTACTACGTCAACGGAAAAGCGGCGAACGCCGATGATAGAAATCCGGGAACCGAGCAGCGGCCCTTTAAGACTATTGGTCGCGCTGCTCAGGTTCTCAAACCGGGTGAGCGGGTCGTGATCGCCGAGGGTGTTTACCGCGAGTTTGTGCGTCCCGCCCGCGGCGGTACCGGCCCTGAGGCGATGATCAGTTATGAAGCCGCACCGGGCGCCAAGGTCGTCGTAAAGGGCTCGGCTGTCGTGAAGAACTGGCGCCCAAGTAAGGGCTGGAGGTTCGGAGTCGACCCGGAGACGAAGAAGGCTGTGCAGGCTTGGGAGCTTCCACTTGATCCGTCTCTGTTTCCAACCGGCTACAACCCATTCGGAGTCGATAACGTAATCGGCAATCGTATGTGGATTGACTACGCCAAGGACAACATGGCGACCTATTTCCGCCGCCGGGGACTTGTCTTTGTGGATGGTCATCCGTTGGAGCCCGTCGAACTCGCGAGCGAGTTGGCGGGAGAATCGCAGCGATCAATGAACTATTTCAGCAAGGTCTTCTGGTCGCCGCTGTTCAAGGAGTTCTCACCGTACGCGGGCAAGGTGTGGATCGAGACCAACGGCATGACGCTGCACATTCGCTTGGCCAACGACGACGATCCGGCAAAACACACGATCGAGATCACCACACAGGAGCAGATATTCTCACCACTCGAACGCTACCAGTCCTACATACGCGTTAAGGGCATCACCTTCCAACATGCCGGAAACGGTTTTCCGGTGCCGCAGCGCGGCATGGTTTCTGTGAACCGTGGGCATCACTTCATCTTTGAAGACAACACCTTTGAGTGGGCCAACAGTGTGGGCCTTGATATCGGGAATGAGGACTGGGCAGCAAGTCCGGCTCCTGAGCCAGTCGGCTCTGACATCGTTCGCAACAATACATTCCGTTATTGCGGAATCGAGGGACTCGGTGGAACTGGCGGTCCGAAAGATACTCTAGTCGAGCGCAATTTGTTTGAGTGGATCGGCTGGCAGGATGCGGCGATGATGTCGGAGTCTGGCGGCGTGAAAATGCACACCGCGCGGAATCTGCTGTTCCGCAACAATGTGGTTCGCCACATCCGTCACGCCAATGGCATCTGGCTCGACATCGGCAACGCGAACGTTCGGGTCACCGGCAATCTCTTCGCCGACATTCCGGGCAATGTGAATCCGCATGCTGTTCACATCGAAGGTAGCGACGTCTTAAACCAGATCGACAACAACATCTTTTCGAAGTTGACCGGCGGCATTCTGATTCGCGACACGAACAACGTTATTGTTGCCTACAACCTGTTCATGGACTGCGAAGAGGTGTGCGTGGACACGATCTCGGGCATCAACGGTCCGCGTCCGATTTCCGGGCATACCAACGACGTTCACAACCTGATGGTCTATGGGAACGTCTTTGCTCGCCCGGGACGTTCAGCAATCGAGTTCACCAATGCACGCAATCAGGCTGACGGGAATCTGTATCAATCGGGAGGGGTTTTCCCGATTGGGTTTGGCACCCCGTATTTGCGGGTCAAATTCCCGGAGCCGCCAGAGTGGCACAACCTGGTTTCCTGGCGTGAGCAGCACAATTGGGACACGAGTGGCGCTATGGGCCAGATCAACGTCACGCTTGACCCAGACAAGCTTGAACTCGCGCTTGAGGTTAAGAGCGACATCAAACCTCTACCTGCCTGGAAGAAGATTGATACGGACTTCTTCGGCAAGCAGGTATCGGGTGATCGTTTGCCCGGTCCGTTTGCTGATCTTCTGACCGGTCCTGCCACCCGCAAGGTGGATCCCCGATAGTGGAAGGAACTGAGCCCCACATCTGACCGAGTTCAAATGTGGGGCTCGAGTCGCGAAGGTAGCTAACTCACTGCTGTACCGATACAGCAGAAGATGGCTCAGGACCGAGCGAGTTCTCTTCTATCGCAAGATCTTTGAAGGTGCGTTCTAGTCCGACACGCAGGCTGATTGTGGGTTTCCATCCAAGCCTTAGGAGCTTCGAGGTGTCCAGGAGCTTGCGTGGGGATCCGTCCGGTTTGGAAGAATCGAACTTGTAGACACCGGTGTAGCCGACTATCTCACCGATCAGTTGTGCCAACTCTCTTATCGTGATGTCCTGCCCCCAACCGAC
Organism: Acidobacteriota bacterium; assembly: GCA_023410055.1. Classification (GTDB taxonomy): domain Bacteria; phylum Acidobacteriota; class Terriglobia; order Terriglobales; family Acidobacteriaceae; genus JAEZPW01. The sequence continues at coordinate 36,838 of JAEYQK010000022.1, forward strand.
GTTAACGAGGGGGCCTTCCGGGGCGTTCTTGAGTTGATTGAACTTTTCGTGGGGGAGATTCACCAGGAAGAGACACGCGGATGCCATGTCGTCACTATGAAGGAACTCTCGCCTCGGCGTTCCTGTTCCCCAAAGCCAGACCTCAGGTCGGTTCTGCAATTTGGCAGACAGTATCTTTCGAAATAGGGCGGGGATCACGTGAGATGTACTCAGGTCGTAGTTGTCGCCGGGACCGTAGAGATTTGTCGGCATGACCGCCAGGTAATCAGTCTCGTGCTGCGCGTTGTAGGCACGGCACATCTCAATTCCGGCAATCTTGGCGATTGCATAGGCGCGATTGGTATGTTCAAGCGGACCGGTCAGTAAGGATTCTTCTTTGATCGGTTGCGGTGCAAACTTGGGGTAGATACAGCTCGAACCTAGAAACAGCAGACGCTTCACGTGGTTGCGGAAAGCTGCTTCGATGACATTGTTCTGGATTGCCAGATTCTGCTGAATGAAGTCTGCTGGATAGGTGCTATTCGCCAGGATTCCACCTACGCGGGCCGCCGCGAGGAATACGTATTCGGGCTTCTGCTCAGAAAAAAAGGACTGCACTGAAGCCTGATGTGTGAGATCTAGTTCCGCGTGGGTCCGGAGCAGTAGGTTAGAATACCCCGCCTTCGCCAGAACACGGACCAGCGCTGAGCCGACCAATCCGCGGTGTCCGGCAACGAAAATCTTCGCATTCTGGTTCATGGAGTTATTCGTAGTAGTCGTAGACCTGGTATCCGTTGCGCCTAACCAACTCATCCCTTTCGGCGGCTTTCATGTCCGCTTCCATCATTTCGGCGACGAGTTCATGGAAGCTCACCTTGGGCATCCAGCCAAGTCTACGGCGCGCTGCGGACGCGTCGCCTCTCAAGGTGTCAACCTCCGCAGGGCGGAAATAGCGCTCGTCGACGGCGATGATGCAGCGACCGGTGTCGTCGTAGCCCTTTTCGTGAACACCGGTGCCCACCCAATGGATATTCAGGTCGATGCGCGATGCAGCGGTCTCAACAAACTCGCGAACGCTGTGTTGTTCTCCGGTGGCGATCACATAGTCGCACGGCTCTTGTTGCTGGAGCATCAACCACTGCATCTCGACGTAGTCGCGAGCATGTCCCCAGTCGCGTTGAGCGTCCAGATTTCCGAGATAGAGGCACTCTTGCAGGCCTAATCGGATGCGAGCCAAACCACGAGTAATCTTGCGCGTGACGAAGGTTTCGCCACGCACTGGCGATTCGTGATTGAACAGAATTCCGTTGCACGCATACATCCCGTACGCTTCCCGGTAGTTGATCGTAATCCAGTAGGCGTAGAGTTTAGCGACTGCGTAAGGCGACCGAGGATAGAAAGGAGTAGTCTCTCGCTGAGGAATCTCCTGCACTAGTCCGTAGAGTTCGGAGCTGGATGCCTGGTAAAAGCGAGTCTTGTGTTGGAGACCAGTAATACGAATAGCTTCCAAGAGGCGCAATGTTCCAAGGGCGTCGACATTCGCAGTGTATTCAGGCTGCTCGAAAGAGACCGCGACGTGACTCTGGGCAGCCAGGTTGTAGATTTCCTCCGGGCGGATTTCCTGTACGAGCCGTATCAGATTGGCGGCATCGGTGAGATCGCCGTAGTGGAGGTAAAGTCGAGGGTCGGGGTCATGCGGATCCTGATAGAGGTGATCAATTCTGTCTGTATTGAATAGGGAAGTTCGCCGCTTCAGTCCGTGCACTTCGTAACCGCGGTCGATCAGAAACTCCGCGAGATACGAGCCATCCTGTCCGGTTATGCCGGTGACTAACGCGCGTTTCACCAGAAGAGCTCCAATGTAGATCCAGTGGATGTTGCGCTAGCGTGCCGGAAGAACAGTAGGTATTCTCGGGGGCCCACCAACGAAGAGATTGCCGAAACGGCAACATAACGCTTTGCTGGTCCGTTCACGATGGTTGTGAGAAGGTGGCCTACGTAGCAAACGTTGCCACAATTGGTTATGCATTCTGCAGTATTGGGCAAATGGAGGCGCAGATTTGGGCAATCTGCAAGAAAGTGCACTTTCTGAAGGGAGTGCGTAGGTTGTGACCGACAGTTTGCTCGGCGGGCGAACGGCAATCGTGCTTCAAACTGGTCCCGCACCGTGATAAAAGAACATCATGCATGCAACAAAGACATCCGGCGGTGTGAAGGGCGGTGTGATTAGCCAGGCGCCTTGCCGTGTCGATCTGGCCGGCGGGACCTTGGATCTATGGCCGCTGTACCTATTTCACCCGAATGCGGTCACAGTGAACATCGCGATCAACGTAATGACCACCTGCCGTATCACGCCGATCCAAGGTGGGCAGATTCACTTCCGTTCGGTTGATACGCGCCGTGAAGAGCAATTCGCAGATCTTGAGCAGCTCTGCCGAGCCAAGTCATTCAAGCACCCGATTGGCGGATGGCTGACCAAGTTCTTTGCTCCAGCAAGCGGGTTTGCTCTGGAGACAACTTCGGAGTCACCGGCGGGAGCGGGCATTGCAGGGTCCTCTGCACTGATGATTGCTACCACAGCCGCGCTTGCACGTTTTACGGGAAGGCGACTCGACAGGGAGCAGATGCGTGTTGTAGCTCAGAATGTTGAGGCTCAGATCATCAACGTTCCGACCGGATGTCAGGATTACTATCCGGCGCTTTACGGTGGGGTGAGTGCCGTTCATTTAGGCGCGGACGGTATCAGTCGTGAGCCGATTCCTGTAGCAGCGGAAGAGATTGACGCACGGTTCGTGGTGGTCTACACCGGGGCGCCTAGACAGTCGGGAATCAATAACTGGGAAGTCTATAAAGCGCACATCGACGGCGATAAGAAGGTTATCAGGAACTTTGGAGAGATTGCCGAAATCGCCTGCGCGATGCGGCAGGCCCTGACCGCTCACGACTGGGGGGATGTAGCGCGGCTGCTTCGAAGCGAATGGACTCTGCGGCGCTCGAACTACAAGAACATTTCGACTCCCCTGATCGACAAACTGATCGCGGTGGCTCATAAGAACGGAGGCCGTGCTTCGAAGGTATGCGGTGCGGGCGGAGGCGGCTGTGTGCTCTTCATGGTTAAGGACGGTGCGAAGGAGCGTGTGAGCCGATCGTTGCAGCTCAATGGAGCGCAGGTTTTGCCATTTCAGGTCGCACGCGAAGGGCTTAGTGTTTCTGCTACTCGACTTGACCCGCGTTCCGCGAGCCGGAGATGACTGAAGAGAAGCCAATAGAGAATGTTGTGTCCGGTGGGCCGATATTGGGGAGCTCCCAGGGACCAATCCATCCTGTGTTCCGACTTCTTCTTTCTATTGTCGTGTTGTTTGCTGCGTACCTCGCGGCCGGACTCTTCGCGGGAATGACGGCTGCCAGCCCCCGTGTGTTCGACCTGGTCTTCCGTCCGCTGTTCCTGGCATTTCTTCTTGCCGGATTCTGTTTCCTTTTGAAGACTGCCGACGAAGTAGACGGAAGTCCGTTTACTGCGATGGGGTTGTCAATCAAGGGGCCTTGGCTGCGTGATGCTTCGTCCGGATTGCTGATCGGGTTCTTGCTAATATCGATAGCTTATGTGGTTATTCGGTTGACGTGTCAAACCACGGCCACGTTTCATTTGAGCGCCAAAGCGGGGAAGTTGCTGCTTGCTGAAGTCGTAATACTCTCGACGGGCGCAATGGCCGAAGAAGTCGCGTTCCGCGGGTACCCGTTTCAGCGTCTTGTTGACGTAATGAACGAAGTAGTGCGGTGGCTCGTAGGGAAGCGCCTCCTCATCTCTCATCGTGAGCTTGCCAGCAACGCAGGCCCATTCGTTGCCGCCGTTGTGTGGTCATGCGCTTTTGGGGCGGTTCACGCGGGAAATCCGGGTGTTTCGGTTATTGCGCTATTGAATACGGCTTTCGTCGGAATCCTATTCTGCCTAGCGTACTTTAGAACGCGATCACTATGGATGCCGTGGGGAATTCACTTCGCATGGAATGCCGCGCTGGGTGTTGTCTTCGGTCTTCCCGTGAGTGGACTAAGGGACTTTTCCGTTGTCGTGAGAACAAGGGTGCAGGGGCCTGCATGGATTTCGGGAGGGAACTACGGTATTGAGGGCAGTGTACTAGGGACGTCCGTAATCGTTATCGGCATAGTTCTGGTTCAGATTTTCGTCACACAGAGAGGCCAGTGTTCCGCGGCGATGCAGATTGTAGATGCCGAACGTACGGATAACGACCGTTTAGGACCCGAGAGCATCCAATCCTGAGTAAAGGCGATGGAATTGGCCCTCGGCACGACGACAGGCGATATAATCTGAGCCCAGGTAAGGTGCGATGAAACGCAGCTATCTCGCCATTTTGGTACTTCTTCTAGCGGCCTCAATTTGTTTCGCCGACAACCCTCCCCAGAAGAAACAGTTTTCCTCGGAACGCATGACGAAAGAGACTCGGATGCTGGTGATCCGAAGTCTCAATGCCGAATTCGTATTCGTCCGGAAGCCTTTTCCGATGGGGCAGACGGGACTGACGATTAAGGACGGGGTAGTATCTCCAGCGGAGCAACAGCTAGAAATGCTGGTCGCGCAGTACGGAATGGCGGCAAAACCGGGTGATCGCGCCAAGATTACCAACATCGAAATCAAAGACAACCGCATTCACATAGAGATCAATGGGGGCCCCAAGAAGAAGTCCAAGTGGTATGAGCACGTCGAGATTAGCGGAATGGGGGGCTCGACGCCAGTGGCTCGGAGTAATTCCGATCCAGCGCCGAAGGGCTCGTATGTTGATCTCGTTTTCGACAAATACGTGCCGGAGATGACCGGCAATGACGTTCGCGAACTGCTGTCTCCGTTACTGGATTTTCACGCCAAGTCCGCTGCCGAAGCCTACATTGAGACTGTGCCGCCCAAGGTGAAAGAGGCAATCAAGAACCACGAGGTGCTCGTGGGGATGAATCGCGAGATGGTTGGCTACGCAAAGGGTAGGCCTGATCAGAAGATTCGGGAGAGAGACGCCGAAGGCAACGACTATGAAGAGTGGATTTACGGCCAGCCTCCGAAACAGGTTTGCTTCGTGCGCTTTATCGGTGATGAAGTTACCAAGTTGGAGCTAATGAACGTGGACGGCAGCAAGATCATTCGCACCGAGAAAGAAGTCGACATCACGCCCATGCGGGTCAAGGTGACCCCAAAGAAGGAAGAGAATCCGCTTGATCCGGGCCCTGGCAAAAAGCCCACACTAAAGCGCCCTGGAGAGAACTCGGATGACAAACAGCAGTAGTGTGCCTCTTTCGAACGACGATCAGAAGTAGTGCATTCCGGTTCTTTGGCTCTCCATTTACACTTGAAACGTGAAGATTGGCCTCGGACAAATCAATCCCATAGTCGGCGATTTCACGGGGAACGCTGCGAAGATCATTGACTTCTCCCGAAGGGCACTGTCGTCGGGAGCTAGCGTAGTCATGTTTCCCGAACTTGCCGTTTGCGGTTATCCCCCGCGCGATCTAGTTGAGAAGAGTTCATTCGTTAGGCGGAACCAAGAGGTATTGCATCAGATCGCCGCAGAGACGAAGGGGATTACGGTCATTTCCGGCTTTGTGAGTGCGGCCAAGGCCGAGACGGGCAAGTCCGTGATGAATTCGGCGGCCGTTCTGCGTGACGGCGGGATAGCTTTCGTTCAATCGAAGCGGTTGTTGCCAACTTATGACGTCTTCGACGAGATGCGCAACTTCGCTGCGGCTGACTCGCAGACGCTCTTTTCATTGTGTGGTAATAGCGTGGCACTCACGATCTGTGAAGACGCGTGGAACGATAAGCAGTTCTGGAACAGGCGCCTATACCAGGTAGATCCTGTCGAAGAACTCATGACTGCGGGCGGCAGGCTCTTGCTAAACATCTCCGCCTCGCCGTTTTGGGTCGGGAAGCGCGAGTTGCGGAATGAGATGCTTTCGGCGCTGGCGCGACGATACCAAGTTCCGGTAGCGATGTGCAATCAGGTCGGAGGAAACGACAGCCTATTGTTTGACGGATCGAGCGTCGTAATGGCTCCCGATGGAAATATCATCGCCCAGGCAAAGTCGTTTGAAGAGGACTTGGTGTTCTTCGACACCGAAACGATGACCGGCGATATGCACGAGCGGGTTCACGGGGAAGACGCCAGCGCGTACGCGGCCCTCGTGCTCGGAACGCGCGACTACGTGAGGAAGTGTGGTTTCCGTCGCGTGATTGTGGGCCTGAGCGGAGGTATTGATTCTGCATTGACAGCGGCGATAGCCGTCGATGCACTTGGCCCGGAGAACGTAATCGGTGTCGGTATGCCCGGTCCATACTCGTCGCAGGGCAGCATTGACGATGCTCGCACTCTCGCCGTAAATCTCGGGATTCGCTTTGAACTGATACCGATCGGCCAGATTTACGAGTCTTACCTCGATGCGCTGAAGACCTCATTTGCGGGTCTGAAATCTGATGTCACCGAAGAGAACATTCAAGCGCGTGCTCGTGGCGGCGTGCTGATGGCCTTGTCAAACAAGTTCAATGCTCTTGTTCTCACAACAGGGAACAAGTCGGAACTGGCGGTCGGCTACTGCACGCTTTATGGAGACATGGTAGGCGGCTTGGCAGTAATCTCTGATGTTCCCAAGACCCTCGTTTACAGGCTGAGTCGATATGCGAATTCCTTACGGCCGGTGATTCCACAGGCCACTCTTGAGAAGCCACCTTCTGCGGAGTTGCGTCCGGACCAGAAGGACAGCGATTCATTGCCTCCGTACGAGGTGCTCGACGTTATTCTTGATGACTACATTGAGCACTACAAATCGGCCGAGGAGATCGCGGAAAGCAGGGATTTTGGCCTGGATCTGGTGCGTGCAGTCATACGCCTCGTTGAGCGAGCCGAGTACAAGAGACAACAGGCGGCGCCCGGCATAAAGATATCGGAAAAGGCATTTGGCGTCGGGCGAAGATTCCCGATTGCCGCGAAACACGAAGTCTGAAGCATTGCGCGTTGGGGAGCAGTATCAGACCAACTGAAAGGCATTTCATGTACAAGAAGGCAGCATTGTTCCTGTCCACGCTGACACTTGCGGTTTCGGTGACGGCGCAGACTCCGGCGGGCAAAACGCCAGCGGCGGGTTCGACTGGTGCGGTTTCTCAACAGCAAGTTGAATCGGTACCAAGCAAAGAAACCGTCGAGTCATTCATGAAACACATGTTCGGATGGGACAAGAACATCACTTACGAGGTGCTTGAAATCAAGCCCTCGCGTTCTGCTGGAGTCGCGCAGGTGTACGTGATTCTGAAGAGCTCCCAAGGCCAACAGAGCGGGATCTTCTACGTAATGCCAGACGGAAAGTACGCGATCCTCGGAGGCGATCTCATGCCCTTCGGTGCGGATCCCTTTGCTCCTGCGCGCAAGGAAATTGCAGCTCGCGCCACGGGGCCCACGAAGGGGCCGGCTAACGCCGCAGTTACGGTCGTTGAGTTCAGTGATCTTGAGTGCCCGGCGTGCAAGGCAGCCCAGCCGACAGTCGACCGACTTATCGCAGACGAGCCAGACGTGAAATTTGTTTTTCAAAATTTTCCCTTGGAGAATCTGCACCCTTGGGCGCTGCTTGCGGCTAAATACGCCGATTGCGTCGGCAGGCAGAACAACGATGCTTTCTGGACTTTTGTAGGAAGCGTCTATCGCGATCAGGATGCGATTACTGCGCTTTTGCCTACGAACGCGAGCAACGTTGGAGAGGCAATGAAACAGGCCACTCCTGCGATAACGAAGAAGCTTCAGGACCTAGTAGCGGCGACTCCAGCTAACTCGAGCAAGGTCGCGGCGTGCGCCAGCGAACCAGCAACTGCTGAACGGATCCGTAGCTCGATTGCACTGGGACAAGATCTTGACGTTACGGGGACTCCCACGCTGTACGTTAATGGTCGTCGACTCCCGAACCTGGGCGGTATGCCTTACGAGACTCTAAAAGCAATCGTGGATGCGGCCAAGAGTGGCAACTAGCGCTAAAGGTCGAAAGAATCGCTGTGCTGAAAAGATGCGCTATTCTGCCGCGACGAAGGCAGGCGAGGAAGTTCGCTTCGTGCGAGTGATGTGAGGCGTAACGATTATCACGAGTTCGGTACGATCATCTGTCGTATTCTCGTTCGCCAGCAGTTTGTTTAGCACCGGCAGGCTGCCAATACCCGGGGGGCCGGACAGACTCTTCTGCTCGGTTTTTGAAATCATTCCGGCAATTACAGCCGGTTCTCCGTCCTTGACGGTGATCGCGCCCTTGTACTCCCGGTTCGAAATAATCGGGTTCCCGTTAAGGCTCTGCCCGGCCAGCGCCTTGATCGCCAGCTCGGAATCGAGTGTCACAGTAGAGCCGTGGACTACGGGCTTGGTCTTTAGGCGGACACCCAGGTCCTCATACGTGAATCCCGGTATTGCGCCGACGATCCCGATATTGAGTCCGGTGACGTTGATGCCGGAAGAGAAGCTCTGAGTGATGATCGGGTAGCGATTGCCGATGTGCAGAGTAGCGGGATTGCCTTCAGATGCTTGCAAGGTGAGCTTTTCCAGCACAGTGGCGCGCGACTCGTTATGCGAAAAGTTCGCAGTTGCCGGCGGGATCCCCACACCCATGAAGGTCAGCCCGCCTCCGAACGTTGCAATCGGGTTCGCCAGCAGCGCCTGAAGCTGATTCTGGTATTGCCCCAACAGCGCTGCAACCGTACTGGAGTTGGCGCCGTTAAGTCCGCCTTGCGTGATCTGCTGCAAAATGTCCTGGATGCCTGGAATCTTGAGCAGCTCCAATACTCCGGCAGGGATGTTGAACATCTGGAACTGCAGCGGCAAATTGATGCCCAGCTGGCGCTGCATCGAGCTGTTCACTTGAACTGCCTCTATCTCCAGCATTACGACAGGACGAGACATGTCGAGGCCAGCCAACAGGCGCTCGATATCATGAACTTTCCGCTGCTCGGCTCTTACGGTAATGCTGTTCGCATTTGGTTGCTGAACGATGTATCGAACTTCGAATATCGTGCGGATAACGTTGACGACGTCCTGCAAATCGGTCGGTGTAATCGTGTCCGGCAAATAGAACGTTCGCTCCAGCATCGGCTCCAGTTCTCTACGCTTCTGCGCATTATCGGCCGCGACCTTGAAAGAGTCTGGAGTGACTGGGAACCAAAAAGTACGCGTCATCAGGGCCGCAGTATCGATCGCTGTTCGGAAGTCCACATTCTGAAGGCTGAAGCGGATCGTGCGACTGGGTGTGGACTCATCGAAGATCGCGCGGAGACCAAAAGCGTTCGCGATACCGTTGTAGATTGACCGAGTGTCACCGGTCAGATTCAGCGTCTGCCGCCCGGATTTGGGTCTGAGTTGGATCTCGGTTACGCTGCTTGGGTCGATTTGCGCCTTGCCATACTTGATCTTCAGTTCCTCGAGTTGCTGTTGAAGAACCGGATTATGCTCCGTCTGGGGAGCGTTGCTCGCGGGCGTGGTGGGCTGCGATCCATTCACTTGGGCAGGGCACACCGATGCGAAGGTAAGAAGCACTCCGGCAATTATGGGCAGCAAACGCATGAAACTAAGATTCTACGGGAAATCTGGGCCGAGTTTGTTCCTTTTTACCGGGCCTGACTCTCTGGATTGATAGACGGACGAGACCGGGTTATGGGATCAAGTAGCGGCAAAAGATCCGTGCAGCACGATACGCATAGATCTGGTTTGTGCGGTGTTAGGTCTTCGACGGTATATATTCCGGTCGCGATAGCTACTACAGGAGCGCCAAGTTCCTTTGCCGCGAGGATATCGGCGGGAGTGTCCCCTAGGAAGCAAGCTTTTGCACCGCTGCCGATTGTTTGGTGCACCTGGTCAAGGCCCTGGCGAAAGATGGCAGCACGAAATTCGTTCCGATCGGAGAAGCACCCGAAAGAGAAACACTCCCGAAGCCCCCCTGCCTGAAGCTTAAGCCATCCAATTCGCTCCAGATTCCCCGAGACAACGCTGAGTAGCTTGTTGCGACTTCTTAGAGCCGCTAGGAGGTCGATAACGGATGGGCACAAGTCAGCCCGAATGTCTGCTGCGTTAGTCTCAACTTCACAGCACATGTGATCGATCAACCGTGGCAGGCGCGACTCGAATTCCGTGTCGGTCACCTGAGCGCGGCGCAACACTGCCCTGAGTATGCCGATATCGGTATTGCCGTGGACGGGGACGTCATCTATGTGCGAGTCAACACCAAATACTTCTCGGACGGCATTGTGGAACGCGTTGTAGTGCGTCGCGTCGCGCACATTCATCAGCGTACCGTCGATATCAAACAGGTATGCGTCGCAGTCCAGGAGACTCGCAAGAGCGGTCATCTCGCAGCTTGTTCGACCATACTGGAATCAAGCATCAAATGCTCAATTCGGCTGGCGCGCCCCGTAGTGGGATCGCAGTCGATCAGGGCGGCACACAATCTTGCGTCGCCAGTAGCCGGTTCGAAGCGCGTAGGCATGTTCGTCAGGAACTTGCGGAGGATCGTCTCCTTGGTCACGCCGATGACACTATCATACGGTCCGGACATCCCGACGTCGGTTTGGTAGGCTGTGCCACCGGGCAGTACGCGGGCATCCGCTGTCGGAACGTGTGTGTGGGTTCCAAGAAGGGCCGTGACGCGGCCATCGAGATACCAACCCAGCGCAATCTTCTCTGAAGTGGCCTCGGCGTGAAAATCGACGAGTACTACTTTGGCCTGCACCTGTTTCAAAAGATCATCGGCGACCCGGAACGGGTCTTCATTGTTGCCCATGAAGACGCGGCCTTGCAAGTTTATGACGGCGTAAGGAATGCCGCCACGAGTCTGGCCCTCATACAGCCCCCAACCGGGCGTTCCGGCAGGGTAGTTCGCAGGGCGCAGAACTCGTTTTGCTGGGCTATAGATGTCGCCGTTGGCACTCTCAAAATAGTCGACGATTTCTCGCTTGTCCCAAATATGGTTGCCTGTCGTGATAACGGAAATGCCCATGTCGAGAAGTTCGTCAACCAGAGGAGGCGTGATACCGAAGCCCGCGGCCGAATTCTCTCCGTTGGCTATGACCAAGTCGACCTCGTGCTTGCTGACTAAGGTGGGCAGCAGCTCACGCACGATCGTTCGTCCTGGTCTGCCGAAAATGTCGCCGATGAAGAGAATCCGCACTTGCTTGCTCCTCGCTTAGAACTTCGATGCTAACAGGTAGGGTTGCCGCCCGACAATTTGCCCGGCGCACTCAGGTTTGAAGTGGCCGCAAAGCAGCGCACGCTGGTAGCCTATCCTTCGATCTTCACGTGTTCGACTTTGTCCAGGGCGGTGCCCATAAAGAGTTGGCCGACGCGCTTGAAGCGATCGACAGAGTCGGTAGCGAAATAGGTTATAGCCGTATGGTTCGACGAACCAGCGCTCCCAGCATCAGAGGTGGTAGACTTTCCGAGCTCTGCGGCGACGACGCGGGCTGTAGATTCTGCCGAATCCACAATCTCAACTCGCCACGGCGCAACCGAGCGAAGAATTGGCTTTATCAGCGGGTAATGGGTGCAGCCGAGAACGAGTGCGTCCGGACCTGACTCATAGTCGTGAAAGAACTGGTCAAGGTACTCATGAGCTACGCGTTCGGTGACAGGGTGATCGATCCAGCCTTCTTCGATTAGTGGTACAAACAGAGGGCAAGCTTTCTCGCGTGCATTGATGCCTCGCTTTTCGAGCGCGTTCAGATAGGCGTGACTGCGAATGGTCGCTTCGGTGGCGATCACTACGACGTTCTTGCGACGGCTTGCGTTGGCAGCAGCAGCGGCGCCGGGTTCGACAACGCCTTCAACAGGCACCTTTACGGCGTCCCTAATTGCGGGTAGAGCAAGGGCACTGGCCGTATTGCAGCCTATTACGAGCATGTCGATGCCGCGGGACTCGAGAAAACGAGCTGCTTCGATCGTGAAGCGAGCGACGGTCTCGGCGGACTTGGAGCCATACGGCAGTCGAGCCGTGTCGCCGAAGTACAGATATTCAGCTTCGGGAATGTGTGCCACAAGTTGTTTCAGGACGGTGAGTCCGCCGACCCCAGAGTCGAATACGCCGATCTTTATCAGTCTGGACATGGTAACCAAGGGTAAAGACTAGCAGGAATCAGAAGATCGGGCCATCCAGTGAGCTATTTTGCGGACGCCGAGGCCGCACCTGTGTTTACGAACGGATTCAGGGCAGCAACATCGTAAACCGATTTGATATCGGCGTGACCTGCAAGAGTGGCGCGCTCGTGCCCGTCTACCAACAACTTCACGCGCCCGATGCTGGGCATGTTCGCAGATAGAGTCTGCGCGATGGACGCAACGCTGAGCTGTTCAACCAGGATCCCAGAAGCGTGAGTGTCGGCAAAAGCTGCGTTCATATCCACCACCGCTAGATTGTCTCCCACGATATATACGGCGTTAACATCGCTGCGTTCGGGAACGTGATGTGGGGACGCGGGATTGCTGTAGAAGTCCAACAGGGTGCGAACAATCTGACGGGCACGGGCACTTGTTTCGGCCGGCATCGGTGCAGAAACGCTGACTTTGTACAGGTTTCCGTCATTGTCCGACGCAGCAATCAGCGTGACTGGCTCGGTCGGTCCAGAAACAGGAGGAGCAATTGGCCGTCCGTCGGTTATATGGTGCTGAAGTCGTTCGGCGCGGAGTTTCAGCTGATACGCATACACCGCCAATCCAATGAGAACCAGCAGCATGATTGAGGTTGCGATCACAATCTGGCGAGGAATCATCGCTGTCCCTCCTTCGACTGCTGCGACTGAACGGAAATCAAGGCATTCGCAATGACAGTTGCAACCCATTGCTGGTAGGAGCCGGTACCCAATTCATCTGCCTGAACTTCGCGGGGGCTGAACTCAACGGCGATTGCAGGGATAGCAACACTATTGAGTGGAGCAACGTACCCTGGCAGCGCTACGGCGCGAACGTCCCGAGCAGACATGCTCTGAGTAATGCTGACGGCATACTGACGGCTTTGATTGACCTGGGACGCCTGCGCCATCTGGACAGGCACAAACGCCAGCGCGGCTCGGGTTTCCGGCGCAATCGCCGACGAGTAGACGTGTATTCCAAGGCCGGTGCCACTCGCGTGCAGGCTGAGATAAAGCGCCGAGCTAGAGGCGTTAGCGACTGACGCGCGCTGATCATCAGAAAGTGTCGAGTCTCCGTCCCTGAGTAACGCCGCCGAGATGCCGCGAGCTTCAAGCTCACGCAGAAGTTTATGTGCGACTGCCAGAGTGACATCCTTTTCGGCGAGTTTGGCGCTGAGGATCGCGCCAGCGTCGTCTCCACCATGGGCGGCATCGATTATCACAAACGTACGAGGTTTGGAGGGCGGCAGCGTTGGCTGAGTAGCAGGGGAGTGCGCGGGTGGAACAGAAGCGTTCGCCGGAGCCGTCTGTGCTACGGCAGGCGGTGGGGGCGGCACGACCCCGCTTATGGTGATCACCCTCCGATCATCGCTGAACACGGCAGTCATAGGTGCAGTGCCGAGAACAGAAACTTCAGCCGCACCATTGAACTCGGAATACGACGCCGATGTTATGACCTTGTCGTCGAATGCGAACGATCGAGAGTCAGCTTGGACAGGCTCGCGATCAAACACCATTCGTAAACGTCCAGCTTCAGTTGCAATGAAGGGATTTACTGGCGATGAAAAGCTAAATGCGACTCTGCCCGACTCGGTCTTTCGAACCGAGAAATGTACCACCGTAGCGCCGACAAAGACCCGGCGAGCAGCCTCATGATAGTCGACAGGAGAGACATCGAACAGCTGCAGGAACTGCTTCAATCCACTTGCTGGGACCAGGCCGTGGCCGGTCTCCATCAAGAAGGGCGCAGCCATCTCGACACTCTTGCCGTGAATCTTTGCCTTTTTCTTGTCGACTTCGAATTGCGCCTCGATATTGCGGAACTTAAGCTTCCATTTCTTTCCGTCCGGTCGGGCCGTGATCGGACCAAGTGGTTCTAGCGCCTCGATCAGGCCGACATACTCAGCTCCGTTGCGATCAAGAACGGGAATGGAATAGGACGTTTGGCTGGTATAGAAAGTGATGCGCTTAGAATCAGGCTGCGCATGAGATATGAGTACAAGGCACAGAATTCCAGTCAGAATAAGGCCAAGCACGCACAACGCTCTAAAGCGAGACGGCCAGAGACCGGAAAAGCGAACTGTAGAAGACTGCTGCATTTGGAAACGAGTATCTACCCGCGCTCACCTGATCGCCAAGGTTGGGTGTGCGGGTTGGATAAGAGCGGCTTTCATGAGCTCCAAGAAGAACATCCTTGGGCGAGGACCGGGTCTGCCAGTCCGCAGTCCTTGCTCAGGGAAGAGATTCAAGACGTGCTCTAGCTACTCCAAAGCATAGATTGTAAGGCCAGTCAGCAGCTTTGGATAGAAGTCGGTAGACTTCTGCGGCAGCACTTCACCGGCAAACGCGATATCGCGGACCTGATCGATTCGTACCGGATTCATCAGAAATAAAACATTTGCATGTCCGTTGCGGGCCTCTTCAGCGGCTTCGTTGGCGTCGCGAATGTAACGGATATTGGTCTGGTTGCGGATCGCTTCCTCCGAAATCCCGAGAACATTCTCAAGGATGACCTTGTGCAACTGAACCACATCGAGTTCGCGCTGTCTCGGAGAGAAACCCGGCATAAGGCTGTCTGCCGTGCCCGGCTTCGATTTCAACAAAACCACTCCCTCATCCGTGACGCCGAGGAGTGCTGTACGCTTTTGACCGGCATTGCCGAGTTTTTCGATGGCTTGAGGTATGGACAGAGCACCCAACTTCTCAGCTTCGAAGTAAGGCGCGACGCTGCCAAGGAAGGAAGACAGATTGAAGGAATCGAGGCCGAAGACAACGCGGTGAGTCGGGAGCACCAGGAGTCCGGGTGCACTCATGTTGACGAACGTCATCATAACGCGCTCGTACGGCGCATCCGGGATCTCGCCGCCGGCAGCGGCCCGGCGCTCGTTTCGATAGTTTAGGGCCGTTTCGTAGCGGTGATGACCGTCGGCGATGATCAGCTTCTTGTTCAGCATCGCTTCCTGCACGCGGCAAACGATTGCCGCATCGGAAACGCGCCATAGACGATGCCGCACGCCATATTCGTCTGAGATGTCAACATCCGGTGCTGCCGAGCCAGAAAACAGGGCGGCTTCAACCAGTTGCTGGGTGTCTTCATAAAGCATGAAGATCTGTCCGAAGTGGGCGTGAGTGGCACGAAGCAGGTTGAGGCGGTCGGTTTTCGGACCGGAGAGAGTCTGTTCGTGTCGATGTACGATTGCCTCGGAATAGTCTTCAACCTTTCCCAGAGCGATGAATCCGCGGCGTTCGAACTGGTCGTGCGATGAGCTACCAGGAACGGCGAAGCACTGAGAATAGGCGTAAATAGAAGGTTCGGCCTCGGGCTTGAGGACCCCTTCGGAGCGCCATTGGGAAAGGTAAGACGCAGCACGAGTGTAAACGTTGTCGCTGGGCGAATCGGGTTCGCGCTTTCCCAGAATGATACGTACTAAGTTGTACGGACTTAGGTTATAGTATCGCTCCTGCATAGCAGGAGTAATCTTGTCGTACGGTTGGGTCACCGCGTCGGCCACATTGACGCGGGCAGGATCATAGCGGAGAGCGCGAAACGGGTATATCTTTGCCATATCGTTCTTTGATTCTAAACCGGATCGTCGTTGGAGCGACTCGCGATTTGTGATAGCAGGAATCGTATTTTTCTCAGCTGTCTGAAAACTTCTGTCGTGTTAAAGGGCTCTATTACAGCGATATGGATGGCGATTGTGAGAAACCCTGAAGCAGGACTGCTGGCGAACAAAAAAGAAAACCAAGGTCTGGAGGGGAACATCAGACCGAATAGCCGCTTTGTGATCGCGGCGGGCAGGTACGGGATGAATCCGGCAGCAGTTTGTGGGAGTCCGTTGCAGGTTCTTGCTAAGGACCGAGTTAGCGCGGTTCTCGGAAGATTCTGTTCGACCGCGGTGTTGATTCTTTTCGTGCTAGCTGTACTCTGGTCCTTCTCTGCCACTGCTCAGGACGCGGACGTTCACATTACTCCTCGAAAAGAGCCCATGAGCGAGGCCGCGAAAGCTGAAGCTGAGGGTGATCCCAGTCTCAAAACTCACACCCGGCCAATCAAGAGAGATGTCGATCTGGTGTTGGTGCCGGTGACGATCACCGACCCAATGAACCGGCTTGTTACTGGACTGGAAAAGGAGAATTTTTCCCTGTTCGAGGGCGATTCGAAGCAGGAAATCAGGCATTTTTCAAGCGAAGATGCCCCGCTTTCGCTTGGTGTCATTTTTGACGTCAGCGGAAGCATGTCCGACAAAATTGAGAAGTCGCGTGAGGCCGTCGTTGAGTTTTTCAAGACCGCCAATCCGCAGGACGAGTTCTTCATGATCACGTTCTCGGACAAGCCTGAACTGCTGGCGGACTTCACTCAGTCGGTGGAGGACATCCAGAGCAAACTGGTCACTGTTTTGCCCAAGGGCAAAACGGCTTTGCTGGACGCGATTTACATGGGCATGAGTCGCATGCGAAAGGCGACTCACCAGAAAAAGGCGCTCTTGATAATCTCCGATGGCGGCGACAACAACAGCCGTTACACGGAGAACGAAATAAAGTCGATCACTAGAGAGGCCGACGTACAGATATATGCGATCGGCATCTTCGACGCTTCTCCGCGAACGGAAGAAGAGCGGACTGGGCCGGTGTTGCTTTCGGACATAACGGACGTCACTGGTGGGCGCACATTCACAATCAACAACATCGACGAGTTGGCAGACGTCGCCTCTAAGATCGGGGTTGAACTCCGGAATCAGTATGTTCTGGGATATCGCCCCAAGAATTTGAGTCGTGACGGCAAGTGGCGAAAGATCAAGGTAAAGCTGCAGCCTCCGAAAGGGCTGCCGCCACTGCACGTATACGCCAAAACTGGATACTATGCACCGACTCAGTAAATCGTTTCTAGCTGTAATCTGTGCTGTCCTGATCTGTTTGCTGGTTGGCAATGCGCAACAGGCAAACGGCTCTGGGCAGAACAGCGGACAATCGGGTTCTAGTGCAGGTTCGGATAATGGGCCGGTGCAGGATGTGATGCCGCCACTACCGGACACGCAGCAACCAGGGCAGGGAACTAGCGGCCCGGCGAGTGCTCCTGCGCCTGCGCAAGCCCCCAACCAGCCCGGCGATACCGTGCAGGTGCCAGCAGCCCCCCAAGCTCCTGCTCGCGAAGATAACGGCGTTTTTGTCTTCAAAAAGCGGGTCGAAGAAGTCGTTCTGCACGCGACGGTTGTAGACGATCGTCAGAAGCTGGTAACCAATCTGGACAAGACGGCGTTTACGGTCTTTGAAGATGGGCAGCCTCAGAAGATTACATCGTTTCGCCACGAAGACATTCCAGTCGCATTAGGAATTGTGATCGACAATTCCGGATCCATGAGAGAGAAACGGCCACAGGTAAATCAGGCTGCGATCAACCTGGTAAAAGCTAGTAACCCGAACGATGAAGTGTTCGTCGTCAACTTCAACGATGAATACTATCTGGACCAGGATTTTACGGGTGCCGTTCCGAAACTGCAGGAAGCGTTGGAGCGAATCGAGTCACGTGGCGGAACCGCACTGTACGATGCTGTCGTGGCTTCGGCGGACCACCTGAAGAAGAACGCTCGGCTCGACAAGAAAGTCTTGTTGGTCGTTACGGATGGCGAGGATAACGCCAGCCGCGAATCTCTTGAACAGGCGATTCGCCACTTGCAGGCCGAGAATGGCCCGACCGTGTACACGGTCGGAATACTGGGGGGCGAGGCACACCAGAAGCGAGCAAAGCGGGCCCTGCAAGAGATTTCCGAGGATACAGGCGGTGTGTCCTTCTTTCCCAAGGATCTGAGCGAGGTGGATAGCATAACTCGTCAGGTTGCGCACGATATTCGCAACCAGTACACGATTGGGTATCGTCCTTCGACGCCGAAAGATAAAGGCGGATACCGGACGATCAAGGTCGAGGCACGCGCAAAGGGCTACGGCAAACTGCAGGTTCGCACTCGGAGCGGTTATTACGCGGGGCAGGAGCGCGCAGCGAACTAGCGTTTTGATTGACATCTTTCGGTGGTGGGCGCTTTCGGGCGCCCTTTTTGTTGGGCGAAATCGGTGCAGCCAGGTTCGTTTGACCGGAGACCTTCCTTGCGGATACTCTTTACGGTTCTTTTCCGGGGTGATGTGGGGGGGCATTTGAAAACACTTGAACGAACAAACTTGCGCGTAGCGGAGACGATCGTTGATCTCGTCGGGGAGACGCCAATGTTGCGGCTTCGGCATCTCTCGCCGGAGGACGGAGCCGATATCTATGTGAAGCTCGAGTACCTGAACCCAGGCGGCAGCATCAAGGACCGCGCGGCGATCGGGATGATTCTGCGTGCTGAATCCGAGGGAAAGCTCAAGCCGGGAGCAACGATCGTGGAGGCAACGGCCGGCAACACTGGCATTGGTCTTGCGCTCATCGGAGTAAGTCGCGGATACAAGGTCGCCATCTTCATGCCGGAGAAGTTCTCAGAAGAGAAGGCTGCGCTAACGCGGGCGCTGGGAGCCGACGTGACGCGTACGCCGAATTCAGAGGGCATGGAAGGAGCAATCCGGCGGGCGAAAGAGTTTGCCGAGAAGACGCCCGATTCGTTCATGGCCGGACAGTTCAGCAACCAGGCAAATCCGGATTACCACTACGAAACTACAGCACGAGAGATGTTCGAACAGATGGAGGGCAATGTCGATGCCGTGGTGATCGGGGCGGGGACTGGCGGCACTTTTACGGGCATCGCCAGGTACTTCAAGGAGCGACTACCGAAGCTGTGGGCCGTGACCGTGGAAACGCAAGGATCGGTCTATGGGGGCGGCAAGCCGGGCGATCACAAGGTCGAGGGGATCGGATCGAGTTTCATTCCGGATACTTACGATCCGGGCCTTTGTGATGAAGTGATAGCTGTGCCTGATCCCGATGCCTTCGACATGGTGAAGCAACTGGCCGCTAAAGAAGGAGTGCTGGCCGGATCGAGCGCCGGCGCGAACGTGGTCGCCGCGATAAGGATTGCGAGACGTCTGGGGCGAGGCAAGAGGGTCGTAACACTCATTCCGGACTCGGCCGAGCGGTACCTGTCAAAGAGCATCTTCGACTTCAAAGCAGAGTAAATAGCTGCACGAAAGGCGATATGGCGAAGAAAGCAGGATTGGGTTTCTCCACAAAGGCGATACATGCGGGAGCACAACCGGAGCCGGTGACGGGGGCGGTTTCGTTTCCGATCTTTGCGACGTCAACCTACGCGCAGGAAGAACTCGGCAAGCCGCGGCAAGGATATGAGTATTCGCGCGTGACGAATCCCACGCGAGACCGCCTGGAGGAGAATCTCGCGGCACTGGAAGGCGGCGTTGCCTCTCGCGTGTTCGCCAGTGGCATGGCGGCAATCAACGCGATGATGACCATGCTGGTGAAGGGCGATCATGTTGTCTGTTCAGACAACGTATATGGCGGAACTCCGCGCTTGTTCAACCAGATACTCGCTAATTATGGTCTGGAGTTCACCTACGTGAACACGGCAGATCTTAATGCCGTAGAACGCGCTGTCCGTAAAGAAACCAGATTCGTGTACGTTGAGACGCCGACGAATCCGTTGATGGCGCTAAGTGATCTGGAGGCGATTGCCGATATTTGCCATCGGCGAAAGGGTGTCGAACTGATTGTCGACAACACGTTCATGTCGCCATATTTCCAACGTCCCATTGAGCTCGGTGCTGACATGGTGGTCCATTCGACGACGAAGTTTCTAAACGGGCACAGCGATGGCCTTGGCGGCGTAGTGGTCTGCAATACGAAAGAGCAAGCTGAAAAGCTGGCGTTCATACAGAAGGCCCAAGGCGCGATCATGTCGCCGTTCGAGTGCTTCCTCGTAATGCGAGGTGTCAAGACCCTGGCCGTTCGCATGGAGCAACATGACCGGAACGGGAGAATCGTCGCCGACTACCTGAATAGACACAAGAAGGTGAAGGCAGTGTTCTATCCCGGATTGCCGGAGCATCCGCAGCATGACTTGGCAATGAAACAAATGTCGGGTTTCGGGTCCATGATCACGTTCGAGACAGGATCCTTGGGGAATGCGAAGAAGCTGTTGAAGCGTGTTCGCGTGTGTACGCTTGGCGAGTCGCTGGGAGGAGTGGAGACGCTCATCTCGCATCCAGCGACGATGACCCACGCTGCATTGGGGCGCGCCGGACGCGCAGCGATCGGGATCACTGATGGTATGGTGCGTCTCTCCGTCGGTATCGAGAACGTGGAAGACATCATCACCGATTTAGAGCAGGCGCTAGCGGCGATGTGACGAGTCGGCAACTATCATCCATCTGGGCGCGGCTCCAGCTGCGCTGTTTTGCTGTGGTAATGTACGAGAATGAGTTCTCGTGAATGGAATGCGGAGGAGTACCATCGCCTCTCGAATCCTCAGTGTGGCTGGGGATTGAAGGTTCTGGAGCGCGTTGCGGCACTGCCCGTTCGCGGCGACGAGCGCGTAATGGATGCCGGCTGTGGAACGGGTCGAGTTACCGGAGAATTGATTAAGCTCCTGTCCACGGGCTCAGTGGTTGGCGTCGATCTTTCGGCCAATATGTTGGCGCAGGCTCGGGAGAATCTCGAATCGCATTTTGCGGGGCGCGTGAGCTTCTTGAATGCCGACTTGCAGTTGCTCCCATTTCAGAACGAGTTTGACGGCGTGTTCAGCACGGCAGTGTTGCATTGGGTCAAGGACCATCCCCGTCTGTTTAGCAGCATCGCCCGCACTTTGCGCCCAGGCGGATGGCTGGTTGCCCAGTGTGGTGGCAAGGGCAATCTGGAGCACATGCGTGGTCGGGTAAGAGCGCTTCAGAAGCGAGCACCTTATTCGAGGTACTTCGAACGCTGGTCAGAGCCATGGGAGTATGCCGACGAGGGTGTGACGGCGGAGCGGTTGAGAGCGGCAGGGTTCGCCACCGCGAACACATGGCTGGAGAATGCCAGCTTTTCGATGAGTGATCCTGCGGAGTACCGCGAGTTCTTGAAGACAGTCATCGTACGGGCAAATCTCGAACAGATTCCTGAGGAGCAACTGAGAAACCAGTTTCTGCATGAACTGACGGAACAGGCAGCACGAGAGGACGGATTCATGCTGGATTACTGGCGATTGAATATTGACGCACGGAAGGGGAACTCATGACCCCACGTTCTCCTCGATCCAGTCGAGATACGCGGCGCTGCCATCCTCGATCGACAGCATGATGCATTCAGGGAGTTCGTAACTGTGCAGCTCTTTGACGGCCTTGCACACCGATTCGAAAGCGCCAGCACTCGTCTTCACAACGAGGAGCCATTCTTCGCTGGACTCAATCTCTCCCTTCCATCGGTAAACGGAGTGGATCGGGGCGATGACGTTAACACACGCGGCGAGACGACGTTCTACGAGTTGGCGTGCGATCTTGTGTGCCTCGTCTTTCGACCCGGCCGTGGTGAGGACGATTCGCTTGTCAGTCATGGGGAAATGTTATAACGGAGTGGGTTTTCAGATGGACTTTCCTTGCTCGCGGTTTTCGCACCCGCGCTTTTGTTAAACTTGGTTCCTTTTGTGCGAGAAAGGGAAGTTCTTCTTGACCCTGAAGCAAAAGAGCAGTTCACTTACAGAGAGGATGCATCTAAGTTCGGGTGTGTCTCACGTAGGAGAAGGTTCAACCGGCGGTGATTGAGAAGATCGAACAAGTTCGCGAGTTTGTAACGAAGCGCCAGAAAACACTGGCCAGCTTCGGCATTTGTTTTTTGGCCATCTTTATGGCCTACCATGTTGTCACCGCGAATAACGGGATCAAGGTCTACTTCCACAAGAAGAGCGAGAGTCGGACTCTGCAGAAAGAGGTTGAGCAGTTGAGAGCGGAGAACGAACAGTTGGCGAAGCGTGTTAATTCGCTGAAGACCGATCCTCAGACGATAGAGAGGGAAGCGCGAGAGCAGCTGAAGTATACGAAGCCCGGAGAGGTGGTCTTTGTCACTCGCGAACAGCAAGCTCAGCAGAAGCCTCCGGCCAACGCTACTGCACAGAATAAGTAGATATCTCGCTCAAGCAAAATCAAGGGGCAGCCAGACGGCTGCCCCTCCGTATTTAGTGGATGATCTGATCTAGCGCGACACACCCTCGAGCGGGGAGCTAGCTGTCGCATATAGCCTCTTGGGCATGCGACCAGCGCAATACGCATTGCGGCCCGCCAGTACGGCGTGTTTCATTGCCTCCGCCATCAGGACGGGATCTTGTGCACCGGCAATGCCCGTATTCATAAGAACAGCATCGTATCCGAGTTCCATGGCTAGGGCCGCATCGGAAGCGGTGCCCACACCGGCATCGACGACCAGAGGAACCTCGGTAAGGAGCTCGCGAATGATGCGCAGATTGGCCTGATTCTGGATGCCAAGGCCGCTACCGATTGGCGCGCCAAGGGGCATCACCGCACTCGCTCCGGCGTCGATAAGGCGACGCGCAACTACAATGTCATCAGAGGTATACGGTAGAACTGTAAACCCTTCCTTTACTAGAACACGGGTGGCCTCCACTGTTGCCTGGACGTCAGGATAGAGCGTCTTCTGGTCACCAATGACTTCGATCTTTACCCAGTCAGACAGACCAACCTCACGGGCCAGACGTGCTGCTCGGATAGCTTCGTCGGCGGTATAGCAACCTGCGGTATTCGGCAACAAGAAGTACTTCTTCGGATCAATGAAATCAAGTAGCGATTCTTTGCTACGGTCGAGGTTTACACGGCGAACTGCAACGGTGACCATCTCAGCACCGCTGGCCTCAATAGCTTGGGCGGTTTCTTCGCCGGACTTGTACTTCCCAGTGCCGACAATGAGGCGGGAGCGAAACGACTTACCTGCAATTACGAGCGAGTCCATAGAGTTTATTGTAGCCGGAACCACGGCATTAGTAACATCGTCGCTTTCAAACATACTTTCAGAATGGTTGAAACAGTGTTAGTTTGCAGTCATTCATGCTTGAATTCATGGAAGAAGAGTGGCACCCCACCTCACGCATAGGCATAGCGTGCTGGCTCGTGTTCTACCTGCTGTTCATCATCTATGCTGCCCTGAATAAGGACGGGTTCCTCTTCATTGACACCGCCAATCTCGTGGTTCACGAGGGTGGACATCTGCTGTTCGCGTGGTTTGGCGAGACCATCTCTCTCTGGGGAGGTACAGTTCTGCAGTGGACTGTTCCGGCCTTGTTGGCGGCGTACTTCTTCTCGCAACGCCAGGTGTACGGCTTTGTATTCTGCGCCTTCATCTTCTTCGAGAACTTCCTGTACACGGCCACGTACATGGCGGACGCCCGTGCCCAGGTGCTTCCACTTGTTACAGTCGGGGATCCAGATGCTTCAGGGCATGACTGGTTCAACATCTTCTCAAGCCTTGGTTTGTTACAGTACGACACGAAGATTGCGGCCGTTGTGCGCCTTGCCGGGTGGGCAGGGATGATGGGCACCGTCACGTGGCTCGCTCTTAGGACTAGAGGGCAAGCAGTTCCGCTCAATGATCGGCAGGAATAGAGGAGAGCTGGCCCTTATGTGCATGCACCTCCGTAACGTGCACCATCGCCAGTGCAAAGTTATCTTCTTACGGAACTGATAAGTTGACTCTGCACGTGCTCGAAGAAGGCGAACTCGGCGGTGCTGGAAAAACTCACTAGCGGGGTGTTGCACATATCAGGTGCTACAGGACTGCGTTTCGTCCGTTCAACCTTTTGGGAACGCGTTAGGCTCCTGTGGCTCTTCCGCAACTTCAAGATACTGCAGCGACACGCCCTTCCTGATCGTCAACAGCGATGGATCGAGTCAATGTGTGGCGCGCGACTCACAGGTTACGCGAGCAGCATTGAGCGCGAGATCGCTTGCGTAATTGGAACGATCATTGTCTCGGAGCCTTCCGGCCGTTCTGGGAAGGACGAACGACGAATGGCGCCGCGCTTGCCACTTCCGTTTGAGGTTCGATATGGAAGCGGAACAGAGCTGACATTCGGTCAGGGCTGCGATTTGTCTGAGACCGGCGTTGCCTTCGAGGGTCCGCGCGTGTTTCCGCTAGGAAGCGAGATCACTGTTCATTACAGGCTGGGGTCGAATGCGCGCGATTCCTGGACGCGCACCCGAGCGATCGTGCGAAATTGTGCTGGCAAGCACATGGGCGTCGAGTTTTGTATCATCCACCCGCGTGACCGTGCCCAACTACGTGAATTGACCCGTCCGGTGCAACCAGAAGCAAAGCCCGAGACACTCTCGGTCGCGGCGTCAACTGAGCGGCTCGAGTGCGATCCCATCCCCAACAACTGCGGTCCTTGCGCCGAGTAGGCCGCAGACCAACGTTAGTGCGCTGATTGCAGCTAAGAGTCCCACGCAAGCGGGCCAGCCACCCTTTGCCCAGAACCACGCCGGCAGCGTCGCTCCGATACTTCCACCAATGTAATAGAACGTCACATACAGCCCGGCGGCGGACGATCGCGCCCGACCTGCAACACGTCCGGTCTGTACGGTTCCGGCGGATTGAGAGACGAAGACGCCCGACGAGAACAGGGCCAGACCGGTGATGACAATTGGGAGCGAGTGAAACAAAGTCAACATCAGGCCGGCGAGGCTCAGGGCCAGCGCGAGAATGGCGGTCTTCTGGAATCCCTTCCGGTCAAGAAATCGGCCCGCCAGCGGAGTAATGACGCAGCCCAATAGGTAGACGAAGAAGATGCTGCCCAGCGCAGCGGAGCTGAGGCTGAAGGGCGGGCGCGCCAGATAGAAGTTGGCGTAGGTGAAAACGCCGACAAGGGAGAACAGAACGGTGAAGCCCATCCCGAAGATGGCCACGAGGCGTGGGTTTCTGAGATGCGCCCAGGCGTCACGGAGCGAGCCAAAGACGTGGGGGGCTCGGACGAAATTCTGAGCTTTTGGCAGCCAGGCGCGAACCGCGAATGCTCCGGCCAGGTCAAGCGCCCCGAGAATGATGAAGACTAAACGCCAGTGTCCGTGAGTAGCGACCATTCCGGCGATGAAGCGGCCGAGGAACCCTCCAAAGACAGTGCCGGTAACGTAGGCTGACATGACGGATCCGGCGCGGTCCGAAAATTCTTCGTTTATATAGGCCATCATCACGGCGATGATGCCGGGCACGAAGAGTCCCTGGGCGAAGCGCCAGAAGATCAGCGCATGCAGGCTACCGGAAGTGGCGGCAAGGATGGTCGGGACGGCTACTCCGAAGAGTGCAGGTACGATGACCTTCTTGCGGCCGATAGTCTCGGCCAACATTCCGATGATCGGTGCCATGATCGCCACGGCGAGCGTAACGGCACCTATTGTGAGTGCGACCTCAACCTCAGAGGCGTGATAGAGACTCTGTAAAAAGGGAAGCAGTGGCTGCGTGCAATAAACGTTCAGAAACGTGCACGCCCCCGCGATCATCGCCGCGACTATGGCGCGATGAGTCGGCTTTGCGGATACGTCGTTGCTGATCGTTGTGGTTACTTCCGAACCCATCTCTACAGCTCAGATCCCAGTCTCTGCAGTAATTGCCACACTCGTTGGACGTCGTCCCGTGTGGTGGCGAGATTGCCAATCGCGACACGCAGGACATAGTGGCCGTTCAGAGCAGTATGCGAGATAAACACCTCTCCGGTAGCGTTCGCGCGCTCCAGCAGAGCCTTGTTCTGCTCGTCTGTGCCCTTGAACCGGAAGCACACGACGGAGAACGGGGCGGGAGCCACACGCTCGAACTGCGGGTGGGCATCGATCTGGGATGCCAGTTCCTGTGCCCAGGCAATCTGATTCCGCAGCATCTGCTGGATAACGTCGCGTCCAAAGTAGCGCAGCAGAAACCAGAACTTGAGCGAGCGGAAGCGGCGTCCTAGCGGAACTCCGTAGTCCATGAGGTTGATCGCACCCGGGTCGGGAGCCGTGCGCAGATACTCGGGTACAAGAGAGAATGCGCGGCGCAGGATATCCGGGCGACGCGTGTAGAAAGCACTTAGATCTACAGGCGTGAATAGCCACTTGTGGGGATTCGTCACTAGCGAGTGCGCGCGTTCGACGCCGTTGAAAATGTGGCGGTGCTCGGGGAGAATCGCGGCTGCACCGGCATAGGCAGCGTCAACGTGGAGCCACAAATTGTATCGCTCTGCGATGTTCGCAATTTCAGCCACTGGATCAACACTCGTCGACGACGTCGTACCAACGGTCGCAACGACACAGAATGGCTTCTTTCCATCCGCAATGTCGCGCTCTATGGCTTCGGCCAGAGCCGAGGTGTTCATGCGAAAGTCGGCGTCGGCAGGGATCTTCCGAACGCTCTTCTGCCCGATGCCAACGGCAATGGCGCCCTTTTCAACCGACGAGTGCGATTCGACGGAGGTGTAGAGCGTCAGGTTGGGATGCGCTCCGTTCTCGCGCGCATCGGGATCGGCCATCTCGCGAGCGGCGGCAATCGCGTGCATCGTGCTAACCGAGGCTGTGTCGTAGATGATCCCCATGAAGTCATCAGGCAATCCGAGCCACTGACGGTACCAGCCTAGAGTCACTTTCTCGAGTTCTGCCACAGCAGGAGACGTCAGCCAGTGCAGACCATTAGTGTCCAGTGCAGCGGCAATCATTTCGGCAATGATGGCCGGGGTGGAACCCGTGCACGAGAAGTAGGCCATGAAGCGCGGATGATTCCAATGGGTAACCGCGGGCATTACCAGTTTGTTGAAATCCTTGAAGATTGCCTCAAAAGATTCGCCTTTGTCGGGAGCCAAAGAGGGAAGTGAGTCCATGAGCTCACCGGGTTTCACTCGTGGTAGCACGGGGAACTTACGCGTGTTCTCAAGGTATTGTGCCACCCATTCGACCGCTTCGTGACCTGCGCGGCGAAAATCTTCAACGTAAGACTGATAATTTTCAGGGCTGTCGGCTGGCGTCGAGATGCTTCTCTTCGTGGCGGTTCCATCCGCATCTTTGCTGGTCATCTTTGATTGTCTCCGAAGTTCATTTTAGCAGTGCCCGCAAGCGGATTACTCTGACCCAGTGCACCACATTCCGTGCAAACCCGACAGGGGTGCGTGAATAGGCGATTCCAGAGACATACCTGCATGGTTATTCACAGCGATGGTGGAAAACTCGGGAACATATGGTTCATCGAAAAGCCTTAGCGCAAAGGACTCGACGGGGACGCGGAACAATCAGCTAGATAAGAGGCAGGAACTGGCGTCCCTGGGCCGATTCGAACGGCCGACCTACCGCTTAGGAGGCGGTTGCTCTATCCATCTGAGCTACAGGGACGCGCAAAGAGAAGGTTAGCACAGTGTCGGCGGCCAGTGTGTGTTGATTTCTGAACTAGCCAAGGCGGGTCACCCGCCCTATATCCGAGTCTATGCTCCACCGAAGGCAGTTAGCGCGCGGCTTCGGGTGGTCGGGGCAGAGTTTTGTCGGGGCAGGACTAGGCAGCGCGGCTGTCATCTGTGGCGCTCACGATCTCCGCGGCAGGAGTAGCGACCGGAGCGGATGATTCGTAAGTCTGCCAGCGTCGCCAGAAGATGCGCGCTGTGGCCATCAACGGTATGGATAGATAGACGCCAATAATGCCGCCAATCTCGGCCCCGGCAAGTACCCCGAAGAGGGCCAGCAAGGGGTGAAGCTCAACCTGAGAACCCATTATTCGCGGGGAGTTGACGTAGTCTTGGAGTCCACGCCATATCGCCAGAAAAATGACCAAGATAACGACATGCTTGTAGGCTGTTCCGATTGCTACGCCGACGATCAAGAACGCAGCTATCAGCGGACCGACGATGGGGATAAACTCAAGAAAGCCTGCTATCACTCCCAGCACGTACCCGTATTCAACGCGCATGACGGTCAGAACGATGCTGAATACGACGCCCGTTAGAGCCGCAAGAATCAATTGAGCTCGGATAAAATGTGCGAGCATCATGTGTACGTCTTCGATGACACCATGAACCAACTCGCGTTGGCGCCGCCGTTCAAATGCCCCGAGTGCTGCTGAAGTGAATCGAGCGGCATCCTTGAGAAAGAACACCGCAAGGATCGGGATCAGTACAATCCACCACGCATTTTTTCCAATGCTTGCCAGGCGAGTAGCGAACTCGCGAGTGATATGGGTGATCGTGTCATTGTGGCTGGCAAGAAACTGCTGCACCCTCTGGATGGTCTCGCGGCTCCAGCCATGCTGCGATCCCAGTTGCCACGCGATCTGACCCGAGCCGATCTTGCCGTAGAGTGTAGGAAGAGTTTCTGCCAGTGTCTCTGCCTCTCGGACCAAGTTGGGTCCGATGAACACGAACAGAACACCGAGACCGGCAAAAATCCCCGCGTATACAAGTGCAATAGCCTTTCCACGAGAGCCCTTTAGGTGTGTGCTGACAATTCCAACCAGGGGTTCGATCAGATAGGCAAAGAAGATGGCGAAGAGAAATGCAATTAGAGTGTTACGCGCAGCATAAAGGAAACCCAGGAATGCTGCGAGTACAACAATGGTACTAACTACGCGGATTGTCCGTTGATCTATGAGTGGCAATCTGAGTTTGGGATGTCGTCTGCCGTCCCTCGGTTGCAGGCCACTCCGAGCGCTATTCCGAAGGCCTAGTCGCGAATGACCTCTGTTGATTCAGAGGGTATAACGATCTTCACGAGTTTCATGTTCTCGTCGAGGAAGCAAGTCCACTCGTCGCCTTCAAAAACCAAGCTAAAGCAATCCAGTGTCTTCTCGACCCCTCGTATGGTTGCCTTCTCTTTGCCCTTGTATTCAGCCGTAATCACCGCCGACGTGTGTTGGCGTGGAACTAAGGCACCAAATTGAGTCCTAGGCATCGTGCAGTCGGAGGTGATTGTTGACCCGCATGACTGGGCCATATAGCGCCAGATCAAGATTTCTCGATGGCTAAACATATAGTCATCCAGCACCGCTGTTGCCGGAGTAAGCAGAAGAGTGATGGTCTGAGGTTTTTCAGGCTCATCAGGCGTTATACTCTCTACCAAGAATTCGCCTGATATATCG
Organism: Acidobacteriota bacterium; assembly: GCA_023410055.1. Classification (GTDB taxonomy): domain Bacteria; phylum Acidobacteriota; class Terriglobia; order Terriglobales; family Acidobacteriaceae; genus JAEZPW01. The sequence goes on from JAEYQK010000022.1 coordinate 65,952, forward strand.
ACTACTAGTTGCCCTTTTCCAGGGTTCTTCTCGCTCCAAGAATAGTGTCGGAAATCGCCATTTGGCGCTACCCGCAACTCGGCGCTTTGGGCCACCTTTTCTCCAGCATCAGTCTTGAACTCTGACTGTACGACGCTGAAACTGTTGGACTGCTCGATTCGAAACGTCTCGGTTGCCACGCGCTTTTGTTGGACGTAAATACCAAAAGAACCAGAGTCAACCACCTTTGTCTGTGCCTTGGAGGAATTCTGCGGGGACTTCTTCCCGGCGAAACAGATCGAGGCTGAACACACAACAAAAACTACGATAAGCGCAATAGTGCTTTTGGTTCTAAGGACGTGCATGGAGATCCTCAATTCTACCGGTGAACATATCTAGGATTTCTCGTGCTACAGCTTCTATTTGCTTTCCCGTCGTGTCAACGCGAAAAGTGGCTCTTAAATAGTGTTCCCGCCGAATGTCGTACAAAGATTCAAATCGTTCTTGATCTTGGAAGAGTGGGCGTGCCTCGGCTGCGAGTCTGCAGCGCTCACGCAGTTCGCTCAGCGGTGCGTCCAAAAATACAACAGGAAGACCCGCTTGCCCGATCAATAGCTCATTTTCGAGTTCAGCATAGGCGCCGCCACCGAGGGCGACGACTGCGCGACAACCAGCAAGTACTTCGCCCAGCACTTGCCGCAAAGCACGGGTTTCCATCTCTCGGAAAGCAACTTCGCCGCTTTCACGAAAGATCTCCGGGATCGAGCGCCTTTCGCGGGCAACGATTCGGTCGTCGAGATCGATGAAACCCCATCCCAGGTCTGCGGCAAGCTGCCGTCCGACGGAACTCTTGCCGGCTCCCATGAAACCAATGAGTACCAGAGCAGAGAGTGGGCGTCCCGAACTTCTATTTGCGGGATTCAGGGTTGAGCAGTCAGCCATTGCACTGCTTGATAGTGTTGCATAGATCGTTGTTTTGGCAAGTACTTACGCAGGAACTACAGCGATCAAAGTGCGGAAGTAAGGGGAGTAGCTAGGACTGGACCTTTCAAAAGACGAATCAGTGAATACGCGGCACTATTCCCAGACGCTTGGATCCTAGAAGACGCCTCCCGGGCCCGATAGGGCGCACCAAACCTTCTTTTTCCAGATTCTTCTCAATACCATTCCAGACTCTGGGGCTAGGATCCTCCATCGGCACCAACAGCTTCGCGGCTTCGGCAATGTACTTCAGGTCAGCAACCAAGTCCGAGCAAATCGGGCACGACTTCAGGTGCGCTTCTTGTTCGGCATCACCGCCGCTCTCGATGATGTACGGCAGAACCTTTTGAAATTCCGCACAAGTCATTGTGTCTCTCTCCCCAACAGCAGTATCTGCTCCTCAGTGTCTCGCGGCCCTTTCGGCTCTACTCAGTTTGAGGAGATCGCGTAGCTTCATGCGGGCTTTATGCAACTGGGACTTGCTGTTTCCGATGCTGCAGCCCATCATCTCGGCTATTTCATTATGTTCGTATCCTTCGATGTCGTGCAGCACAAAAATGATGCGATAGCCCGGCGGCAAACTCTCAATCGCTCGTTCCAGGTTCACCCTGTCGATCGACCCGGCGAGCACGTTGTCGCGAGCACCGATATCCTTTTTGGGCCCATCTTCTTGCTGAGGCTCCATGCTCTCTTCGAGCGAAACTTCGGGCAGACCTTTCTTTCGCAGGTGCATCAGCACGACGTTTACCGCCAGCCGATGCAGCCACGTAGAGAAGGCCGACTCTCCGCGGAAAGTACTGATTTTGCGGTAGAGTTGCAAGAACGCTTCCTGTGTGAGGTCCTCCGCCTCGGCGGTGTTTCCGGTCATGCGAAGACACAACGAATAAACGCGTCGTTTGTGGAGACCATACAGAGCCTCGAAACACTCCGCGTCACCCTGCTTTGCCCTGTCGATCGCCTCTGCTTCCGTGATCCCAGTGGCCAGTATTTTCTTTGCTGTAGTCAATGTTCTCTATTGAGCCCGCAATTGGATAGATGCGGCGAAGTAGCTGTATTGTTGTATTCCCCGGGGCGCAAGCGCGAAGTGTGCATAATACACCACGAGGTGCGTTGCAGGAATCCGAAACGTGCTGCGTTTGGATATGATGCCCATCAGAGCGACGTAGCGACAAATTCGTGTGCCAAAGCCACTGACGAACGTTCGGTATGCTAGTGCGGTTCACTGGTATAATCGGGGCCTGTGGGATGTTCTACCCCCGTTGTTTTAGGAGTGCTGAATGGATGGAAAGAAGCCTAGAGTGCTCGTGGTGGATGATGAGCACGTCATAGCCGACACGTTGGCCATGATCCTAAATCAGCACGGATATGATGCTGCTCCGGTGTACACGGGCGCAGAAGCCGTGGAACGTGCCCGTTCAGTGCATCCAGACTTGATCATTAGTGACGTGATCATGCCGGATATGAACGGAATTGAAGCCGCTATATCGATTCGTTCTTTTCTGCCATCATGCAAAATACTATTGTTTTCTGGGCAAGCGGCGACCGCCGATTTGCTTGAGACCGCTCGCCAACAGGGCCACGAATTCGAGATACTCGCGAAGCCAGTCCACCCACAGGATCTACTCGCAAAGCTACAGGGCTAGTCAGGCGAATCGCAAAGAAAGGCCCTCGTCTCTCGGCGAGGGCTTTCTTTGGTTGATATGGATCATCTGTCTATTGAACGATCGCCTTCGCCAAATCACCGATCTTAAATCCACTTCCGTTCAGTATTCGGCACACAGAAGAGGCCTCGTCCACCTCGGTTATTTCGACACTGCCAATGGATGCGGTGAGGCGACGCAGGACATTGCCGGTATTGGGGTCCTTAATCTCCTGCTTCACTCGTTCGATCGTCAGTTTGTCGCCAACCTTTGCCCCGCTCTTGCTGCCGACATTAAGTACAACCGTCGACGCATCGGCAAAAGCAACGGTCGCCTGAATGGGCGGAAGCGCTCGTGCCTGCAGTCTGCCTGCACCACCAATTAGGCCAGTGCTCAATTGCTGCATCGCACCTTTTACGGCCTCGCCGATGATCGTGTTCTCGAAGTTGCTGCTGCTGAAATCAACGTTTCCCGCACCCCAACCATGGCCATTTGCTCCGGCACCCAGCAACGAAGTGCTAGAGCGCGATGATTCGCCCTTGCCGTCGGAGGCCACAAGGATTTCGGCGGTGTCGATATCAACGATTCGCGCGTCAACCGTTACAATCGCCTTCGTATTCTTTCGGCCTATTCCGCCAATGCCGAAGCCGCCCCAGCTTCCACCGCCACCACCGATGTTCTTCTTGTTCGTCTCGGCGCCGAACTGAGTAATAGAGCCTACGATGATCGCGTCCACGCCCAAAATCTTTCCTATCCGCGCGGCCGAGGCTGGATCCGCGCGGTCGGTATTCGAGAAGTTCTGCTCGGCAAGGATCTTGTCGAGTGCTTTGCGTTCGATTACCGAATACGTGCCATCCTGCACCAAGTGTTTCACTAAAAGGTCGGACATGCCTTTGCCGATGTCCACAGACTGGCCAAAAATCGCATCCGATTGCGACCTGACTGTTGCGTAGTCGAAATCCATCACTGCAACTCGCTTTTTGCGGTCCGCAGCATTCAAGATCAGGCTTGCCATCAATATCAGGGCGCACAGCGATACTAATTTCCTCATCGTCGTCTCCTATGACAATTCTTGGATACTGCTTCTGTTCTCCGGTCACAGCTATCAGCCCTAGCGGTGTACCGATACGCTTTCTGGGAGAGGCTTCAATCCTAGTAAATTCAGCAACACTGTCAAGAGGGAAAAGAAAAGGTGGTGGAGGAAAAGACTAAAGTTCCCGGCGACCTTCCATCGCCTTCAGGACGGTGACCTCGTCGGCGTATTCGATATCGGCACCTGCGGGAATCCCTGTCGCGATCCTAGTAACCTTCAGCCCCGGGCGCCTTACCAAATTGGATATATAGACGGCAGTGGCTTCGCCCTCAACCGTGGGGTTCGTGGCAAGGATCAACTCGTCCACTTCACTCGCGTCAACGCGCCGAACTAGGCTCGTAATTCGCAATTGCTCCGGCCCCACCCCATGTAACGGCGATAGCGATCCGTGCAGAACATGGTAAACACCGTTGTAATTGCGCGTTTTCTCGATCACAGCTATGTTCGTCGGCTCTTCGACAACACAAACCAGCCTCTGGTTTCGCGTTGCGTTGGCGCAGAAGACGCAGGGGTCAATGTCCGTGATGTTGTTGCAGACGGAGCAAAGGCGCAACTTTGCCTTCACATCGCGCACTGCATCCGCGAGCGCGGCAGCGTCTTCCTCGTTCGAGCGCAAAATATGGAACGCGAGTCGTTGCGCGCTCTTGCTCCCCACTCCGGGGAGTTTCTTCAGCTCTTCGATCAAGCGAGCCATCGGCTCCGCAAAACGAGACATAGGCTAGAAAAGTCCTTGCAGTCCGCCCAGCATGCCCCCAACGCTGGACTGCATCACTTCGTCCACCTTGCGAGCAGCATCGTTAACGGCTGCTGCGACGAGATCCTGAAGCATTTCAATGTCGCCCGATTGCATCACTTCGGGCTCGATTTTGACGCTCAGGAGTAGTTTCTGGCCGTTCATCTTCACCGTAACGCTGCCGCCGCCGGCCGAACCGTCAACCACAGTTGCCTGCAGTTTCTGCTGCAACTCCTCGTACTGCTTCTTCGCGGCCGACATCATTTCCTGCAATTGTCGCGGATTAAATCCACCCATGACTTACGCCCGCCTTCTCTCAATGTATGGTCGACTACTTCTTCTGATCGACTACGGTTCTTATCTCGGCCCCGAACTTCTCCAGCATATGCTGAACGATGGGATCCTGCGACGCTCGTGCCCGCGCACTGCTTCCGCCGGCATTGGAACGCGCTGGTTTGGATGCTGCTGGCGCGGCCGTTGCTCCGCCCAAGACCTTTACCTTCAGGGCACGGCCTGCAGCGGCGCTGGCAAACTGGTTCAGCATTTTTTGTGCCGGATCCGTGACAGTCAGCTCAACTATGGTTGGCGATTCCGACACCCGGATCTGCAACTCCGCCCCATTCAGCATCCATTCGCCCATTTCTAGCATCGCCGGAAGGGATCTCTGTCCTGCATTCTCAAGAGCATTCAGCACGGATTCGCGTAACCCGTCAGTTGATGCGACCGGTTGGGCCACAGCCTCATCCGACAGCTCCGGCTGCATGATAACCGGCATGGGCGGAGCGATCGGAGCCGGTGAGGTGGCGACGGCAGCACTCGAGATCGAGACACCTGCGGCAACAGCTTCGATCCGTGGCGTTGGTGCAAATCCTACCTTCGGTGATGCTGATGCATCCGCACGGGGATTCTTCCTCGTGCTGTCCGACTCAAAGGGTGAGAGTCTGTTCGGACGTGCCGCCGCGCCGGTCGTCGTGGCTAGCGTCTGGCGAAAGCCCGCCGCTTCTGATGCCGACCGATTCACGCCCGAAGGTATAGACGCTCCGCTGAGCAACTGTTCTATCGGCAGCAACCGCGCCGCATGCACCATCTTCAGCAATCCAAGTTCAAGATGAAAACGTTGTTCCTGCTTGTAACCCAATTCCGAGTGAGTCCGAAGCAGTATCTGCAAGTAGCGCGTAAGGTCTTCCTCGCTGAACATCTCTGCTACTCGTCCAACGCGTGCACGTTCATCAGTTGAAATCTGGAGCAGGGAAGACTCACTACCGGCTACCTTAGCAACAATGGAGTTTCGCAGAAAGCGAACCATCTGCCGTGCAAAATGGGTCGGACTCTGACCCTCGGTGACCAGTCGGTCCACGAGTCGAAGCACGTTATCGCTGGAGCCGCGCTCGACCGCCACCATCATCTCTTCAAGTATTTCTGACGGAACTGCACCGACCAGGCCGCGCACCATCTCGGCCGTCAATGGACCAGTACAGCAGGCTATCGCTTGATCCATGATAGACAGTGCATCACGCATCGACCCGTCACCGGCTTCGGCCAAAAGAGCGATAGCATCGTCATCAGCAGGAATACCCTCCTGCTGCGCAATCGACTTCAGCTGACCCACGATGTCGTCGAACTTAACGGCATGAAAGCTGAAGTGCTGGCATCGCGACCGGATCGTCTGGGGAATGTCCTCCGGTTGGGTTGTTGCCATCATGAAAACGGCCCATTCCGGGGGTTCCTCAAGTGTCTTCAGAATCGCATTGAAAGCGGCGTCCGTGATCTGGTGAGCTTCGTCGAGAATGAATATCTTGTAGCGGTCTCTAGCGGGCTGCACCCTGGCTTCGTCGCGTATTCGGCGCACTTCATCAATTCCGCGGTTTGTAGCGGCGTCGATTTCGATTACGTCGAAACCGCGTCCCTCACGTATCTCCACGCAAGAATCGCATTTGCCGCACGGTTCCGGGACCGCAAGATCAGCCGACTTGCAATTCAGTGCCATCGCCAAGATTCGGGCGATAGTGGTTTTGCCTATACCGCGATGTCCGCTGAAAATGTATCCATGTGCGATACGGCCTTGCTGGATTGCGTTCTTCAGCGTTCGAGTGACGTGGTCTTGGCCAATCACGTCAGAGAATTGTTGCGGTCGGTATTTTCGTGCCAGTACCTGATAGCTCATGGGAACAATTGATTATACCGTCTTAGCGGCTGAGACACCCCTAGCTATGAATCTCGGGTTATCGACATCGCTTTTTGCATTGCGCCCGCGGAGAAAATTCACATCCCAGAAACCTCTGCCGCATCCAAATCTCGTAATCTGGGAATCGATTGAGGAGTTTACGGCATGATGCTGAAGCTGAGTCCGCGCACTCTTGATGGCGTTAATGTTCTCGATTGCAACGGACGTATCGTCTTTGGTGAAGAGACATCGTCTTTGCGACAGGTCGTGACTCGTATGCTCGAGTCAAACCCAAATTTGATCCTGAATCTCTCGGAGGTCAACTATATCGACAGTGGTGGATTGGGGCCCCTAGTTTCGCTCTACACAACAGCAAGAAAATCTGGATCCGCAATCAAGCTCGTAAGCCTTACGAAACGCGTGGGAGATCTCATGCAACTCACGAAACTGGTGACTGTTTTTGAGGTCTACCACGACGAATCGCAAGCGCTGAAGGCCTTCCGGCGTAGTGCTGCGGCGTGACTTAGCGTCCGGCTTTTCTCTTTCCCGGATTTTTGCCAACCTTGGACGCTTCGGTTTCGACGTCGGGCGGGGCGTACATGCTGCCGCGACATTTTGCTGCCCCACAGTAGCAGGGTGCCTCATCATCTCCGTCGTAGAGCAGGTAATCGTAGGTCAATTCTTCTCCGGGCTTAATACTCCGAAGGGCCTTGATCCACACGCGCCCGTCGATTTCTTCTGTCTCACAGTTGGGGTCGCACGAGTGGTTAATGAACATCGCCGTCCCGTGGCCGTCGATGACCGTCGCTCCGTCGCCTAGGCCGAAGAGATATGTTACCGGACTCTCTTCATAGATCACGTCTCCCTCTTCTTTGGAGATGCGGGGTCCTGTATACTCCACGACCAATGCGCCTTTCCTGATCGGCGTGGTTGTGTAGCATCCTGCGGCGTGTATGTCAGAAGACTTGATGATTAGTCCCATTTTCCAGTGAATCCGAACTGCCAGATGGAATAGAGCGGCATTCGAAGCTTTCTCAGAATACCATTTCGCCATTTTGATCTGAAGAGACTCTGGCCTCTTCGAATTGCAGTATTTGAGGAAGCGAATTACCGTCCCAAAGAAAAATCAGCAGGCGCCGTAAAGGGGCCTGCTGCCAGAGGAGAAACGTCTGTCTTGTTGAGATGATTGCTTTGCAGAGAATACAAACAATGCTGCCTGCTGCCGACTTTTCGTGACTTTGTTACGGATTCGGAACAAAGCCCTCAAACTTTACAGGGCACTTGATAGTTCTTGAACCCGCAGGGGCGCTGCCAGCGCACACATCTGGCGCGTGGCCTCAGCAATCCCGGCGTACTGTTCCATCACTCGGGAACTGGACTCTATCCATCTGTCGGCATGAATACTCTGAAGTATCAGGAATCTGGAGATCGTTCCGTTGATTGAGATGCACTCGCGGCGAAGCTCTAGTAGTGCATTATTCAACTCCGGATGATCAACGGCAGAAGCCTTTTCTTGGGCCGTAAAGGCCAGTATTGAAGACACATTTCGCTTTATGCGCTTCATTTCGGCGCGTACATTCTGGCGGATGTCGGATTTTAGCTCGCTCTCCTCAACATGTTCCAAGTTCGTGATCAACTGTTCGATCGAATCGACCGACGCGTTCACCTTCTCTAACATTCCCGTCTCCTCTCAGGTCGATAGACATTCCACAACCCTGTTATTTGCACGCGGCAGGCTCCAGCTATGGCTTCCTACCATTTCTCAACCTGGATTCACTGAGTAGATTACCCAAGTCGCCTAATACGGAACGAAGTCTTTGAATTTGTTCATAAGTCGGAACAGACCGAGTAACTTCACGACCAGAGAAGTAGTAGATCCAAATGATGCAAGCTATGAAGAACGCCAGCATGTCCAAAAGCCAAACTGCGCTGAAGGGCGGCAGTCTGAGTTGAGCAACGGCAGTAGTGACGGCTACATCAGCGGACAGGTACAAGAGGAAGCCTAATCCTATGCCGTACACTCTGTGTCGCCATGGGATACCAAAATACTTAGCGAACAGTGCTACCAGAATGAAAATCGAGCACAATACCCAGGAGACAGTCTGATCCATAGCTCTGGCAAACGTCATCCATGCGGATGGCTGAGCGCCGGGGTGCATGATAGCGAACAACACTGCAACCAGTGCTACTGTCCCGGCAGCTTGCACGAAATGAAACATAGTCTTCGCAGGCAGGGCTTCGAACGGATGAAACAAGAGATAAAGAACTTCCAGAACGACGGCGATCAGGATAGCGAATTGTGGAACGTAAGCGGCCCACTTCACCGCCTGATAAAGACCGGGGATTTGGCGTGATACGTAGAAGAGAGAGAATGACCGCAATACGCAGAATCCAACAAATGTCGAAAACGCCGGATAGCTCTTTAGCGCTCCCCGTGCAATCAGAATAACGAGCAGGCAGGTCTCCGCGCAGATGACTGCGCCCCACAAGCCATTGAAAACAGCATTCTGGTAAGGAATCACGGGCCGTCAACTCCCACTGGCTGACGGCCCGGATGATCCATCATCTCGAGTTCGGAGGAGGAGGCGGGACGGGAATCGGACTCTGCGGTGGTATCGGTTGACCCGGATCTCCACCGCAACAGCCAAGCGCCGACGGGGCTGTTTTCGCGGATGCCGATTGCACGTAGTAACCCGAAGTGCCGAGGCCGAGAATAAGGACGAACGCGAGAGCGAAGCGTTTCTTCATTGAGACTCCAAGTGGGCTGATTGCCGCACTCGGAGAGTAAGACATTTCTCTGCCGCATCATCCTAATCCCGCTTCCTGTTACGTTTTCAGAACGCAGTACAATAGCACACTATTCAGAAGATCGTTCGTTTCGAATTCTTAGCCTCATTGCAACTCCGACCACTTGTCCGATCACTTCAACTTCGTGCGGAAAACGAACCGTGCGCACGGGTTCCGCAGATAGAGGGTGCGGCTGCAACGTCATGGCCCCGTCGTGTACAGAGCACCAACAACAGCGAAATCCCGCTCTGGTTTCCAAAAAATAGATCGGGCGGTCGTGCTCAGAACGCCAACTCCCCTCTATTACTTTATCCTTCGATTCGTCAATTTGAATGAACGAACCCGGCGGAAGGATAGGGTGCATGGTGAAATCCTTCGTTCCGATGTAACCGTAGCTGAACTTGGGGTTAGCAAACTGATGCAAGTACGTGAGTGGGACTATTCCCCATTTCTCGATAGTCGGCCCGAGATTTGTTGTCTTCAACGGATCAAAAGGTACCCTCATGCTTATTGGCACCTTTGCGGAAAACGCGAAATCGGTCATGTTGGAAGCGTGCGTATTCGGGATTTCCGCCAGGTTCATATCCGCGGCTATGTCGTTAACGTCGATACCGTACCACCCCATCAATTCGCGAATATCACGCCTGTAAATGACGGCTAACGAGTAGAACCGATATGCACTAGGCACGACCTCTTTATTCTCGATTTCGAAAAGCCTGCTCAACGGAACAAGATATCCGCGATTTTTCCTTTTCTCCGCAATCCGTGCACTGAATGCCTCCACATCACGCACAGTCAGGCCTAATTGTTCTCTTAAAGCACGAATCTTCTTGCCGGCTTCCAAGTGTAGTTCCCCTGTAAGTCCATGGACTTCTACAGCTTCCGTTCTGTGTCGCTGCCATTGTACCTTGTGGGCTGCGGCAAAACCGGTAGTGCCGCCGCGATCCCATTACTTTGGTGTGTATCCGCTGGATTGGGAGTAGTTGGGACGATTGCACGTCTACGCCGTCACAGTCTCGCCAGTCGAGTAGAGCTCTTCAATCTGCCCTCTATATCGCTCTTCAACTGCTCTTCGCCGCACTTTCATGGTCGGCGTGAGGAGTCCGCTCGCGATTGTGAACTCGTCTGAGATAATCAGCACTTTCTTGATTCTCTCGAATTGCGCGAGAGTCTGGTTTACGCCCGCGGTGATTTCGCGGTAGAGAGCACGAACGCGATCGTTCTGAATGAGTTCTTCGTGGGACGAGAATACGACCTCATGTGTCCGAGCCCAATTCTCTAGCTCGGGGAACTGTGGAGCAATCACAACGATTGAAAACTTGCGGCGGTCTCCGATAATAGCGGCTTCCGCGATCAATGGATTGGATTTCAGAACCAACTCGATCGGCTGAGGAGCGATGAATTTCCCTCCTGATGTCTTGATCAGGTCCTTCTTGCGATCGGTTATGAAGAGGAAGCCGTCATCGTCAAGCCGCCCAACGTCTCCAGTGCGAAACCACTCGTCTTCGAACGCCGCACTGGTCTCTTGAGGTTTGTTCCAGTATCCCTTGAAGACCGAAGGACCCTTAACCAGGATCTCGCCATCTTCGGCTATCCGAACTTCGATATTCGCGAGTGGCTTGCCGATGCTGCCACGACGATAGAAGCGCGGGTTGTTGAGTCCTATAACGGGAGACGTCTCCGTAAGCCCATAGCCTTCGAAGATTCGAATGCCGATGTTCGCGTACCAATCGATCAGGGCTTCTCCGAGGGGCGCTCCTCCTGATATGAATACCTCAACCTTCCCACCTAGCGCTGCTTTTACTCGCGAAAACAGAACCATGTCAGCGAGGTTCCACAATGGATCCTGGGGCCTTCGGCCAGCAAGCACTTGCTCTCGGTTTCGTGCGCCGACCCGCATCGCCCACTCGAATATTCTGCGCTTCACTCCTTGACCGGCCTTCGCCTGCACGTTGTTGCTGATCTTCTCGTATACCCTCGGGACACCGACAAACACGTTGGGCTTCACTTCGATCAACGCCTGGAGCAGTTCTTCGATGTAGGGGCAATAGGCGACAGTCACCCCCTTATAAAACATCGCGTAGTCGAGGTGCCGTGCCGTTATATGCGACAGAGGCAAGAACGAGATGCTGGTGTGCCTCGGGCCAAAATCGTAGTAGTCAGTCGAATGAAGCAGATTCGAAGCCAGATTACTCTGGCTAAGCATGGCACCCTTAGGTGTTCCTGTTGTTCCCGATGTATAGATTACGGTTGCAATTGTGTCCGGAGTAATTGCTGCTGCGTATCGGTCAAAGTCTGGGTCTCTGCCTTTGGGCCCTTCCGCCATCAATGCCTTCATCGAGATCGCAGTCGACACACAACTGGACGATCCGGCGCATTCCATGAGCACGATCTTCTCCAGCGAGGTCTGATCCTTGATCGACAGCACTTTCTCCAAGTGGGTGAGTGTGGAAACAAACAATACGCGGGCCCCTGAATCCCGCAACACATATGCAGTCTGCTCCGCCGTGAGAGTAGGGTAGATAGGAACACTGGCGGCTCCAAGAAGCATTGCGGCAAAGTCCGCGTACGCCCACTCCGGACGATTCTCACTCAAAATCGCGACCCGGTCTCCACGACCAATCCCCCAGAACTGCAGCCCTCGCGCAATTCCAACGACATTACGATAGATATCTTTTGAGGAAATCGCCTGCCATGTAACGGTTTCCTTGAACAACATGACACGCTCTTCATTTCGGTCAACTATCGAGTAGAAGAGCTCGTTGATTGTGTGGATGTTCATCGGTGGGCGACTCTTAGGACGTGCTTAGGCCACAAATTAGAGATGCCGACTCTCCGGCAAAAGTAAACATTTCGTTTGCTCAGCGAGGAAGCAAGACTTTGCAGAATACCGAGTAGGAGTGTCGCAACAAGACGTATTGACCCTTCTCCATCGCTCGCTCCCAAAGCTCAAATCAGCCCCGCGTCATCTAAATCTCTGAATTCTGCACTAATGTTTGACGGTGTCCATCTGCATTGTTATTATCACAGTGCGGGGTGGAGCAGTCCGGTAGCTCGTTGGGCTCATAACCCAAAGGTCGTAGGTTCAAATCCTACCCCCGCAACCATCGGCAAGTGCTTGAATACACAGCACTTGCCATTATTTTTGACATCTGTGTGCTGCTTGTGTACTGTCAGTCCAGCTTACCCTAGAGGTTGGGAGGGCAGATATGCACGTCATCCTCTACAAGCGTCACAGGGCCTCTTGCACACACAAGGATGATAAGACTTATCGCCGGTGTCGGTGCTCCATCTGGTTTGAATGGAACAAAGGCGGCAAGCAAACCCGCAAAAGCGCAAAAACCTTCAGTTGGGAAACGGCACAGGCCAAGGCTCACGCCATTGAGCAAACACACCTGAATGCTGAACTAGGCCGGTGCCCGGTTCCGAGTGAAGCAAAGACCATTGAGCAAGCAATCAAACTCTTCATGGACAGCAAGCGTGGAGAGGATTTGGCCGCACCAACACTCTATAAGCACACTCAAACACTGAAGCGATTACAGGACTTCTGTGAGAGCGAATCACTCTTGTTTGTAAAAGACATCACGCTCTCACATCTGACCACGTGGCGTGCATCGTGGCCCTTCAAATCCCCGCTTGCGAAACGCATCAATCAGGCACGGGTAAAGACCTTTTTCAAGTTCTGCTGTGACGCGGGCCTCATTGCAACAAATCCAACAGCTCAGCTCTCCAGCATTCAGGTAAAGGCCGATGAAGCCAACAACGTGCGGCCTTTCGAACCGAAAGAATACAAGGCCATTATTGCGGCCATCAAAAAGACGGACCTCCAAGCACGCAACAAGATCCGCGTGAAGGCGTGCATGCAGATTCAGCGTTGGTCCGGCCTGTCTCTTGTGGATGCTGTCTGTTTGTCCAGAGATGAACTCCAGCAAGAGGGTGAGGTCTTTCGCGTTTGCACGAAACGGCACAAGACAGGCACCCACATCAATAATCTCATTCCAACGTGGCTTGGCAAAGAGCTGCTAACGGTCAAGAATGGCAACCCTAAATATTTCTTCATCTCCGGGGAAGCCACGCCCAAGGGTGCTGTGAGTACGATGGACAAAATGTACCGACGTGTTTTCGAGAAAGCTGGCGTGGACGGCACGTCGCACATGTTCCGACACACTTTCAGCGTGGAACTACTCAAAGCGGGCGTGGACATCCGCAAAGTGAGCAGGGCACTCGGGCACAGCTCCGTCACGATCACAGAGCGGTACTATGCAAAATGGAACAAGGCCCAACAGGACATCTTGGATGAGGATCTAGAGCGGGCGTGGAGGCGCAGCTAGGTCCCGGCATCGCCGCACTTCTAGAAATTGGAGCGGTTTGCCAAAGCAAGAACCTTATCTCTAGGGATTGCAATCGTGGTATTCCCCCACATCAGCCGCACGCTCCCTCCTATGTTCTCCGTCGTTAGCTTGGATGGCAACCAAACGTAATATAGCTTCTCAGAGGCCGCAACTACATTGACCGGGTCTGAGAGGCCCGGAACAGAGCCGGAGAAAGTCAAACCCATCTGAGAAACAGCAGGTACCGCGTCTTGTGCAATAAGAAGCTGAATACTCGGGTTAGTATCGCGGCACGCGTATGCGTCTAGTTCGCCTGTGTAACCTGCCGCCATATCGACGGCAACCAACAAACACAGCGCCACAGCAACTTGTATGGTGGGGCTAGCAATGAAAGAGCGGTGGTATCGCACAATGGCGATACACAGATACATTACCGCAAGTACGGACAGCACATAAAAGACTCTGACCGGCAGCGGAGATTTCATGTCAAAAAGGTAGCGTTCTTGAACAAGAAACCACAAGGCTGGGAGCAACCAACCGATGCACTTAGCGAATATGGGCGATTCATCTTCGAGCCATTTCATTATGGCCAATGCGACCACAGCCCTTAGAGCAATCATCCCGAGTGTGGTCCCGC
>JAEYQK010000093.1 GCA_023410055.1 Acidobacteriota bacterium
ATTCACCGGCGCGCTCGTCCTCGTCACACACGACCGCTATCTGCTTGATCGGGTGTCTACCGTTGTGCTCGGACTAGATGGCAAAGGTGAAATCGAGACGTTTGCCGACTACTCCCAATACGAATCCTGGCAGGATGAACAAGAACGCAACAAGACGCTGCCCAGTGGCAAAGCGGGGTCCCAGGTTCGCGGAGCTAGCGTAGGGACTTCCCTTGCGGGTGACAATGAGACTCAGCAATCCACCAAGAAGAAGTTGTCCTATTTGGATTCCCGGGAGTACGCCACCATCGAACAGCGTATCGCCGAAGCCGAAGAAGTCCTGCGGCAGAAACGCGCCGCCGCTGAAGACCCAGCAATCGCCACCAACGCCGACCGTCTTCTCGAAACCCATGCGGAATTGGAGGCAGCCCAAAAGGTGGTCGACGACCTATACGAGCGCTGGTCTGAACTGGAAAGCAAGATGAACTGAGGCGGGCGAATCGAATTAGTCCGTGGTTTGGTGGCGGGAACTCACACTCATTACGAAATCATCGCGGTCAGGCCGTCCAAAGTCGCCGATTCGATCTGCGCGTCGACCATCAGGTTCTCCGGATGTTCGCCTCGCAACCACAGTTTCAGGTAGTTGTCCGTCAGCGCTTCGGTGCGTCCGCGCTCACGAACGCTCAGCGTAATCGCCGACAGCTTGTGTCCGACAAATGACTGCATGAACTTCAGCTTCTTTTCAGCCGCCAACTCGCGCAGAACCCGGTTACGCTCACGCGCTAAATGAACAGGAACTTGCTCCGGCATTTTCTCGGAAGGAGTTCCGGGCCGCCCCGAGTACGTAAAAACATGAAGATAAGTAAAGGGCAGGCGATCGACCATCGCCCGCGTTTCTTCGAAATCGAGGTCCGTCTCGCCCGGGAAACCGACCATCACGTCAGCCCCGATCGCCGCAGTCGGCATGGCCTCGCGGATCTTGGTGATCTTCTCGGCATAGTGCCACGGACGATATTTGCGGTGCATCTTCCGCAGCACGCGGTCGCTGCCGGACTGCATCGGCACATGCGCGTGCTTCGCCAGTCGGGGCGAACTCGCCACGAGCGAGATCAATCGGTCGCTCCAATCCATCGGCTCGACCGAAGAAATCCGCAGTCGCTCCAGCGAGGTATTCGCAAGAAGCGCCTCGACAAGGTCTTCGAACCGCTGTTGCTTATCGAAATCGCGGCCCCAACGGCCGAGATTAATTCCCGAAATCACGACCTCGCGGTAACCCGACGCGACCAGCGCATCAACTTCATGCAAAACTCGCTCCAGCGGCAGCGACCGATTCTGTCCGCGAACGAAGGGGATGATACAGAATGAACACCGGTTATCGCAGCCATCCTGCACTTTGAGGTTCGGACGCGTCTTCTCCGCGCCGGCATCGAAAACCGGGGCCGCAATAAGCTCCGTGTGCGCGAAGATGTCGCCCACGTAGATATCAGCCGTCTCGCCCGTCAACTTGGTGAATTGCTTAAGGGGGACAAATGTCGATATCGGCTCCGGTGTGACCAGTGGAGCCGCGATTTGCGCAACATCATGCTTGTGGGAATTGCCAACCACAACCCGAACGCCAGGGAGTGCGGCGATCTCCTCCGGAGCGCGTTGTGCATAACAACCGGTCACAAGAATCCGGCACTCTGGATTTTGGCGGTGAATACGGCGAATCGTCGCCCGCACATCTTGGTCAGCGGACGCGGTCACGGTACAGGTATTAAGAATAACAACTTCGGCGTTATGCGCTTCAGCCGCGCGAACCAATCCGAGATCCATCAATTCGCGTTCAATACCGGCGCCGTCTGCTTGCGTTGCCCGGCAGCCGAAGTTCTCGACATAGAAACTGGACACGGTGTTATTATAGCAACGCGATTGAGGATGTTATTTGCTTCGGATGCGGAATGCGCTTGAGGGTACTGCGACAAAGCGCATCATTGCTGCATCTCATAACCTTTCTGGCATCGCTCCCTTGGAGGCCATATGAAACGCCGAATTCTATTGGTAGATGATGAACTCGCAATTCTGCTGACGTTGAAGGCCATCCTTGAAATGCACGGATTTGAAGTGCAGACCGCCGCTTCTACCAAGGAAGCGGAGCAGAAACTGGATGCAGGTGTTTACCACATGGTGATCACCGACATGAGGATGGAAAAAGATACTTCAGGATACGATGTTATTCGTGCGGCTAAACGGCAATCGTACAAGCCAGCCACCGCGATTCTGACTGCGTTCCCTACTCTCGGAACCGATTGGAAAAGTCAGGGTGCACACTCACTGCTGGTGAAGCCTGTTGGTACGGAGGATTTGCTGCGTCAGATCGAAGCGCTCCTGGTTCAGCACGAAGACATGAAGAACAAATCGGCAGGTTCCGCAGCAAAGACCGCAAGCGCTGGCCACAAACAACTACGAACATCAGCCCGCAGATAACTACAGTCCAGAATTGCAGAAAACAATATCCCAAAAAGGACGAGGTGTGCGTAGGCACACCTCCAGTTCACATCATCAATTGAAGTAAGATCGGCCCGCCTTCTATTATGCCGTGGCAGCAACAGCACGACGCTGTTGGAAGCACTCGCGGCAGAAAACTGGGCGTCCCTGTGTTGGCTTAAACGGTACGGTGGTTTCCTTCCCGCAACCCGAGCAGCTAGTACGCGTCTCGACCTTCGGATAAGAACCTGGTGACGAAACCCCCAACGCCGATGCGCGTTTGGACTTGCACGCCTTACACCGTTTTGGCTCGTTCTTAAATTGCTTATCGTGGAAGAATAATTGCTCTCCGGCCGTGAATACAAAGTCGGCTCCGCAATCCACGCACTTCAGTACCTTGTCCTGGAATTCCATGAAGAGCTCCCTTCAACCCATTGATCCTAGTTCTCAGGGATAACCACACCGAGAACCCACGCTACCTAGGCGTCCGCCGAACATTAACTCGCTCCAGAAGTTTGAGCTCCCCAAGAAATCGGGGAAGCACTGGAGGTTCATCTTTTTTGGGGGGCCCTGCCGCGCGAGAAATTAGCGTGGCGAAATACTACAGTGAGGACGTCTTGCGGAGTGTGAAAGATTTATTTCCACGAAAGAATCAGATGATATGAATTCGTGGCCTAAAGACAAAGGGCCGCCATCCGCATAGGCGGCCCGGATCGAGTCTAGTCTTGCTCCTTGCGTGCTTTCTTTCGGCTACGCTTCCGAGCCAGAGCTTCTTTTGTTCGTTTCTTCTCGCCAGGCTTCAGGTAGTAGGAGTGCCTCTTGACCTCCTTGATGATATCTTCCTGCTGCACCTTGCGTTTGAAACGACGTAGGGCGTTCTCCAACGACTCGCCCTCTTGAAGTCTAATTTCCGCCAACCCTGAAACACCCCCAAACCCGTCCGGAAGGACCCACCTAAGTTTATGGCAGGGTTCTGCTCACAAGTCAAGTGCTTGCTGCAATTTGACAGCCAAACGGCCCGAAATGGGAAAACGCAGAGGCCCGCCCGAGTTACTTTCGGAACGTGCTTCTGCGGACTCAACCATTTGTAGAGTTGTGTAACAACTAGAACTTCACCTTCAGCGCGAACTGAATCTGTCGAGGTGCGTAAGCTCCCGTTGGAGTCAAGAACCCACCGGAAAGACGAAACTGCGCAGGGTATCTCTTTCCGCCCGCGACTGTATCCTGCTGTACGAAACTGCCTGCAAGATTCTGAAAGCCATCGTCGGAATTTGAGATCCTTTTGTTGTCCCGGTTAAGGAGGTTGAACGACTCGGCGAGCAACTCGACTTTGAACCGCCCTATCTCTCTGACGACCCGCCCAATCCGCATATCGAGAGTTGCATAGCTGGGGCCAGTGTACGAGTTTCGTGACGCGCCCGGAAGGCGGTCGTTTTCGGTATTGCCGTCAACATTCGCGTCGCCACTCACCCGCGCGTTCACAGGCCGCCCGCTGCCAGCTGTCAGCACGCCCGAGATACGCCAGTTGTTGAAGATAGATTTCAGAACTGGATGTTCGCGGTGGAACGGCTGCGGTTGAGCACTCCATGAAATCGCAAGCCGTTGGCGCTGATCTGTACTACTCAACCCGCGCTCGCTCGAAGGGGAGTAGGCATTCTGCACCGTCGCTGGTCGTCCAACCACCAGTGCGTCCTGACCGTTATCGAGAGCTCTCGCCCAAGTATAGGCAAGACGAAAATAGAGGCCTCTAGTCATTCGGCGCCGGGCAGAGATCGTCATTCCGTTGTAGTAGCTGGAGGAGGCGCTGTCGAACACGGTGATAGCCCCGAGTTCGGGAATCGGACGAGCCAACTCGCCAACACATGGCGCAAATGGACAGGCCAGTGAGCGCGACATCTGCCATCCCGCAAACGACTGGACCGTGTAGTACTGATTCAGAAATGTTGTTCCGCTTTCGTCATAGACGGGGTACTCGATTTCCGTCGGCGGCGGGAGATTCGCATCATAAGCACGAATCAGATGTTCCCCATGGACGAACAAGTAGTTCACGCTGATTGCTGTGCGGCCGGCGACTTCCCTCTCTATGCTGAGGCTGGCCTGATGGACCCGTGGGGTCTGAAAATTATGCGAAAACGAGGATATCTCTGTACTCAGCTTTCCCGCAAGCGTTGCAGGAGCGTCGCAAACAGTCGCGCGAAGCGGGCAGTCCACCAAAGGATTCGGATAAGTCGGGAACACTTGTCTGTCCCAGTAGTCGGATACATTCAGATAAGCCTGGCTTTGGTTCAGCCCATTGTCGGTTTCTATTGCCGAGTTATAGATCTGCGGTATGCGTGTATAGAACAGGCCGTAGCCGCCCCGGAATACGAATGGTCGCCGCTCACCCAGCGAGTATGCGAATCCGACCCGTGGAGCGAAGTTGTTGGTATCGGTTGGGACCTTGCCGGAATCTGGCCATAGTGGGTTGGTTACGAGTGCGTCGCTGCGGAATTTCTGTAAGTCATACCGCAATCCCAAAGTCAGGGCGAAGTGATTAGAGATTCGAATTGTGTCCTGAGCGAATGCCGCGTACTCCTTTGAGTCGGGGTGCGAAACTGCGTTACCGAAATCCTGCACGTAGTAGCGTGGTACTCCGTGTGCGTAAGCACGCAGTGGTGTCATCGTCATGCCATATGTCGCTGGCGCGTAGGTCCACGGGTTCACATGCACTTCACTGAAGATATATTCACCACCGAATAGCATCGGAAAGAAATTGCGCGTATACGTGAAACTTACGTCGCCGCCGAACTTGAGTGAGTGACGATTCCCTTCTTTGGTCAGGGTTTCGGCAATGTGCAGTCGACGCTCACCGGTCTCGCGCGGCATAATGGAACTCCGCCCGAAGGCGTCAATCCAGTCGTATATTCGCTGCCGCACCTCAGTTGAATTTGGAACGCTCTCCTGCAGATCGCGCGAAAACTGCACTCGCAAGTGACTAGTGATGCGATCCGAAACCGCGCTCGTCAATGATGTGGACAGAGTCTCCGTCCGGACCAGTTCCTCCCCGTTGTCGCTAATGGCATAAGTGGTAACTGGACTCGCCGGGTCGAAGTAGACATTGTTGCTGCCGTAGTACCGTGAGGTATTGAAGCGCAAGGACGCGTACTGGCGCGGCGAGATGTTCCAGTCGAGTTTGGTCAAAGCGGCGCTCCCCAGCAACGATGACCGAGATTCACCGCCCATTCTTGACAATTTGTCCGCCGCCGCAAACACCTGGTCTCGATCGCGCTCCTCGTAGTCTGCTGCTCCAGGAATCACCGTCGTGCTGCCGTTCAGGAACTGCACGATCGTCGGGACGTGAAATATGTGCTGATCGAATCCGGAGAAGATGAACAGCTTGTCCTTCTTCAGCGGACCACCCAGCGTGTATCCGAACTGTTGCTGGCGGTCTCTTGGCTTCTCGTCCGTAAATGCCGGCTGAGCGTTAAACACGTTATCTCGGATGAAGTAGAAGCCGCTGCCGTGAATCCGGTTTGATCCGGACTTCGTCACAACATTGATGACGGCTCCGCCACTTCTGCCTAACTCTGCGCCATATGTGTTGGACGAGACTCGAAACTCCTGCACGGTTTCGTTACTGAACTGGTAGGGAGCCCGGTATCGACCACGGGCTTGGCCAAAGAAGCCGTTGTTCGCGTCTCCACCGTCGACCAGGTAGCTCGTCTGGGTACCGCGTATGCCTCCGAAAGCCAAGTCGCCAGTCGAGGAAGAGGTTAAGCCGCGCGGATCTTGAGTTACGCCCGGTGTCAAAAGGGCCAAATCACTGAATCTGCGGCCGTTCAGAGGAAGACCATCAATCTCTTTCTCGTCTATGAGGCTTGAGACGGTTGCCGGCTGCGTCTCCACGATCGGATGATCGCCCGGGACTTCGACCGTCTGCTTTAGTTTCTCCAGACTCAGCCTTAGCTGCAGTTGCACTTCGCCGCCAACCTCAACAATGACGTCATTCCGCGTGATGGGGGCCATTCCCGCGAATTCGGCGACGATGCTGTATTCTCCGGGCTGTAGCATCTGGACGGCGAATCCGCCCACCTCGTTTGTGGTCGCAACACGTTCTGCGCCCGTACTGATGCTCACAACAGTAATGCGCGCGCCTGGAATCAATGCGCCGGAAAGGTCTGTGACGGTACCTCTGATGACACCAGTGGACGCGTCTTGAGCTGGCGCGGATGAACGAAACATCGCTGTCAAGAGCAGGAGAATTGCCAGATGGCGGAGTTTGACGAAGTGCATGCATTTGCCTCGTTTGGAGTGAACAAGGAGGCAAAGGTACCCCGCGACATGTCCCTGTAGATTAAAGCGCGTGAAAATTTACAAAAATGGAACAAGAGCCTAAGTAACCTCCGCATGCTACCGGGCGGGCGAGCGTGTTATGTTTTTTATTTCAAGTCAGTTGATCGGCTCGTAGAGGACAGTTTCGAATGATCCGTACATATAAAGGCATTGCTCCTAAGTTTCCGGCGTCGGCTTACGTCGATGTATCTGCGCAGGTGATCGGCGACGTCACGCTGGGCGAGAACTCCAGCGTGTGGATGAACACCGTCCTGCGTGGCGACGTGCATTACATCAAAATCGGCGCCAACACCAGCATTCAGGATTGCAGCGTGCTGCACGGCATGCTCGGCAAGTACTTCGTCGAGGTCGGGGACTGGGTCACTGTCGGCCACAACGTCACGCTGCACGGCTGCATCGTCGAGGACAATTGCCTGATTGGCATGGGCTCGATCATCCTCAACGGCGCGCGCATCGGCACCGGATCGATCATTGCCGCGGGAACGGTGATTCCCGAAGGCACGATCGTCGAACCATATTCTCTTTGGGCCGGCGTTCCGGGCAAGTTCCGCAAGAAGATCGACACGCCGGAAATGCAGCAGATGATCCACAAGTACGCCGAGAACTATATCGGCTATACGAAGATTTACTTGGGCGAACAAGAAAGCCAGCCGAAATGACGCAAAAGACCGTCGGCATTTTCATTTTTAATGAGGTAGAGGTGCTTGATTTCTGCGGGCCGTTCGAAGTCTTTTCGATGGCCAACGAAGTTTCGCACCAGAGCGAGTTCACTCCGTTTCGGGTCGTACTGGTCGCCGCTGAGCAGAAGATGGTCACCACGGTTGGTGGCATGAAGGTCCAGCCGCACTGCACTTTCGAGGACTGCCCCAAGCTCGACATCTTGCTTGCTCCGGGCGGAATCGGGACGCGAACGGCACTCGCCGATCTGAAGGTTATTGCATGGATTCAAGCGCAGGCGAAAAGCGTCGAGTTGCTTACGTCCGTCTGCACTGGTTCTCTGGTCTTGGCGGCGGCGAGATTGCTTGACGGTCACCACGCGACGACGCACTGGATGCTGCTCGGTCTGCTCCGTGAGAAATTTCCGCAGGTGCTTGTCGAAGACCAGCAGCACGTCGTGAAGGACGGCGACGTCTGGACGTCTGCCGGAGTCTCCGCGGGCATCGATCTTGCCCTGCATGTGGTCGCGAAGTTCTCTGGAGAGCAGATTGCACGTGAGACCGCGCGGCGCATGGAATATCCTTATCCTGAAACTAATCAGCGAAGAGTAGCGATAGCATAATGATCAAAGCCGTCCGAGGTACAAGAGATCTGCTTCCGCCCGATACCGGGCTTTGGAACTACGTTGAGTCTGTTGCACGCGAGGTCTTCCGCGCTTACAACTTCCAGGAAATCCGCACTCCGATTTTCGAGAGCACCGAGCTTTTTGCGCGCGGCGTTGGCGAAGAGACCGACATCGTCTCGAAAGAGATGTATACGTGGGAAGACCGAGGCCGCGCCGAATCGGATCGCGGATCGTCGCTCACGCTGCGCCCTGAGAATACAGCTGGTGTCGTTCGCGCCTATA
Source organism: Acidobacteriota bacterium (assembly GCA_023410055.1). Taxonomy (GTDB): domain Bacteria; phylum Acidobacteriota; class Terriglobia; order Terriglobales; family Acidobacteriaceae; genus JAEZPW01. The sequence goes on from JAEYQK010000093.1 coordinate 8,342, forward strand.
TCGAGCACAAGTTGTGGGAGCGTCCGGGCGTCCAGAAGCTCTATTACATGGGTCCTCAGTTTCGGCGGGAGCGCCCACAGAAGGGACGCTATCGCCAGTTTTACCAGATCGGTGCTGAGATAATCGGACCACCGACTGCCGGCAGCGAGTCTCCGGCGCGCGATGCCGAAGTGCTGGTGATGCTCAAAACGTTGCTTGATCGGCTTGGCATCCAGAATCCGATGTTGCAGTTGAACTCGGTTGGCTGCGCGAATGATCGCCCGAAATACAACGAAGCACTGCGGCAGGCACTCGCGTCCGTGAAGGACAAAATGTGCTATGACTGCCAGCGCCGCGCCGAGACCAATCCGCTGCGGGTGCTCGACTGCAAAGTTCCCGAAGACCAGCCGATCATCGAGTCGCTGCCCAAGATCGCCGATTATCTCGATGACGACTGCAAGCAGCACTTCCAGCAGGTGCAGGAAATCCTGACCGCTTGCGGTGTGCCGTTCGAGATCAACCCGCGTATGGTGCGCGGACTCGACTACTACACGCGTACGGCGTTTGAGTTCACGCACGGCGCACTCGGAGCGCAGAATGCGATCCTTGGCGGCGGTCGCTATGACGGACTGTCGGAAGCGATCGGCGGGCCGAAGGCTCCGGGCATCGGCTTCGCGATCGGCGAAGACCGTCTTGTGCTCGCGTTGCAGGAATCCGTTGGTGCTGCGGTGCAGGTTCCCGACGCTTACATTGCTCCGCTGGGTGCGGGGATGAATGCCGAATCAGCGAAGCTTGCGACTGAGCTTCGCCGCGATGGCGTGATCATCGACGTCGGTGACGAGAGCTTTCGTCTGAAGAAGTCGCTCGAAACGGCGAGCAAGCTCGGTTCACGCTTCGCGATCATCGTTGGCGAGAACGAGGTCCAGTCCGGCCAGTTCGCGTTAAAGAACCTTGCGACCGGCGAGCAGGTCACGATCCCGAGGGCAGAGTTGGTTCAGAAGCTAAAGAACTCGCGATAATCCAATCCTCTTCGTCCCACATCTGCCAACATCGGCAGATGTGGGGCACCGTTCGCTCTAGAATTTGTGGCACGGGGCGTCCGAAAATTCCGATTTCGTAACAGAAGAATGCTTACTAGACAGCGGCGCCCTTGCCCTTTGCCCTGAGTTCTTCGGATTGTGACCCGGTGTCAGCCGGCTTGATGTTCGCGACCAGCACGCTTGAGCTTGCCGAAGCGTAGAGGGTTCCGGCCTTGTCGACCAGTCGAGCTTCGGAGAAGGCGACGCGTCGTCCGATACTGATGACACGCCCTTCCGCGCGGACCGGGCCGGTCTTGTGCGTCATAGATTTGTGATAGGCCACCTTCAGATCGAGGGTGACGGCGGTCTGCCCTGGTGCGAGTTTTGTCAGTACGGCGTAACCGCAGGCGTCGTCGAGCAAAGTCGCAGCGTAGCCCCCATGAACAGAGCCGATCGGGTTGTAGACTTTCTCGTCGGGAATGCCTTCAAATACGACGCGTCCGTCTTCGACTTCGACGAGACGGAAGTTCAGCGTCTTCTCCATTCCCGTGCGATGATCGCCATCGATCATTGCTTTCAATTGTTCAATTCCCGAAAGATGGGTCCCCATTTTGGCGAGAAGGCTCATTGCCCATCCCTTTCGCGACGCCAAGTTGTGTCGGTTGTAGCGCCGACCTCCAGGTCGGCACGTGCCGGACTGGAGTCCGGCGCTACCTAGCGCCGATTTGTTATTGTGAGTTCTATCGTATCAGGAACAAACGCGATTCATTGAACGTACTAACATTATGCGAAAGTGTGCCCGAAAGAAGTCTGCCCTGTTAGTTTTTGTACTCATTCTCTCTGTCGTGGTATGTCCATCCTCGTTTGCGCAGACTGCGCCTGAGTCAACGACCTTCCATTCACAGACCAATGTGGTGCTTGTGCCAACGTTGGTGATGAACAAGTCCGGCGACGTTGTATTTGGGCTCACAGGCAAGGACTTCGTGATCGAGGATGACGGCGTAGAACAGAACGCCCGACTTGATGATGCACCGGAACAGGAACCGATATCGATCGTGGTGGCGATACAGACAGGGCGCAGCGCGTACCTCCACATTGACGGACGAAATGATGATCCCCTGCCGGGAGATGACGCGAAAGACTGTCGGACAAGGAAGAATCCCTGCACGACTACGACCGAAGGACTCGCGACGATGTTGCGGTCTTTTATTGGAGAGTCAAAGGGGCAGGTAGCCGTCGTTGCTTTCGATAGCCAAGTGAAGCTGCTGCACGATTTCACCAGTGATGTTGAAAGCCTTTCGCGACCATTGAAGACGCTGCAACCGGGCGATGGAGGCGCGGCGATTCTTGATGCCGTGGCGTACTCGCTTGGATTGCTGGAGAAGCGCCCGAAGAACGAACGGCGGGTTCTTCTAGTAATAAGCGAAACGCGCGACCACGGTAGCCATCAGTGGAACTTGGAAGAAGTAGTTCAGCGACTAACGCTGAGCAGCACGCTCGTGTACAGCGTTGCGTTCTCGCCATCGAAGTCGGAACTCAAGCGTGACCTGAAGGGCGAGAACCCGCAGGCGGGATACACCAATCTTTTGGCGCCGATTATTTTGTCGGTCAATGGGATGAAGAAGAACATGGCGCGAGCCATCGCCGAGATGAGTGGCGGCGAGTACCAGATGTTCAAGAACAAGCAGACCTTTGATACCACGCTGGGCGTCGCTGCCAATCATGCGAATAACCGGTACGAACTGAGCTTTCAGCCGAAAACGCCCAAGCCCGGCCCGCACGTGATCACAGTGCGGTTGCGCGAGCCGAGGAAAGACATCACTGTTACGGCACGGAGTAGTTATTGGGCGGTGGCGAGCAAGTAGGCCGCTAGATTCGATCCAGCTTCTCCACCGTCCTCTCACTGCGAACGTTTCCGGTATTAAGCGTGGACTTCGGTTCCAACAACATGACTTCGACTTCTTCGTCGGCAACGGGCAGGTGCTCGGTGCCGCGAGGGACGATAACGAATTCGCCGGCGTAGATGTCCGTTTCGCGCTCAACGCCGTCTTCGCGATACTTCATGCGCAGCGTGCCCTTGACGACGAGGAAGAGTTCGTCTTCGGCGTCGTGGTGATGCCATACAAACTCGCCCTTGAGCTTGGCCACTTTGACGTAGGAATCGTTCAGTTCGCCCACAATCTTTGGCGACCAGGGTTCAGTGAAGCTGGAGAACTTGGCAGAGATGTTTACCTTTTGCATGGCTAGAGTCTAGTCCAGTGGGCGAGACGCCCACTGGACAGTCGCCGAGACGACGACGCTACACAAAACGCTCGACCGAAACCGGTGCCGGACTGGAGTCCGGCGCTACTACTTCGATGCGGGGGCGGCTTTTGCGTCAGCCTTCTTCAGTAACCCTTGTCCATCGAGCCATTCGCGGAAGCGCTCGATCCATGCATCGGTGGGAAGGCCGGTCTTCCACATGCCGAAGCCGTGACCGGTCTTGGAATAGATATGCAGCTCGGCAGAGATACCAGCCTTCTTCCACGCGTCGTAGAGACGAACGCTGTTCTTGGCAGGATCGACTAGTTTGTCCTCGTCACCGTGAACGATGAACAGCGGCGGGGCGTCGGTCGGAACAGTCAGATCCGGCGGTGCGGCAGGATAAATCGGCGCGGCAAAGTTCGGGCGGCTTGCAGCATCATGCTGGAGCGCGACACCGGCCGTCAGGTATCCGCCCGCTGAGAATCCCAAGATGCCGATGCGTTGCGGATCGACGCCGTACTCGGCGGCGTGGCTGCGAACGAACTTGATTGCCTGCTGTCCGTCAGCGATTGCGAACGGGATGACTTCGCGGCGGTGCTTCTGGGCTTCGGACGGATCGACGTTTTCCCACTGACTCGTAGGCAGTACGCGATACTTGAGGACGAATCCGGCGATGCCGTGCTTTGCGAGCCATTCGGCGACTTCGTAGCCTTCGTGATCGATGGCGAGATTATTGAAACCGCCACCGGCGCAGACGACGACAGCCGCACCGCTCGCAATCGACGGCTCCGGCAAATAGACCGTCAGCGTAGGCGTGGTAATGTCGCGCACGAAGCGGCCGGGGCCACCGGGAACTGGCTTATACGACTCGGGCGGCAAGTTCCAGGACTCAGTACCGGGCGCGGCACCGGGCCAGATGGGAACAACCTTCGGTTCGGCGGCGAAAGCGCACGTGGACATGAGCAATAGGAAAGCAGCTATGGTCTTCATGGTGGCCCGAAGTTTAGCACAAACAATCGGGTGATCGGGTCATCGGGTGATCGGGTGATCGCAAGCCGAAGTTGCGTCAGCAAGTTGGTGCTTCCCACGCATCAATCTCTCGATTTATAGCTAGAAATACCGGCTTCTCATGGCTCGAATCCAGATCACCCGATTTTTTTCGATTCCGCTCATCGTAACCGTGAGATTGCATTTTTCAGGCTCAACATTGAAACTAAGAGACTTAGACTAATCTGCAAGGAAGTGACTTAATCGTGCTTGATTTCTTAGGGGATCTTCAGCGCACACATATGTGCGGCGACATACGCGTGTCTGACGCGGGACAAACAGCGACACTGATGGGCTGGGTCAACCGGCGCCGTGACCTCGGCAACATCATCTTCATCGACATACGCGACCGGAGCGGGGTCAGCCAGGTTGTGTTCAATGCCGAAAATGCCGCCGTTCACGAAAAGGCCGAAACTCTGCGCAATGAGTATGTCATTGCGGTAACGGGCACGCTCAAGAAGCGCGACGCCGATACCGTGAACCCGAACATCCCCACGGGTGAAGTTGAATTGGTCGCGAGCGAGATCAAGATCCTTAACGACTCAAAGCAACCGCCATTCACGCCTGCCGACACAACGCTGCCCAACGAAGAGATGCGACTGGTTTATCGCTATATCGATCTGCGCCGCGCCGAAATGCAGAAGAACATCATCATGCGGCACGAGATCGCGCAAGCGATTCGCCGCTTGCTGTCGGAGAAGGGCTTCCTCGAGATTGAGACGCCGTTCATGACACGCTCGACGCCCGAAGGCGCGCGCGATTATCTGGTTCCGAGCCGTGTGTATCCGGGACAGTTCTATGCCTTGCCGCAGTCGCCGCAGTTGTTTAAGCAGATCCTGATGGTCAGCGGCTTCGACAAGTATTTCCAGATCGTACGTTGTTTCCGCGACGAAGACCTGCGCGCAGATCGTCAACCGGAGTTCACGCAAATCGACTTGGAAATGTCGTTCCCGCAACAGGAAACGATCTTCGATACGGTCGAAGGATTCCTGACTGAAGCGTTCAAAGTGGCGGGATTCGAGATTCCCACGCCGTTCCCGCAGATGAGCTACGACCAGGCGATGCGGCATTACGGCAGCGACAAGCCTGACCTTCGACTGCCAGCGATGACGGATGTCCGCGAGGCCTTTACAGCAGAGATGCTGGACACGCTGAAGATGGATCCGAACGCGCCGGTGCTGCTGGTGCGAATACCAAAGGTCGGCGAGATCTCGCGCAAGGAGCGCGACGACATCAAGCCCATGTTCCGTCCGAACGGAGCACGGTTGTACGACGATATTAGAAAGCTGCAGAAGCTGGACGAAGCCGCGATGGCGAAGGCGTTCAAGCTGGCGGGCGTCGAAGAAGGCGACCTCGTCGTGATCGTCGCTGGGCCGCAGCATGCGGAGGATCATCCGAGCGAAGGCGGGCTGAAACCCGAGGTCAAACAGCACGATCGCGGCGTCTACACGTCGGCAGGCGCGCTAAGGCTTGCGCTGGGACAGAAGTACGCTGATCGTCACGGCGCATTCAAGCCGGGCGACTTCCACTTCCTGTGGGTAACTGACTTCCCGATGTTCGAATGGGACAACGATGAGAAGCGCTGGGCTGCGGCGCACCATCCGTTCACGTCTCCGCATGACGAAGACATGGACAAGCTGGAATCCGATCCGGCGAGCGTTCGCGCGATGGCCTACGACGTCGTGCTCAACGGCACAGAACTCGGCTCAGGCTCGATCCGTATTCACCGGCAGGATATCCAGGCAAAGATCTTCCGTGCGCTTGGCATGTCGGACGAAGAAGCCAAGGAAAGATTTGGGTTCTTCCTCGAAGCGCTCCAATACGGGACACCTCCACACGGCGGCATTGCGCTCGGTCTTGACCGAATTGTCATGATCATCGCCGGCGCCGATTCGCTGCGTGAAGTCATCCCGTTCCCGAAGACCGCAGCTGCCAAGGACATGATGGTCGACGCACCGACTCCGGTGAGCGAGGCACAGTTAAAGGAATTAGGGATTCAGGTTAGGAGAGTGGTGAAGGACTAGGTAACTCAGCCAGGTAGGGCGGGG
>JAEYQK010000124.1 GCA_023410055.1 Acidobacteriota bacterium
GGGGCTGTGTAAAGACCTGCGCTGGAGATTGTCCCGACGCTGCTGTTACCGCCTTGGACGCCATTCACCCACCAGTTCACGCCCGTGTTCGTCGTGCCGGAAACACTGGCCGTGAACTGCTGCGTGAACCCAGCTTGCAGACTCACACTCGTCGGCGAAATCTTGACGCTGGGAGTCGATGTGCTTGCAGGTACGGTGAAGGTGACAGGGGACTTGGTGACCGCGCCAGTGCTGTCCCAACTCTGAACTACCGCATAATGCGTACCAGGGTTTGCTGATATATACGTGTCTAGCTGGTTGGCAGCGGTCGTGTAGACACTTCGATTGTCAACATAAATTGCCATTGCGGTAATCGGCTTCGCGGACGTGCTGGAAGCGACGAAATGAACTGGTGAACTCGTAGTAGCCCCGTTCGCGGGCGAAGTCACAGTTACGCTCGAAGTGGACGAAGCTGTGCCGACGGCTACAGTTTTCGCCTGTTTGTAGGCAGTTCCGGTGCTGTCCCATGCGACGACCACGACGTTGTGACGGCCAGCAGCAGCGGGAACATAAGTATCAATTGAATTGCGAGCGTCCGTGTAGACGCTCTGATCGTCCACGTAGATTCTCATCGCCGTGATTGTGTTGGACGACTTCGCCGAGGCGACAACGTGCATGGGAGAACTTACTGTAGCTCCGTCCGAAGGTGAAGATATGGTGACGCCGTTCGCAACTGAGCTATTGGCAACCGAAATCGTCTCGGTCGATTTGAAAACAGCCCCAGTTGAATCCCATGCCTGCACAACAACGTTGTGCGACCCAAGAGAGAGGGGAACGTACGTGTCGAGCGAAGCCGCACCTACTGTGTAGACGGCATTGTCATCCACATAAATGCGCATAGCTGTTATGCGATTCGTGGACGTGGCTGATGCGACGAAATGGGCAGGAGAAGAGACTGTCGCACTCGGAGCCGGGGATGAGATCGTTACGCCAGCAAAGGCCGATGATGCAGTGCACGCAATAGCGATGCACACGACAAAAGGAAGTAACCGACGTATGGTTGCGGCGGTACACATGTTTTAGTTCTCACCTTTCGTTGATAGGGTGAGTAGAAACTAAAACATGTGTACGGAAGGCAGGATTGGCTGAACCGCTTACAGGTACCAACAGAGCACCTTACAAGGTGCGCGTTTTCTCTATGACGAGGAATTCTAGGCGAAATCGAGAGTAGCTGGCTAGGTGATTTCCTTCGCACTCTTCTGAATCACCCTACGACCAGATACAAGAAACTGCCTAGAGATGCGTGTCAGGCGGTTCGGGGACAACCGGAGGAAGGAGCGGATATCGAGCGATCCGGCAATTCGACTCGATGGAGGATAGTATGGAGTGCCCTTGTCCTGAGCCCAACTGCTGCTTCAGACTTCTTGTAGGAAATGTGATGTTCCTGCTGGGAGTGGCAGCCCGTCAGATGTCGTGGTCTAGTTATGGGCTGCCGTCGCGATTGAGCGTTCTCGGCGCGTTGTTTGTCTCGGGAGACGGCTGTGCTCTTCCACTTCAGGAGTTTGCTGACCCGGCCACCAGATACCGTCTCGATCGGCCGAAGTGAAGTGCCAGGGAATACCCTCTACTGGTAGTGAATCGGAGGGCCGAGGAATCCGCCACCAAACGGTCGGCCTGCGAACTACGTACGTTCCAGCGCCATTCAGAAAGAAGTGCACCACGTCATCGGAGTCGGTTGCAAGGACGAAGCATACCCCGAGTTCTTGTAGTGCCCGGCGAGCGGACAATCCAAGTTGGTAGGCGGATCTGGGGTGTGGATCTACGATGTGCAACAGAAGCAGATTTGCGAAGCGAAACCGGCCTACTTCCAACAGGTTAAGAACAGCGTAGCCAATCTCTCGGCCATGCTCGATCAGCAACGCAAAAGCTCCGTTGCAGGAACGACAGTTGAAGTACTGACGCCAGAATGCAACATCCCGCCAGACATGTGCAGTCCCGTCCAGATTGGGCGGGGGAGTGTTGGGCAGATCATCTGGAGATATGCTTCGGGCTCTGTTAAGCACGTACAGCGGCATGGCGGCGAGGGGACTTGGCTGTGCAGATCTCCGCAACCGCAAAGCCTCGAGCAATGCTGCGCGCGCGGGCATAATCAGTGCTGCCGCCTGACAGGCAGGAATCCGAGTTGAAGCTCTCTCCAGAGGAGCCTGAGAAAACCGTGTGCCGTAGCTGCCGAACTTCAGTCCGGGTAGGGCCATCACGAACTCAAACAACTTGGCAGCGTAGAGTTTTTTGCTCCAAACACTTTTGATGTTTTCTGGATGTTCTCTTTCTGGCAACACAGCCCAATCGACCAACATGTGGCCCGGATAGAGTTCTCCCGAGTACGTTATGGGCATGGGGTATGCGCCCGCGATACCGCGAATGTTGCCTCCTTCAAAACAAGCGTATAGGCCGGTGCCAGGGCACAGCGACGCGTGTGGATTGAAGACATATTTCTCCAGCGCGATTTCCCAGTGTCCGGCCGAATCGTGTGTGGGCCACATATTCCTGCGGAAGGATATGTACGAGTCGAAGTTGTGGAGACCTATTTTCTCGATCCACATGGTGACCGTTTGTTGTCAGTGTGTGCGTCTAGTCGAATGCAGCAGATGAATAGTTTTGCCGTCTATAGATAACGACGCCAGTTTGCGACCTGCAGTATTGCGTCTATCTGATGAGAGATTTGAGCCTCCGGGGCGATAGTTGGTGCCCAAGGGCATTGCTGAGGAACTGTGTTTTGCCAGCAATGCGGCTGAGATATCCGGCCAGTTGATCCGTACGCGCCTCGCGTGAGAATTCTGTAAGGACAAGGCGGCGACCATTTTCGCCCATCTGCCGTGCCTTTTCGGGGTTTGCAGCGAGAGACAGCACTGCACTGCAGATCGCTTCAGGGCTCCCCGGCTTAACACAGTAGCCCGCGGCAGCGCCTTCAACGAGATCTTTAGCTTCGCCTTGCACTCCGAGCACAAGAGGCTTTGCGCAGGCCATACCTTCGAACATCTTTGTCGGGAGCGCACCGCGAAAGATCTCCAGATCACGCAGCGGAACCAGGATGCAATCCGCAGCATTCAACAGTTCGGGCATCCGTGCCTTTGAGAGAGAGTCGATGAGCAGGACATTGCTGAGACCGAGTCGCGTGGCTTCGTATCGGAGTTTCTCGGATTCCGCGCCATTCCCGGCGAGAACAAACCGGACTCTGGCCTGAGTCTTCAGCTTGATGAGAGCGGCCGCGTGCAGAACCGTGCTTAGTCCCTGTGCCAAGCCCAGTGTCCCTGCGTAGACAGCCACGAACTCGTGATCATCGATCTTAAATTCGCGACGTATCGGACCGGAGTTCAAGCCGGGACGGAAGAAGTCACAGTCGACCGAATTTCGGAACAGCTCTATTTTGTCTGACGGAACGCCGTCGGCGTTGATCTTGTCGCAGATGCCGCGCGTGAGCCCAAGGATAAGCTCGGCGTGGCGATAAAAGTACAGTTCGAGCCACTTCGACGCGCGAATGATCGACTTATTGCGAATCATTCCCATCTGCACCGCCGACTCCGGCCACAGGTCTGAAACCATAAAGGCGTAGGGCGTACGCCTGAGCGTTGATAGTACGACTGCGGAGAAACCATCGAACAACGGCGGTGATTCCACGATCATCACGTCGCATTGTGGGAGTAGGAGTCCACCAGATGCACTGGAACCGGCAAATGTCAGATGGGTCGTCAAGCGCCTTGCGAATCCACGATTAGCTGCCGCATAAGACCAGAAACGCCAGATCGTGATCCCATCTTGTAATCCCTTCCACCACAACTTGCCACGCCATTCCTTGGGCACAACGCCTGTTGGATAGTTGGGAAAAGTAGTGATGACGCTAACCTCGTGTCCTGCCTTACATAGTCGAACAGCAAGTTCATAGATACGGGTCTGTGGAGCTCCTACTTCGGGCGGGAAATACGGCGTTACAAAACGAATTTTCATAATAGATCTCACATGCTGTCGCAAGGCTGATGGTCCATGGGCCAAACGATTTCTAGATTGGTAATTTGATCTACCCGAGCTAAGTAGTTAGTCTGATCGACCCTTCTCGCCACCGCTTGTACTCTCGCCCTTGAAGCACGGTTGTGAACTGATCGGAAGCAGTTCGATCGCGCTCTTGCAGTGCCGGAATCGGTGATTCAGATCGCTTGTTGTCCGGTTTTCGTTAGCACCGCACAGAGTCACGCATTGGCTATTTGTGCAACTTCGGCGCATACCGCTGGCGCCCAGGGGCCCCGTCAACATTCAGGAAAGAGTATTCTGATGAGTTTCAGACCGTGCTTTTTGTGCCTCATCGGCGTGCTTGCGTTGCTTCTCTCTGCATGCGCTGCCGTCGGATCAAACAGAGTAAGCAGCATCTCGCCGACATCCGTAAGTTTCGGCACGGTAGCTATCGGGTCAACGCAACAGCAAACCGTAACAGTCAGGAATAACGGACGAACCTCGATTTGGGTGAATTCCGTCTCACTGTCAGGATCAGCTGATTTCAGCTATTCCGGTTGGACTACGAAGACGAAGCTAAGCCCGAAAGAGTCGATCAACTTCACTGTTAACTATTCTCCGTCTGATGCGGTTGCCGCTACGGGATCGCTCGGCGTACAGACCAGCGCGAACTCCCTAGCGGTGCCTCTCGCAGGCTCTGGTGTGAGCTCGTCTAGTACTACAACGATCACCGTCGCCGTCTCGCCAAGCTCGGCGTCACTGCAGCCTGGGGTCACGCAGCAGTTCACGGCCAGTGTTTCCGGCACGACGAACACGGGCGTGAACTGGTGGGTGAATGGCGTCCAAGGCGGTAACAGCAGCGTCGGGACAATCTCCAGCGCAGGTCTTTACACAGCCCC
>JAEYQK010000001.1 GCA_023410055.1 Acidobacteriota bacterium
CACTCAAAACAATGCTCGCCCATACGATCACGGGGCTGGATGTCACGAGAGCATGGCCGATTCCAGTCAGCCGGGGAAAACTATCTCTTGACATCCCCTTCCATAGAGCCATGTATCCACCTATCCAGAACAGCCGGATAGGTTGATAAATGGCCGTTGACAATCGTGGAACTCAGCAGCGTTTCGGGGTACAGTTCAAGAAATGCGCCTACGCTGGATCACAATCGGGCTGGCTTCCGCGACTGTGATGATCGCGGTCTCCGCCATAATCGCAGGTCTGATATATACGACATCTCGCGGGGTCGCAAGACCTGAATGTGACTACACCGACGACACCTCCGTCTGGTCACCCGATGGCAAATGGCTTGCGACGGCTACTTCAAGAGCGTGTCCTGCCGGACCGTTGTCTGTGACGAACTACGGCGTGTTCGTGACGTTGCGTGCAAGGCCAGCATCGGGCCTAGCTGCTACTGCCCCGATACACATCTTCGACAGCGACGGCGCGGCGGAACCGCCACAAGTTACTTGGACAGGCGCGAACGAACTCAGGCTAGAACTAAAGGAAGAGGGCAGCGTTAGGACTAGTAAACACGACGTTGAAGGCATCAGGATTAAGTACGTCGTTCCAAAGTGGATATGGGACAGTTTAGGGAAGATTCAATCCGATCGCTTGAGGCAAGACAGAGAATCAGAAGAACTCGTTGAGTCCGGGAAAATGACGGACGCTGATCTGCGGATAAGCCTTCAGGCTCATGCCGCCGCTGCTGAAGAGCGGGCGACGTTTCGCCAATGGGTTCTACGCAACGCGACTGTCGAGGGAGTTTCTAACCAAAAACCGATTAGTGTAGACGATTAGTGGCGCGAAATCGCCATTCCTACACTTATCCCATTTCGGGAGAATCAGCGCCGGTAGTTCAGCCGCAAGCGATTGTGCCACAGCCTTTACGCCGCCCTTGTGCCACTCTCCTTCTCTGCCGTTGTCGGATCGATCATTCGGCGTATTTCCGAAATCTGATTCGCCGGGAATCCGCCTTCCTTCGCATGCTGTCGGATTAATTCCTCGTTTTCCGCAAAGTACACGCAATAGATCTTGTCATCCGTTACATAGCTTTCGATCCACTGGATCGACGGCCCCATGTTGCGGATGACCCCGCACGATTTCTGTGCGATCGCCTGCAATTCCAATGGCGACAGCTTTCCAGCACCGGGCAATTCGCGCTCAATCAAGAATCTCGGCATAGCAGCCCTCCTGAATAGAGCATCAGATTCGCCTGGTTCCTCCGGGGATGGAGTTTTGCCTCCGGGATTTGTAGGGTTGCCAATCATCCGATCATTCGTTCATCCGCTCATCCGATTGCCCAATGACCCGATCGCCCGATGACCCGATTTCCCGTTGTTGTAAAATCAGAGTTTCCTACTAACTTGCGAGTTCTCATAGGTATATGTCCGAAACAAATACAGAAATGACGCCCATGTCCAGCACCGAACGCGAAGAGCGCTACGAACCGCAGCGCATAGAAGAGAAGTGGTCCGAGCAGTGGTGGTCGCAGCCTGACCTGTTCAAGGCCGACCCCGCCGACAGCACCAAGAAGAAGTATTACGTGCTCGAAATGCTCCCGTACCCCAGCGGCGTGCTGCACATGGGACACGTCCGCAATTACTCCATCGGCGACGCCCTCGCCCGCCACATGTGGATGCGCGGCTACAACGTCCTGCACCCGATGGGCTGGGACTCATTCGGACTGCCGGCCGAGAACGCCGCCATCAAAAACAAGCGTCCGCCGAAAGAGTGGACGCTGGGCAACATCGCGTTCATGAAGCAGCAGATGAAGCGTCTCGGTTTTGCCTATGACTGGGACCGCGAAGTCACGACCTGTCTGCCTGACTACTACAGGTGGAACCAGTGGTTCTTCATCAAGATGTTTGAGAAGGGACTCGCCTATCGCAAGAAGAGCAAGGTGAACTGGTGTCCCGAGTGCGCCACCGTACTCGCGAATGAGCAAGTTGTCGGCGGCTGCTGCTGGCGTCACGAGACGATCACGGTTGAGCAGCGCGAACTCGAACAATGGTTCGTGCGCACGACCAACTACTCCGACGAACTCCTGCGCGATCTCGACAAGCTTGAGGGCTGGCCCGACAAGGTCAAGACCATGCAGCGCAACTGGATCGGCCGCAGCGAAGGCGCGATGGTCGACTTCAAGCTCGACGGCCCGACAGGGAACAGTGGTGACAAGATCACCGTCTTCACCACGCGCATCGACACCATCTACGGTGCGACCTCGATACAACTCGCGCCCGAGCACCCGATGATCACCGACTTCATTGCCAGCGATCCGGATCTCTTGGTCAAAGTCGAAGGCCTGCTGAACGAGCAGAAGAAAGCCCGTGAGTCCGGCGAGATCGGCGCCATCGAGAAGCACGGCGTCTTCACCGGACGGTACGCAATCAATCCGTTCAACGGCGAGAAGCTGCCGATCTGGGTCGCCAACTACATTCTCATGGACTACGGCACCGGCGCCATCATGTCGGTTCCGGCCCACGACGAGCGCGACTACGAATTCGCCAAGAAATACGGTCTTGATATCCGCATTGTCATCCTGCCGCGCCGCACGAGTGAACCTACTGCAGACGGCCAGGGCGAAGCCCCCGTGTTGCCTTTCGTCGAAGAAGACAGCCTTGTCATGAACTCCGGTGACTTCAGCGGACTCTCCTGCGAAGAAGCGCAGAAGAAGATGGCCGACTTCGCCCAGCAGCACGGCTTCGGTAAAGCCACCGTCACCTATCGTCTGAAAGACTGGGGCATCTCGCGCCAGCGCTACTGGGGCACCCCCATCCCGATGCTCTATTGCGAGAAGTGCGGCGTAGTCCCCGTGCCTGAGAATCAACTCCCGGTCGTACTGCCCGACCAAGTCGACATCACGCTCCAGGGAGGTTCTCCGCTCGGTCGCGTGCCTGAATGGGTCAACACGACTTGTCCGAAATGTAACGGCCCCGCCCGCCGCGAGACCGACACCATGGACACCTTCGTCGATTCCTCTTGGTATTTCTACCGCTACACCGACCCGAAGAACGACCGCGCTCCCTTCGACAGCAAGATCGCAAACTACTGGTTCCCGATCGACCAGTACATCGGCGGCGTTGAGCACGCCATTCTGCACCTGATCTACTCGCGCTTCTGGACAAAGTTCATGCGCGACCTCGGCCTCATCAAGAACGACGAGCCCGCCGAGCGCCTCTTCACGCAGGGCATGATCATCAAGAACGGCGCGAAGATGTCGAAGTCGCTCGGCAACACTGTGTCGCCTGACGATATGGTCGCCCGCTACGGCGCCGACTCCACCCGCATGTACACGCTCTTCGCCACGGCTCCTGATCGCGAACTCGATTGGCAGGATGCCGGCGTCGAAGGCATTTCGCGCTTCCTCAGCCGCGTCTTCCGCTTCATCGCTTCGAATGCGAAGAAGGCGGACCGGTATCCTGAGCGGTATCCGCAGACTTACAAGGTCGATGACCTGACTCCGGAAGCACGCAACTTAGCGCGCAAGCTGCATCAGACCATTCGCCGCATCACCGATGACTTCAATGGTCGCTGGCATTTCAACACTTCTGCCGCCGCGCTGATGGAATTGCTGAATGCGGCAATGGCGTCCGAGGTGTTCGATCCTCAGGGTGCCACGCCTGCGCCTCGGCCATTCGTCGCCGACTTCCAACGCAACTTCGTGCTGCTGCTGCACCCGTTCGCTCCCTACATCGCCTACGAACTCTGGGAGCGCCTCGGCCAGAAGACAAACCTGCTTCGCCACCCTTGGCCGCAGTACGATCCGGAGCTCGCCAAGGAAGAAGAGATCGATATGGCGATCCAGTTGAACGGCAAACTTCGCAGCCATGTCCTCGTTCCGGCCGACGCTACGGAAGACCAGATCCGCGAAGCCGCGCTAAACGAAGAAAAGGTCAAGGCCGGCATTGACGGCAAGAAGGTCGTAAAGGTAATCGTCGTAAAAGGCAAGCTGGTAAATGTCGTTGTGAAGTAGCGTTTCTGATGTGATGATTTCGTTCTGGTGATCTGTTTTTCAGATCACCAGATCACAAAATCACCCGATCACCCGATGACTTCTACTCCCATCCGCGACGGCTTTCGCGCCACTTGGCGCTCACGGGGTCTTGTCCCCGCCGAGATTTTCTGGCGCTGGGCCGCAGGTGCCGCTTTCTGGGCGCTGCTGATTCTTTCTTTCATCGAATACTTTGGCAGCCTTGAGGTTTCAAAGGCGAACGAGTTCTTGTGGAAGCTTGGTTATCCACCTCTCGCCGCCGAGGCCTTGGTCGACACCATTGCGGGCAGCGGGAACAAACTCCTCATGATCGCGGCGATCCTGATTCCCGGCACGGCCATCATCTGGACGTTCGCCGCCGCCATTGGACGCACTGCCACTCTCCGCGTCTTGATGCCCGAACGCACGGTTCGTTTTCGGACGATGCTGGGCATCAGCTTCTTCCGTTCAGCTGCGCTCTTGGCTGCTCTTGTCGCATTCGCGGGTGTGTTCACGATTGCGCAGAGACTCTACTCGGACGGCCCCGGCATCGAGCCTCACCCGGCACGTGCTATATGGACCCTGATCCTTGGTTGGCTGCTCGTCGGCTGCGTCTGGTCCGTCGCGAACTGGTTCTTGTCGCTTGCGCCTGTAGTTGCCGTTGAGCAGAATTGCGATGCTCTTGCGGCCAGCATCGGCAGCGTGCGTCTCGTTGGTGAACGCCTAGGTCCGTTTGTTCGCGTGAGCGCCGCCTTCGGAGCGCTTCACCTGCTGGCGTTTGGTCTTTTCAGCGTGATCTCAGGGTTTCCGTTCATGTTTCTTGCGGTATCGGTCAAACTCGTTCTCATTCTGCTGGTGCTCATGACTTTGTTCTACTTCGCCATCGTCGACTTCCTCTACATCGCGCGTCTTGGCGCCTATACGGCGCTGGCGAAGAACGAGTCAAGGATTCCTGGCGTAGAAGCGGGTCATCTCGCCACCATCTCGGACTAGTACCTTGGTTTCGCTTCCATCCAATATTTCTGGTTGATGCAACCGCCGTTGCAGCTTACGGTGTTTTCAGACACAAACAATATGGCTACTGCAACGCGGCATCGGCCCCGGGAACACCGGGTTCAACCTGGTATTTCTATCTGGAAGGAATCGCTTTTCGGCATCGACTTCCTTCTGCTGCAATCATCGCCTGTCTACTACGGGTTTGAAGTGCCGCATGGCGACGGTTCCGCCGTCATCGTCATCCCCGGCTTTATGGGGACGGACCCGCTGACGCGGAACATGCACGGCTGGTTGCGGCGCATCGGCTATCGTCCGTACCACTCCAACATCGGACTCAACGCCGATTGTCCCAACCTGCTCGTCAGGGAACGGCTCAAGTCCACCGTGGAGCAGGCGACCTCCGAGACCGGGCGCAAGGTTCACCTGATCGGCCACAGCCTCGGAGGCGTGATCGCCCACGTGCTGGCCGTGCAGATGCCCGACCAGGTCGCCTCCGTCATCACGCTCGGATCGCCGATTCAAGGCACGGTCGTGCAGCGCGACGTCTTTCACCTTGCCGAGCGCGTACGCCTTCGCATCCTGAAGCAGCAGGGCGAGAGGGTACAGTCGAAGTGCTACACGCCGCACTGCCGCTGCGAATTCAGCCGCTCGCTCTTCAGGAGCACGCCCGCGTCGGTCGCTCACACGGCGATCTACACGCGCCAGGACGGCGTAGTCGACTGGCACTACTGCCTCTCCGACGACCCGGCCAACAACTTCGAAGTCCCCGGCACACACCTCGGACTTCTGTTCAACCAGTCCGTATATCGGATCATCGGCCAGCGACTAGGCCTTCCCCAAGATTCGTCATCCTGAGCGAGGAGCGCGATACAGAACGCGCTCCGAGTCGAAGGACCTGCATTCTCTTGCACGACCCGGATCTCGCCCACACCCACTACTACTTAGTACCCGGGCACCCCTCCCCCTCCAGTCAGTGATTTGTTGCAAACAAAGGTACTTAGCCTCTATTGGCTGCTATTACTGATGTTTCAAAGGACTTACACGCAAAATACGAGAAACAAACAACTTAGCGTCCGCAGCGTGTTGTGTGCACTCCGCCTTACTTCGAGGGTAGCAGACTGAGGGGTGGGAACCCGCCACGACGGCGAGGACTGTTTTGCGCGTGGAATGAGAGAGATAGAGCGGTGTGAACGGGCCAAGGGGCTTGACATGTCTTACGACGTCGGCGGTGTCAAGAAGCAGACGAACAGTTTGATGGTGGTGACGGAGTCAAGGTCGCCGTTTTGCTGGCGTTCATCGCAGGCGCTAGACGCCGGCACCGCCACCCCGAGAATCGAGGCGGCGCACCCTCCCCTGCTGGGAAGGGTGCGGCACCCGGCTACAGGCTGAAGATCGAGACTGTTTTGCTTGAAAAACCGACACCAACGAGTAAGATGCGTGGGATAGACTCACATCAGGATAGCTGTATCGAAAGGCGATACTTAGATGGCACTGCTGAAGAGTTTCAGGATCGAAGGGCTTGCTGGACGCGAAGATGTTTGCGAGAAGACACTCAACCAATCGGTTAGCGTCTTCTTCGGGCCAAACGGAAGCGGTAAGACTTCGCTACTGAGAATATTGCATTCAGCACTTCTTCTCAAAGGCGACCTAGTCAAGGCGGTACCCTTTACAAAGGCTGAGGTTCACATTCAGGACTACAGAGGACAAGAGCATGTTCTCCGATTAGATAAATCGAAACCACAGACTAAGAGAAGTACTAGTTTGACTAGCTTTCTCAAAGGGAAAGTTGAAGAGCTCGTATGGACCGTAGAACCGCATCATGATCACGGTTGGTATCATCGGTTCCTGCCCACTTCTCGTCTGTATACCAAGAGGACTCAGCAAACCAATTTATTCGCAACAGGAGCAGAGGCAGACTCTGATTTGGAGACTCGGTTCGCGGAATCGCTGGCGGACACTTGGAAGGAATACAGCACAGACATTGCGCTGGCCGTGAATAGGGCACAGGAAGAAGGGCTAGCTCGAATACTGGAGAGTGTCATAACGGATGTTGAATCCGTTCAAGAAAACGAGCCTACGAACCCCAAAGCAGCGTATGAAGCAGTATCCAAATTTCTGACAAGACGACAAATGAAGAGCGCTACTTTGAGTCAAGAAGCCTTCTTGAAGCGATACAAAAACAACAAGCAGTTCCGAAGCGTTGCAAAGGACATTCAAAGCATTGAAAGAATGGTTTCGTATTACGCTGCGCCGCGAGAGAACTTTAAGGAATTGGTTAATGAGATGCTCGGTGGCAGTAAGTCGGTCTCATATTCGGATAAGGAGATCGAAGTTGCGATTCGAGAAAAGAAGATTCCCCTGTCATTTCTTTCTTCGGGCGAGAAACAGCTTCTCAAGATTTTCGTTGAGACTCTTATAGCCGGCGTGACAGTTATCTTGGTTGATGAGCCGGAAATTTCGATGCATGTCGATTGGCAAAGACGGCTAGTCGCCTGTATGCGAGTCCTGAACCCGAGAGTGCAGATTGTGCTTGCGACTCACTCGCCGGAGATTATGGCCGACCTTCCTGAGGACCAGATTTTTCATATATGAGCCGTCTTCTCCATTCATCACCACAGGCTTTCTTCATGGCATTACGGATGTCAGAACTCACGAAGTTGTGGATATTCGTAGAAGGCAAGCACTCAGACCGATATTTTTACAGCAAGATTGCTGCGCCGGTTTGCGACACATACCGCATCGGCTACAAAGTCGTTGGTGCTTACGAAATACCAAAACTGGGTTCGGGTAAGAAAGCCCTACGGGGTCTTCACAAGTACCTGTCCGACAACAATCTTCTGGTTCTAGACGCAGCAGGGAAGAAAACGGCAGTCGTGATGTTTCTCGACAAAGACATTGATGAACTGGTTGGTCAACGCATTGAGTCCGACCATATCACATACACTGGAGCCTATGATGTTGAAGGTGAACTTTTTAGCCTCGGTAACATAGCCGAAGCTGCCGCGGCGGCAGGATGTTGTGATGAGAATACCCTTACAACTGCGTTCGGCGACTGCCACGCCTGGCGAAGAAAGTGTGCTGAGCGCTGGAAAGATTGGATTAAGGTGTGCATTTTTTGTGAGCGTCACAATGCGCTCGGTCAAGCCAATTACGGGGTGCCCTCGCCGTTGAATACAGGTTTGACTGGTCCTGTCGATACTGCGCTCCTCGAAAACAAGCTGAATGCGATTCGAGGTGCGGCGGGAATGGACGCAGATGAATTCAAGCGAAGATTCGGAGCTGTTTCGCGATTCGTGGAGTTGGTGTTCAAGGCAGAACGTTTTGACGCAATATTCAAGGGCAAGTGGTACCGATTGTTTCTCTCCTCCGACATGACCGCGTTGCTTGGGAACGCCTTCGATAAGCCTGCGCTCGATGGCGGCATCATCGGCGTACTATCACGTTCAATGGATTTCGCCGGGGAATGGACTGGACGCTACAGGATGATGATAGAGAAAGTCTGCCAACAGCTTTAGGGGGCGGGGTGGCGCATCCTTTCAACTCTTCTCATGGATGATTCTCATACCAGACATGGGGTGCCGCACCCTTCCCCTTCAGAGGAGGGTGCGCCTAGATGGGGCGTCAAACTTTACCATCAGCGGGTGCGGCACCCCATGTATTTCTGAGTTCGTTGTTAAATCGGCGTCAAGAGCTTCAATTGATCCAAACTTCCGCATCTCCCTCATTCCACACGCAAAATAGTCCTCGCCACCGTGTCGGGATTGCACCCCTCAGTCTGCTACGCTCGAAGTAAGGCGGAGTGTATTTGCTGGCGCTGATTGCCGCGTGCTCCCGGGGGATATCGAGGTCATAAGTCGCGTTATTTCAAAGACTTAGGCCAGACCACGAGGGGATATCCCCAACGTAAGTGCCGCAAAGTCAAAGACTTGCTTTTTTGGAAGCCTCAGGGGGCGGGGTACCTGGACGACGGTACTAATGGTCAATGGTGCTCGACCGATATCCGGGCCGTGCGAGAGAAAGCAGGTCCCTCGACTCGGAGCGCGATCTGTAACGCGCTCCTCCCTCGGGATGACGGATGTGAGAGGTCTACGCCGCTTCCGCCAGCTCGGTGCCGATTGGAGTCCAGGCGCGGTGGTCTTCGCGCTGGATGAGGTCGTTGGCGGCTGACGGGCCGTCGGTTCCCGCGGCGTAGTTGGGGAAGTTCGGTGGCGGAAGCTGCGCCCAGGCTTCTTCGATAGGCGTGATGATGCGCCATTCGGCTTCGACTTCGTCGCGGCGCGTAAAGAGCGTGGCGTCACCGCGCATGGCGTCGAGCAGCAGCGTTTCGTAGGCGGGCGCGATTGGGTCGCCGAACGCCGAGTAGGAGAAGTCGGCCTGCACCGGCAGCGTGCTCATCTGGGATCCGGGACGCTTGGCCGCGAATTCGATCGAGATGCCCTCGTTCGGCTGAATGCGCATGGTGATGACGTTCGAGGGAATCGCGTCCTCGGGCGTGCGCGCAAATAGCGCCTGCGGCGTGCGTTTGAAGTGTACGCGGATCTCGGTCGACTGCCGGGGCAGGCGCTTGCCCGTGCGGATGTAGAACGGCACTCCGGCCCAGCGCCAGTTGTCGATGAAGAACTCGACCGCCGCGTAGGTCTCGGTGTTCGAGCGCGGATTGACGCCCTTTTCCTCGCGGTAGCCTGGGACGCGAGCGCCGTTGGTCGTGCCCGGACCGTATTGTCCGCGCACGGTGCTCCGCGCAACTTCGTCGACGGTCATGGGACGAATCGAGCGGAATATCTGTACTTTTTGTTCGCGAACGGAATCTGCGTCGAAGGCGACCGGCGCTTCCATCGCGGTCAGCGCAAGCAGTTGCAACAGATGGTTGGCGACCATGTCGCGCAGCGCACCCGTCTCTTCATAGAACGCCGCACGCGATCCGACGCCGTCGGTTTCGGCCGCCGTGATTTCAACGTAGTCGATGTAATTGCGGTTCCAGACCGGCTCGAACAACGCGTTGCCGAAGCGAAAGACCAGTATGTTCTGGACGGTCTCTTTACCGAGATAGTGGTCGATGCGATAGACGGATTCTTCGGGGAACACCTCGAGCACCATCTTGTTCAGATCGCGGGCGCTGTTTAGATCGTGGCCGAAGGGCTTTTCCAGCACGATGCGCGCCCAGCCGTGTTCGTTGCGCGCAAGACCGGCAGCACCGAGTCCACGCACGATCGGCTCGGCAACCGAGGCCGGAGTCGAGATGTAGAACAGATGATTGGGACTGGCCCAGTTCTGATGCATGCCGTTCAGATGTTCACGCAGCTTCGGATAGAACGCAGCATCGTTCGGATCGCCTTGCAAGTATTGCAGGCGCTCTTCAAACCACTCCCAGCACTTCGCGTTAACGTGCGGCAGATCGCGGATGTTGGCTACGGCCTCACGCATTGAGGCGCGAAACTGCTCGGTAGTCATGGGGGTGCGTCCGACGCCGACGATGTCAAAGCACGATCCGCCGATGCAGCCGACGCACGAGAGATCGTAGAGCGCCGGGATCAGCTTGCGGCGGGTGAGGTCGCCCGACGCGCCGAAGATCACCAGAATGCAAGCGTCAGCTTTGGGAAGCGTAGGAACCGAGGGGTGCTGCAGCGGCTCAGCTTGAATGATCGTGCTCATAGTCATTCGATTCTGGCAGACTGAGCGGGATGCGAAAAGCAGGAACCGAATGCAGAGACATCGGGAGGCGCTTGCCAAGAACTGCTCCGAGCCTTGAAACTGATATCTTATGCACCAGATTCGGCTCATCTTCCTCTGGCATCAGCATCAGCCTTACTACAAAGACCTGGTCACGGGAGAATACCGCCTGCCCTGGGTGCGCATGCACGCGCTCAAGGACTACTACGGCATGGTGAAGCTGCTGGACGAGTTCCCGCGCGTTCACCAGAACTTCAATCTCGTTCCGTCGCTGATCATCCAGATCGAAGACTATCTTCGCGGTACGGCGCATGATCCTTTTCTGGATGTGGCCAAGAAGCCAGTTCGCGAACTGACGCAGAAAGACAAGCTGTTTGCGCTGGAGTACCTGTTCCAGGCGAATCCGGTGCACATGATCGGGCGCTATCCGCGCTACAAGGAGCTGTGGCAGAAGCACAAGGCAGCGGGGTTCAACGCGACGAAGTCGATCGACTCGTTCACCCAGCAGGATTTCGCGGATCTTCAAGTGTTGTCGCAAGTCGCGTGGTTCGACGAGTTCTTCGTTGAAAAGCCGGATGTGCAGGAACTGATTAAGAAGGGCCGCAACTTCAACGAGGAAGATCAGCGGTTCGTCATCGCCAAGGAGAAGGAGATCATTGGTGCAGTTCTGCCAGCGCACGCCGAAGCGGCTAAGCGCGGATCGATTGAAATATCGACGTCGCCGTTCTATCACCCGATCCTGCCGCTGCTGTGCGACACGAATATGGGAGCAGTGTCGACTCCGGGTTTGAAGCTGCCGCAGCAGCGCTTCCACCGGCCCGAAGATGCGCGCGAGCAACTGCTGCGAGGACTCGATCTGCACGAGCGCGTGTTTGGCATACGGCCGCGCGGAGTATGGCCTTCGGAAGGAAGCGTCTCGGAGCAGGTGCTGGAGATCGCCAGCGAACTCGGCGTGCGCTGGATGGCTACCGACGAAGGCGTTCTTGGCCGCAGTCTCGGGACTCACTTCGACCGCGACGGCGGCGGAAAGCTGCAAGGTGACGCGGCTGAACGTCTGTACCAGATCTATCGTTACGAACGAGACTCGTCGGGAATGCACTTGGTCTTTCGCGATCACGCGCTGTCGGACCTCATTGGATTCGTGTACTCAGGGATGCCGGCGAGGCAGGCGGCAGAAGACTTCATCCGCCGCATCAAGCAGTCGGCCGAGCCAGTGCTGAAGAGAGGCCGTGACGCAGTGGTCCCGGTTATTCTGGACGGCGAGAACGCGTGGGAGTATTACCCCGAGTCGGGACGCGAGTTCCTGCGGCGCCTTTACGATGCAATACAGAAAGATCCGGTTTTCGATTCCGTTACCATCTCCGAGGCGATCGAGCGCGAGTCAGTTGCAAAGGCCAAGCCCGCCGAGAAACGCGCTACGGCGCAGTCGGGAAGTTTCGTGCGCCTTGACGTGCTGACGCCCGGTTCGTGGATCAACGCCAACTTCAACGTCTGGATCGGCGCGCCCGAAGACAACAAGGCATGGGACTATCTGCAAGCTGCACGCGACTTCTATACGTCGGCTGCTCCTCGGGTTCCGACGGCGAACAGGGAACTGGCCTTCGAAGAACTACTTATCGCCGAGGGTAGCGACTGGAACTGGTGGTACGGTCCCGAACACCACACGGCCAACGACCGTGACTTCGACGAGCTCTATCGCAAGCACCTGTCCAACGTGTATCAAGCCCTGGGGGGAGTTCCGCCGGACTATCTGGCTCAGCCCATTGCAGGCGCAGTTGCCAGGCCATCGTTCATTGCGCAAACGGCATACATTCGGCCGCAGTTGACGACGCGCTACTCCCGCTACTTCGACTGGATCGGTGCGGCCATGTACACGGCTGATCGGCGTGCCGGAGCCATGCACGGCAAGCAGTTCCTCCTCGACGCTGTCCACGCTGGAATCGATGAGGCAAACGTCTACGGCCGAGTAGATTTTGCCGAACAAATACCGGCGGGTCCCATCGAGATCGTCGCCAATTGCGAAGCGCAGAATGGCATACCGGAGGAGAAAGCGGCAGTCCGCCTCGAAGCGGAAATCGAAGGGGGCAAGGTTACGCGTTGGAAGCTGCGCAACCCGCAGATGCGCACGCCCGAATCTTCAAACGAGGCCGCAAAGGGTGTTATGCCGCCGACAGCGCCGTGCAGAGACAGCACGATCGCCGGCTCGGATCAACGTCGCCATCGCGGTGTAGAACTGCGTGTCCGCGAACGATGTTTCGAGTTCAAGCTGCCGCTGGATGCCGTCTCGGCCAAGCTAGGTTCTAGGTTGCGATTGAAGTTCAGCGTATGGCGCGAACGACTGCCGGTCGATGCGCTTCCAATCGAAGGCTGGATCGAACTGGCTGTCGTCAGCGAACAAGAGCTGGAAGACGGAGTCTACAACTACGGGGCGGGGAACTGAGAAGAGCAGTACCGAGTACCTAGTACCGAGTTTTTAGTGACTTCAGGCGTGGTACCGTCGATGCGAATCGGTACTTGGTACTGTTTACATCAACTTTTTTCGAATCATGTCCAATGCCTGTTGGGATGCCCAGAGTCGAATACGGTCACGATCTCCGGGGAATTTGCGCTCGACTACGTCCGTCGTAACGCCGTCGTGGATCGCGCAATACACGAGCCCGACAGGCTTTTCTTCTGATCCGCCATTGGGACCGGCGATTCCGGTAATCGCGACTCCCAACGTTGCACTACATTCTTCGCGGATTCCTTCCGCCATGGCGCAAGCCACTTCGCGGCTCACGGCCCCGTGTGCCTGAATCATGAGTGGTGGGACGTTCACAAACAGCGTTTTAAGATCGTTGGAGTAGCTGATCACGCCGCCGAGGAAGTACCTCGAACTGCCGCTGACGGAACTGATGCGCTGGCCCAATAATCCGCCGGTGCACGATTCAGCTACAGCAATGGAAGCCCCGCGCATCTGGAGGAAATAGCCGACGATCTGCTCGAGCGATTCTCCCTGACTGGAGTAGACGGAATCCTCGAGTGCGTCTTCGAGTTCGCCTGCAAGCTTGTCTACTCGCGCGCGAACGGCTTCTTCATCTTCACCGCGAGCTCGCAGGTGTAGCTCAACATCTCCCGCTCCGGCCAGAATCGTCGTCTGCACATCCGGGTACTGCTTGTAAATCGGCGCGACTCGCGCGTCGCATTGGGACTCGGGCACCATGGCGATCTTAAGCGTGCGCGTCGCAATGTGCGCAATCGGCAGAGTCTTTCGCAGACGCTCGATGCAGTGCTCTTCAAACAGAGCTTTCATCTCCCACGGAGGACCCGGCAACAGAATGATTATTCTCTGCTTCCCGTCCTGACTCGCTTCGATCCACTGCCCGGGTGCGGTGCCTTTGGGATTGGGCAGAACGGTGGCTCCAGCAACCACGTCGGCTTGACGCGCATTGTTATCCGGCATCGTCATGCGGCGCTCGGCGAACCGCTTGTAGAGGCGAGTGAGGATTTCAGTGTCGCGTTTGAGTTCGCGGTCCAGCGCAGCAGCAACGGCCTCGCGCGTAAGATCGTCTTCCGTCGGTCCCAGACCGCCCGTTATGATCACCAGATCGACGCGCTGAAGTGCTATCCGCACGCCCAGTGTCAGATTCTCCAGGCTATCTCCAATGATCTCCTTGAACGTCACCTCGACGCCAAGCTGGTTGAGTTGGTCGGTGAGCCAGAGAGAATTTGTGTCCTGGCGATAGGGCGTAAGAAGTTCAGAACCGATCGCGATGATTTCTGCGTTCACGGTGTTCAGTGTAAAGGAAAGTTGCCAAATCGTGGATGGAGATGTTGTGGGAGCATCAGAGCAGCGGCATTCCTTCGATATCCCACGCGAGGTAATGCACAGCGCTAGTAGTTGCCAGAACTGCCGCCCCTCCAGGCGCGAACGCCAGGCCGACAAGGTTCTGGCCAGACACGACCAGTGACGGTTCCGCGTTCGGCGTGAGGCGCACGATGCCTCGTTTCCCGGCTAATGACGCGGCCACATAGAGGTTGCCGTCCACGTCAAACGCCATGCCCTGAGGGCGCCCCAGTCCGCGGTAGAACACCGAGATCGCTCCGTGTGGATCGATTTTGTACACGCAATCGAAGCTCGAGGTTGTCGGTCCGGTGACGAACAAATCGCCCTCAGGACCGAAAGCAAGATGGTAAGCCGAAATACTCGCTTCGAGAGTCGCAAAAACGAAAATCTGCCGGTCGCGAGCAATCTTAAATATCGTGCCGCTGCGATCACCAACGTACAGATTCTCTTCGCGATCAAACGCAATGCCTGTGGCGACACCCATCCCCTGTGCGTACGCGGACATGGAGCCGCTCGGAGAAACGCGATAAACCGTTCCGTCGTATCGCGACGAGACATACATCTGGCCTTCGCGATCGAATGCCAGTGCAGTCGCATTCATCATTTCGGCCACGAAAGGACTCACGGCGTAATTTGTGTCGATCTTGTAGATCGCTATCGGGACTTTCTGGCCGCGGGGGCCGGAGAAAGTAACGAAGACATTGCCCTCGTCGTCGATCGCGGGATTTGCCACCGGATGGAGATTCTCCGCGATCGGGACTGCAACCTTGACTTCCAATCCGTTGCTCGAATGCCCGTTCGTCGCTACCGTGACTGGGCCTGTGGTAGCGCCTTCAGGCACACGCGCGATTACGAAGTCGTCAGAACTGACGACCAATGAACCTTCTACTTCGCCGAACCGTATGTTCGGTCTCCGGAGTTCCGCCGGTCGCAAGGAGTGGCCGACAACGCGAATCTCCCCTCCAGGCAGCGCGGCAGATGGTTCGACTGACGAGATTTGCGGCATTCCGTTTACGTTCTTTTTCCCGGGCATAGGCCTATTTCAATACATGGAAGTACATCAAAACCTGCATAACAGCCAGCGCGTAAAGACCAGCGCCAACGTCATCGAGCATAATTCCGCTTCCTTCCGGCAGATTCTCAAGTCGCCGGATCGGAAACGGCTTTGTTATGTCGAACACGCGGAATAGCAGGAGTCCTACGATAAGTGAGGACCAGTGCAACGGTGCCCCGATTAACGTGATCAACTGACCCGCTACCTCATCGACGACTACATGCGACGGATCCTTCCCCGACTCACGCTCGACTCTCGTTGCTGCCGGAATGCCAATTGCCGTTACGGCAGCCGCAGCTGCAATCAGCGACACTGTCTGCCAGCGCGGTTCGATCATCCCGCCAAATATGCGCCAAAGCAGCATGGCAGCAACCGAGCCCCAGGTTCCGGGGCCAGGCTTCAGGCGTCCCACGTAGAAAAAAGTACCCGTGAGCATTGCCCAGAGCGGTGCCTTAGGCTTCACAGTCGCGACTGCGTTATCATCCACGGGAACTGTTGAGGTTTCGTTCATTGCACGTCCTTGCGTGGAATCGGATGCTGCTGCTCTGGTCCGCGTTCCGATTTGGACCCCTGGTACCCAATCGCATCAAGATCGTCAGGATCCGTGATTGGGGTAGAAATCACATAGCCGCCGCTAGCCCACTTGCCGAGATCGATCACGCGACAGCGTTCACTACAAAAAGGGAACTCCGGTTCGGAACGCAGAACAATCGTCCTGCATGTCGGACATCGAAGACTCGCGCCTTGTTTCCTTCTCGCCACCTTAACACCAACATCAATAATGGATGCAGCAAGATGCGTGCGCGCTCTAATTCGGCTTCGCAACCTTGCCAGTAATGATTTTACAATTTCGCGCGCGATTGGGGGTGCCGCTTTGGCGGTGGTCAGAGAAGACGCGCAACGAGGTCATAATCGTGAGCCTCGACGATCTCGCAGCGATGGAACTCACCGTCGTGAACTTCGGCACGGTCGCCGAAATCATTGATGAAGAGCTTGCCGTCGATTTCGGGTGCGTGCATTTTGGTGCGACCTTCCCAGAGTAGCTCCGTCTCTGCTGACGGTCCTTCGAGGAGAACATCAAACTCGCGGCCCAACAACGTCTTCTTCGCTCGTTTACTGATTTGCTTCTGTATCTGCATCAGGCGCTTGCGGCGGCGCTCAATCTCGCGCGGATCAACCTTGTCGCCCAGAGCGAATGCCTTCGCACCTTCCTCGTCGGAGTAGCCAAAAACGCCCATCCAATCGAACTTCGCCTCGCGAACGAATTGGCAGAGTTCTTCGAAGTCCGCTTCGGTTTCTCCTGGAAAACCTACTATGAACGATGTTCGCAGCGTGAGATCAGGGACTGTCTGCCGCATCTTCTCGATCGACCTGAGATATATCTCAGCACTGCCGCCGCGCTTCATGCGTTTCAAAACGTCAGCCGACGCATGCTGCAGAGGTACGTCGATATACGAGCAGAGCTTCTCGTGCTTTGCGATCGTTTCCAGCAGCTTCCCCGTGATCTTGTTCGGATACGCATACAGGAATCGCACCCAACGCAGTTCTTCTACTCTGGCGAGTTTGTCCAGCAACAGGGCGAGGCCATCTTTGATCCCGAGATCCTCGCCATAGCATGTCGTGTCCTGTCCAATCAGGGTGATCTCACGTACGCCACTTCTCGCAAGCCGCTCCGCCTCGGCAACAACGGATTCCACTCGCCGTGAACGGAACTTTCCACGCAATTGCGGAATGATGCAGAAGGCGCAGGGATGATCGCAGCCTTCAGCGATCTTGATATAGGCCGAAGCCTTGGGAGTCGCAAGCAGTCGGGGCGTGTTCTCGTCGTAGAGGTAATTAGGAAGGCTCGCAACCGCGCCGTCCCATTCGTCTCGCGAGAAGCGGCCTTGCTTTTCGCGGGCGTCACCTTCCGGACGCGAATTCAAGATCGTGAATGGCGAGTTCTGGGCGGGCTCCGGCGCAATACCCGCAGCGGCGAGAATATCATCCAGCTCTCCCGTGCCCACCACCGCGTCAACTTCCGGAATGTTCGTCTGGATTTCGTTGCGATACCGTTCAACCAGACACCCAGCAACGATCAACTTCTTGGCGCGCCCGGAGGTCTTGTGCTGCGCCATTTCAAGGATCGCGTCGACGGACTCCTGCTTCGCCGTATCAATGAAAGAGCAGGTATTCACCACGATCACGTCGGCATCCTCGGCACGAGGAGTGATCTGCGCCCCGGCACCCGACAGCATACCCATCATGACCTCGCTATCAACAAGGTTCTTAGGGCATCCGAGCGAGACAAATCCGACTCGGACAGGTGCGGTGTTGTTTGTCGCGGAATCAGTTGAAACGGGCTTCTTCGATGGCATGCAATAACTCGATTTTAACAGAGAATGGAGCTACTTCATTTCCGGCCAGCGGTCAGCCGGACCGCTTCGAAAAGAGACGGAAGACGCTGCGCGTCGACGGCGGAATCGGCGAATCTTGCCCGCTCGTAGTGGGCGGTAAACAGAGCGACGCTGGAGTGCAGCACAGGATCGTTGATCGTCGAAGTGAACTCCTCGGGTGTCTGCGTGGCGAGCTTCTTCATCCCCTTCTTCTGAAGCAGCTTTAGCATTTGCGCGTACCACAACGTCGCAGCGGTCTCTGGCGCCTTCGCAGGATTTCGGCGAAGCCGTAATTCACGTAGTGCCCTCAGTGCCCGTCGCAGGTTCAGCAGCAGGAGTAATAGTCCAGCTATCGCCGCAGATACGTACATGAGCCGGGTCGGGTTCTGTCGGACGCGATCTCGGGCGTCAAGTCCTCGCAGAATTAGCTTTACGTAGTTGGATCTGAACCACATGCGCGCTCGTTCGACACCGGTTGTGGTCCGGCTCATACCCATGTTTCCCAGCGTGCGCTGATGACCCACGTCGTAGTTGATGATCCACTCGCGCCAGAAATCGCGCATCGCATCGAGGTACATAGCAAACTGGCTATGTTCAACAGCGGACGGGGCTGTGCCTGCCGGGGTAGGATCAAATGCTACCCAGCCTTCTCCAGGGAAGTACACTTCCACCCAGGAGTGAGCGTCGCGAGCACGAATGATGTACTTGCCACTGACAGCGTTGAACTCACCACCACGGAAGCCGTTCA
Organism: Acidobacteriota bacterium; assembly: GCA_023410055.1. GTDB lineage: Bacteria > Acidobacteriota > Terriglobia > Terriglobales > Acidobacteriaceae > JAEZPW01. The sequence goes on from JAEYQK010000001.1 coordinate 18,698, forward strand.
CAATACGAGAAGGGATTCCGATGGACCGCAGCATGACTGCCATTGCGGAGGCAAAGTACTCGCAATGTCCCGCTTTGCGTTCGAACAGAAACTGCGCGATTGGGTCTTTGGGCGGAGTCGAGGGAAGTTGCAGGGTGTAAGCAAAATTCGTTTGGAGATACCGCTCTATTTCGGTCGCCTTGTCATACGGGTTCTTTGACGCACCCGTAACCTGCTGCGCTAATTGCCGAACTCTCGGATCGAACGTTCCTTCCGGTACCTTGGTATACCTTTCTTTTATCCCAGCAGGATAGTAGTCGGCAGAAGACCGCAACCGTTCGGGACTGGGGAGTGCGAGGTTGGATGTCGCCTCATATACCTCGATCAAGCGGCGGGAATCCGCGTTGTAGACGGCATCTGAATCGTCTAGCTCCAGTGCACGATAAATTCCAGCTAGAGAACGTGCCTTGGGAGCAAGGAAGAATACGTTAGTGCCGAGAGGTTCCATGACCACCCGGTACTCAATCACGTTTGATTCGCGAGGGCTCGGCGCCGCGCAGGCGAAACCATTGTGCGTGTTGTCTCTGGAGCTGACGTTGAAGCAGCCTGTCAACTCGGCTCGGATCTTGCTTCGCTGCGAGTCATTTGACCACTGCTGCCCATCGAAATTTGCCAGGGCTACGCCTCGCCACCTCAGATCGTGGCTACCTGTGTTGTCTCCATCGATCTGTATGTGCATGGCCACGGCGTCTGACTGCTGGATCTCTCCGATCTGGCCGAAACTGACGTTATCTGTAAAGCC
>JAEYQK010000025.1 GCA_023410055.1 Acidobacteriota bacterium
AGATACCGTCGCCTCACGTCGAACCCAGGGTCGCCTTCCAGCAGATAGAGCCTCGGAAGGTGAACAACCTGACGCTGATCGACGGCAAGACTTTCCTGTCCACCACGGTCGCTGGTGACATCGCTCCGGCCGGCGCCCCGGATGTGGGCTTCTTCCACGATGACACCAGGTTTCTCAGTCACATGGAGCTGCGGCTGGGAGGTCATCGTGCGGTCGTGCTGTCCTCAAGCACAGAGAAGACGTTCGCGTCGCAAATCGAGTTGACGACGGGCAACATCACCTTGCGCGATTCCTTCGATCTGCCGGAGAACACCATCCATGTCAGAAGGGAACAAGTACTCGGGTCGGATATGTTCTTCGATCGTCTGACATTCGAGAACTTCAATCTAACCACAGTCGACCTTCTGGTTGAAATGAGTTACGACGCTGACTTCGTCGACGTATTTCAAGTTCGCGGCGTGGCTCGACAGGCACATGGACAGTACTACAAGCCCCTTGTTCACCAGGACAGAATTGAGTTCTATTATCGCGGACTTGATCGGATCATGCGGCAAACGGTCGTTCGCATGTCGCCCGCGCCCAAAGAGAACTCCGAACACTCTGCTCGCTGGGAGCTCAGACTCCCGCCACTGAAACAATTCAGGATCGATCTGTCAGTTACGCCGTTGGTGGAGGGGCAGAAGAGCCGAGCGGGGAACTACGACATCGTAACAAACCTGCGCCGGCGCAGGCAGACGTTCTCTGAATGGGAAGGTCACGGCACTCATTTTCGAAGCAGTAATGACGTATTCGACGCTACAATGTGTACCGCCACCGCCGACTTTCACGCGCTCCAGATTCCTGACGGTGAAGAGCATGTAATCGCTGCGGGCATACCATGGTTCGCCACGATGTTTGGCCGTGACTCGATTATTGCCGCCTATCAGACGCTGAGTTTGAATCCGAAGCTGGCGTGCGATACCTTGCGCGTCCTTGCGCGTTACCAGGGTAAGGAGGTGAATGATTGGCTTGACGAGACGCCGGGGAAGATCCTGCATGAATATCGCAACGGCGAGATGACGAGAAACGGTGAAATGCCTTTCGGACCCTATTACGGTTCTGTTGATTCGACACCGCTGTTTCTTATCTTGTTGAGTGAGACCTACAACTGGACGGCTGATGAATCGCTCGCGCGCGAGTTGTTGCCCGCTGCATATCGGGCACTCAACTGGATCGACCAGTACGGTGACTTCGACCACGATGGATTTGTTGAATATATCCGGCATTCTCCGCGTGGTCTCGTAAATCAAGCATGGAAAGACTCATGGGACGCCAACATTCATCGCGATGGAACAATCGCCAAGCCTCCGATTACCCCCGTTGAAGTGCAGGGATATGTTTACGACGCGAAGTACCGCATGGCCTCGCTGCTGAGGCACTTGGGCGATACGGCGAATGCTGACCGTCTGAAACGAGAAGCAACAGAGTTCGCCAAGCGGTTTGAAAAGGCGTTCTGGATTCCTTCGCGTGGTTTCTATGCAATGGCGCTTGATGGCGACAAGAAGCAGTTGCAGGTCATTTCGTCAAATCCCGGGCACCTGCTTTTCACGCGTGTCATTGGGAAAGAGCGTGCGCGTGCGGTGGTGAGCCGATTCATGCGCGAGGACATGTTCTCCGGTTGGGGATGGAGAACTATGTCACAAGACGAGCAAGTCTTCAATCCGTTGAGCTATCACAGAGGCTCGGTCTGGCCGCATGACAATTCGCTCGTGGCTCACGGAATGGCATTGAATGAGTTCCGAGAAGAAGCGCTCAAGTGCTTCACGACCCTATTTCAGGCGGCTCTCAACTTCCGCGACTACCGCTTGCCGGAGCTGTTCTGCGGCGTACAGAGGCGCGATTTTGACGAACCGGTGCACTATCCAGTGTCGTGCTCACCGCAAGCATGGGCATCGGGCTCACTATTTCTTACGCTCACATCGGTTCTCGGAATCAGGCCCAGCGCGCACCGGAAGGAACTTAACATTGTGAATCCGATGTTGCCTGAGTGGCTGGATTACCTGCACATTCGGAATCTCAAGATCGGGAACAGCCGGGTGGGCCTGGACTTTACGCGGCGCAATGATCGAACGTTTTGCAATGTGGTCGACGTTACGGGAGACAAGTTGGTCGTAAACGTTACGTTTAAGAAGTGAGAGAAGCGGCTCTGGAGCATTCAGCATCTACATAGGCAGTGCGCTGGCACCATAGTCTCTGGAGGATTTATGGCTGAGATAAAAATCACCGTGCGAAAGAATGGTCCTTACCGAGTGGAAGCTCCCGAAGGTTCAATCGAACTGGTCGATGCTGATGGCAACAGATACGACCTAACAGGGAAGACTGCGTTTTCGCTATGTCGATGCGGTGCTTCGGTGAATAAGCCTTTCTGCGATGGCACCCACTCCAAAGTGGGATTCCAAGCTGCGGAAGCCGCGGTAAGAGCAGAAGAAAAAGTCTAGGCGGCCCAGAAGCTCCTCTCGATCCATGTGACTGCGAACTACAGCCAGACTATTTGTGTATGCGAATAACTGCCGCGAGTCGTTGCCAGAGTATTCGGGCAGGTCGCAAGACGAAATAGAGCCAGTGCAGTGGACCAGGAAGTGGGATCGCCTGAAAATCTGCTAGCGTCGGCAGGAACACTGTGCCGCACAGGTAGCGCAGTCGATCCCGCGGTGCCTCCCCCTCTGTTCGAATAAGCATCCACTTGAAATCCAGATGGCTAGGTACTGGGTCACATGCCGAGGGCCAACTCTTCTCCTGTATCGCCTTCGCGATCCGAATTACGTCCTTGTCCGCGTCGATACGTTTGAGGACATCGAGAGGTAGCGTCACATTGAGGTTTGTGTGGACCAATTTCAGCGCGACTTTCAAGCTGCGCTTGCTGTGAGTGTCCGGCACGAAAGCTTCTATCGCATCCCAATTCAGGTCCGTGTTGCGAGATATCAGTCTCGCGATGTCCGCAAACATCTTCAAATGCGCCCATTCATGTTGAGCGGAGTGGACACAGAGGCTCGCAAGGGTGAATTCTGGGGAGAATATCTGCACGGTGCGCCCCATGAATGTAAATGGAACAGTATTGTTCCATATGGTCCCAGTACTCATGTTCCAGGCGTACTGTTGCACCAAATGCCAGTGCAGATCTATGTTCACCCCGTCACGAACAAACGTGTGTTCAAAACCGAAGCGAATCGCTGCGGCTTTCCGATAGGGACTGAGTCCATACGTTTCCGAAAAACCGAGCTGTTCCAAGCACGCGATTGCCGCGATGCGATCCTCGGGTCGAACCAGCAGATCGATGTCGGACGAAGTTCGCAGAGCGATGCTTCCGTACAGATACTCGCTCAGGACCGTGCCCTTATAGACGAGGTGCCGAACACCGCAGTTTGTGAGGGCCTCAGAGATTCGCAGCAACTCCGAGCTAAGCAGCAGGTTCCGCCGAGTGATCAGCGACTCACATTCGGCAAGAAAACGCCTAACCGAGTCCGGCACCTTGTCTGGCACTTTCGCTAACGTGCGCGAGAGCAATCCGAGTATGCCGTGCCAGGAAGCCATCTTGAGCAGGTAATTCCATTCGATGCTTTCGGAAAGCAGGGAATCGATCTCGAGTCCTGGCGATGGTCTGGCGCAAGCGAGCAGAACTCTCAGTTCAACAGACGTCGGCTTCGTGCTGGCGTTCAAGCAAATCGGGTTTTCCTCGATGCGATCCGGCATTCTGCTGTTGTTCTCTGAAGAGAGTATCGCACTGCCGGTTATAAGGAAGAAGCCAGATGTACGCTCTTTCACCTAGATCGGCGTGAAAAGAAACCTAGATCGCAATCCGACGGAGAACGCCGCACCAGAATTATAAGGCGGTTCAGCGCAACTGTTGGTAGCACATGAATGATAAGTGGTATCTAGGTTCCACTTGTGTCTAGTGCGTTAGCGACTCAAATGCACAAGTTGTTGCAACAGCAGGAGGTAAGTCTCTGGCCAGCTACGTGCAAAATGTCTTCACCAGACCACAGACCTAAGTGGTAGTTCTAGGGACCGTGGTCTCTTTGACGGGTAGCAAGCCTCTCAGGCCCCGAGGTCCGTCTCTGGCTGTCAGAAGGAAGCCGCATCAAGCTCCCCAAAACGTTGTTGCCTGATTTAAGCGCTCTACACGCGTTCGGGGAGAGTTCTGTTTTGAGCCAGTCCGGCTAGGAGAGCACACGTGAAACTGAAACCCATAATCCTGATCTTGCTGACAC
>JAEYQK010000074.1 GCA_023410055.1 Acidobacteriota bacterium
CTAGTCAGGAGAGTCAAAACGGAAGAGTGCGGCCACTGTCGCACTCTTCCGGAAGGCATTTCCACCCCTACCTCGGTGTAGTTGGAGGTCATTCTGTGACGCGATTGAAGCACACCCCGACGTTGTAAGCGAAAGTTTTGGAACAGAATTGAGATAAGAGAGGTTTGTAAGTGATTGAAAACATGGTGGCCAGGGACGGAATCGAACTATCCAGCGTGTTGAGAACACGTAAGTTATTGATTCTACAAGAGGCGAAAAGGGCAAAAAGGGCCCAAAGACCGATTCCATTGTACGATTATTGTACGATTTTCTTTTCGATTTCTTCGCCGGGATCGACAGCGATACAGTAGGTAGGCCGAATGGATTATACGCGATTTCGCCTCGCGCGTTGAACGGTTCTTCGCAGCTTCAAATGGAATGAGGTACGAGTCTCTTTGCTGAATTTGACTACCTGATCTACGCTGCGATCCGCAGCTGGCGATGAACTCGCAGAACGACAGATTCAGGGATGCGTAGAGTTTTATATTGTCGTTTGAATCGTGTCTCCTCGCCACCCCAACACAACACGCCAGGCTCGTTTTCGAACATCCGTCGTATGGTTCTCTCGCTGAGTTGCCAAAGCTTCGCCAACTCGGCGACGGAGTAATGCTTTTCGGTCGATAGTCCATCCGCGAGTTCCTGGCCAAAGGAAGGCCCAGTGTTCGCGACAGACCTCACCGACTTTCGCGGGAAGTGCGCCACGGAAATTCCCCAAGTTGTTTTTGCAGCTATGGAGCTGCCAGAGCACACTTACCGTAGCGTGGAGCGCAATAGCAGTCCAAGACTTTGTTGGAACTGGAATAATAGACACGGGGAATAAGACCGCAATTTGAGGAAGCGCGCATGGACCCGCTTCACGGTCGAATATTTACTTTCGCTTTTTATTCTCCTATACTCTGTCCTATGGATCCCCAGAAACAGAACGGAGCTTTGCTGATCGCGGCCTCGATCATCGCCGTTATTCGGCTCCGAGGTGAGCCGATCAAGCCCAGCCCGAAACTGAGCGCTGTGGTGGCCGACTCTGTAGACCTAGCCAGGTTCGTATTACGTCAGATCGAAGGGCGCGCGCGCTAGCTGGCCACCTCGTGTTGGAGCCCTTATTTCACCCTGTGTACCTTGTGCCGTTGACGCGCTTCGCTCAATCCTAGGCGGAGATCGGAGAGCAAGTCAGTATTTTGCTGAACGATGTGCGTTGGTGCGCCGGCCGCTGAATAGCGACCGAGCCAGCGCTCGATCTGCTCTGGCAGTGCGGTCACGTAGCGACCGTTTACGACGACCGGCATCCCCATCTTCGCCCATCGCTGTGCTACCGTATCTGGCTGCCCCAAATAGCGCGCGATACTCTGCCATCCCGTCAGAACAGATTGTTTCGGTGCACGTTTCTGTTTCACACTTTTCGGCATGGCAGCACTTTCAATCCTCGAAATTACGGATGCACCGCGAGCATGTGCATGTTGTGGCCTGCTTCATCTGATTTGCTGACTCATTTGTGAATCTATTCGGATTGTTCATCTCTGCTCATGGGGTTACACTGAGTCGATATTTTCAACTTGAATTCGGCACGTGGCTGATCATTGTTTGCGTGGTGGAGACCGTTGGCGTGTTCTCCTTCAAAAACAATCAGCGATTCGAGGGCTATGCGACTCACACAGCAGCAACTTGAAACCCATCTCTGGGGAGCGGCTAATATTCTGCGCGGCAAGACCGCCGGACAGGACTACAAGAATTACATTTTGGGTCTCATGTTCTACAAGCGCCTGTGTGACCAGTGGGAGTTTGAAGCGGATGAGGCCATCGCCGAGCAGGAGCGCCAGCAAGGCCGTACATTCACTGACAAGCAAAAAGCAGTTTTCCGCGCCCATCATAAGCACCGCTTCTCGATTCCAGACGGGAGCCGTTGGGGTGATGTCCTTGCCGCTTCCACAAATTTGGGCGAAGTGCTCACAAATGCGATGAAGGCGGTTGCGGATTCCAATGACGATCTGAAGGGCGTTTTCACAGTCAACTGGAACCAGCCCGCCCCAGACGGCAGCGGGAAGCCGCTCATTCCTAATGAAGTGGTCCACGCCCTAATCCAGCACTTCAACGCCTACGATCTTTCGAACGCCAGCGTCCCGCCGGATGTTCTCGGTCACGCGTACGAGTACCTGATTAAGAAGTTCGCCGACGATGCCGGTGCAAAGGCGGGAGAGTTCTTTACTCCGCCCGAAGTGGTCGAAACCCTGGTGCGGATTCTGGAGCCTATACCGGGCGATACCATCTATGACCCCACCTCGGGCAGCGGCGGCATGCTCGTCCATTGCGCCGACTATCTGCGTGAGCAAGGCCACCAGCCCACTGCCGCCTTCTACTTCGCCCAGGAGATGAACTGGGGCAACGCCGCCATCGGCAAAATCAACTCCGTTCTCCATGGCCTCGATGCCAAGATTGCCGCCGGAACCAGCACCATCACCGATCCATTTTTCAAGGAAGCCGATGGAACCATCAAGAAGTTCTCGCTGGTCCTAGCCAATTTCCCGTTCTCCGATGAGTTCTGGTGGTTGAAGCCCGAGCAGCAGACGGACGACAAGCAGAAGAAAGACAAGCTCAAGAAAGAAGTCTTCGGCAAGGAGGGCTACAGTGACCCGTTCCGGCGCTTCGGCAAGGGAACGGACTTCAAGGCCCCTCCCGCCGAATACGGTGATTACGCCTTCATACTGCACATCCTCGCTTCGCTCAGTGCCGAAGGTCGAGCCGGAATCGTATGTCCGCAGGGCGTATTCTCAAGAGGACAACCCGAAATTGAAGAAGAAACCGGGGAGTTAGACACCCAGGGCAATCCCAAGATTAAGCGCCGCAAGGCCGACGATGAGCACCTGATCCGCAAGGCGCTGCTCGATGCGCGGGTGATCGATGCCGTGATCTCGCTTCCGCTCAACGTCTTCTATGGCGCGGGTGTTCCGGCTTGCCTGTTGATCCTTCGCAGGCAGCGCCCGCCCGAGCGGCACGACAAGGTCTTGCTGGTCTACGCGGCCCGGCACTTCCGTGAACTTTCGAACCAGAATGAACTGCGGCCGCAGGACGTGATGCGCATCCTCGTCCATGTTCACACCTATGGGGACGCGGCCAAAGTCCCCGGACTGGTCGAGAGGTACAGCACCCTGATCCGTGCGGAAATTGCCAAGCGGGAGCAAGAGGAAGTTGAACGGCTCGAAGCAGAGTATGCCGATTCCGTGGCGGCGCTGGAGAAGGTGGATGCCGCTATTGTCGAAGCTGTCAAAAAGGTCGATGAAGCCAAGGGAAAGACGGAGAAGACCAAGGCCGAGGCTGCTCTCGGCAAACTAGAGGCGCAGAAGGAGCGCCACAACAAGAAACTGGCTGAGCGGGATGAGAAGATCGCCGAAACCCACAGTCGCGCCGAAGATGACCGCGATGCTGTCGGACAAGTTGGCGCTGAACTATGTTCCCTGTATGACGATCCGGAAGAATTGCTCAAGCACGCTCGTGTTGTGGGCACCGAAGAAATTGAAGACAACGAGTTTAATCTCAATATTCCACGATACGTCGATACATTTGAACCAGAGCCGATAATTGACGTAGCCGACGCACTAAGGGGCCTAAAGGAAGCTGAGCAAGCTGTCCTGATGCACGAAGCTCTCCTAACCAAGCTTCTGCGAGGGGTTGGCTATGAGAAATGATTGTTACCCTGGAGCCCCTTCTGAGTGGTCGAAACTTCCTGTCAGTGCGCTTGCGAAACAAAATCCCCGCTATCGAGTTGAGAAAGGTAAAGAATACCCGTTTGTCGAGATGTCCTCGATTGCAGAGAATTTCGGTGGAATTCTCAAGTACGACACGCGCAAGCTCGAAGGTTCTGGTTTGGCCCGCTTCAAAGAGCAAGATACTCTATTTGCAAAAATCACTCCGTGCCCAGAAAACGGCAAGATCGCATTTGTCGAAAAACTGCCCGCAGAAACGGGTCTTGGTTCCACTGAGTTTCTCGTGTTATCTCCGCTGTCGGAGACAGACCCTAAGTTTCTATACCATCTTCTATGTTCTCAGCCAGTTCGGGGCCGCGCTGTTTCACGAATGGAAGGATCAACAGGACGGCAACGCGTACCAGACGATGTCTTTGATCGTCGCCTTCTCGTCCCAGTACCTAAACACGAAGAACAGTGTGCGATTGCACGTTTTCTCGATGCTCTCGATGAAGCAATTGCTCACAGACGTAATGCCGCAGAGAAGGCAAAGGAACTTCGTCATGCATTGTTGCAGGAGATGATGCCTCCTTGGGTTGGATTCAAGCAATTAGACATGGACCGAATGCCAAGTCATGTTGAGAGCATTCCCTTGGCATCGGATGTTTGCGATATAAAGAACGGCGCGACTCCCTCGCGGATAGAAGGTCGTTACTGGCGAAACGGTACAATACCGTGGCTCCCCACGGGTAAGGTGAATGAACGCAGAATCACATATGCCAATCAGCATGTGACCGACGTTGCGCTACGCGAGTGCAGTATTCAACTAATCCCATCGGGTTCAGTGCTGGTAGGAATGATTGGGCAAGGTAAGACGCGTGGCCTATCGGCGTATCTCATGATCGATGCTTGCATCAATCAGAATTTTGGAGCCTTCACTCCTAAACGCAGAGTCGTAGGTAATTGGCTATTCCACTACTTCGATTTTCATTACAGCAGACTGCGCGAAATTGGAGGTGGTACCAATCAAGGCGCATTGAACTGCTATCTCCTCAAGCGCCTCAGACTTCCTCTTCCGAGCATGGACAGTCAGAAGGAAGCGGCACGGGTTTTAGATACAGCTGAGGAGCTTGAAAGATCGCACATTGGTGTACTGGAGCAATTTGAGAAGCTCAAGAGAGCTTTGATGCACGTCCTGTTTACTGGAAATGTTCGCATTGACCCAAAGCTGTTCAAGGAAGAGGCTTTTGCATGAGCGAAGCAGGCTATGTCGAACTCCCGGTGATTCAATGGCTGTCTGGGCACGGTAGCACCGCGCCCAACGACAAGGGCCTCGGCTGGACCTATCGCACCGAGGAGGAGATGGCTGCCTTTGAGCGCCCGCTCTCCGACCCGCTGGTCGAAAAGTTACTTGTTCCAGCTATCATTCGTATCAACGATGCAGTAAAGACAGAAGCGCAGGCCCTGGAAGCAGTCAAAGCCCTCCGGCAAACGATGGCTCACCCTGACAAGTTGACCGCCAACCGTGAGACACTAGACCGGCTGCGGGAAGGTGTACGCGTCGTTCTGAATCCGGGCGAGGACGCCCGGACTGTCTTCCTGATCGAGTTTGACCCGGCCAAGGCCCACTTGAACGACTACACGGCGACGAACCAGTACCGCGTCCAGGGCGTGAAGCAATGCCGAGACGATACCGTCCTGCTGGTCAACGGAATCCCGTTGGTAATCGCTGAGTACAAAAGCTACATATCGAGCAACAAAGACTGGACAGAAGGCGTTCACCAATTGCACCGCTATCAACGGCAAGCTCCGTTGATGTTAACGCCGAATGTGTTCTGCGTAGCGGCGGATGAAGAGGCATTCCGGTACGGCACCGTGCTCTTCCACGATGCTGTTAAGGAAGAGATCGAAGCGCATCTCGACACATGGGGCCCATGGCTCTCCCTCTATCCTGACAAAAAGGGCTGGTGGAACGAACCCGAAGCCGATGCTCCAGATGATCCGTTGAAGACCGCGGTGGACGGGCTTCTCCGATTAAAGCCTTGCCACGTACTCGACTTCCTCCAGCACTTTGTTGTGTATGAGACCAAGCGCGGTAAGACCATCAAGAAGATTGCACGCTATCAGCAGTTCGAGGCCGTCAATGACATTGTGGACCGGACGGTGGGCCTGATCGGGAAAGGCGCAGACGCTCAGCAACGAACCGGACTGATATGGCACACCCAAGGCTCAGGCAAGTCGCTGACGATGATTTTCGCTGCATACAAGCTTCGACGGCAGTCTGCATTGAAGAGCCCAACGGTGCTAATCGTTGTGGACCGTCGTGACTTGAAGACGCAACTCTCGGATGATTTTGACGCCTGCGATTACCCGAACGTCGAGAAAGCGATGGGTGTTCAGGACTTGAAAAGCAAGCTCCGCCAAGGCTGGCGCGGAACACTGGTAACGACGCTACAGTCTTTCCAGGATATGGGCGACCTCCCGCCAATTCAAGCAGACAACGTGATTACGATGGTGGACGAGTGTCACCGCTCGCAGAAGGGATCGACCTCTGAAAGCTACGCAATGACAATGCGAGTCAAGCTACCGAACGCATTCCGTTACGGGCTTACCGGAACACCGATCGACCGTACCACGCTCAATACTCATCGTGATTTTGGGCCGATGACGGACGGCAAGCAGGAACGCTATCTCAGCTATTACGGAATCAAGAGAGCAATCAAGGACGGGGCGACTCTAGAAGTTCACTATATTCGCGATAAGGTCCCATTTAACGTTGATGAAAAAATACTCAGCGTCGGCTTTGAACAAATGTGCAAGGAAATGGAAGTCGAGGATGAGCAGGCAAAGGACCTCATCCAGCGACAGCGCTCTCAATGGAAGGAGCTGGCGCGCCATCCGGACCGGGTGGACATCGTCGTGGAGAAGATGCTACAGCACTTCCTCAAGTATCCCGATCCCAGCGGCTTCAAAGCGCAGTTGGTGGCCGTGGATCGTACAGGTTGCGCACGCTTCAAAGATGCTCTTGATAAGAAGCTCAAGGAGCGCGGCCTGCCTCCAGAATGGTCAGATGTAATTATCTCCGAAGCACAGAATGACGATCCGGATCTTTCCCGCTTCCATTACGGCAAACAAAAACAAGATGACCTAATCGAGTATTTCAAGTTGACGCCGCAGCAATGGGAAGCATGGAACCGAGAGAACAGAGGAGAGCATCATAGCAAGTGGCGTCCAGCGCTGAAGATTCTGATTGTGTGTGACCGACTATTAACTGGCTTTGATGCGCCGATCGAACAAGTCATGTATCTGGATAAGCCGCTACGTGATCACAATCTATTGCAGGCGATTGCGCGAACGAATCGGCCCCTTCCTTCGATGAATAAGCGGACCGGGGTTGTGATCGACTTCTTCGGCGTTTTTGCTGATCTAGCAAAGGCTTTGAACTTTGACGAGAACATCCGCGAAGAAGCACTGATCGATTGGGATGCTCTGAAGGCGACTGTTCCCGGAGAAGTTGATCGCTGCATGGCTAGCTTCAAGGGCATCACTATTGCCGATACGCGAGACTGCCTGTTAGCCGCACTTCGAGCCCTAGGGGAACCTGAGGCGGGCCAGGTTTTCGAGCAGAACTTCAAGAGCCTGGAGAGGCTTTGGGAGGCACTCTCGCCCGATCCGTGCTTATACCAACATCGGTTTGTGTACACCTGGCTTTGTGGAATCTACATCGCCTATCGCCGCAGGAAGAAGGGCGGCGCTCAAAAGGGGACCTTTGGGGAGCTCTCAAATAAGACGCGGCAACTGATCGAGGAAAATACGACCTTTATCGAAGTTGTGCAATCACTTCCCGTGTTCAAGATCGATAAGGACTATGTCACAAAACTCGAAGAGTTGCCCAGTCCAGCAGACAAGGCAGCGGCACTAGAGGCATATCTCGATGCCGAGCTCACAGAAGATGGCGATGGCTTCACCTACCAACAACTTGGCGCGCGGCTTGCCCGCATAAAGTCAAGGAAGGACGCTACTGACGCATCGACAGAGCAACGATTAAGACAATTGCAGCAAATCGCAGACGAGAAGCTAAAGGCGGATACAGAGCCGGCAAGATTGAACCTAACGAAGACTGGTGAATACGCGATGTTCACTGCCTTGCGCGAGTTCTCCAAAGACAAAGACGAGAGCTATCTGAGCGATTGCGCACGCCAGTTCATCGGACAGCTTCGGGACAATGCTCTGCTTCAACCAGGATGGAGCACCACGAAAACGGGCAGGTATGCCGTACGCAATTCGCTGCTCGGCATGGCTGCACTTGGTGATGAAAAGTTCTCCGCCCTCGCCCTCGAAGACTCAACAAGTGAGTTTCTAGAATTAGCTGTGAAGGAGTTGGCTACAACGGATGAGCTCTAGGCCGATCCGATCCACGACTGAGCACACAGTATCGCTCGACGGTCGAGAGATCGTGTGCCAATTGACAAGATCGACAGCGGCAAAGAAACTCCGACTCAAAGTGTCCTTTGGGAGACTTGAGATCGTCGTGCCGTATGCCCGCCAACAGGAGGAAGGCATTTCGTTTCTGAAGAAGAACGGAAAATGGGCACTCTTGGAACTTGAGCGCTCCAAGCAAAGGCTTTCGATAAGGCGACCAAGCTCGCGTAGAGGGGCAGATCTTCTCTATAGGGGAGATTACGTATCGGTTCACGTCACTCGCGTTGATAATTGGCTTGGAACGAACAGAGTAAGCGTGCACGACGGTGCGCTAAAGGTTCTGACTGGTCCCAAGGGGCACCTCTCAGTTACGAGATCAATAGAGAATTGGTTGCGCAAGCAGGCCCGGGAGGAAGTTCTCGCTCTCGTCGAGAGCTTGAAAAAGAAACTGAACAGGAGCCCTAATCGAGTTTACGTCATGGGCCAACGGACAAAGTGGGGGAATTGCTCAGCGCTTGGCAATCTCTCGTTCAATTGGCGGCTGATTATGGCCCCTGCCTATGTCCTACAGTACTTGGTGGTTCACGAATTTGTTCATCTTGCGGTTCCGGACCATTCCCAAAAATTCTGGCTAACCGTACAGAGTCTCTGCCGAGATTCTGAGAAGGCTCGCAGATGGCTTGTTGCGCACGAAGGCCAATTGTCAAGAGCACTTCGTGATCCGCTGTGACATGTGTTTTCCGGAAGACAGGGCCTCAGCTACACCGGAATTGGCGAGACTCATAACGGTATAGGCACCTGCGACCCAGCACGACCGGTCCACTTAGTCCGGCCACTGCAGAACAGCGCTGGACAGTTCACAGCCACACTCAGAACAAACTGGACGAGCGGATCTTCTCGTACCGACTTGGCTTGCTCAACTTTCGTACTTTTCCGCGCTCAACTGCTCGTTTGAGCCAAGCCTTGGCCTGTGCAGGGACGATGTTCAATGCTTGGGCTACACGCTTCTCGTCGCAAGGGGTTTCCAAAACCTGCAAAAGAAGCGCCTCGACCTGCGGATAGGCATCTCTACCGCCCGGTCTACTCGGATCATTGCAGACGAACTCGGCGGTCTCATCGGGCGCGTTATCATCGACTGCAAGATTCAGCAAGGCGTTCGGTATATCATATGTTGCGTCGGGTGCGGCTTGGGGTGCGTCAGCATCCGAGCCCAGAGGATGTGCTGTTGCTCCGGACACAAGAGAACTTTCAGATTGCACACTTGTTGAATGTTCGGCAGATACAGTGTCAACTGGTTGTTCAAATAATGGCGCTATGGCAGGAGAGGTCCCTATCAACTCCTTGAGATCGCTCGATGCTCCACCGAGGAAAGGTCTAGCTCCGATTTGAAGTAGCTTCTTGTTCCCATCGGAAACATGACCTGAGGCTTTTACATACACCGGCACTCGTCGGTGTCCTAGGGCCTCAAGTGCGCCTGCCCACGTACCGCCCTTTTCGGCAGATGACGACACGACAACAGCGGCGTCAGAAAGGCCATAAATGAGTTTATTTCTGTCCATCGCGTTGTGCGCGAACCATCGCATTTCGGGCTCGAATGATGAAATAAGGGCCAAACGGCCGTCAGCAATAGCATCGTGGTATTGCGGAGCGATGGACAGACGTCCAAGGCCCTCAGCCAGAATACCTATTGATGTTCCGCCACGTTCAACGCTGCTCATCATCGATTCTGAATCGACTCCCTTTGCTGCACCAGAAATGACTGCCAAGCCCTGTTCGGCACATTGGGACCCCAGTGTGCGAGCAAATTCGAGATCCTCTTCCACAGCATGGCGAGAACCAACTACAGCGATTCCGCTCTTTTGCAGTAGCGCTTGTTCTCCGACGCCGAACAAAACAGGAGGCGTGGACTGCTGAAGA
>JAEYQK010000036.1 GCA_023410055.1 Acidobacteriota bacterium
GTCCCGCCCGCAATGACTTGCACATTCCCCGCATATCTCGCCAGCAACTCAACCGCTTCTTCGATCGTCGTGGGAATCAGCACCTGGAACGCAGGCAGACTCACTCGCCACCTCCCGCATTCCACGATCTCGGTGCCCCGTTCAAGCCCTCTTTTGGCTTGAGCGGGGTGACGGTTTCTGCTGTTTGATCGGTGCCCCACATCTGCCCGGTTTCGGCAGATGTGGGTGCGGAAGCCATAAAGTCGTTCGCTGTGACTCTCACCGCGCCCTTACCCTTGAACGACAGCGCCCCGCCATGCTCTCTCAACCGGTCCGGGTTCGTCGGATCGATCCCGCCCGACATCTCCATCTTCTTCGCGCCGTTCTTCGCCCTCAGTGCAGCCAGCACTCGCTCCGGCGTGAACGGCGCCTCTCTTAGCCTAATCTCCACAGCGTTATAGATCGCATTCGCGATGGCCGGAATCGTCGCCGCCAGCGATCCCTCGCCAGCCTCTTTCGCACCGAACGGTCCTTCAGGATCAACACTCTCCACAATGATCGGTTCGATCTCGGGTGACTCCGCCGCCGTCGGACTCGCATACCCCAGCAGCCCCGGATTCATGATCAGCCCATCTTTCCATATGATCTCTTCCTGCAAGGCCTGCCCGAGCCCCATCCACACCGACCCGATCACCTGTCCCTCTACCGCCACCGGATTCAACGCCCTCCCGCAATCATGCGCCGCCCAAATCTTGTGGACCGTGACCTCACCCGTCTCCTCATCGACACTCACTTCCGCCACTTGCGCCGAGTACGAATACGCCGGCGACGGCCCTACTCCCGCTCCCTTGAAATTCCCGCCCCGCGCATCCGACGGAGGCGCATACGATCCACTCGCCGTCAGCGCACCATGCGTATCGATCGCCGCAACCACGGCCTCTTCGAACGACATCCTGTCCTTCGGCCCGTCATCCTTCCGCTTCTGCAACACCGACCCACGCAATATCTGACCCTCAATATGCCCACTCGCGAACGCACCATACGAAGATACGGGTGCCGCACCCTTCGCCGCAGGGGAGGGTGCGCTAGCAACTGTTCCGACCCAATCCTCTCGCATTACGACATCTTCCGCCGCGCACTCCATCCTCTTCGCTGCGGCCTCGACGATAACCTTCCTGATCGCCTCCGCCGCCCGCAACGTCGCATTCCCCGCCATGAACGTCACGCGGCTCGAGTACGACCCCAGGTCAATCGGCGTCAAATCCGTATCCGCCGCCACCACTTTCACTCGCGACAGCGAACACCCCAGCACTTCGGCCACGATCTGTGCCGCCATCGTGTCCGATCCCTGCCCGATCTCCGAAGCGCCGGTGTACACTACCACGCCGCCATCGCGATCCACTTTGATGTTCACCGTCGAATGCGGCATATCCGACCGAATGATCGAATTCGCCGCGCCGCTCACATAATGACTACACGCGATCCCCAGCCCGCGCGCATACCGCATCCTGCCGCGCCGCTCTCTCCACCATGAGCGCTCGGTCACTTTGTCGATACACTCTGGCAGGCCATAGCTCAGAACGCGCAAACCATTCACCGTCACGCACGGCGGCTGCAACAAATTCCGCCGTCGAATCTCCGCCGGATCGATATTCAACGCCACCGCAATCTCATCCAGCTGTGACTCGAACGCGAACCGCACATTGACGGTCCCATGCCCGCGCATCGCCCCACACGCCGGCTTGTTGGTCAGCACGCGATAGCCGTCATACTGCACGTTCGGTATGTCGTACAGCGCGCCCAGCAGCGCTCCCGAATACAGCAGCGTCACCGGCCCATACGAACAATAGGCTCCACCGTCCTGAACCACGCGCGCCCTGACGGCCACGATCTTGCCGTCCTTCATCACGCCCGTCTTCAGATCGACAATCGTCCTCGGTCTTCCCCGATGCGCCCAAAAGACTTCTTCGCGCGTATACGTGATCTTCACCGGAGCCTTCGCCGCCCGCGCCGCTATCGCCGCAATGATCTCCAGCGGAATCACCTCGCTCTTCCCGCCGAACCCGCCGCCCACCAGCGGCTTGATCACCCGTATCTGCGACATCGGCATTTCGAGCACCAGCGACAACTTGTGCTGCAAGTAGTACGGCACCTGCGTCGACGACCACACCGTCAACCGTCCCAGCTTCCCGGTATACGAATCGAAATCAAAAGCGGCCAGCGTCGAATGCGGCTCCATCGCCGCATGAGTCACTTCGTTCGCGATGTACCGGCCCTTCACCACATGGTCCGCGTCCGCAAACGCCATATCCGGATCGCCGAACGTATGGTGATATTCCTTCTCGATATTGTTCGGGCGTTGCCCATGTATGAATTCGCCTGTAGCGCTCATCGACTCTTCAGGATCGAACCACGCCGGCAGCAACTCATACTCAACGTCGATCAACTCAAGCGCGCGTTCCGCAATCGCCTCCGACACCGCCGCCACGCATGCAACGTTGTCTCCCACGTACCGGACCTTGTCCACCGCCAGCGCATGTTCGTCATGCCCTATCGGCAATATGCCATACGTGACGGGCGCGTCTTTTCCTGTGACCACCGCGACCACGCCATCCAACTCCAGCGCCCGACTTGCATCAATCTTTTTGATCCGCGCATGAGGGTGCGGCGAATGCAAAATCTTCCCGTACAACATCCCCGGCACACTGATGTCGTCCGTGTACTTGCCCGCGCCGGTCGTCTTCCCGGCCGCATCCACCATCGCTATCGGTTTGCCGATCACTGAGAAGTCGCTCATCGCGCCGCCGCCATCCCTTTCTTCTCAGCCTCAATCGCCGCCTTGATCGCCTGGTACATCTGCTCGTACCCCGTACACCGGCACAGGTTCCCGCTCATCGCCTCGCGAATCTCTTCATCTGTCGGATCGGGATTGTTGGCCAGCAGCGTGCTCACCGTCATCATGAACCCGGGTGTGCAGTACCCACACTGCGCACCACCCCAATCTCCATACGCCTTCTGAATCGCCGCCAGACTCCCATGCTCAGCGATTCCCTCCACGGTCGTAATCTCCACTCCTTCACAACTGACAGCTAGCATCGTGCACGCCAGCATCGCCACACCATCAACCTGCACCGTACACGCGCCACACAAGGAATCATCGCACCCGCGCTTGGAACCGGTCAGCCCCAGGTCCCGCCGCAACACGTCCAACAGCAACGCATTCGGCTCGACCGCCAACTCATGCGTCCGCCCATTCACACGTAGTTCAATCAGTTGCTTCGTCATGAGATCGTTATGCCCAAATTACCTACGCAGAAGCGCAGCGATTATGAACGCGAGCACGATCAGCGCAAATACTAGCAGCGTGCGCCAAGGAGACGACTTCGCGTTCAATTCTTCCGGCGGCTTCTCCAGCCCTATGCAGCAGATGAACATCGAAAGATTGGGGTATTCGTCAACGTTAGCCAGTGCGTGCAGCGCCTTCTTATATTCTTCTTGAACCTCTGGATCGGATACGATGTCGGCTTGGTAGCGTCGCCAGGCAAGGCCGGATATTCTTTCGTCAAACTGCTCGTGTTGCTTGCCCTTAATGCGTTCCACAATCGCGAGCGCAGCTGCGTCGTCGCCCCGCTCGGTGTTAAACAGATATTCCTGCTCAAGCTGAGAGAACTCGACACCTTCTTCTTTCGCCTGAGCTCGAATACGCTCGACAAACCATCGTCGCGGATCAATCTCTTCTTTGTACGCTGTCGCAGGCATCTTGTTTCTCAGATCACCCGATCACCCGATCACCCGATTTCTCAGATTTTCCACACCGGCTTTCGCTTCTCCATCCACGCCGCGATCCCTTCGCGGGCATCTTCAGTCTTCACCAACTCGTCGAGATAAATGCTCTCCGACCGCTGCAGTCCCTTGTCGAAGTGAATCGCGTCCCAAGCGTACATCGCCTTCTTCGTGAGTTCCAGCGCCGTCGGACTCAACGCTGTTAACCGCCCGGCTACCTCGTGCAGTACCTCGCTCAACTCGCTCTCGTCCGCGACAGCGTCGTTCGCCAACCCGATGTGCAGCGCCTCGTCTCCATGCACAACGTTGCCCGTCAGAATCATCTCCGCCGCGCGCTTCTGTCCAACCGCCACAGACAACGCGACCACCGCGACCGGAGGAAAACACGCCAACTGAATCTCCGGAAACTGAAACTTTGCATTCTCGGTGCAGAACACCATGTCGCACATCAATGCCAGCTCCGCCCCACCGCCCAGGCAATTCCCGTGCACCGCCGCAATCGTGACCTTCTTCGCGCTCACCACGGACCGAATCACCGAGTGAAACTCAACGATCATGCCCCGAACTTTCTCCGGCACGTGCGTCTTGATATCCACACCTGCCGAGAAATCCATGCCACTCCCGCTGAATACAATCACCGACACATCCGAGCGCGCCTCGATATGCTCAATCGCCGCAATCAAATCTGCCATCATCTCTAGATCGATGACATTCACCGGCGGGTTCTCGAGCACGATCTGCGCCACCCGCTCCCCAACCTCAAGCCTTATCTTGCTAAACGACGGCTGTATCTTCGTAATCATCGCTCCACGATACTACAAACGTAGTTCGTCCTCCCGACCAGATTCGAGTAATGAAACCCCGTCATCCCGACCGGAGTCGCGCGCGCAGGCGCGACGTAGCGGAGGGACCTGCATTTGCTTCTCCGCCACCCCTGCGTCTTCCCTGTGCACCTCTGTGCACTCCGTTGGTACGTTGGGTTTTCGTCTTCCGATCACCCGATCACCCGATCACCCGATGGCCCGATCGCCCGATGGCCCGATTAAAGATTCACCGCGCTCTTCCTCGGCTCGCTGATCGTCTCAAATGGATCTCTCGCCCCGACCTTCGGCGCGATCCAGTTCTTCTCCGCCCCGATAATATCGATCAGCAACTTCTTGTCTTTCGCTGTCGGCAGCCACTCACTGCGCCTCGCCTCGTACTCCTTGTCCTCTACCGGCGCCCCCGTCTCCGGATGACACTTCAACCCAGACCACTTCCCGATCGCACGGTTGAACTTGATATCGGGCGCGTACAGCTTCTTCTGCCCCGCAGGCAAAAAGTTATTGAACCGCTGCACAAGACCATCAACCTCATCCCGATACAGTTGGCGGTTGTAGTCGTTCAGATCATCCAAATCCGGTGCGCCCTCATTCTTCGGTTCGTCGTACCTTCCCTTCACACCCCAGACATAAACCCAGTGCGCCGAAGACGAATGGTCCGTCCCAAACAAGTCATACGATTCCGAGATCCATTTGTTGAGATACTTCTGTACCA
The DNA here is from genome assembly GCA_023410055.1 of Acidobacteriota bacterium. GTDB lineage: Bacteria > Acidobacteriota > Terriglobia > Terriglobales > Acidobacteriaceae > JAEZPW01. The sequence goes on from JAEYQK010000036.1 coordinate 5,299, forward strand.
ACCATCCCGGGATCACACCCGCCTTCACAACTCTCGCCAGTCCGTCGTTGCCAGTTCCCATGTGGAACGCCTCTTCCCTGAGCATGTACGACATCGAGCGCCCCAGCGGGGCAAACGCCGAATACTTCAACATCTGCAACTGGAACTTCCCATCACGATCCACGAAGTCCGTGTACGTAAAGAAGTCCATCCAGTTATCAACTTCTTCGTTGAACGCGCCCAGCAAACGCTTGTTTTCGAACGCTCGCCGCTCCAGCATCTTCTGCGCCTCGACCTTACCCGAGTGCCCGAAGTGCTCCATGAGCAGTGCGCACATCTGCCACCCGTGCCTCATCTCCTCGATCATCACCCGCGACAGCGCCCGCCGGTCATAGTCCGTCGGAGCAGACTCAAACAACGCCCGCTGCTGCTCCACGCTCGCAAACTCCGTATCGCCCTGATACACGATCATGTTCATCAGCGCGTCTCTGATCTGCTGCGTCGGAACCTGCCTCACGTTTTCCCACTTGTTCCGGCCCTTGTAGTACCCGAACTGAATCTCGCCGGTCTCGATTGCCCCAAATAACGTCTCGAACTTGAACCCAGCGATCTCGTCCCGCTCAACCCCGATTTCCCGACGCCAATTCTCAAACAGCCCAACCCAATCCCCAAAAGTCCCAATCTTCAACAGAGATCCCATACCTCACCCCATCTCGTGTGGGGACGGGGCTGTGCCCCGTCCTTCTGCTTGCTTTGAAAGCTCTTCGGGGTTCATCCGCTCATCCGTTCATCCGCTTCTTCAATCACCCGATCACCCGATCACGAAATCACCCGATTAGAGGTTCACCCACACTGTCTTGACTTCGGTGTAGTGCTCGATCGCCTGCGCCCCCAACTCGCGCCCGAAGCCCGACTGCTTGTACCCGCCGAATGGCAGCGCCGCATCCATTACGCCATACGTATTAATCCACACCGTTCCCGCCTTCAGCTTCCGCGAAAGTTGGTGCGCCTTGTTGATGTCCTTCGTCCACACTGCCGCCGCCAGTCCGTAGGTCACCTGGTTCGCAAGCTTCGCCACTTCCTCCACATCATCGAACGTCAACGTCGCCAGCACCGGCCCAAATATCTCTTCCTGCGCGATGCACATATCGTTCTTCACTCCGCCAAACACCGTCGGCTCTACGAAGAAGCCCCTGCCATTCCCAACCTGCGCTCGATTTCCGCCCGTCAGCAGTTCCGCCCCTTCTCTCTTCCCGGTGTCGATATACCCGAGCACCTGCTTCATCTGCTCTTCACTGACGACCGCCCCAAGCCTCGTCTTCGGATCCAGCGGATCCCCCGGCTGCATCTTCTGAGCTCGTGTCACGAGCTTTTCTATGAACTCGTCCCGAACCTTGCTTTCCACGAACAGCCGCGACCCCGCACAGCACACTTCGCCCTTCCCGTAGAAGATCCCGTTGATTGCCCCCTTCACCGCGGCGTCCATATCCGAATCCGCGAACACGATGTTCGGAGACTTCCCGCCCAGTTCCAGCGTCACGCGTTTCAGCGAATCCGCCGCACTTCGCATGATTTCTTTCCCAACAACCGTCGATCCGGTAAATGCAATCTTGTCCACCCCCGGATGCCACACCAACTTCGCGCCCGTCTCCGGCCCGCCCGTAATGACGTTCAGCACGCCATCCGGCACCCCCGCATCCTTCGCCAGCTCCGCAAACCGCAGCGCCGTCAACGAAGTCTGCTCAGCCGGCTTTAGTACCACCGTATTCCCGCACGCCAGCGCCGGACCCAGCTTCCAACTCGCCAACAGCAGCGGGAAGTTCCACGCGACGATCGCCCCCACAACTCCGATCGGCTCCCGCACCGTGTACGTCAGCGCGTTCTCGAACGTATTCGTCGTCTCGCCATGGATCTTCGTCGCCCATCCCGCGTAGTACCGAAGAACGTCCACCACCATCGGCATATCGACGTAGCGCGACTCGAAGATTGGCTTGCCGTTGTCCAGCGTCTCCAACTCCGCAAGCTCGTCAATGTTCCGCTCTACTGCATCTGCTATTCGCCAGAGCAACCGCCCGCGCTCACTGGCCGACATCTTCCGCCACGGATGCTCGCTATCATCAAACACCCGCCGCGCCGCCATCACTGCTTCGTCCACATCCGCCGCAGTCGCCTCCGCCACCTGCGTCAGGACCTCGCCTGTCGCCGGATTGACGGTCTCGAACATCCGCCCACCCGAGGCCTCGCGCCACTCGCCACCGATGAACAGCTTCCCCTGCGCAATCTTCGCCTTCGTCGCCGTCAACATAGTTCTAGCCTCACCTGCGGGTGCCGCACCCTTCCCCGCAGGGGAGGGTGCGCCGCCACTACTTCGCCTTGAACGTCGCCGGCCTCTTCTCCACGTACGCCGCCAGCCCTTCCTTCGCATCCTCGCTCTGGAACAATATCTGCTGGTTCTCGCGCTCGACCGCCAACGCCGACTCCATCGGAATCTCCCACCCGGTCTGCACCGAACGCTTGATCCTCCCCACGGCCTTCGCAGCCTTGTTCGGAGGACAGAACTGCCGCGCATACTCCATCACGTTCTCCATGAACCCCTCGCGCTCGAAGATGTCATTCACGATCCCCATCTCCTTCGCCTCTTCGAACGAGAACGTGTTCCCCGTGATAATCAACTCGATCGCCTTCGACTTCCCCACCATCCGCGACAACCTCTGCGTACCTCCCGTCCCCGGCAGCACGCCAAGGTTGATCTCCGGCAGCCCGATCTTCCCCGCATCTTTCCTGGCGATTCGCAGATCCGCCGCCATCGCAATCTCCAAGCCGCCACCCACCGTATGCCCGTTCAACGCCGCAATCACCAGCTTCGGCGTATGCTCCAGCCTCAGCAGCGTCTCGTTCGCATGAAGACAGAAGTAGTACTTGAACGTGGGATCAACGCTCGACAGCATCTTGATGTTCGCGCCCGCCGAGAAGAACTTATCGCCGGCGCCCGTCAGCACAATCACGTGGACATCGTTGTCCATCCGCGCCCGCAGAATCGCGTCGTCCAACTGCAGGTTCATCTCGTACGTGTAGGTATTCGCTGGCGGATCATCCATCGTAATCACCGCCACTCCCTGGTCATTCCTGTACCGAATCAACTGCTGCGTCGCCGTTTGCGAAATCGTCGCCATCCCACAACTCCTTTACTGAACACTCGCAACACTCACACTCGTAGCGCCGCCGTCCCGGCGGCTGTCGCGAGGGCATCTTGCCCTCGCACCTCGACCACTTTCATTCGTTCATCCGTTCATCCGCCTCACAACTGTCCTCTTCTCACTCCCCAACACCCCACTCAAGAAGATGTCGCCCATCTCCCGCGCCAAATCCGTATCCAACTGCGGCCGATACCACGTATAGATCCAGTTCATCATCCCGAACAGGCTCAGCACCGCAATCCTCGTATTCACCTTCAGCCCGCGTTCGGCCTTCAGCGCTTCCACCAACTCGCGACAGATCCTGTAGTACTTCCTCTTGATCTCGCGCACCTCGTCGCCCAGCACTCCCTTCAGGACTTCGTCTTCATGGGAAAGCACGGTCATCGCCTTCTGATTCGCCAGGAAATACTCGAGATGGTTCTCGATCGCGATCCTGATCCGCTGCTGCGGATCACTCGCTCCCGCAAGCCTTTCCTGCAAGCGCTCCACGATCGTCGAGAACGTATGCTTCTGAATGAGGTACAGCAGCTTTTCTTTCGATTCGAAGTAGTAGTACAGACCTGCCAGTGACATCCCCGTCGCGCGGGACAAATCACGCATCGACGCGCCCTCGTATCCCTTTTCGAAGAACACGTCCGTCGCGTGCTCCAGGATATCCGCCAACCTTCGGTCAAACCGCGAATCCACTTCCAGATCTACCTGCACCTGAGTTCGCGCCACAAGTTCCTCTTGTTTGTCGAACGTTCGTTCGAATCCTCCGGTTGGATGTCCCTCTCCCAGGACAAGTTGCCGCGCGAACTCGGCCCGCCTCTGCTGGAGTTCTTCAAATCACACGATCACCAAATCACTCGATTTTCTCGGACATCTACTCCTCCGCGCCGCCTATCTAAGTCCTCACAGAGGACATCCCATGCCTGAATTCGTCAAAGATATCGAACAAATTCGACAGCGTGCGATCCGCAACATCGAAGACGGCGCCGTAACCAGCGCCTACCAGGTAGATAAAGACAAGACCATCGCCATCCTGAACGAAGCCTTAGCCACAGAGATCGTCTGCGTTCTGCGTTATATGCACCACTACTTCATGGCCACCGGAGTTCACGGCAAGTCCGTCGCCAGCGAATTCAAGGAACACGCCGATTCCGAGCGCGACCACGCCGACCAGATCGGGGAGCGCATCCAGCAACTCGGAGGCAAGCCCGACTTCAATCCCGGCACCCTCGTCAACCGCTCCGTCGCCCAGTACGTCGAAGGTGAGACCCTCGGCGACATGATCCGCGAAGACCTCATAGCCGAACGCTCGGTCATCGACGTTTACAGCCAGATGATCCGCTTCTTCGGCGACAAAGACCCCACCACTCGCCTGATGATCGAACACATCCTCAAAGACGAAGAGCAGCACGCCAGCGATCTCGTCGATCTCCTCTACATCGTCGAGCCCTCAACCGGCAAGGACCTCGGCATCGATCCCGGCACTCACGCCCTCGACATCGGCCGCGGCCAATCGCGCCCACAAACCGAGTCCCGCGACGAACCTGCCGCAGCCCAGAGTGGTCCAGGAACTGACGAAGACACCGCCCATCAACCCGGCGCCAGCGGACGTCCGACCCGCCAGCATCCTCAACAAACGGCTGAAGCCGATGTAGACGATGTAGTCGACGCAGGTGGCCAGCGAGGCTCGACCCGCGCCGTCCGCCTCACTCGCCCCAACCGCAAAAAACGCATCGCGTAGTTCGTCACCTCGACGGTGCCCCGTTCAAGCCCTCTTCTGGCTTGAGCGGGGTGAAAACAAAAAGTACCTAGCACCCAGTCGACTTCCCAACTAGGTGCTAGGTACTGAGTACTGAGTACTTTTCTACTTTCCCTTTTTCGCCGCCGGCTTCTTAGCCACTGTTCTTTCCACGAACACGACTCTCGCCACCTGGTTCCGGGGATAACTCTTCACCTTGCCGCTCACCTTCACTGTGACCGTCGCCATCGTCACCGACGACACATCGCCCAGCACCACGCTTCCGTCACGCAGCACCACCGTATCCTGCGTCGCCGGACTCAACTCCACGTTCACGCCCTGCGGCATCGAACCTCCCGTCACTTCGACCGGAGCACTCGCCGCTGCAAATCCCTCTTTCGTCAATTCGATCGTGTGTTTCCCCGGCAACAGCATCACTGTCTGCGGCGTATAACCCGCGTCCTGTCCATCGACCTTCAATATTGCTCCGGCCGGCTTGCTCGCGACAGCCACTTTCACCTTCACCGGTTCATCCGACGGCAGATGCTGGGGCTGCAACTCCATGCTCGCGATTGACCCCATCGCGTGTGCCGTCACCGCCACCTTCGCTTGCTGACCAACCGCCAGATTGGTCAACTCGAAGTACCCTTCTCCGATCCGCTTCTTGTTCTTGTCCAGCAGATAGAGATAAAACGAAGCCATCGGCAGCGGCTTCTTGCCAACGTTTTCGACCGTTGCTTCTGCAGCATAATCAGTCTGCCCGGCAGTCGAATTCACCTGACGCATTCTCCCGACCGTGACCTTCACAACCGGATCCCTGCCGTCGGCAGGCCAAGTCAGCACCGTATCAGCAGCCAGCGCCGTAAGCGCACACGCCAACACAAAAAGAGAAACGAAAATAGCTTTTGATCTCATTGCCTTCATCTTGCCCTAGAGAAACAGAACGGCGCAACGAAATGTTAAGCACCATCTTTCTGGTGCCCCGTTCAAGCCCTCTTTTGGCTTGAGCGGGATGAGAAACTGAAGATGTGTCAAGCCCCGCAGCCTTCCATTCCGCTCCTAAGTTCATGAAATAGAGCCACATGCAGCATTCCGATCCCTGTCGGTTTTCACCCCTCTACTTTGCCATAATGGAATCAGAGCACACATTGGGGAAGCATTTCGATATCGATGTCTTAACTCCCATTCATTCAAAGACTTAGCGTCATCGGGCGGGGATATCACCGCCTTAACTCTTGCATTTTCAAGAACTTTCACTTTTGGCAACCCAGGGGGCTAGCAACTGTGCCCCACGTTCCGCCGGTTGGTGCCCCGTTCAAGCCCGGTTCTGGCTTGAGCGGGTTAAGCGCGAGCGGGCTAACGTGGGGGACTTCCCCAGCTGTACAAAATCATCTTCGGAGGAACTACATGCCCGTCTTCAGACGCGATATCCGTCGCTGCAATCACATTAAGACGAACGGAACGCGCTGCGGATCCCCCGCTCTCCGCAACCACGATTACTGCCATTACCACCGTCAGGCCTACATCGACTTCCCGCTCCGCCGCATGCCTGTCAACCCCGCTCCGATCCCCAAGATCAATCTCGGCTACATGGAAGATCCCGACGGAATCCACTACGCCCTCACTCAGCTTGTCTACGCCGTCGTAAACGGCACCATCGACCACAAAGCCGCCAGCCTCGCCGGCTACATGCTCCAGAACATGATCACGAATTTCAAAGGCACCACCTTCCAGCGTCAGCTTGATGACGAATACAGCGCCAGCGACCTCAATTGCTATCAGATTTGGAACGAAGTCAAACGCGAGAGCGAAGAGAAACGAAAAGAAGAGCTCTACCAGAAGCGCCGCCACGAACTGGCCTCAATGCAACACCTCTGCTCCCAATGCCACAAACAGTTCGAGACCGATGAACCAAAACACCATCTCCCTGCCGACATGGCCGCCGAAGTCGCCAGCAAAGAACTCCCTTCACCGCTAAACATCAACGCCTGCGCCACCGAACCGTCGACTGCACCGGACACTCCCGCGACGGTGCCGCTGATGGTGCCCCACGTTCGCGAAGCTAACGTGGGAACTCCTCGCCCCCTGGTTACCTTTGCGTCCCCAGCGTCCTTTGCGTTGCAATCTTCTCGATCACCAGATCACCCGATCACCAGATCGCCCGATGTCTTCATCCGTTCATCCGCTCATTCGATGGTTAGTTGCGTATGTCCGCCATCAGCCTCTCAACTTCGGCCTTCAACTCCGCCGTCAACCCCAGCAGAGGTAAACGCACCGGGCCGCCATAGTACCCATTCAGGTCCATCGCATACTTCACCCCAGGAATGCTCAAGTCACCGGCAATCCTCGACGCGGCGGCCGCAACTCTCTGTTGTTTCTCCATCGCCAGTTGCTTATCGCCCTCTTTCCACGCCGCGTACACCTCATACATCGCCGTCGGAGCCGCATCCGCGAACGCCAGAATCGCGCCCACCGCTCCCGCCTCCAGCGACGGAGCCAGCTTCTGCGCCGCTCCCACAAGCACCTGAAACCCAACTTTCTTCTGCCGCATCTTCAGACCCGTCGCGGGTGCCGCGCCACCAGCCACTGCGGGTGCCGCACCCTTCCCCGAAGGGGAGGGTGCGTTGCTGAGTGCTGAACTCATCCTCGGCGTCATCGCCGCAAACGTCTCCGTCACCGGAACGCTCCGCTTGATGTGCCGCGTGCCTTCGACAATGACCTTTAATTTGTCGATATCGCCGCTCGACTCCTTGATACCGATCAAGTTCGGATGCTCGGCCAGCTCGATCACGATCTCCGCTGGCATGTCGTACCCGGTCGCCTGCGGGAAATTGTAGATGATCACCGGCAGCGGCGACCGATCACAAACGAACCGATAGAACGCCAGCATGTTCTCCGGCTTGTTCATCTGGCCCTTGTAGTAATGCGGCGTCCGCACCATCGCGACGTCATAACCAAGTTCGGCAGCGTAGTCGCAAAGCTTTAGCGTCTCCTGCGCCGACTCGATGCCACAACCGGCGATCAGCACTTTCTCCGGCCCGGCCACCTCGCGTGCGCACTTCAGCACGTCACGCCGCTCCTGGTCGCTCAGCAGAATGGCCTCGCCCGTGGACCCTTGCACGACGATCCCGGCCACCGGTGTCTTGGAATACCTGGCAACATTGTGCTCAAGCTTCTTGTAGTAGATCTGCCCGTCCGCATAGAACGGCGTCGTAATCGGAGGAAATATCCCGTGCAACAGCATCTGCTCTCCTGGTTCTTGTAGCGCGAGTTCTCGCAACCGAGATCCCTGCGGCGTTAGCCGCTGAGGCAAAAACACCCCTGATGTCTAGATGAAATCACCACATTGAGAAATCAGCAACATCTTGTATGATGAACGGCTCACGAGCACTCTTTATGAAACTCTTGTTCCTCTGCTTCATCGCCCTCTCTGTTCTGGGATTAACCATGCCCAATGCACGCGCGCAGTCCACACCCGAATCGCGCTTAATGCCTATCCCAGCCTCGCTCCGCGCCAGCACGGGACAACTCCCAATCACCCAATCCTTCACCATCGCCATCACCGGCACCAAGGACGTCCGTGTCAACCGCGCCGCGCAGAGACTCGTGGAACGCATCTCGCGCCAGACCGGAATCCCGCTTCGCACCCGACTCGCCGACCCCTCTGACGCCACGCTCGTACTCTCGGCCGAGACCTCCGGCGCATCCGTGCAGAAGTTAGGCGAAGACGAGTCCTACAAACTCGACGTCACGCCCACCAGTGCTCGCATCACCGCCCCGACCTCGCTCGGCGTACTCCGCGGCATCGAGACCTTCCTCCAGCTTCTCCAGATCGGACCCGACAGCTTCTTCGTCCCGGCCGTCACCATCGAAGACCATCCGCGGTTCGCCTGGCGTGGCCTCATGATGGACCCTTGCCGCCACTGGATGCCAGTAGAGGTCGTCAAGCGCAATCTCGATGGCATGGCCGCCGTGAAGATGAACGTGTTTCACTGGCACCTCTCCGAGAACCAGGCCTTCCGCATCGAGAGCAAGAAGTTACCCAAGCTCCACGAACTAGGCTCGAACGGCCTCTACTACAC
>JAEYQK010000053.1 GCA_023410055.1 Acidobacteriota bacterium
GTGTAGTAGAATGCAGCATTCTCACATTGGGCAAGCCGATGAACTGGCCTTTGGTGTCCGTACTCTTCGTAACCTACAAGCGTATTCACCTTCTCGAACGTACACTGGCGGCATTCTCTCGGCACACTGATTATCCGAATCTAGAACTCGTGGTAGCTGACGACGGCAGTAGTGCATCCGTGCAGGAACAGATCCGACGGCTGAAGTTCGACAAGTACGAACTAGGTGGCAAGAATCGTGGCATGGGTGCGAACATGAACGCCGGACTCGCAGCATGTAGGGGAGAGTATATCTTCGTTTTGCAAGACGACTGGGATTGCCAGGGACCATCGAAATGGCTTCAGCAGGCCGTTGCTGTCATGGAACAAAACCCGAGACTTGGGCTATTGAAGTACTACGGTGTTAAACACAACACCACCGGATTCCCACTGCCAGGTTGTGAGACGACGTGCCTCCGCATATCGCCTGAGCCTGATTCTCGTGAGAGCTCGAACGTTTATAGCGATGCTCCGCACATTTGCTCGCGCGCATTTCAGGAGTTTATAGGACCGTATAGGGAGGACGTCCCCATGGATGAATGCGAATTGGACTACATCGCAAGAGTCGATCGCCAGGATCAGTACTTCGGGGCGCTCTTCCCTGCTTACTACAACCGGCTTTTCGTGCATACTGGGGACGAAGACAGCTTCCGTACAACTACGCTCCGATTCCGAATGGAGCAATCGCTGCTCCCGCTGGCAAACGGCCTGAAACGACACGGGGGGCCGGCATTCAGGATCAGCAAAAGTCTATACCGCGGCGTTACTCGAACTCTTGTAAGGATCGGAGTGATGAAATAACGAGTATGTGGCGCTTAGTTTAGAGCCCGGTTGCGGGAGCCGGAATCGCCTGCTTTCGCTTCAATCTGCGCATAATCAGGGACAGCTTCGTCGTCACAAACTGACGATCGTCGGAACCAAGCCAGACGAACCAAAGTCCCACAGCAACAACCGTGCTACTAACAGTGCCTGAAATGATCCAGCGAAGCGTCATGGAAACTGCAAGGTGGTGAACTCCCCAGGTGGCAGTAGCCGCAAAGGCACCTATCAGGAACATCCCTGCCCACAATCTGGCTGCAAAGCGTCCGTAGGGTTGACCAGCAACGCGGCATCCATCACGAAGAACAAAGTGGTAGCAAGCTAGCGATTCGCCGACTATCAATCCCATCGGCACTCCGATGAGGCCGAAATGGCGCACAAGCAAGGTCGCCGAGGAGAGACCTGTTATTGCAGAGACGAGATAGGCGATCGAGGTGAGCCTGTGCTGGTTGGTAGCACACGGTATCTGAGAGGCCGTCATCCACGGCGTTTGAAGCGCCAGATAGATCAAGAACCAGTGCAACAGCGTTGGATCGGGCGCTAGTTTGCCGCGTGTCCAGAAAAGGATCACGCTGGAACCTTCGAACCAAAGCGAAGCAGAAATGGCTAAGCATCCGGCTGCCGATGTGAACACAAGAAACCGCAGAGCCATACTGAGGCGCCGTCGGTCGTCCAGCGCCTCAAGACGGGTCAAATCGGTCCACGCAGCATTGGCGAGCAAGTTAACAAGTTGTCGCATAGAATTTGCCAAAGTGCGGGTCGTTACGAACAATGCAACTGCAGCCGCACCGAGCGCTCCGGCAACTAGCAGACTCGCACCTTGTAGCACCAGCGCGGTAGACAAGATGATTGCACCGAACAACATACTCGGCTTCAGAATGCTGCCAACGAGTTCCCATCTTGCTTTCTTGAAGGAGGGGACCAAGGACGGGAAACGTCTGCGAACGTGCCAGAACGTAACAGCCAAGACGATTACAAAGGCCGAGGCTTGCGCGGCTGCCACAGTCACGAAGCTGGGCTTCAAAACCAGAGCGAGAACCGTGAATACCAAAATGAGCATTCGCATCAGGTTAGCGAGCCAGCTGGAAGTTGCCAGATTCCCGGTTGTCCTATAAACCGAGATGAGAATAGTTCCGGGCAATTGGGCCAGGTATTGAAACGCGAGAAGTGCAACGACGATAACAGTGACCCGGTGAGTCGTAGAGGCAAAGCTAAACCAGTGCTGCACCGGGGCGAAGAACACTACAGCAACAACAACGCAACCGGCAATCGCCCCTAAGGCCGCGTAGAAGGCGAACGCGGTATGTTGAACACTGGCGTACTCATCCATGTCCCCGCGAGCGTACGCCTGCGTCAGGCGATTCACGACGTAGGTCTGTACTCCCATATCTAGCGTCGAGAGGTATGCGACGGCGGAATACAGCGTCAGCCACTCACCATACTGTGCTGGACTCCAGACGTGAAGGTAAAGCGGCACGATAAGTATGTTGGCGGCGAAACCCAAAACTTGGCCGAACAGAAATGCTATGAAAGCTTTGGCAATTCGCTTCAACATCTAGTCCGCCGCAAAAGAACATTCAATGAATTTCAGGCGACAAGCCAATCGAGAATCAGCGCCTCGACAGTCCGCAACATTTTCCGATCCGGAAACAAGAGACTCGATGCAGTTTGCTCCATTGCCAATGTGAAGACTCAGATCTCTTACGACAGGGAGGTGGCCGATTGCAGACCGGAGTGTGCTCATCTTCTCGACATAATACCAGCCCAAGTCGCGATGTGATCCGGCATTCTTCGCCGAGAACTTCCCCGAGCACGCTTAAGAAGATAACCCCAATCTGACGTGACCTGTTGAGCGTCTTTGTTGAATTGCACGCTTCAACTGCCTTGACTCTGCACGTAACAAGTCGGTAACATTCAACTACTTTCGCGCACATACATTAGTGTCGCAGACGGTTGCGACGCCCCATTCTGAGCGCGCGTGTTTATGGCACACGAAGGCAATTGGCGAAAAGTAGTTCCGGTCGAGGATTGATATTTGATGCACCCCACGAACCAGCTGCCCGCAAACACTGTTAAAGACCCCGTAGCTCCGATCCTTGAGGGCGGCTATCAGCAAGTATTCCCCGGGTACGTTTCCATTGATCCCCGAGAAAACGCTCTTGAGTCTTTCTGGCGGATACTACAGAAACGTAAGTGGGCAGTGATAGCATCCACCGTGGTGTTCGCCACTCTGTCGCTCATTCTGTCGGCCCGAACCAAGCCGCTCTACCGGGCATCCTGCTTGATCAGCATAAGCAAACCGTCTAGTGACACGTTGGGGTTGAAAGACCCCACGATATCCGAGGATTACTACGACTATGCCATGGAGATCGAGACCCAGACCAAGGTCTTGCAGAGTGACGCCCTTGCACTGGAAGTGATCCGCGACCTCGCTCTGGACAAGAATCCCGCGTTTATGGGTCCCAGCCGGTCCAGAGGAGACTCTTCAAGTCAAAAGTCTGCCGTTCCTGAGGCTATTGCCACTCCTGACACAGAGAGGCAGACAGCCCTGTTGGGAATGTTCGCCGGCGGTCTCAACGTTACAATTGTTCCCCGAACGAGAGTGGTCCAAATCAGTTACGTAAGCAGGGATCCGAAGCTTGCGACAACGATCGCGAACGGTGTGGCAACTGCATTCATAGAACAGAATATTCGCACCAAGTACGAGAGCACGGTACAGACTTCTGACTGGATATCGCAACAATTGTCAGATCTGAGGCTAAAGACTGAGACAGCGCAGGAAAAGCTTGTCCGCTATCAGAAAGATCACGGAATTCTTGGAATTGATGATAAACAGAACATCATTACTTCCAAGCTTGACGAACTCAATCGTCAATTGACTGCCGCCGAAGCGGAACGCATTCAAAAGGAAGCCAGCTATCGCATGGCTACTTCCGGAGACCCCGATATCCTCGCGAGGACGGGTGCCAGCCCGGTGATGGAACGACTGCAAACCGATCGCGGTGCGCTGCAAGTCAAGTATGCGCAACTGACCACCACTTTCGGTTCTTCCTATCCTGCCGTCGTCGAGGTCAAGAATCAGTTGGAGGACCTGGACAAACAAGTACGAGCGGAGATGAAGAGGATTGAGGGGCGCCTTAAAGGTGAGTACCTGACATCGTTGCAGCGCGAGAAAATGCTCCGCGCTGCTCTGGAGAATCAGAAGCAGGAAGCCAATACGCTGAACGAGAGTGCGATCGAATACAACGTGCTGAAGCGGGACCTCGAAACAAGTCGGCAATTGTACGAGAACTTACTTCAGCGACTCAAAGAGGCTAGTGTCTCCGCCGGCCTGAGATCTAACAATATACGAATCATCGATCCTGCGCGGATTCCAACAGCACCCTTCAGTCCCGACCTCAGACGCAACTTCCTGCTTGGGGTTTTACTGGGTGTGTTTGGCGGCATCGTGCTTGCCTTCATACAGGACGCGATGGACAACACGGTGAGGACCCCTGAGCAGGTTCAGCTAATCTCAGGGTTGCCGTCACTCGGTGTGGTGCCCCTGGAAGGATCGAAGCGTAGTTCGCTGCGTTCCAAGTCTGAGTCCCTCTTGAAGGCGAAGGATGCCGCCGAAGCCGCTCCCGAAGACGTCCTCATGATCGTTCATCGGGATCCCTTCTCCCAGACAGCCGAATCATATCGAGCGCTCAGGACTTCGATTCTTTTGTCCTCACTTGGAGCACCACCGAAGGTGATTCTGGTTACAAGCGCGCTCCCCCAAGAAGGAAAGACCACGACGGCGATCAATTGCGCTACAGCGCTGGCACAACAAGGTAGTCGGGTACTGCTGATTGATGCCGACCTGCGGCGACCCAGAATCGCCTCTTCCTTCAAGATCGAATCATCGCTTGGATTGAGCAATCTGTTGACTGGCTCGGCTAAATTGAAGGATGTCGTGCTTCCCACTGCCGAGGTGCCGAACCTCTCTGTAATCATCTCGGGACCGGTTCCGCCTCAACCCGCTGAGTTGCTCGGATCGCATTTGATGGACGAGATGTTGAGTACTCTCCGGGAGCAATTCGATCACGTAGTTATCGATAGCCCCCCGGCTCTCTCAGTGACGGATTCCGTCATCTTGTCTGCACGCGTCGACTCCGTACTTATGGTTGTTTACGCTGGAAAGACGCGTAAAGAGGCGCTCCGACGGGTCAGCCAAGTGTTCGCTCAGGTAAATGCAAGAGTGATGGGAGTTGTGATGAACGGTGTCGATTTGCAGTCGCCGGATCATTACTACAACTACTACGGGAAGCGGTACGGAGATGCTGGATATTACCGCGAACGACAAGCAAGTTCGTCGGGAGCGTCAAAGAGTGCATCGTGACCATGGACGACCAGACCGGAGCGAAGCGAAATTCGATCTCGATCAGTCTGTCATCCCCCATTTGCAGGACCGTCTTCGTAGCTCTAGTGGCGGCAGCGGCCTTCCTTTTTTGCAGTTGTGCGTGGCTGGATTATGCCGCCTCCAGAGCCGCAAATATCGGCACCTATGAGGGCATACAGAGGGCGATTCGCCTATCTCCCGGCAATGCCCGTTACTGGTATATAGCTGGTTCCTACTCCCTGTTCGGTGCTCAAGACGTTCCAACCGCGACTCAGCAATTCGCTACCTCTGTTCATCTGAACCCGTGGTCTGCAGCCGCCTGGCTTTCGTTGGCTAATGCATACCAGATAGTTGGCGACACGGAGAAGGAACGACTAGCGCTTGAGTCGGCGGTTCAAGCCGATCCAAGGACGCCGGATGTATCGTGGGAAGCCGGGAATTTCTATTTTGTGCAAGGTGACATCGCCTCGTCCGCCAGGCTTTTCGCCGCAGTCATCGAAAACGATCCAGACAGATCAAAGCGTGCCTTCCAGTTGCTGTGGGCTTCGAAACCCGATGCGCAGTTCATTCTTGAAAACGCAATACCTCAAATTGTCGATCGACATTTTCTATTTCTCAATTTTTTGTGTGAAAACGGCCAGTTCGAAGCGGCGCAGTCTGTTTGGAAGCGAATCCGCGGTCTGCGTCAGCCGTTCCCGTCCATGTCTGCTTATCCCTACTTGGACTTTCTGATTAGAACAAAACACTGGGATGAAGCCTCTACTGTTTGGGAAGAGCTTGCTGACGATAATCCCTCTGAGATCGCCCATCGCGGGCCTAACCTAGTTGTTAACTCCAGCTTTGAGGATGCTATCTCGAACGGCGGCTTTGACTGGCGATATAAACCGTCACGGGGTGTGACTATCTCCGTCGATCCTGTTGTTGCAAGCGCCGGCTCTCGCTCTTTGGCGATCGTTTTCGATGGCGCTCCTCCGGATGCGGGAGTCGAGCAGTACGTGCTGGTTAGCCCCAATTCGAAATATCACTTCAGCGTATCAATGAGGTCGGAAGACATCCAGAGTAGCAGCGGCCCACGTGTCGCCGTCTACGATGCCTACGACGACAAACGTTATGCGATGAGCGATGACATGCTTGAAACAAGTGTTTGGCACAGGCAGGACATCGAATTTGAGGTCGGTCCCGACACCCATTTGATCTCCATCAAGATCATTCGTGAACCATCCAATGCTGCCATCAAAGGGAAGCTTTGGATTGACGATGTGCAATTGAGAAAGGAGTAGCTCTTGGCGAATCGTGACGCTGCGCTGATCGATATGGTTTCCGATGCCACTCCGGAGCGCGCCCCAGAGCCCCATTTCCTCCTTCGTCAGATTGTGCTGTTCTGGCCCGTTGCCCTTCTTGTCTTCGCAGTGATGGCATTCGGAACGACCCAGAGCTGGTCTATTTTCGTTATGAGAGTCGGCGCGGTATTCTCCGTACTTTTGTGGGGTACTTGGCAGTTCGCCAAAGGCGCAGTCTCCGCTCGAAAGAACCGGTTGTATGCTCCCGCCGCGGCGTTCCTTGCCATTGTCGCGATCCAGCTTTGTTTTCACACGTCAGCTTACGCGTATGCCACAAAGACCGAGTTGTTGCAGTATCTGACCTATGCCGCATTGCTGTTTGTCATCTGCGAAGCGATTCGCAACGACTCCGACTACCAGCGCCTTCTGCACGTAATGGCCGCCTTCGGCTTTGTTTTAGCGGTTTTTGCGCTTGTGCAAGGATTTACAGCTCCGCAAAAGCTCTATTGGACAATCAGCCCGCAACAAAGTGGATGGGTCTACGGGCCTTATGTTAACCGGAATCACTACGCCGGGATTGTGGAGTTGCTGATGCCGGCACCTTTCGTCCTTGCAATGCGGCGGGGTACAACGGCATCGAAGCGAGCTCTGTTCGTTTTTGCCGGAATTGTAATCGCCGCAACAGCATTTACCTGCCAGTCCCGAGCTGGAATGATCTGCGTGGGCATGGAGTTGATATTCCTCGCCGCCTATGCCCTTCAACGCCGCAAGAATGGTGGAGTGGCACTGGGCATCGCTGCGAGCGCGACGGCAATGGTTCTCTTTTTGACATGGCTGGGCGGGTTGAGCCTATTTGAGCGATTTCAGCAGTTGAACGATGCCAACCGCCTGGCCATCTTGAAAGACTCTTTTGCCATGATACGTCTGAAACCCCTGATGGGATGGGGAGCCGGAACATTCCCCGAGATATATCCGCATTTCCGATCTTTCTATACCGACCTTTTGGTGAACCAAGCCCATAACGACGTTCTTCAACTATTGATCGAGACCGGAGTAATAGGCTTGGCCGTCGGAATCTGGTTCGTCTGGGGGATGTACCGCGCGTCGATCAAGCGATTGTTTGCACCACGGCTCTCGGCCCAAAGTGCTTGGATGTTGAGTGCTGTTGTCGGATGCAGTGGGATATTGCTGCACAGTCTCTTCGATTTCAACCTCCATATCGCAGCAAATGCGGCATGGTTCTACGTGCTCGCGAGTTCGATCGCAATACCTGAAGATAGTCGAGTCTAGGTAAGAGGCCAAAAAGTTCGGGCGCAGCTTGTGAGGCTGCGCCCTTGTTGTTGAAGTTGCTTGTTAGTTTCCGGTGCCGGTCAGTGAGACGGTCTTCACTGTTCCGCCGCCGGTCGGTGTGATGGTGAGTGTGCCGTTCTGCTGACCCGTAGCTGTCGCGATATAGTTCACCCACAGATAGCAACCGGCGTTCGGAGCAAGCGTCCCCCCGCAGCCGTTGGTCGACACACGGAAGCTGCCCGCAATCGGAGTGTCAATCGCGTACGCAATCGTGATGTCCGCTCCTGTTCGGTTCAGGATCCCGACCTTCTGCGCGCCCGCGCCGTAGCCGACCTTCGTTGCCGCATACGTCACCGCCGTCGGACCAACGATGATCTGGCCCGGATTGCCTGTGCCCGTCAGTGACACCGTCTCAACCGCGCCCGTCGACGGTGTGATCGTCAGCGTGCCCGTCTGCTCACCCGGGTACGTTGCGATGTAGTTCACCCACAGATAACAGCCGTTGTTGGGCGCGATCGTGCCCATGCAGCCGTTGGTCGCGATGCGGAAGGTGCCCGCGATCGCAGTATCGATCACCGGCGTGATTGTGATGTCCTTTCCCGTGCGGTTCGTTATGCCGATCTTCTGAGCGCCCGCTCCGCTGGAGATGTCGGTCGGAGCAAATGTCAGCGCATTGCTCCCCACCACGATCTTGGCAATGCCCGTGCCGTTCAGCGCAGCCGTTACTGGCACCGCGCCACCCGTGTAGCTGACACTAAGAGTGCCGGTTTCCGGACCTCCAGCCTGCGGCAGATAAAGCACCATCAGGTTGCAACTCGCGCCCGGAGCGACTATTGCAGGACACAAGTTGTAGCGCAGCAGGAACGGCCCCGACACCGTCGGAGTAACAGCAAGCGCCAGCTGACTGCTGTTCGTAAACGTCACCTTCTGATAGCCCGTCCCATAACCCACCATGGTCGCCGCGAAGGTGAGAGAAGAAGGAAACAGAGATGGAGAAATAGTTGGAATCGCGAAATAAGCGACAGGCATGTCGTGATCAGAGACACGTTCTGGACGCGAAGCATCTGTGCTCAGCGTCTCTGGGTACTCGGCGTTGTTGTGTGCGATCTCGAGATGATGTGCGTAGTTCAGCAAGTTAGGGCTGACCACAATGTGATCCAGCATCTGCGTATTCCCGCCTTCCACATAGGAGTAGCGCAGATTCTGAGGAAGCAGTGCTGCCAGGTCAACCGGATGCTGAGATGTTCCGTACAAATCGGGGCTTGCGAACAAGACTCGGTCCGCTGGTGCCGGATTCCCTGTTACGGTGCCCAAAACGTCTACGTAGCCGTCATTGATGTCGTAAGCGTTGAAGTCACCTACGGCAATCACTGTCTCGCCGGCATCTTCGTGCTGCTTGATTAGATTGGCCAGATACTCGGCTTGCTGTTGACGCTTGTGACGCGTTCTATCGCCGCTTACAGCGGGAGGAATGTCCACCACGTCAGTGTCGATCAGCGACTTGAGATGGTTCACGATCACCGTCACCGGATATTTCTTTCCGACTAGTGGGACGATGCTCGCTGTCATAACGAGCGGAGGACGGTCGTTCAGCCAGTAGGTGGCATAAGGAGCCAGCATCATGGCATCCGCACCAACCTGCTGCACGTTGACGTCAGTGACTCGGTCTTGCCTGTAGAGCAGACCGAGTTGCTGAGCCCCGGCGGAAGTCGCAGGAACCAGAGCGACGGCATAATTCAAACCACCATCGCCGTTCACTCTGTCAGCAACTGCCTGAAGCGTGGCGAGGTCTTTCATTTCCTCCACGCCGATGATGTCTGGGGCGCCCATGACATTTCGGATAGCCAGCGAGGCTTTGGTGAGACGAGTCGCGTCGGCGGTGAAGTTCTCCATATTGAAGGAGGCGACGGTAAACTCGTTTTCTCCGCGCAGTGGCAGCGGGGTCGCAGACTGCTGGTTCGAGGTGATGGTCGGACACGCGTAGATCGTGAAGTCACCCGAATAGCTGAGTGGCCCCGTCATCTCGCTGACGGTGTCACCCACACCCACGCTTGCGCGAGTAGTACAGCCCGACGTATTAACCTGCAAGCGCTCCGGGTTACGATCAAACACTGGATAATTTGTGGGCATTCCACTCGGGAGCGCTATTCCGTCGAGCACACCAGGTTCGCGATACGGACGCGGCGTTCCATTCAACACTGAGTAGAAGATGCCATTCGAAGCCGTACCGCTGATTCCGCTCGGCCCCACAACTCTGGAAGCGCCGAAGTGAACCAACATGCCCTCGTAGCGCTCCAACTGGTCGTAGCGACCGCTCGGATCAGGCAGAAGTTCGGCGACGGGAGGCATTTCATTCCCCGTGCTAAGAACTGTAACGGCCGGACTAGCCAGTTCGGTTACGGTTGTTGGAGCGGTTCCGTACTCTTGTACGGTTGCGACTACCTTAACGCTATCGCCAACCGATACCGTAGGCGCACTGCTCGTGTAAACGAAAACTCCTTCCGAAGTCGCCGGATCGTTATCCCACGCGGCATACGGAGCTTCGAGATAAAATCCATTGCTCGCAAGAGCAACGACAATGCCGGTCACCTCGGCCTTATCCCCCACAACAGGCGAGGCGTTGCCGCTCCCCTGAACTTCGTGAATCGCGTAAGGAATTGGCGGAGCGACGACATCGATCGAACTAGATAAGGGAAGCGGCAGTGGGTACCCGGGGCAAGTTAAGCTACCGTTGATGACTTTCGTCCCTTTGCCAACCTGTGTCGGAACAAGCAGAGTCTTAGAAAATATCGTTCCCGTCCCGCCTTCATCTGCAAATTGCTCCGCGGAAGAACCACCCAGAGGTGTCAGGTCCACGACAAGCGAAGAACAGACACGGCTGACACTGTAAGTCATCGTCAAGTTCGAACCTAGAACGGCAGGATTGGGTGAGATAACGGGAGTAATGCCCGTCCACCATTCGCAAGCTTGGAGGGGCGAAGACGTATTACGGGGTGCAGGTGTTGCAGCCGTGAAATCCGCAGAATTGGAATCCGTATCGGCGCAGCCATTTTGGTTGCGTTGAGCAGACAAGGTACTGCTAAGCGTGGGTGCGGGTCCCGTCCCCTCATAGAAATTGGCACTCCCGTATCCGACCATATCCACAATGAGTGCCGAAGCGGCCGCCGAGCACGGATTCGAACCTCCATTACATGCTAGAGAGGCCGTGCCGTTGACGAGCGCGACCTTACCACTGGAGCCACTCAAGTCGATAATCGGACTGGCGACGTAGTCTGCTGGAAGGACAGCACCAACCGCCGCAGTCGATTTGAACTGAACCAGGAAATACTGACCCGGGCTCAGCGTGATGTTCGGCAGCGCCGCAGCTGTGAAATTCCCGGTACCAGTCGCACTGGCGTACTGTATCGACATCCCGTTAAGCGAAACTGAAACGGGGGGAGAACTCACGTTGTGCAGTTCGACAAAGTCGTTCCTGTAGGTGGCATTCGCGTTTCCGCCAGCACCATAGACCTGGCTGATCACGACAGTTGTTGACGCAGCCTGGGCATGCATTGCGGCGAACGCCAGCAACGCAAGACATACAAATGAGCTGAGGCTAAATCGGTGCAGAAAGGATTTCGTGCGCATATGTCAGCAGTATCAATTGCTGGGCAGGTACAAACAATTCAAAATCGGATGAATTAGAAGCAAAAAATTCCCAAAACGGGAACAGGGCTTTGCACCAGTATTTGTGCAGGCCTGATTGAAGCGAGGCAAGTTCGGGAGATCGTGCGCAATCGCCGAATATCGTGCATTCGGCTCTTGCTATCTATAGCAGGGCTCTGATGAGTTTTTCCTTCAGGCGAGTATAAGGCGGGTAAAGGAAACGCAAGTCTATGGCTGTCGGCTTTATCAACACGGCCTTGCGGTGACTGAAAGTCTCAAATCCGGCGCGTCCGTGGTAAGCCCCGATGCCGCTGTTCCCTACTCCTCCGAATGGCAAGGTCGGCACGACAGCATGCATGCAAACATGATTGACCAGCGCCGCGCCGGAACTGGTTTCCTCCAGAATGCGCTTTTGCACATCGCTGTTTTTCGAAAATAGATACAGCGCCAGCGGCTTCGGACGCTCGTTCACGAAAGCGATTGCTTCGTCCATGTCCGCTACGGACAAAACGGGCAGGATCGGGCCGAATATCTCGTCTTTCATTACCGGCGCGTCCGCAGGAACATTGTGCAAGATAGTCGGCGCAATGTAGAGTTCGTCCTCGTTTCGCTGGCCTCCAACCAGAACGTCCCCACTTCCTGCAATCAGAGCCGTGATTCTCTTGTAATGTCGAGCATTAACGATACGGCCGTAGTCCTTGCTGTCGCGTGGCTCTGGCCCGAGGAATTCCGCGAGGGTCTTCTTCATCTCGGCCAGGAGTACGGCTTCGACGTCGCGATGTACCAGTACGTAGTCCGGCGCGAGGCATGATTGGCCCGCGTTGATAAGTTTTCCCCAGAGGATACGCCGAGCCGCAACTGGGATGTCAGCATCGCGATCGACGATGCACGGTGACTTTCCTCCGAGTTCCAGAGTCACGGGCGTCAGGTGTCGCGCCGCCGCCTCCATCACAATTCGGCCGACCACGCCATTCCCGGTATAGAGAATATGATCAAACTTCTCCGCGAGCAGAGCCGTAGTCTCAGAAGGACCACCCTCAACCACTTGAACACACTCGTTATCCAAATAGTTCGGAAGATACTCGGACAAGAGGGCACTCGTCGCGGCAGAAATCTCGCTAGGCTTGATCAGGACGCAATTCCCTGCTGCGATCGCTCCGATCAGCGGCGCCAAAACGAGTTGAATCGGATAATTCCAGGCTCCGATGATCAAGACCACACCAAGAGGTTCGCGATAGATGCGACTTCGTCCAGGCTGGGCAATTAGTGCCGTGCGGACCCGTTCGGGTTTGATCCATCGCCGAAGATGACGCCTGATGAAAGCGAGTTCGCTAGTAACGAACGACACTTCTATCGCCGCCGACTCCAGGGGTGGTTTCCCAAGGTCCTGCCGCAGTGCGTCGACAATCTCCTTCTCTCGTTCTTTGAGGAAGCGCTCCAGCGCAGCCAGTTGGCGCTGTCTGTACGCTAGCGGTCGAGTGCGTCCGCTATCGAAACAAGCACGCAGTCGAGCTAAACGGGCCGTCAATTGATCGCTACAAACAACGTTTTGCTGCTGCACACCCTTGCTCCCGATGCAGATTGGATGCCCAACACCGAACAAAAGCCTCTCCCGGCCGCCCCGAGGTTCGCATAGGTGGATTCCCGTTTTGCATCGTGGCACGATTTGGCGTGAGTAAAGTTCTATTCACCTTTCGCAAACTTTCCAGAGCAGCTGTAAGCTCCTCAAAGCAGGCAGTATTTGGGGTGAGGTAGCACAGCTTTTGCACTTGCCGAACCGAGGGGAAGACTTCCTCCGATGCCTGAACCTTTCTGTTAGTGGAGGGCCTATGGCCACCAAGCATCGATCTCTACTCACTACCGTCGTGGTTTTGTTGTTCGCTGCGACGGTCGTCCAATCCGCCTCCGCCCAAGTGACCTATCGGAAATGGGATATGTACGGCGGCTACACGTATCTCAACACGCCCACGAACAGTGTAAGCCAGTATGGATATAACCTTTCGTTCGGCCATAACCTTAACAATTGGCTCGCACTCGGCATGGATTTCAGCAACTTCAGAGGTGAAGGTGCGCAACAGGCAACTGGCGGCGATTTAGCGTCACGACTCCCAAGTTCAGTTGGTGCCACGCTTCCTCCGCAAGTACTTGCGGCGCTCCCGGGTATCTCGGTCAACGTTCCTGCTCACCTGAGTACAACAACGTTTGCTGCCGGAACGCAGTTCGAGATCCGCAAAATAAAGTGGGTGACTCCATTCTTCAGACCCTTCCTGGGCGTTTTTCACAACAAAGCTCAGGGGCAAGCAGCACAGATTACTCCCGTTAAGCTGCCAACTGGTGTAACCCCACAGATGCTCGCGGCAGTTTTGGCTTCCATTCCAAAAGAGACTCTAGACAAGGCCCTAACCCAAGATGCTACCGTGCTTGGTTATGGAGCAGGCGCAGGAGTAGACATCAATTTCACCAGGCCGATCGGAATACGATTCTCCACGGACTACATTCGAACGCCTCTATTCGGTGCGAGACAGAACAATGTTCGCATCGGATTCGGGTTGATCTACCGCTTCGGCCGAGATGTAACCGTCAAGTAGCATCGTAATCAAAGGTGCGCCGGTGCTAACATGAACCCGGCGCACTTCTGACGACCGGAGCCCTTCCAGCACTATGGGCTTGAAAGCACACTTAAGCCGTCCTTTGCGATACGCATTCCGGAGTGCGCTCTCCACTACCCGTTCGGCACTTTCCGTTTCCCTGCACCGGCTGATTGCGGGCCCAAGACTTCCAGCCTGGAACTGGGCTGCTGAGTTTTCTACTGGGACATTTCGCGCGCACTTGGCTACAGCTTTCCGAATGAGGAATATTGTTCAAGCACGCCAATATCTGGACGCCGTTACTCTCGTAGACTCCACCGTGCTGTCGCGAGTGCAGATATCCCCGGTGAAGCACGGTTGTTTTCGAGGACAATGGTTTACGACCAGTTGCCCTTCATCGACCACGCTCCTGTACTCTCATGGCGGCGGTTACTCTTTCTATCCCAAAACGTACACGAGCCTGATCGCTTCGATCACCTTAGCAGCCAACTGCCGTACGTTCGCGCTCGATTACGGTCTTGCGCCCGAGCATCGATTCCCTTCTCAACTGCAAGAAGCAACCGCCGCTTACGAATGGTTACTGAAAACTGGAGTTGCTGCCGAGAACATGGTTGTTGCAGGTGATTCTGCAGGCGGAAATCTGACGCTCGCGCTACTGCTCTCGCTACGCGATTCGAACTCACGATTGCCCGCTCTCGCGGTGCTGCTCTCGCCGGCAACGGACTTCGTCGCGCCGACTGAACTGCCGAGGGATTGCAGTTTCATCGTGAATGCGCCGTATGATTGGATTCAGCGCGAAATGCTCGCATCGTGGGCCGATTGGTTCTGCTCCTCATCCGAACGAAATGATCCGCTCGTGTCACCCATTTACGCTAGTCTCCGCGGGCTCCCACCCATGTACATCCAAGCCGGAAAAGCCGAAATCCTCTACGACGGCATTCGTGGATTCGCAGAACGGCTCAAGAAAGAGGAACAAAGTGTCCAACTCGACGCTTGGGACTGCATGAACCACGATTTTCAGTTGTTCGGGAATTTTGTCCCGCAGAGCGTAGAGGCAGTGCGCCGCATCGGAGAAGTGATCCAGCAGAATATGCAGGGAAGGAATCAGGCAGCTGATCGCGACCGCGAAGTGCGCAGGCGCACATAGAGCAACTTCTCTACCTCAGCGACAACCTCGCCGGACTCATCTTCTACTTTTGCCGTGAACGTCGGTTCGGTCTTGCCGTTGAGATCCGCAGCCTGTTTGACTCGCAGGACATCATCATCACACATCCGGAAACGGGCCGTTACCTTCCCTCGTCCCGGTTTGATGAACCTGATTGTCGCTGACTTGTCCCACACGATGTAGTCGGGGCCAAGATTTTCCATCAGCATGACCATGAAGAAAGGATCGGCCATCGAGTAGAGGGAACCGCCGAAATGCGTGCCAACGTAGTTGCGGTTCCAGAAACGCAATTTCATCTCTACATCGATGGCCTTCATGTCTCGGTCAATCCGAGTGACTCGAATGCCGGCCCCGAGAAAAGGTGGCCAGAAGTTCACGCCTCGTATCAACCGTCTTTGCGACCAGTTCATCTCTAGGCAGCTTTGCGAATACCGGCCTCAGCCTTAACGATTGCCTTTTCGTATAGGTCCCATGATTCGACCGCCTTGCGGACTCCCTCGCGAGCAAGACTCGTGCTAAGAATCTTTTCCGCTTTCGCAAACGTCTCCTCAGCATCCATATGGGCCTTGTACGCTTCGTCGTCGGCTTCTTTCACTCGTTTCGCCAGCGCTATCGTGTCAGGATCGATAACGACCTTCGACTTCCTTGCTTCACCGTCTTTCGCGAGTTCGTCGTAAGCCGCCCTGAGTTCTTCTGGCCACTCCGATTTCACTTCCTTCTGCATGGCCCAGAGTGCGTTGTTTGCCTTGTCGGCGCACTTTCGCACCGACTTCTTCTGAGTCAGCCACTTCATCACAGACCAGACGATCGCTTCGTTCATCACCTTTTTCGCTTCTTCCACCTCTAGCAACTTCTTCATGGCCGATAAGTCCTCCTTTGAGAACAGCGAATAATAGTGCACAACAAAGTCTTTCTCGTGATGCACAAGCTGATGTTGCTCGTGCCTATAGGGCCGGAACCGGCACGCTCGGACGTCCGGCGCAATCATCCCACGCATTTGCTGCGGCATCAGGAACGTAAGACATCGCACGCTCCGCAAGCGCGGTGATCGTTAAACTCGGATTGACTCCAAGATTCGCACCCACAACTGAGCCATCGCATATGTACATGTTCTTGTACCCAAAGACGCGCTGACGCGAGTCAACCACACCGTTCGTGGGTGAGTCGGCTATTACGCATCCGCCCAAGCAGTGCGCGGTCCCCGGAACATCAAACAGAATCTCCGGCAACATGCTCATCGCAGTGCCACCGCTTACAGTCGCGAACTTCTGAGCGAACTCGTTCGCCGCGGGAATGAAAGTCGGCACACGCTGGCCCCGGCTTACGAGGAACTTCCGAAAGGGCCAGAACCATGGCCGTTCCCAACACATGTCGATGTGTCCTTCCAGAGCCTGCATACAAAGCAGAATCACACACTCGCGCGCCCACCCAAATGGCTGGAATATTCGAAAGGTCTTGATCGGATGACGCACTGAAGACACGATCACATTCTTGAGCCACAGCAGGATCCGCAAGGGTCCAGGCCTTCCCGCCGTCAAAATGGTTGCCAAGAAACTCATCGCATCGGATCCGCTGGGATATCTCACAGCCTCTATATGCGTATGTTCGTCGATGTAAACGCCCGACCCGATTGCTACGCCCTTTGAAAGATCATCCTTGCACCCGGGTATCCGAACGCCGATCAGCGACTCTGAGTTCGTGCGAATCCGCCTACCCAGTTGATCACTGATTCGCGGCAGTGATCCGCAGTCCTTCAGACGATACAACAGTTCCGTCGTACCCAGCGAAGACGCTGAAAAGACAACTGCTCGCGTAGTGAATCGCTGTCGCTTCCCTAGAAGAAAGGCCGTCGACTTTACCGTGCGCACTTCGTATCCGGCGGAACCACTGTCGTCGCCGAGAGGCTTCACATCCACGACCCGCGTCTCCGGCATCACTGTCGCGCCACGCTTCTCGGCGAGGTAGAGATAGTTGAGGTCAAGCGTGTTCTTCGCGCCATGACGGCAGCCCATCATGCATCCGCCACAGGCGGTACAAGTGGTACGATCCGGCCCTTCGCCCCCAAAGAACGGATCGGAAAACGTCTTCCCTCCCGGCTCTCCCTCGGGCGGTTCGAAGATCGCGACGTTCGTTCGATAGAACGTCTCGCCGACGCCCACCGATTGCGCGACCTTCTTCAGCAATTTGTCGGCAGGACCCAGAATCCTGTTCTGAACAACGCCAAGCATCCGCGAAGCCGTGTTGTAGAACTGCGGCATCTCCGATTTCCAATCAGCCAGCCCGGCCCATGTGCCCATGTCCCACACTTTGTCTGGAGGGCGCAATAGGGTCGTGGCGTAAGTAATGGATCCACCTCCGACCGCGCAACCGTGAAGAATTGTCACGTGCCGGAAGAAGCGCATGTTGAAGAATCCGCGTAACGCCAACTGCGGCCGCCAGAACCAACGATGAATTAGCCAATTCGTCTTGGGCAGGTTCTGCGCTGTCCAACGCCGCCCCATTTCGATCACAGCAACGCGATAGCCCTTCTCGACAAGCCGATGCGCACTGACGCTGCCTCCGAAGCCGGAGCCAATCACGATGAAGTCGAAATCAAATCGTTCCGTTGAAGCATTTGTAACGGCCATAGACAAACATGCTGCAGCTACTTAGATGCACAGAGCTGCATAGCTTCCTTCACACCTATGGGATTA
Source organism: Acidobacteriota bacterium (assembly GCA_023410055.1). GTDB lineage: Bacteria > Acidobacteriota > Terriglobia > Terriglobales > Acidobacteriaceae > JAEZPW01. Next base: position 17,882 of record JAEYQK010000053.1, read on the forward strand.
TTTTTCGCTCTCAGGTTGTTACTGCTGGCGCAAGTTGGCGCATGCGATTTGCGCGCCGAATTGGTACAGAATATGTGGCAATCTGTTTCGCTTTCGAGGGACAGAAAGCAACGGAAAGATTCGCGTCCTCCGCGAGAGTGAAAACACTTTCATGCATCAAAGTACCTGGATGCATATTCAGTGTTCGGTGCGTGACGACAATCATTCATACATAGAGGAAGGTCGTGGTTATGCCGGATCTTCGCAGTCCCAAAGCTCTGTCATCGGGAGATGCTCTGTTCCTTTACCTCGAACGCGAAGGTGCTCCGCTAAGTGTCGCCGCCATTGCCGACTTTGAAGGACATCTCCCCCTGGACCTCTGCGCAAAGTTTATCGAATCGAAGCTGCCGCTGATCCCTCGCTATCGCCAGCGAGTAGTTGTCCCACCGCTGAACATGGGATTGCCTGTATGGGAGTTCGACCCGAATTTCGACATCCGCAATCATGTTCACGAAGTCACGTTGAAGCGAGGCACAGACGGCGAGTTCAAGGCTGCTGCCGGTCGAGTGCTGAGCACGATGCTCCGCCGCGACAGGCCGCTTTGGGACTTTACGCTCGTACACGGATTGAAGGGCAATCGCACCGGCGCGATTATCAGAATCCATCATTGTCTTGCAGACGGCATTTCGGGTGTCGGGATCTTGAATACTCTGCTGGATCCCAGCCCGTTCGTTTCCATGCCCAAAAACCAACAGAAGGATCTCGAAGTACCCGCTCCTCGTCCGCAGTCCATCGTAGAAAGTCTCGTCAACACCTGTCTGACTTCACTTGAACGAGCACTGACTGTACAGACCGACCTGCTCGAGATGGGGCGTCACTTCCTGCTCTCAGCCGCTCAGCCAGGAAATGGCATAAGCTCGCACTCCTCTTCCGATCCGACCGCAGCAATAATTTCAACTTTTGAGGAAATCAATCGTCTCACGCACGAATTTGGCGCCCCAACTGAGCGCCTGCCCTTCAACGTCGTATGCCGTGGACCGCAGACATTCAACTGGGCATGCATCTCTCTGGCGGAGATGAAGGAAGTAAAGAATGCGTGTGAGGCGACTATCAACGACGTCGTCCTCACCGTCGTCAGTGCAGCCGTCCGCCGTTACGCTGAGATGCATGGAATGCGGATGAGCAGACGAATGCTCCGCATTATTGTCCCCGTAAACCTGCGGGGGAATGGCGATGCTAACGTGCTAGGGAACCGAATCACCTTCCTGCCCGTGGACATCCCTCTCTACATCTCTGATCCGAAGAAGCATTTGCAGGCCGTCCAGAGAGCCGTCGCTCGTGCGCGGGGAGCCAAGATGGCCGAGCTAATCAGTATTGTCGGAACACTGGTGGAGACTATACCGACCCCGTTGCAGGCGATGTGTCTGCCACTATTGAGTCACTTGCCGTTGAGCGTCTGTAACATGATCTGCACCAACGTGCCTGGGCCGCCAATACCGCTCTACTTGCTCGGACACAAAATGCTGGCCTGCTACCCCTACGTACCGATCGGCAGCGAAATGGGGATGAACTGCGCCGTCCTGAGTTACAACGAGAACGTTCATTTTGGATTTGGTGGAGACGCCTATGCCATTCCCGACCAGAAGGTCATGGAGAAGTTTCTGCTGGCAAGTTTCGCCGAATTGCGCAAAGCGACAGCTGTAGCAAGAGTTCGGAAACCGCCCGTGAACCGAAAACCTAAGCCGTCCCCCAAGGTGGAACCGGTAAATGCCGCAGAACTCGACACGATTCGCTCAAGGCGACAAGGAACTGCAGCTGCTGGTTCCGCAGCATGAAATCGGGTCCTCAGGCCCACTGCACACTTGCTGCCATGTGCAGATGTCGAGAATGTCCCTCATCCAGCGGATGCCTTCTTAGCCTTTCTCTTGGTCGACCGTGGCTTAGGTTTCTGACGAGATTCGATCTCAGCGATGCGGCGGCGCAATTCTTCTATTTCCGCCTGAGGAACCGCGTCATGTTCCGGCGCCTGAAGCTGCACGCTACTCTGGATGAAATTTCTGACCAGATCAAGCGGCGAGCGTGCCGCCGACTGCACTTCCGACAATCCGCTTTCAAGCGCACCCTGAACCTTTTTGTAGGTATCAAAAGCCGATTGCAAATACCACATGATGAACTCACGCCCAACGTGGTCCGATGCAATGATCAACTGCCGCAACAATTCCACGGGAACCCCGGTCGGCTTCTCTTTCGTGTCTTCCATCACGATTTGCATCAGGCATACACGAGTGATGTCTTCGCCCGTCTGCGAGTCGATTACCTGAACATCGAGGCCATTCCGGATCATGGACGCGAGTTCCTCGAGATTCACGTACCGTTTTGCCGTCGTGTCATACAGCCTTCGATTCTTCCCGTATTTCTTCAGGACGACCTTGCCCGTTACCGCTCCCGCATTACTGGACTTGTTGTCTCGCAACATATTCTAGCCCCCACTTGACATCGCATTAACAATTTACTACATTATAGCTAATGTTGCAATGCAACATGGAGGGTGTTATGCCGCAAGCAGTGAAAAGGCCCCCCGTTTCCCACGCTGACGATTCTTCCTTCTCTTCCCTGCTCATGGGTTGGGCACAGCAGGGATTCGAAAGCTTCCTCGCGACACAGCGAATTCTGATGGACTTCGCGACCAACAAAACTACCAGCGCAATTAAGACGTTCCAGAACGGCATGACCGATCTGGAGCACTCTCCTCTCGCCATTCTGACTGAGCTCGCCGTTGAAGCAACGGCCAATCTCACTGAAGCACAACGCGTCCTGCTAAACCTCGTGCAGCAGGAGAATGACATAGTTATGGGCGGCGTCAAGGATCGCTTCGGCTCTGGGACGACCGCAATGGTCGCGGACCGCATGCGCGCCAGCATCGATACTTTTATCGAAATGCAGCAGGACTTCTTGACCACGGCCAGCAAACACGTTCAGAAGCGGCTACAAGCAACCAAGGCTGGCAAAGGTCCTGACATGGCGTGCATGATCGACGCTGCCCGCGAAGGCATGGATGACTTCGTCCGGGCACAGAAGAAGTTTCTGGACATCGTTGTTGAGGACGGAAAGGGAAAGACGAAAGACGAGCCCAGGAAGAAAGCCGAGGTAGCAAAACTCGCTCGCGAAGCGGCCGCTGCTTTCATCGACGCGCAGAAGAAACTGCTCGATCTCGCTGGACAGCAGGTAAACGTCAACTTGCAAGCGGTGAACCATGCCGTCGAGATGGTGGATTCCCTTCGCCCGCACCTCGTACCTAATATCACCGGTGAAGAGATCAAGAACTTCGTCAATGCAGAGAAGAACGTGTTCACAAACATAATGAAACCCGAGAGCACTAGCGCAAGACATCGAGCGGCCAAGAAACCAGCTCGGAAAAGAACGGTTAGGGTCGCGCACGCCGCGACAGCGTGAGCGCTAGACGCTAGAATAGACACAAATGAGCCGGAGTCCTGATCCGTTCGGGGACTCCGGTCTTAATCCAGCTACGAGCCCCTGCACATGCCTGCCCGAGAAGTACGTCTACTTTGTAGCAACAAAATGTCGTTTTTTCACATCGATTAAATAGCGCGACAGTGACGAGACAGGATTCTATGTCTGTTCGCAAAAACGACTTCCTAGAGGATTTTGCCGAAGTCGATATTCCCATCTGGAAAGAGGCGCTATTCGGAGTCGATATCCTGCTGTTGCATGCTTCACCGGTTTGTTATGGGCTGGGAGTGCCGCACGGGGACGGTTCCGGCGTCATTCTGATTCCAGGCTTTCTGGGCACCGATCGCTATCTGACGCAGATGCAGATGTGGCTAGGACGGATGGGCTATAGCCCTTATCTCTCAGGCATAGGAATCAACGCAGAGTGTCCAAATCTACTGATTCGGCACCGTCTTACCGAGACAATCGACAAAGCGCTGAACGAAACCGGCCGCAAAGTATCCCTAATTGGCCATAGTCTGGGCGGGATAATCGCCCGCTCAGTGGCCTGCCAAAGACCACAGGACATTGCCTCCGTGATAACCCTTGGCTCCCCATTTCGTGGGACGGTGATGCACCACCGCATCATGAAGGCTGCGGAGGTTGTCCGCAAGAACATCCTGAAGGAACACGGAAAGAACGTGCTTCCAACCTGCTACACAGCTCGATGCACATGCGATTTTCTGAGCCATCTGAAGACAGACATGCCCTCCTGCGTCACTGAAACAGCGATCTACACCCGTGACGATGGCATTGTCGACTGGCGCTACTGCCAAACCGGTGATTGCGACAACGATTTTGAGGTTCCCGGCACACACCTCGGCCTCGTTTTCAACACGACCGTCTACAGCATTGTCGCGGAACGGTTAGCCAAGGTGCACGGCAGGCAGTAGCTATCCCGCTGTCAGTTTGTCGAGCAGAACTTCCTGAAGCTTTACGGACATTCGTCCCCCGTACAGCAAGGCGCTGCACTGGACGGCGATCCAGTCCCGGGCCTTGAGTGGCAAATCGGCACTAACCCCACGCGTGACCCAGCGCCGCAGGGGATGTCGCGCCAGCGTAAAGGCCATCGAGACGCCAGCACCGGCAATATCTCCAAGAATGCCGTCAAGCGTAAATAGCACCTTCGACATCATGATGAGCGGCGCCGGAAAGCGAGTCCCCCGGACCGCAACTTCCTGCAGGATCTTCATGGCGTCCACGGCACCGGGAACGCTCGTTGCCGGCAATCCTCGAAAGTAGGATGTCACAATTCCCTGGATCATATGCGCCTGTTTCGTCTTGCGCCTCACTATTGGGTCCGTCAGCATCCGAATCTCTTCCGATGTCCCAACCGCATCACGCAAACCCACCATGAAGACAAGCAGGGCCAGGTGGCGCCGCTGTTCCTTGCTCAAGCGCTCCGTTAACGCCCAGTCGAGGATCGTCAACTCACCCGTGCTCGCGTTGTACAGCAGGTTCCCCGCGTGTGGGTCGGCGTGGAACAATGCGCTCTCTTGGGGCGCGAAAAGAGGCAGCGCAACGAGAGCCTCGATCATCTGTTCGGCGACTTGGCCGCGCCTCCATGCCGACATTCCGCGCACCGCGTCCGTGATCTTGGTTCCGTACTCTTCGGTCAATGCAGTGATGCTGGACGTGCACAAAGGCCGGATTACCCGAGGCACCCGGACTCTCTTCAACGAACAGTAGAGATTGCCCGCCTCTGCGAGTGTCTTCTGCTCTCCACGAAAACGCACCTCGTGCCGGAGCAATCGCTGAACCTTGCCGAAAGTGTCGGTCAAGACGCCCTTGGCAAAGCCGTACTCCTTGTGCCGAGTACCGAAGTGCGACGCCAGGTTGCTGAGGAATCTCATATCTTCAGCGAAGCATTCAGGTACATACGGCTTCAGTGTCTTGAACACGCCACGCTCACGTTCGCCGGTTTCGGGATTGGTCCACGTGAATCGCACAACGGCGCTCACGCTCGCCTCCGATAGCAACTCGCGCTCGATCTCGACGTTGTACCGCTTCAGCTTAGGCCCCAGTTGCTGTTTGATCAATGCGCATATCTCTTCAGCGTTTACGTCGTGTATGCCGTTCTCAAGCTGAGTAAGCGCCTTACGCATCGACGGCCGCAGATGGCGATTTCGCGCCAGCACCTGGCCGAGCTTCTGTAATCCAGGCACCTTCGATATGAGTCGTAGCAATCGCTCTTCAGGTGTGGTTTCCGACGGCAGTTCCAGTTGCTCAAGGATTTTCGGCGCAAGCCGCCCCTCGGACAATTGCGAAACTACAAACAACATGGCATCACGGACTGGGAGGCGCCACTGCGCGTACTCATCGGGCACCAACGACTCCGTAGTAACGTATCGATCAACGATCCACTTGCCGACCTGCTCTCGCAAGTTGGGCCCCATCGGACTACGCAATGCCGCTTCAATCGCATTTACTTGGACATCATGGGTGGCGTTCTGGAGCAGTGTGGCAAACCCAGCATAGGAATCCGCCTCTGGAATTTGGCTTAATAAGGAAGCGAAACTTGGATCAAGAATCATTCATTCATCCCAAGATGAGGCTGAACGGAACGAGGAGGAAGCTGCTCCGTGATCGTTACCATCAAGAGCACTATACTTCGATACCGCCGCATCACACGCCTGTGTCCGATCTTTCTGTGCAAGTGAGATTCAAAACGGGAGGGAGCCGTCGCGCCAACTTGTGCCAATGCCGGCCCAACAACTTGGGCCCGCATCTTAATCAGACAGAGCGCAGTGCCCTCACTCGAAGGCCGGACAAACAATCATGACCATCCGTACTCTGAACGAACTCTTCTACAGCGTTGTTGAGCGCGACCTCAAGGAAGCCATGCTGTTCAAGCGTGGCGACCAGTGGATACCGATAACCTCCCGTGAACTCTATCGCGACGTCGTAGGTGTCGCGCGAGCCCTCCAAAACTGGGGCATTCAGAAAGGCGACCGCGTCGCCATTCTGAGCGAAAACCGTCCTGAATGGGCCATAGCCGATTTTGCTGCGTTGTCATTCGGTGCCGCAACAGTTCCCATCTACGCCACACTTACCGCGGAACAGACGCTTCATCTTCTTCGCGACTCCGGTGCCCGAGTCATCCTCATCTCCAGCCGTGTCCAGCTTGAGAAGTTCCGTTCGATTCAGAGTCAATGCGGGGTCGAGCGCGTCGTTGTCATGGATTCCGTAAATGATCCCGACGTCACACCGATGGAACCCTTGCGCCTAAGTGGTCCCGACACACGGGACACTGACTTCGATAACAGGGCGCTGGCGATCCAACCCGATGAAATAGCTACACTGATCTATACCTCTGGGACTACCGGCACGCCCAAGGGAGCCATGCTCTCTCAGGGGAATCTCGCGTCGAATCTTCAACATTCCCTAAAGCTCTACGATTTTCATCCCGGGCAAAGAGCGATCTCTTTCTTGCCGTTGTCGCACGTAACGGCGCGCCACGTTGACTACGCCATGATGATGCACGGCGTAACCATCGCTTATTGCCCGTTCCATGATCAGCTTCTAGAAGCGGTTAGGGAGGTGAAGCCCAACTCTTTCGTCGCCGTGCCTCGCGTCTACGAGAAGATCCACAATCACGTTCAGAACAAGGCGCAGTCTGGCATAAAACGCAAGATATACGAGTGGGCGATGGAAATTGGTCGGGCTCACAAAGACGAGATCCTCGCAGGCAAAGCGCCGAGTTCCTTCCAATGGAAACTAGCTGACAGGATCTTCTACTCGAAAGTAAAGAACGCCCTCGGAGGCCACGTTGAGTTCTTCGTCTCGGGCGGCGCTCCACTCAGCCGCGACACTCTCGACTGGTACGCAGGCATGGGCGTAAGGATTCACGAAGGCTACGGTCTCACGGAGACTTCTCCGGTGATCGCTCTTAATAACCCCCGCTGCTATAAGCCGGGCAGCGTCGGACAGGTGCTCAAGAACGTCCAGGTCCGCGTTGCCGAAGACGGCGAGATACTAGTAAAGGGACCATCTGTATTCAAGGGCTACTGGAATCTCCCGACCGAGACCGCGAATGCATTCGAGGGAGAGTGGTTCCACACCGGCGATGTAGGTCATCTGGACAAGGACGGGTTCCTCTTTATCACCGATCGAAAGAAGGACCTGATCAAGACCTCGGGTGGAAAGTTCATTGCCCCCCAGCCCATCGAGGGTAAGTTGAAGGCGAATGCACTCGTCGCTGAAGCCGCTATCATCGCCGACAGAAGAAGATTCCCCTCAGCCGTGATTGCTCCCGACTTTGCCGCGCTGGAGTATTGGGCGCGCCAGAACCGCGTTCCCTACGGCTCACGTCAAGAACTACTGGCCAACGCGCAGGTCTTCGCGCTTTTTGAGAATGTAGTGCAAGATCTAAACAAGAACCTCGCTCAGTTCGAGAAAATCAAGAAGTTCCTGCTCGTTCCGGACGAATTCTCGATCGAGAGCGGTGCGCTCACGCCTACGATGAAGCTCAAACGCCGCTTCATCGAAGAACGCTATCGGCAGCAAATTGATCGACTCTACGACAGCGACGTCCAATTACAGCGCGCCAGCTGATCAAGTGCTGGGATGAGGTGCAAAGACAATGCCCCGAATCGATTTCGACTCGGGGCATCCTTATGTGTTGGTCAACTACTGAACCGGTCCGTACTTCCCGGTCTCCAGCAACTTCTGTGCAATCTGTTGCTGAAGTCCGATCACGTTTACAGGATCGTACTTGAGCAACCGCCGCAGCATCATCATCTGCGTGCGCATCATGTCGCCGTCAGCTACTGCCGCTACGACCTTCCGTGCCGCCGATTCGACTTCTTCCATCGCGGACATCAGGTAGATCTGCGCCAGTGCGGTGACGTTAGCGGCCGCTGCCTCGCCGCTGTTCTGGGCGACCTTCATCGCCCTGATGATGCACGACTCGGCCGCGTAGGTCTCGATGATCATGTCCGCCAGAGCGCCCATGATCTCCTGCTGGTCCGCCAGTGCCTGCATGTACTTCTGCGAAGCCGCACCGGCGCATACCATCGCGACCTTCTTCATGTTGGCCACCATGGCGCGTTCCGTCGCAAGCGGACCATCCAGGATTTCACCTGCCGATGGTCCAGCCATGAGTTCATCCATCACCTTCTGGATCGCAGGCAGCAGCGGCAGCTGGCCAGTCAGCGCCCGCTTGAGCAGCCATCCAGTGATGATCATGCGGTTGATCTCATTCGTGCCCTCGAAGATCCGGTTAACTCGCGAATCGCGGTATGCGCGCTCCGCCGGGTATTCCTCGACGAAACCATAGCCTCCGTAGACCTGAACTGTTTCGTCTACCACGAAGTCGAGCATCTCCGAGCCCGCGACCTTGATGATGGAGCACTCGACAGCGTACTCTTCAATTGCCCTGCGAATCTCCTTCGTCGCGTCCGCCGAACCCTTATCGACCTCCGCGAGCGCGACGTCCATCATGCCCACTGTGCGATAGACCATGCTCTCGCTGGCGTAGATCTTGGCGGCCATTTGGGCAAGCTTCTCGCGGATCATGCCGAATTCCGAGATCGTTTTGCCGAACGCCTTTCTCTGCTTGGAGTAGGCGATCGCGTTCTGCAAACTCACACGCGCACCGCCCACCGACATCGCACCGAGTTTGAACCGCCCGATGTTCAGTATGTTGAATGCGATGATGTGCCCCTTGCCGATCTCTCCAAGCACATTCTCAACAGGCACGTGGCAGTCGTTGAGAATGAGTGGACACGTAGAGGACCCGCGAATTCCCATCTTGTGCTCTTCCGCGCCGACTGAGAATCCCGGAGAAGTCCTGTCTACGATGAAGGCCGTGAACTTCTCGCCGTCAACTTTCGCGAAGACGATGAACACGTCAGCGAAGTTTGCGTTCGTGATCCACATCTTTTCGCCGTTGAGGATGTAGTGCTTACCGTCCGGCGAGAGCACAGCCTTTGTGCGCGGATTCATCGCGTCCGAAGCCGACGAGCTTTCCGAAAGCGCATAAGCGCCGACCCACTCGCTGCTCGCCAGCTTAGGAAGATATTTCTGCTTCTGTTGCTCTGTACCGAAATAAACGATCGGCAGCACGCCGATACCAGTGTGCGCTCCAAAAGCAACGCTGAAGGATCCGTCTTTCGCAATGTTGTCAGCGATAACAGCCGACGACACCTTATCCATCTCCATCCCGCCGTACTGTTCGGGGACGTCCGCGGAAACCAGGCCCAGTTCGCTGGCCTTCTTCAGCAGCTCACGAACGAGCGCGAAGTCTTTGTGTTCGATACGGTCGGACACCGGAACGATTTCGTTCTTCGCGAACTCTTCTGTCGTGCGGGCGATCTGGCGATGTTCTTCCGTCAGATCCTCCGGCGTGAACACTTCCTCCGGCGCACGCTCTTCCAGAAGGAAGCTGCCGCCCGCGATTTTCTTTTTCGGGATTGCCGAAACTGTAGCCATCACTTACCTCTCATGCAAAAGAAAATCCCCCCGAAAGGGAATGCTGATCGTTGTTAGGCAACGTTCTCGAAAATGCCGGCAGCACCCATGCCGCCGCCTACGCACATAGTCACCATTCCGTATCGCGCATTACGGCGCTTGAGTTCGCGAATGACGGTTGCCGTAAGCTTCGCGCCTGTGCATCCCAGCGGATGCCCCAGCGCCACCGCGCCGCCATTTGGATTCACACGGGCCGGATCCAGCCCGCCTTCTTTGATGACCGACAGCGCCTGCGCCGCAAACGCCTCGTTCAACTCGATGACCTCGATATCGCTGAGCGTCAGCCCAGCCATCTTTAGTGCCTTGGGAATCGCATATACGGGGCCAAGTCCCATTTCCTCCGGTTTGTACCCAGCCGTCGCGAATGAAACGTAGCGCACCAGCGGCTTGATCCCGAGTGCCTTCGCCCGCTCAGACGACATCACTACGGCCGCAGCCGCTCCGTCTGACATCTGCGACGAATTGCCGGCCGTCGTGATCCCCTTGGCATGGAACGCAGGTCTCAACGCCGACAGTGCCTCCATTGTGGTATCAGCTCGCGGCCCTTCGTCCACCTTGAAGGTGATATCGATTCGCTTTGGCTTGCTTCCATTAGGAGTCGTGAAGCTCACCGGCACCGGAACGACCTCGTCTTCGAACTTCCCTGCCGCAATCGCCGCCAGCGCTTTCTGGTGCGAGCAATACGAGAACTCATCCGCCTGTTCGCGCGTGATGCCGTGCCGATTTGCTAGCCGCTCAGAGGTCAAGCCCATTGACAGAAACGCGTCCGGATAATGATCAACGATCCACGGGTTAGGCGAGATCTTGTGTCCGCCCATCGGGATCATCGTCATCGACTCTGTTCCACCGGCAACGATGACCTCGGCGCCACCGACCATGATGCGCTCAGCGGCCATCGCGATTGATTGCAGCCCAGACGAGCAGAACCGGTTGATCGTCATCGCCGACGTCTCGATCGGCAATCCAGCACGCAGCCAAGCATTCCGGGCCACGTTCATGCCTTGCTCAGCCTCAGGCATGGCGCAGCCCATGATCACGTCCTCAATCTCTTTCACGTCCAGCTGAGGCACACGATCAAGCGCTCCCTTGATGGCGATCGCGCCTAGATCATCCGGCCGCGTCGCACGCAACGTCCCTTTGTAAGCCTTGCCGACCGGCGTTCGGACGGCAGATGCAATCACCACTTCTCTCATAATCAGTTCTCAGGAACAGTACCCAGTACCTAGTACTCAGTACTCAGTTCGGAAAAGTTTCTCAATAACTCGAAACTGCTTCGATCATCCGCTCGTCAGCCCGCTTTCAATTTCTCAACGGCTTGCCGGTTTTCAGCGTGTGCTGGATTCTCTCCAGCGTTTTCTTCTCGCCAGCGAGCGACTTGAAGCCCTCGCGTTCAAGCTCAAGAACGTACTGCTCGCTGACCGGAGTTCCCGGCGTGACGTTCCCGCCGCAGATCACCTCCGCGATCTTTACCCCAATCTTCGCGTCGTGATCGCTGATGAACTCGCCCTGCCTCATCAGATGCACGCCCAGCCTTAAAGCAGCAAGGATGCTCTCGCCCGGCGCCGGTATATCCTTCCTCGGCACCGGAGGCTGATAGCCCCGGGCCAATTCCAGAGCACGTGCCTTCGCATCACTCAGAACGCGGTCGCGGTTCATGGTGATCTCGTCAGACTCCATCAGCAAACCTAACGTCTTTGCCTCAACTGCCGACGTCGAAATCTTGGCCATGGCGATCGTCTCGAAGGCGCGCTTTATGGCTTCCATGATCTCCACTGACTCAGCTCGCCCGTTTGGACGTACCGAAGTTGCCAGATCCACTGCCCGCAGCAGCATCTCCTTGCAGCCGCCGCCGGCCGGAAGCAATCCGACTCCCGGCTCCGCGAAGCCCATGTACAGCTCGGCATGAGGCTGACGGGCCGCCGCTGGAATCGTGACCTCGCATCCTCCGCCGAGAGCCATGCCGAACGGCGCCGTTACGACCGGTTTGGGTGAGAACTTGATGGCCTGCGTCATGCCCTGGAAGGCCTTGATCATCAGGTCGATCTCGTCCCACTCCTGCTCCTGAACGGCCATGAGGAGCATCATGAGATTCGCGCCCGCCGAAAAGTGCGCTGCGTCGTTTGTGATCACGAATGCATCGAAGTTGTCGCCCGGTCCACCCGGCTTCAGCGTCTGCGTGATCATCTGCACGATGTCCGACCCGAGCGTATTCAACTTCGAATGGAACTCGATGCAGCCGACGCCATCACCGATATCGACCAGCGATGCGCCTGCATTCTTCTTCACCACACCATTCGATTTCTTCGCGACTTCGACGGACCAGACGCCTTGTGGAACCGCAACTTCCCTGTAGCTATTGTGGTGCAGATCGAAATAGCAACGCCCTGAGCGCGCGTGTGGCACGTCTTCGTACCACGACGTTGCACCGGATGCGAGGAGATCTTCAACCTTCTTCGAGACCGGCTGCCCCTCTTTTCTCATGCGTTCGACGGTGACTGGAACACCGGCGGCGTCCCAAAGCTCAAAGGGTCCCATCTCCCAGTTGAAGCCCAGCCTCATGGCACGATCGATCTCGACGACCGAGTCCGATATCTCATCGAGACGATTAGCCGCGTAGTTCCACAAGTCCGAAAGCGACGTCCACAGGAACTGCCCAGCACGGTCCAGCTTCTCGCTTCCGTGATGAAGTCCTAGAAGCATACGTAACCGCTTCGGCGTTTCCTCAACCGTCTTCGCCATCTCAAGCGACGGAAACTTTGCTTTTTGACGCGGATGATATTCGAGCGTTTTCCAGTCGATCGCCATCCGCTCTTCGCCGTGCGGGGCCTTCTGCTTCTTGTAGAAACCGCCCTTGGTCTTGTCGCCCAGCATCTTGCGCTCAAGCATCTGGCGGAAGAAATCCGGCAGCTCCAGGTCGCTGCGCTCGTCCTGCACATTCTCGGTCATGTTGCGAACGACGTGGCCCAGGATGTCGAGCCCGACCATGTCGATCGTGCGGAAGGTCGCCGATTTGGGCCATCCCACGGCCGTACCGGTCAGCGCATCGACTTCCTCGATGGTCATGTCCATCTTCTGCATAAGCCGCATGACGTTCATCACCGAGAACGTGCCGATCCTGTTCGCGACGAAATTCGGCGTGTCCTTCGCGTAAACGATTCCCTTGCCCAGCCGCACGTCCGCGAACTGCGCAATGGTTTTCATCGCTTCGCGATCCGTCTCTGCCGTCGGAATGATCTCCAGCAGACGCATATAGCGCGGCGGATTGAAGAAGTGCGTCCCAAACCACGAGCGCCTGAAGTCATCGCTGAAGCCTTCAGCGATGCGTGCAACCGGCAACCCGCTCGTATTCGTCGTAACAATTGTGCCTGGCTTACGGACGGCTTCGACTTTCTTCAGCAGCGCACGCTTGATCTCCAGGTCCTCGACCACAGCCTCGATCACCCAGTCCGACTCGGCGACATACTTCAGGTGATCTTCAAAGTTGCCGATCGTGATCAGATTCGCCAGCGAAGGATGGAACAAAGCAGCTGGTTTCGACTTGCGCAAGCCATCCAGTCCGGCTTGCGCTATTCGGTTACGAGCTTCGCCATCCGCGTCCGGTGGCACCATATCGAGAAGAAACGACGCGACGCCGGCATTGGCCAGGTGCGCAGCGATTCGCGCCCCCATGGTCCCAGCGCCCAATACAGTCACTCTTTCAATGCGCTTCATAGGATCGGGTTATTTGTCCTTGAAGATTAATGGCAGGGTCCCAACAACCGTGAGATGCACCCGGAGCAGTGAGCGTCGATTAATCTGTCGGAAAACTTGCGCCAGAAAACCTTTCGAATCTCGGCCTACTCCTCGCCTGAAGCCGTCATCCAAGCAGAGTGCCTGCCCTTTGTGTCTCTTCGGCCTATCTCGCGGATTCCATGGAGCGAAGCGATGTTTGAACCAGGTCTGCTCAAGGAGAAACGAATTCTGATCACCGGAGGCGGAACCGGACTCGGACGAGCCATGGCCGAGCGTTTCCTCCAACTCGGTGCCACTGTTTACATTTGCGGACGCCGTGCCGAAGTATTGCAGCAAACCTGCAACGAGCTATCGTCCAGAACGGGTAGCTCCATCACAGGGCTGCCCTGCGACGTTCGCGACCTCGTGGCGGTAGAACAAATGCTGGATGGTATCTGGTCTGATGGGCCGCTAAACGTACTCGTCAATAACGCTGGCGGCAACTTCCTCGCCCGCACTGAAGAACTCTCGCCGCGCGCATGGGAAGCAGTGTTGGGAATCGTGCTCACCGGTACTCTCAACGCGACACTCGCCTGCGGACGCCGCTGGCTCAAGGCCGCTCTGCCCGCAACAGTGCTCAACGTCTCCACCACGTATGCGACCAGCGGTGCCGGTTCAGCCTACGTGGTGCCTTCGGCCGTGGCAAAAGCCGGAGTCATGGCCCTGACCACCAGCCTCGCAGTCGAGTGGGGCCCTCGAGGCATTCGCATGAACGGCATAGCCCCCGGCCCGATCCCGACAGAGGGCGCCTTCTCACGCCTGCTACCCGGCAAAGACTTCGAACAGCTCGCATTGCGACACAATCCTCTGCGGCGCTTCGGGACGCCCGAAGAGTTCGCAAACCTCGCCGCATTCCTCGTCAGCGACGGATGCACCTACCTCAACGGCGAGATCGTTGTAATGGACGGAGGCGAGTGGCTGCACGGAGCAGGTGAATTCAGCTATCTAGGCGAGATGTTAAGCGAAGCCGACTGGCAAGCCATGCGCCCGCAAAAGAAGTAAGTTTGTGGACGGCGCCGCGCCCCGTCCACAAACGCGATCGCTTAATCCGCCTTCGTCCACTTCTCCGTCCTGCCGAAAACCGAGATGCCCACAAATCCCCTGAGGTTCAACTGCGTCGGCGAGATCAGCGTCATCTTCGCGCTGTAAGTCTTTCCATTCTTCGGATCGTACACTTTCCCGTCATTCCACAGAGCATCGCCAGCGTACTTGAAATCCTTCACGATCATTAAGCCCATCACCGGCGTCTTTCTCAAGGACTGGTCGGGATTGTTGTGATCCAGCTTCGGGGTGCCCGGCGTGCCGTCTTTCGATCCCGCCGGATAGTTCGGGTCCTTCAGCCAGATGATCTTCCCGCAGTACTTGTCTCCGCACTTCGAAATGTCGATCTTGGCATCCTTTGCCTGGTTGTACCAGACGCCTGCGATGTCATCGCCAGACGCCGCGAGACACGGCACCGCACACACCAGCACTAGGAGCAACAGCACAAGGACTGAAGTTCTCATTCGTGTTCCTCACTTTTCACATGAAAGACAGAAATCGGCCCGACATGGCCCTGGATCAGGGTTCCCAACCACCTCTGCTGTTCGATGCAGCCTTTTAAGGGAGAGTCCCTGAAAATGGCGAGATTTTGCAGCAGCATAGAACGATCCCCACAACGCCGGAGTAGGTCATATTGCGCCACTCATGCTCCCATCGAAGTGTCGTCTGTCTGTGCGCGAACATCCAAGCTCCCGGAGGCAGTCCGTGGACCTTCAGACGCTCAGTTCTCCAGTCGAGTATGTCAAACAGTTCATGCATCCGCATGACCCGGATTCCCTGGCGAATTACGAGGCTTGGTGGCACTCCGAAGGCAACGTCATCTCCAGTGCAGTGGATCGCGCCGGCACTCCCTGGCTTCGCATGTTCGACGAATTCGGCAGGCGCGTAGACGAAATCTTCTTTGCGTCCGACTACTGGAGAATGCTCCGAAAAGGCTATGAATCCGGCCTACTGTGGAAAACCTTCGAGCAAAACTCACTGGTGCCCGCCTTCGAGATCCTCTACATTACATCGTTCTACGACCCAGGCCTCGCCTGCCCCTATACCGTTTCGCTTTCGACTGCGGCACCCGTTTCGAAGTACGGTAGCCCGGAATTGCAGGAGAAACTCTTTTCTCCCATGCTGCGTCGCGACGGCATAAATTGGCAGGGCGCAACCTGGATGACCGAGATTAAGGGCGGTTCCGACCTCGGCGCTTCCGTCGAGACTGTGGCAAGGCCCGCCGAAGAACGCTGGCTACTTACGGGGGACAAGTACTTCGCAAGCAACGTCGGCGCCGAACTTGCGGTAGTCGCCGCTCGAATCGACGGCTCGCCACAGGGCGTCCGCGGACTGAGCCTGTTTCTCGTCCCCCGCTACCGCCGTAATGGCGAGTTGAACTACTTCATCCGTCGCCTCAAAGACAAGGTCGCAACCCGCTCCGTGCCGACCGGCGAAGTCGAACTCCGCGACAGCGAAGCCTACCTGCTCGGGCATCCAAACCGTGGTATTTACCTGATCCTCGAAGTCCTGAACATTTCCCGCATCGCCAATAGTATCGGCAGCGTCGCACTAGCCCAGCGTGCCATCTCCGATGCACTCACCTTCGCACAACGCCGCATCGCGTTCGGCAAGCCGATCATTGAGCATCCACTTCTCTGCCGCCAATTCACGGAACGCGTGGCCGACCTGCGTCGCGCTTCGGCGCTCGCGTGGGAATCTGTGCGCCTGCTCAACGACGTCTGGCAGGAAAGAGCTCCGTACTCCGATCGCTACCACCTCTTCCGGCTCGTCGCCCATTTGGCAAAATACTGGACCGCCGAGTTCGCTGTTCAAACCTCTAAATGGGCAATGGAAGTACACGGTGCGATCGGAGTCATGCAGGAATTCGGCATCGAACGCTGGCTACGCGAAGCCATGATTCTCGCGATTTGGGAAGGAACCTCTCACCGCCAGATCCTGGACGGCCTCGAAGTCATGGAACGCAAGCGTGCACACGAATCTCTGTTCCAACACATCGCGCCGTTCGCAGATCGAGCGCAAATGGAGCAGATGAGACAACGCGTCGAAGAACTCCTCGATCTCGACATTGACGAGAGGCAATCGGCCGCCGAGAACGTCTTCCGCGATCTTGCACAGTTCACAGGGGAAACCCTAACTGACAGACCGCGTTAGCGCTCAAATAACGGACTCATACCCTCTTCGCCACGTCCTCTATCACCTGGGCAATCTTGCCAGAATCCGCCGCGCCGCCCTGCGCCAGATCGCGATTCCCACCACCACGTCCGCCTAGGGTCACCAGCGCCTCCTTCATAAGCGCGCCCATGTCGTTTGGCAATCCCTGCGTCTGCGCGAACACAACTCCCGGCTGCCCCATCGTTGATCCAAGAAACACTACCGACGGTGCCGCCGCCGTGATCTTCTGCGCCAAGAGCTTCACAAAGGTCAGATCCCGATCATCGAACATGCGCGCAATCACCTTGTGATCATTCGTCTTGGTGGCAGAGACAACGATCTCCTTCGCCATCAGCTCGGCAATCTCTTCGTTCAGCCTCTTGCGTTCCTTCGCGGCCGCCTTCAACTCCTCCTGCGACTTCCTTATGAGCTCCGGCACTTGCCAGATCTGCGTCGTGAAAAGTGCTGCTGCTTCCGCTAGCGCCTCGAAATCCTTTCGCGCCACTCGAAGTGCCCGCCCACCGCAAACGAATTCGACCCTGAAGCCTTGCTTTACCTTTTCAGACTTACGCAGCAGAATAGCTCCGACTTGGCCTGTGCGTGCCACATGTGTTCCGCCACAAGCATTCAGGTCGTAACCCTCCATATCAATCAGCCGCAACTCGCCCTCGACATGATCCGGAATCTTCCGCACTCCCATCGACCGTGCCTGCTCGACAGTGGCCGACCGAACCGCCACCGGACGATCCTCGAGCGTTACTCGGTTCGCATCGCGCTCGGCCTCCCTCACCTGCTGCTCAGTAAGCGCCTTCGTATCCAGATCGATCGTGCAGCTTTCGTCGCCCATGTGGAACGAAACCGTCGGTATCTTGAACAGCTTCTCGAACGCGGCCGAGAGAATGTGCTGCCCAGAATGTTGCTGCATGTGATCGCGGCGACGCTCGGCATCCACCGCTCCGTGAACCGTGGCTCCCACCTCAAGTACCGCTTTAGCGTTTGGCTCTAAATAGTGAACGATTCGCCCTGAATCGTCCTCAGTAACCTCGACAACCCGCACGTTCGATTCGCCACAATCAATGACACCGGTATCAAATACCTGTCCGCCGCTCGTCGGATAGAAAGCCGTCCGGTCGAGCACGATCCCCGTGCGCGTATCCGCCACGACCAGTTCACTGATACGAGCACCGAACTCGAGCACAAACGAGTCTCTGTGATAAATTCGCTCAGTCACAATCCCTTCCCCATCGCCACTCACCAGATCACAAATCATCAATATTAGTACGGCTGAATGATGCCGCCGATCTGCCTCGACTTCGGCCGGTGCACCATTTTTGGTGCACCCGCAATCACGTCGATATACTTCAATCCCGACCCGGTGTTGAACAGCACTACGCGCTCGGTCGCCTTCAGAAATCCGCAGGCCCTCAACTTACGGTACGCTGCTAACGACGCCGCCCCCTCTGGAGCCGCAAAGATTCCCTCATTCGCGGACCACCAGCGCAGCGCATCCATGATCTCGCCGTCTGTAACTGCAACCGCTGTGCCGCAACTCTTCTTCAGAATATCGAGAACGATGTAGTCTGCGTAAGGCTTCTGCACCCGCAACCCCGCCGCCGACGTCTGCGCATCCTTCCACATCTCGGCAGTGGACTTCTCTTCATCCCACGCTTTAACAAGCGGCGCGCAACCTGTTGCCTGAACGACTACCATCTTGGGCCATCGGCAATCCTGGCCGATCCACCCCAACTGGGTCATCTCCTCGAAGGCCTTCCAGATGCCGATCAGTCCAACGCCGCCGCCAGTGGGAAAAATGATGGCATCCGGCAACTGCCAGTCAAGCTGCTCCGCCAATTCGTACCCCATGGTCTTCTTGCCTTCGACCCTGAACGGTTCTCTCATCGTCGAAACGTCGAACCAGCCCTCAGCCCGGCTGCTCTCGGCGACGATCCGCGCGCAATCGCTGATGAGGCCGTCGACCAGCGTGACCTTCGCCCCGTAGGTTTGGCACTCCACCAGGTTTGCCTGCGGCACGTCTTTCGGCATGAAGATGTGCGCCGAGATACCAGCGGCGGCACAGTATCCTGCCAGCGCGCTCGCCGCGTTCCCTGCCGAAGGCACCGCCAGTTTCTTCAATCCGTACGCCTTTGCCATGGTGACGGCCATAGACAAGCCCCGCGCCTTGAACGACCCTGTGGGATTGAGGCCTTCATCCTTGATAAATACGTTCTCGTCATGACGGCTGGCCAGCATCGGCGTGAAGCCTTCTCCGAGGCTAACCGGCTCAACTTCAGGCAAAACTTCGGCGTAGCGCCACATGCCGCAATCGCGACCGATGAGCGATTCACGCGTGAACTTGCCTTTGAGAGAAGACATGTCGTATCGGACGTACAGAGATCCACCGTCTGTTGGGCAAACGGTCTGCGGCGTTTGCGCACTAATCTGCTCGCCGCAACGAGAACATTCGAGATAGCGTATTTGAGCCATGAGCTAGGAAGTTTACCATCAACGTTATGCCCTACACATCGGGACTGGCGTCGTCCGCGCGTTCGCCGGCACACGCGACTTTTTGCGCCAAAGGATTCGCTCCGGTTGAAATCTTATCGCTTCGGAAGTAGCATTCTTTCGCACTTCGGCCCCGCAAACGGAGCGCTAGCAGTCTACAGATTGCCGATTTCCATACCGCATGAACTAGCGACGCCTCCGATTGGTCTCCTCGATTTGAACCAGGAGGAAACGTGAATCTCGACACCTGGATATTGTTCCACCTCAACGCGTTTGCTCATCATTCTCAATTCCTCGACACCCTCTTGGTCGTCCTTTCAGGAAGCACTCTGCTGAAGGGAGGCGTTATGCTTGGGTTCTTCTGGTGCGCCTGGTTCGAAAGTTCTGAGCATCAGCGGGACCGACGGGCTACTCTCCTGGCTGGCATCTTCGGGGCCACGGCGGGTGTCGTGATCGCGCGCGCCATTGCACTTCTTGCTCCGCTCCGCCAGCGTCCGATGGTCGCCTTGCCACATTTCCAATTGCCGTACTCGGCCACCGCAGAGTCGTTAGGAGATTGGAGTTCTTTTCCTAGCGATCACGCCACGTTATTTGTAGGGTTGGCAGTCGCAGTTCTCTTTGTGTCTAGACGGCTGGGGCTGCTGGCGTTCGCTTACAGTATCTTCTTCATCTGCCTACCACGGATCTATATCGGTCTGCACTATCCTTCAGACATTCTGGCGGGTGCACTGATTGGTACCGGCACTGTCCTGCTGTCGAACATGGTTCTGGTCACAAAGAATGTTGCTCATCGTTTATTGGATTTCGAGTCACAGATGCCCGGCTTCTTCTATATGGCCTCGTTTGTGTTAACGGCCGAGCTCGTTGAATTGCTAATGACCTTTCGAAAAGTGAGTGCAGTTGTGGTGCACGGAATGAAGGGGTTTTCAGGATGACAGATTGATGTTTTACAGCTTGCTTCGGAGAAGACTAATCACGTCATCGGCCGTGATGACGCCCGTCAGCTTGCCCTCTTCATCCAGCACAGGCAGTGTCAGCAGGTTGTACTTGTCGAATGTCTCGGCGACTTCCTTTTCGCTCGTGCCGGCATGAACCGAAATCGGTTCCGCACTGAGCGCCTTCAGCGGTTCATCACCTGACGCTAGCACCAGTTTCGGCAATGGCACGGCACCAACCAACTTCTCGCCATCGCTGACCAAATAGATCGTACTGACCGTCTCAATGCCACCTTCGAAGTTTCGCAGCATCTCGATCGCGTCTGACACCTTCGCATGATCTGGCAGGGCCATGTAGTCCGTGGTCATACGACCGGCAGCCGTATCTTCTTCGAACTCGAGCAGCTCTTCGACGTCCTCGCGCTGCTCGGGTTCCATTTCGTCGAGGATCTCTTCGGAGCGCTCAGGAGGAAGGTCCGCAAGCAAGTCTGCCGCCGCATCCGGATCCATCTCCTCAACGATGTCCGCCGCTCTGTCCGAATCAAGAGAACTGACGATGGCCGCCTGCAGTTTCGGATGGATCTCTTCGAGTGTCTCGGCAGCGACTTCTTCGTCGAGTGTTTGGAACACGGCCTCGCGTTCCGCCGGGGCCAGCTCCTCGATGATGTCCGCAATGTCCGCCGGATGCAGCTTTGCTAGCCTGTCGTGCGAGATCTTGAGCTTCACGCGCCGCGCCGGATCGGTCTCAATGAGATCCACAAACTCCCAAGGAATCGGCCTCTCGGGTATTCGTGCCAGCAGCCTGCGCAGCGCCGACCACGGCACAACGCCCTTGAGCAACCGCCGCACCGCACCGCGCGAACCCACATCGACGGCGCCGATTTTCAGCACGATATGGTGATTCACGTTGCCTTCTTGCAGGTCGACATCGTTGACTCGCACTACCTTGCGACCGTGCACGTCGATGATCTGCTGGTCCAGCAAGTCGCGCCCGAGCAGCAGCATGCCCTCGGAACCTGCGTACTGGGTCCACTCGGAACGAGGCGTTGCAGCCTTGACCGTCCTATCGGCAGAAACAACCGCATTCGCCGTAATCAGTCGATCGCCTTCCTTGGTCTTAACGATGAACGCAGTTATGTGTTGAGGATCATCTTGTGGGCAGAGTGCCACTTCGCGCACACGACCGGCGTGCACGCCAGCCGAATCGTAGACTGGAGCGCCGATAAGTTCCGTGAGTGCGAGCGACAGCGGCATCCTCCTGAGAATAACCCTTTCCGATATCTCGCATCTAGCCTTTCTAACCAATGTTTGACAATATAGCTGAGGAAAAGGCAAACTGTTGGATTCCGGGTGTTTACACCTGCACCGGAATGGCCAGGCCGGTTAACTTTTGAACATGACCTTGAACAGGGTGTCGTACACGCTGGATTCCACGCTCGAGTCTGTGAATCATGCGGAGGAAACAGCCCTGAAGTTCGCCATGAAGTCTGGGTTCTCGGAAGACGAGATCCAGCGCATCTCCATGGCTGTCCGTGAAGGCGTTGTCAATGCCGTGCTCCACGGCAATAAATACGACCCCAACAAGAAGGTCAGGATCAGCTTCGAAAACAGCGGGGGCTTAATCGAGATCCATATCACAGACGAAGGTCCCGGTCTGAATGTTGAGAAGCTGCCCGATCCGCTGGCGCCGGAGAATCTGTTGAAGACCTCCGGCCGTGGCATTTTTCTTATGCGTGCGTTCATGGATGATGTTCAGGTCAAGAACCTCAATCCAGGGACGGAAATCATCTTGATTAAGCACGTCCGCGGCGATTCCTCGGACGCGAAGGAGAGCATACAGTGACGATGATTGCAAGTTCACGTCAAGTTAACGGGGTCACTATCGTGGACCTGAACGGACGTATCACATTGGGCGAAGGCAGCGTGGTCGTGCGCGATACGGTCCGCGAGCTTCTCAGCAAGGGCAACAAGAGTATCCTGCTGAACCTCGCGGACGTGAGCTACATCGATAGCTCAGGTATCGGCGAGCTGGTCAGCGCTTTCACGCACGTCCGTCGAGAAGGCGGCGATCTGAAGCTGCTGAACCTCACGAAGAAGGTTCACGACCTGCTTCAGATCACGAAGCTCTACACCGTTTTCGACATCAAGGATGACGAGACGAAAGCCGTCGCCTCATTCGCAAAGTAAGCATTTCCAAAGCCCCAGGTTAGCTTCGCGAACCTGGGGCACCGTTCTTCTTCAATGGCCCATTGAACCCTCTTTTGGCTTGGACCTTCCTCTGTTGCCTCCGCGTCCTCTGTGTTAGGTTCTAACCATGCGAATCCGCCGTCTTGATCGCGACGAAGTCAGTCCGGAAACACAAGCCATCTACGACCACTTCATTCACGAACGCGGCAATGTGCCGAACATGTTCCGAACCGTCGCGCATCGTCCGGAGATCCTGCGCACCATGATCGCGCATTTTCGCGCCGTCATGGAGACCGGCACTGTTTCCAAGAAACTTAAGGAACTGGTGATCGTGCGCACGTCGCAGATCAACACGTGCGAGTATTGACTGGCCTCTCACACCGCCTTGGCAAGGCGGCTAGGCTGGTCCGACGACCAGATCTCAAAGCTCGCTGACTTCGAATCCCGCTCCGACTTCACCGCAGCCGAGAAGGCTGCGCTCCGACTGGCTGAACGCGAAACGCTACGTCCACACGAGGTCGACGACGCGATGTGGGCCGATCTCCGCCAACACTTCGACGAAGGCGAAATCATCGAACTCGCCGCGGCGGTTGGCCTCTTCAACTACTTCAACCGGTTCAACGACGTGATGAAGATGGAGCCGACGAAGGCGGGAGAGGGAGCGAAGTAGTACTCAGTACTCAGTACTCGGTAGTCAGCAGTCAGCAATGAGCACTTAGCCGTCAGCAAAACCCGCGTCATCCCTTAGAGGAGCCGCGCCGTCGCGGCCGCAGTTTAGGGACCTGTATTTCGATCACCCGATCACGAAATCACCCGATCTCACGATTGTCTCCGCCCCCTGGCCCCCTACACCCGCCAAAATCGTAAGTCTTTGAAAAGTCGCAAGTTACGACCTCGATATCCCCTTAAGCTTCAGCTAAGTCTTTGACGAAACGAGGGTTAGCCTGGGGATATCCAAGGAGCAGTCGGCGCTCAGTGAGCAACTAACAAACAGTCTCGATCTGCTCTCAAGTACACGATACGGTGTTTTCGGCGAGTTATAACTTGAGGGGGCGGAAATTTACGAAATCAGAACAAGACCTAAGCCGCACTAGCTTGCAGCTCCAATCATGAATCGTAGCGTGCGAAGAGAGCGGAAGGTTGCTTAAAACACTGGCTTACCGTCCTGTGTTGCGCGGAATTCCTTTTCGATTTCGGACATCGAGGGCTCGTGGGGTACTTTCTTGAAAAACCCGACTAGATCTTGGTATGGTCCCCAGAGTCCAAAATCGTACCGCTCAGTGCAGCTTGGACGAGGTGTCGGCGGGCGCAAACACTGCCAAACGTAATGAGTTAATTCGTTACCACAAACGTATCGTAACTGGCGTGTGCGTGGTTTGGGCCGGTTGGGGGCGAACAATATAGGACGAATCTGATAATTGCGGGGACACTGAATTCGCGCAAAATCCGTGGACTGCGCTCCATTCATCTGCGGGGTCATTACCTGCTTCAATGAGGAGCTTAAGCCATCGATATCGCTTTCGGAAAATGCTCCTATCCATCGCAATACACTACGAATGCTGGAATCGTTAGTACGTAGGCTCTCGTTGAACTGAAGTTGTTTGTTCCCACCCTTAACTTCACATATGAGAATGTCCGTCAAGGCTTCGGGGACTTGGAGAAACTCAGATACATTAATGTCCCGCTCAGGCTCGCAGTTATAGGGGAAGCGCACAGCAAGCGCGTCGATTTGCGTGCGATTTGTCTGCTTTGAGTCGGACGGTGCGTGAACAATGAAGCCCGAGACAAAGTATCCGTTCAGCCGCAAGTACAAGGATACAAGTTGCTCCTGAAGCAGACTTCTTTCCATGTTCAGTTTCCAAGCACCCTAGCACGCAAGATAATGTAGGTCGCCCGTTTTGCCTTTCCTTTCTTGTCGAGGTATTCCACCTCGATTCCTTTTGTCGTCATCCTCGCTCGGAAAATATCGCCTGTCACCAATCCTCTACACTTGGACCATCGCCATGCTGCATCGCAGGCAATTATGTAAGCGTTTTGATTCGAAGCGACAACTAACATCGTGTTCAGCATATGTCCCCACCCCATGGGAGGAGATTGGTAGGTGTTACAGTTCATACTGAGATTCATATTAGAAAACGAGTTCCCGGAGATCGCATTACCGGACAAAACCGCAGTCCCGGTTGTGGTGCCCGTACCGTTAATGTCGCATGAAGTCGAGACTTGGCCGCCTCCGTATTGAACTACATAAGGAACCTGCTCCGTCTGAAGCACCTTGATCCTTAAGGGGTACTGATGCGAATCATCGCGCTGTCTCGATTCGTCTGTCTCGGCAGATGCTCTCGACGGTTGTTGCTGCAATGATTTGTCGACAGGAATTTCAGCAGCCACAAATGTTTCGCGGACATAGCCTTCCTTTCCACTCTGAGCGCGCACTTTGTACCACTCGCCCTCCTTGCCGAGGACTAAAACGTTTGCACCGCAGCGAATAATCTCCAAGTATGGCGGTTCCGGCGCTGCTGAAGCGTGCAGCGTGACATCTGCGGATGAAGATGGGCAGGTGATCAGAGTGGCTGCGCTTTTTGACAACGCCGAAATTGGACTGCAATACGAGCCATAACTTGTAATGACACGGATACTATCTTGGGGACACGACTGCGCTATCGAAGCAATTCCGAATGACACGAAGAGGGCCAGTAAAACAACAGTTCTTCTCATGAGTCATCCTCTGTTAAGACCACTCAGAAGTATGCAGCACTCCCAAACGAGAATTGAAAGAAGGGCGAATTATAGCCCTATTCACATGTGCCGAAAACGACTTTTTACGTGCGCCAGCTACGTTGTGACCAGTCACGGCAAGCTCGTGGCCCGGATTGCGCCCGTTGGCGAGCGTAGTGGCGTGGGCGAAAAGGCGGGAAACGTGCTCCTGCGCAGACTTCGAACTCAGCCCTCTACCAAGATCGGCAGCTGGACCCGCGGCGCGTTATACAAACGATGAACTCGATGCGAGTGGCGCTCGACATGAGCATTCTCGTCTACGCCGAAGGGCTGAATGGCGACGCGAAGAAGCAGTCCTCGCTCGAAGTCGTGCAGAAGCTTCCGCAGGACTTCTTCGACGTAATGGCGATTGGCGAGTGCGCGAGCGAGACGCCCCCGCGACAGCCGGCGGGACGCCAGCGCTCCATCTGCGCCAGGCGCCTGTCATTCTGGGCATGTGATGGGGCGGACGAATCGTCCGACCTGACAGCCGGTGCGGGCGCCGGCGCTACGAAAATGCAAAAAGGCGCCCACAGATCTCGTCACCGCACCGGGAGCACTGCCAGGCTTTGCGGTTTCGTAATGACGACTGGTTGACCTGCAAAGGTCAGAATTCCTTTACGGCTTCCAAGTACGTACAGCGCGCTGGAACTGATGGCGTACACGTGGCCTGCCCCGTCCCACTGTAGACCAAACAGCCTTGTATCGTTCAGGATGGGTGCACTGAGGAGCGTGAGCGTTCCGTTCGTATTCAACCGGAAGCTCTCGATCCCGGTTTGTCCGGCGACGGCGAGGTATGTTCCCGTCGGATCAAACCTGATGCTAAGAATGCCGGTGAAGTTCGTTTGCAGGTTTGATACGCGCTGGAGGCCTCCCGTCGGGGTGATTTGAAGGACTTCTATGCTCTGCTTTGAGACTACTCCGGCGTTGCCCCATGCGATTGCCAGATACCCTTTAGCCGAAACCGCCGACGCCTCCGGGCACGGCGTCTCGTCGGCGGTAATCGGCGGAAACGTGTTGCCGGGATCAAACGGCGTCAGCTTTCCGCTCGGTTCGCGATGGAAAGCAGGAATGTCCCAGTTGGCGAAGAAGCACCCTTGTCCATAGGCAAACTTGTTGTCTTGCGAAAACTGAAGTGACGAGAGGTCGTTAACGCTGATGGGGCTGTTGGAGCCAAACACCAGCTTGCCGCCGTTCGTAATGGAAAACTGCGCGTACGCGGCGTTGTCCGTGCCCTGAAAATTGATTTCAGACGCGTAAAGGGAACTTCCTGTTCGATCAAGGCTCATAGAACCCACGGCGGAATCGTTCGGCGTGTCGTTGTGACCGACACCATTCACGGCGGAAGTCATGACTAGTGCTCCGTTCGGCAGCCGAGTGTAGGTTGTGATGTTCAACAGATCTGTTCCGAAAACGTATCCGGAGGTGACAACGAGGTTCCGCGCAGGTCCGCGAAAAGGGCTGCCGTTCACGCGAGAGATCGTGCCATTCAGGCGGACTGCGAAAGCCGAGATGTTGCCCGGGGTTGTATTCTCGCCCACGTACGCATAGGCAACTATGGGGTTTCCTGTCGGGTTAGCCGCGTTTTGGGCACTCAGAACAGACGTGAAGGCAAGCAGCGCAAAGAGGGCGGCGCGCATGGAATATCTCCTAGCAGGCGATTCTGCGCGGTTTAGAATCCCGATGTCTGGGGAATGTTGTGCTGGGGACTTTGGATGGATTCGGAAACGCGCAATTCCACAAACCCCGCTCAAGCCAAATGCAGGCTTGAACGGGGCACCAGACTCTCTTACTCACCGCAGTTCCTTACTTCATGTATCCCTTCTCTTTGTAGTAGCGCGCGGCGCCGGGGTGTAGTGGAACTTCGAAGCCGTTCCACACCGTGTGGACGTTGTAGGAGAAGTTCAGATGCTTCCATTGCAGAAGTTGCTGTTGTTCGTCCATCGCTTTGGCGACGGCATAGGTAAAGGCGTCGGGCGCATCGGCGCGGCAATAGATAGCCGTACCCGTACGCACGACGGTGGGTATCGGACGCATCACGCCGCGATACAGGCCAACAGGAATCGTGCCGCGGTCAGCGTCGCCTGTCTTGGCTAACTCGGTCAGTAGATCGTCAGGCAATTGGATGAAGGTGAGATTGAACTTCTGGCTGATCTCCGTCCATATACGCCATTCGGGAGCAGTGGTCATGACACCGCCACCACCGATGGCAACATCGAAATTCTCGCGGTCCTCGGGCGAATTGCCGACGTGACCGCCAGCGGCCTCGATCTCCTGCTTTGAAAGACCGTAGTGTGCAAGGATGCGCGAGGAGTCGGCGCCAATTCCGGCCAGCAATATGCGGACAGGCCAGCGCTTCTGCTTGATCTGCGAGAGATCGGTGATCCCCGTTTCGTCCTTGGCTGCAACCAGAACGTAGCTGGGGTCTTGGATATTGGCGATCAGGCGCAGATTGGTTCTGGGTTTCTCTTTCGCGTAGAATCCCGTTCCCTTGTAGGCATTGCGCAGAAACTGGATCGCCGTTGCGCCGAAGTCGATGTTGCCGAGACCGGGAACATTCCTTGGGGCAAGAATCTCGGGCATCTCGGGATCGGGCTTATATGGAGGTGGCGTTCTCGCTTCGCTGACAATGCGTGGAGCGTCAGCGGCATTGCAGTTGTAGCAGATCTGCACGTCGTAGCCGTAGGGCTTCATCGCCTCTTGTACGACTTCGGCCATTGCGCCCCATGGACACAAACGACAAGCGCCGCCGAAGACCGGCTTCCTGTCTTTGATACTGCTTTGTCCGTTCGCAACGGAGCTTGCGGTGAGTAGAACGACGATCAACGCCAGAAATACGTATCGGGACTTCATCGCACCACCTCCGGATCAAATCACTTTGCCTGCTCGCCGCAAATCTATAGATCGCCTAGCATTGTGCACTAATGCGCCTTGGTGACCTTCCATCCGTCTTTCGTCCAGACGAGAACGTCCACGTCGGACTCTGAGCGCCGCACCCATACTTCGTCGAACGGCACTCCGCCCTGCCTCACGGTCTCCGGATGATAGGAGGTGAACGTGACCATGGGATGCTTCATCTCGAGCATCCCGGTGGACCGGCCAACCTGCACCCCGTGGCGCGCAATCACGATCGCCAAGATCGGCCATCGCAAGCCCGGCTTGTCGCGCGTCAACTCCACGCGCAGGATCCCCTCGCCGGATTTCTCGACACGAGAGGAATGGTCTCCGCCGAAGACCTGCACCTGGATCGGCCCGTTCAGCGGTGGCGGCGCGGCCGAGACTTCTCTAAACAGTTCCGCTATCTCGAACGGTGCAATGATCTCGGTGACCTCGGCGAACTTCTGCTTCATCTGCTCCGCGCTCAGCACCGGGGCGGCGCGTAGAATGTCGGCCTGCAACTTGCGCGCTTCGTCCACGAGTTTACCGCCGTTCTCGAGGTACTCATGCGCGCTGTTGTAGGTGCCAGCGGCCTTTGCCTTCGACCACGCCAGCTCGTCCAGACGCCTGTCGATCTCCGCCGCGTGCGCGCTCTCCGGATGCGTTCTCTGATGCTCGCGATACGCCTCTTCCGAATCCAGCTCGCGCGTGCGTTTCCAATCGACCTCTTCGATCGCCTGCTTACGCTGCGCGGCCTCGGTCGCATGAGGGCCTGACGGGAAGTTCGCGACGTACTCCGCATACGGCACGTACTGCCCCGAAGCCGTCGCGAGTCTCCAGGCGGCATCTTCCAGTTCCGCGAGACGCGCCTGCGCGGCCTCGGCAATCTTCTTCTTTTGCTTCGGCTCCTCTATCAACTGCCGCAGCACCTTCACGTTCTTGAGATAGTGGATCGCGTCCAGCCGGTCCTTGTCCGAAGCCTGGCGCGCATTGGCCAGCACTTCCATAAAGGCGCACGACGACTTGTCGCCCGCGGCGCACTCCGCCGCCGAATCCGCCATGGTGCGTTTGGGAATCCCGGCAAACGTCGGCAACGCAAATATCAGAAATAACGGAGCCCAAAGAACCAACATCTTCTTTCGTGTTAAGTTCATGTTCTCTCCGAGATTGCTATTTTCCTGTTGAGCCGAAGCCTCCGGCGCCGCGCTTGGTTTCGGAGAGGTCTTCGACCTCTTCAACCGGGAAACTTGTTTCTGGACGAACCGGAATCATCTGCACGATCTTGTCTCCGGCGGCGATCGCCGCATCGCTGTCGCCAAGATTGTGCATAATAACCTGAATCTCGCCTCGGTAGCCTGCGTCGATCACGCCAGCCGTAACGGCAAGGCCGCGAGAGGCCATTGAGGAGCGGTCGCGCAGTAGTGCGCCGTGTCCCGAGGTGAACTCGATGGCAATGTCGGTCTTGACCTTTGCCATGCCGTGCGCCGGAATAGCGATCGCCTCGGAAGCGTAGAGGTCATAACCAAGGTCCTGGCCGCGATGCGCGACTGTGGGAAGTACGGCACTGGAAGACAGGCGTTTCACCTTCAACGGGAACGATTGCATTTCAGAAGTCATGCGGCGTTTTTAATTGGAAAATTGTAATTTGTAAATCGCGAATTGCAGATGTACTGTTTCTCACAGCCCGCAGGGGCGAAAACAGGGCCTAATGAAAATTCTTGTCCTCGCGTTCACAGTTCTCTTGGCGCCGTCTCTCTTTGCAGCGGATGCATGTATCCCCTTCGATAAAGCCAAGGACCACATCGGCTCCAAGGCTTGCGTCACCGGCAAAGTTCTCCAGGTCGGACACTCGAAGTCCGGCACAACCTTTCTCGACTTCTGCGAAGACGTGAAGTCCTGCCCCTTTGTGGTTGTGATCTTTGCGCGCAATCTTCGCGATGTAGGCGATGTCGAACAACTCAAAGGAAAGACAATCGAGATTGCCGGACGTATTGAGGAATACAACGGGCGAGCTGAAATCATATTGAAAGATGTCAAGCAGCTTCGCGGTGAGGCCGCTAACATCCCGTTGCTTCCTAAAGGATACGATGTGGAAAAGCACGGCAACTACAGCGCGGGAAAGAGTACGCCTAGCAGTTCACGCAAGACGAGCACGTCGACGATTAGGAGACGCGATCAGGGCGGAACGGCAGATGAGTAATCTGTTGATTTGATGATCTACATGAAGCTGACATGGATCGTGGCGATAGGGATTCCTCGCTGCGCTCGGAATGACAGGAGAGATAGATCAACAAATCATCAAGTCAGCAAATCATCAGATTGCTTGAGTTCGTCGAGTGAGTAAAGCGTGCCGCGCCATTCGACACCGCCGCGCCAAAGCGTGAGAGTCATCGACCGCAACACCGTGTACATGAACAAAACGGTGCTGACTGGATGCAGGAAGAAATAGAACGGCGACAGCTTCTCGCGTGCGGTAATCGCGACGTAAAAGCCTGCAATACAGAAAACCGCGGCTGCAAAACCTGTCCGCGCCCAGCCGTGTGCGAACCAGACTCCGATGAACGGCAGGAGATTGAAGAAGCCCAGCAATAGTGCAGCTCCGAGAGCACGCCCAGACGAATACTTCAGCACTGCAAAGAAGTTCTTCGTGAAGTTACGAACAATTCCCAGCGCCGACTGCTCCCAGTGAAAGCTCACTAGACGCGGACCGAATACGCAGCGCTGCTTGAAACCTCCGCGTTTTACCAGTTCTCCGAGTTGTAAGTCCTCGACAACTGCCATGCGCAAGACTTCGAACGTACCAACGGCATCGTAGACTTCGCGACGGATCAGATTGAATGCCCCAACGCCGATGCTGTCCTTCGTCGTCGGGTCGTCGACCTTCCACGGGCGATGTCCAAACACGAACATCATCGAGAAGAAGATGTGCATCATCCTCGCGCTCCAGTGACTCATCACCACGCGCGGAAAGAGCACCAGGTGATCTGTAGCCGTTGCCTCAGCGTATGCGATCGCTAGCCGCAAGCTGTCTGGACTGAACATGATGTCGGCGTCGGTGAAGAGCAACCAGTCGCCTCGGGCCTGCTGGGCTGCCTTCCACATGGCGTGAGTCTTTCCCAGCCAGCGCGGGGGGATATCCGTCACGTGAATCACTCTCAAGTGTGGATGTCTCTCCCCCATAAGCTTATCCATGATGATGCCGGTGTTGTCGGTCGAGCGATCGTCGATGGCGATTACTTCGTAGGAGGGATAGTCGAGGGCAAGCAGCGATCGCAGTGCCGCTTCAACGTGCCGCTGTTCGTTTCGTGCTGGAACGATGACAGAGAGAAAAGGAGCGTGGGCGTGATCTAGCTCGGGACGGCGGTCCCACTCTGGCTTCGAAATGTCTTTGATGTTGTGAGCGCCAAGTGCCGCATCGAGTGCGCGTGAGAGCCACGCTATCCCCAGCACAACGGATGTGATCCACCAAAAATAGCTCAAGCCGTGACCCCGGTCTTCTCCTGTCCAGCGTTACTGAAGTGGATGCTAGGAGCAAACCTTGCGCCGTAAAAAAGTATTGCGGCGCCCACGATTACGGCCGCAATGGTCACCAGGAATCCTTCGCGCAATGAACCTCGGTCGGATATATGACCGATGATCCATGGCGAACTGGCATCGCCGAGCACGTGGCTGACGAAAAGATTCAGCGCGATCGCCGATGCCCGAATGTTGCCGCTCACCGAATCGACCAACGCCGCATTCAGCGGACTTGTGTTCAGCAGCAGCAGGAATTCTCCGACGGCAATCGCCGCAAACATCGATGTGCCGCTTCCGTGAATCGCTACCCACATCACGGGCACTGCGAGCGCCATCGATACCGCCGAGAGCAGGTAATACGCTGACTTTGTCCTGCGAAGAAGCCTGTCGCCCAGCCATCCTCCGAGCAGCGCCGCCACGATACCGTTGCAGACCGTTATAGCGCCAAACACGTAGTTCGCACTGCCGAGCGTCATCCCGTGAACGCGTGTCAGGAACGTCGGCATCCAATCCGACAGACCGCCGATGGCGAAATTGATCATCGCCATGCCAAGTGTTGCCGTCCAAAATGCCCCGTTGCTGAAGAGACCCTTCCAGGAAGTGCGTTCGAAAGTGGCGGCAACGGTGTCGGTTGCTCCACGCTCCGGTTCAGGGACGAAGATCATCGCCAGTGCGAGAAAGATTCCCGGAACAGCGCCTACATAGAATGGCACGCGCCAGCTATTGAACTGATGGCTAAGTTGTCCGCCGAGGATGTAGCCGATTCCCGGCCCGAGACCGAACGCGACATAGAAGATGCCCAGCGCCCGTCCACGCTTCTCCTCCGAAAACAGATCGGAGATGAACGCTGGAGCGAGCGCCACAAAGCTCGCCTCGCCCACGCCAACTATCATGTGCCGGATGAACAGCGTTTGGTAATCGTAGGTAAGCGCCGTCATCAGCGTCGCCGCACTCCACAGCAGCGCGCCACCCATGATGATCCACTTTCGTGGATACCGGTCGGCCAGTAGTCCCACAAAAGGCGCGACCACGGCGTAGCAGATGATGAACGCCGTGGTGAGCAGTCCGAGGCTGGTGTCGCTGACGTGGAACTCCGCCTTGATCAGCGGCTGCACGGCAAACAACACGTATCGATCGATGTAGTTGAACAGGTTCAGCAGCGTCAGCAGGATCAGCGCCTGCTGCGCATATTTGGTTCTAGAGATCATCTTTTCTCTGGAACTACTTCTTCTCTGGAACTGCAGACTAGCGTTTAGGTCGAGGCCACCGCGCAACAATCGTTCCGCTAATGCCCCCTCGCGGACGCCACTCGCCACGCACTTCGGCCCAGATGGGCTTTGTCCACTTCACGACGTCTTCAAGAACCTGGTTCACGACGTTTTCCTGGAAGATGCCGAGATTGCGATAAAAGAAGAGGTATTCCTTTAGCGACTTCAATTCCAGGCAGCGCTTGTCCGGCATGTAACGGATCGAGATGCGCGCGAAGTCCGGCAGCCCAGTCTTAGGGCACACCGAGGTAAACTCCGGATCATCAATCTCGATCTCGTATCGCGGAAACTGGTTAGGCCAGGTTTCAATCTCCGGAAAGTTCGCGTCGAGGCCCGCCTCAGCGTGTTCCGGCGTATATCTTGGTTGCTTTGCCATAGCTTCATTCTAGCAAGCCAAGTAGCGGCCGCCTCCAGCGCAACGTTTGCCGACTATAATGGACGACGTGAGTACTTCAGATTCAATCAAGAAGATTGCCGAAGCCAACTTCCCCACCCGCTGGGGGACTTTTCGCATAATGGGCTTCGAAGGCCATTTCGGTTCCGAGGAGGATCGCCGAAAGGAAACTGCCGTTGCCCTAGTCATGGGCGACATTCATTCCGCGCCGCCGCTGGTGCGCGTTCATTCGCAATGCTTGACTGGTGACGTGTTTGGTTCGCTGCGCTGCGATTGCCGTCAGCAACTCGAATTGGCTTTAGCAATGATTGCGACCGCGGGTGCCGGGGTCCTGGTCTATGAGCATCAGGAAGGCCGCGGGATTGGGCTGATGGCCAAACTGCAGGCATATGAACTTCAGGACCAAGGCCGCGACACCGTTGAGGCCAATGTCGAGTTGGGCTTTCAGCCCGACCTCCGGCAGTATTCGCTGCCAGTCGAAATTCTGAAGTCGCTCGGAGTAAAGCAACTCAAGCTGCTTTCGAACAATCCCGATAAGGTCCGCGCTCTCGAAGTCGCGGGAATCAACGTTATCGAACGAGTGCAGTGCGAGGTTGCGCCACATCACCACACGGAGAAATACCTAACCACCAAACGCGAAAAGATGGGACACCTATTGTCGGTTCCGGCGGGAAAGAAGTCCTGATCTCTCTTGATGCCTAGTATCAGCGAGGACGAGACGTTCTCGCTATGGCGGGCCGGGGGCCAGCGCTCCGGCCCAGCGCCTTTTGAATCTCCGTAGCATTTGCAACTGGCAACTGACCCAACGCCGCACGCGCCAATGCTAAATACACCGCACGTGCCTGCGGCACTTTCTTCAGCGCTTCCAAATGCCGCGCTATCGTAGCCACATCTCCGCGCACGAGTGGCCCGCTGAAGGCTGCTGCCGAACCGTGCGCGATGTAATTCTCGACGGTCTGTCGCAATATTGGAGCAAGAGTCTTGCGAGCCTTGGCCGGACTCAACCCGATCTGCTTCGCAACAAGATCTGCCATTGCGAGTTCGGCAATGATCAGCGGCGACGAGAATCCACCCCAAGCGTGATACAGAGCTTTGTCGGCCTTCGCGACTGAAATAACGTCACCCTTCAGATCGCGAACGATTTTCCGCGCAGCCCGAATGGCAGCGCTGTCGCCTTCAAGCGCAAATGTCACGCCGGCAAGCGACGGCTTCGCCGCATGAACAAAGCTCATCATTGGGTGAACGGAGGCGACGCTTGCTCCGCACTTACGCAGAGACGAAAGCTCATCGCTCGACAGCGCTCCGCTGGAGTGAAATACCAGCTTCCCTTTCCAAAGAAGATCCTCGCGTCTCGCCAGGGTCTCAGCGCAACCGCGAATCGAGGAGTCGCCAACGCAGAGCCAAACAACGTCTGATTCCAGCTTTGCGCGGCTGAGGGTATTCGTCCTTGCTCCAAGCTTTCTCGCGATTTGCCGAGCACGCCTGAGCGACTCAGCACGCTCCCGGGACACGAGTTCGTCGATCTGGTAACCGGCTTGTACAAGAGAGAAGGTCAGAGCAGAACCAAGTCGCCCCGGTCCAACGATTGTGATATTCGGCTTCTTACCCATTGCCGCGCAGGATATCACCCCAAGGGCCAGAGCAAAAGAAAAGTGGCGGACGGGGGCCGCCACTCGTTCGCAGTAGTCGTAGCTACGCTGCCTTCGTGTAGGCGTCGGAGCCGTGCTGTTTCACCATCTTGTTGTAGACGCCCATGATCAGAAACGCTGGCGCCCACTGTCCGACAAACAGAGCCCAGTCGTTTTTACCAACTGCCTTCAGAACTGCCGATGCCGCCATCGACCCTAGAGCAAAGGCCAGATAGCCGCTGCTCGGG
The DNA here is from genome assembly GCA_023410055.1 of Acidobacteriota bacterium. Classification (GTDB taxonomy): domain Bacteria; phylum Acidobacteriota; class Terriglobia; order Terriglobales; family Acidobacteriaceae; genus JAEZPW01. The sequence continues at coordinate 53,117 of JAEYQK010000053.1, forward strand.
ACCTTGGCCGTTTGCGACTCCAGTGCGCCGGTGAATCTGTCCTCAGGATATCCTTGTTCCACTTTCATTCGATTCCTCTCGCGGAAGGTATTTTCGTGGTTGGATGGACAACAGCCGTCGTGGGAAACTCACGGATTCCAGCCAGCTCAGCTTTGTTTTCACACCGTGAAAAGCCTTCGCCTAACGGTTTTTCCTCAAGCTACAAACCTGCTCGGAAGTGGCTTACTATGAAATCCATGGCTAGACAGGCAAAGAAGCGAGAAGCTCAATCCGAAAACAAAGTGAAAGTTCTGTCCTCCCGGGCCGTTTACCGCGGCAAAGTATTTCACGTCACCCAAGACGAAATCATTGAACCGAACGGGGTGCACGCCGTTCGCGATGTCATCCGTCACTCTGGATCAGTCGTGATTCTGGCGGTCGATGACTCCCGTTCTGAACCGCGAGTGCTCCTTATCCGCCAGTACCGCTACTGTGCCGAGGACTACCTTTGGGAACTTCCCGCCGGGCGCATTGATGAAGGCGAGGACGCTCTCGCTGGCGCCAAGCGCGAGTTGATGGAAGAGACGGGCTACACGGCGTCCAAGTGGAAGCAATCACTCTTCTTTTATCCCAGCCCCGGGTTCCTGAACGAAACCATGGCCGTCTATCTTGCCGAAGGTCTCACGAAGGGTAAAGCTCAGCCCGAGGAAGACGAACAAATCACGGCCAGGTTTTTTCCGCTCTCGTCTGCGGTGAAGCTCGTAACCCGAGGCAAGGTGAAGGATGGCAAAACCATCGCCGGAGTGCTCTGGCTGGCAGCTCGGAACCGTGAAACCCGCGTCTGACGCGGCTTTCCGCATTTACTGGCTTGACAATGGCAAGTAAATAACACAGAATTGCAGAAAATGCTGTTGATCGAGTTTTCCCAAAGGCCGCACGGCTGCCCGACCTGTGCCGCTGCCACCTGGGCGTTCATTCGCTCGGTCGACGACAAACGTCAGACCCGAAGCAACAGAGGCGACGGGAATAGCACGGAGGAAGGTAAGTGTCTCGGATCAAAGGAAAAGTAAAGTGGTTCAACAATGCGAAGGGGTTCGGGTTCATCGGACGCGATGACGGTCCAGATGTCTTCGTACACTACAGCGCTATCACTTCAGAGGGTTACAAAAGCTTGCAGGAAGGTGATGATGTCGAATTCGAGATCGTCCAGGGCCAGAAAGGACCGCAGGCAGGCAACGTAGTGAAAGTCGAAGCGTAATCTTAGGCCCCCAGCCAGAAAGGCTTTCTTAACCCAGCTGCATAAGCTGGGTTTCTTGTTTCTGTCGATGAACAGCGAACTGCGATCGCCTTTAGCTACTACAATCTTGTTATGAGCACGAGTCAACCGCTGCCAGCTCCCGTCCGGCAGATCGACAATAAAGCTATCGCCAACATCCTTTACGAGACCGCCGACCTTATGGAGGTCAACGGGGACGACTCGTTCCGCATACGCTCCTACCGCCGGGGAGCAGAGGCACTCGAAGCCTTACCGCAGCAGGTTGTGGACTTGCTTGCGGAAGGAGACAAGAAGCTGCTCGAGGTTCCCGGAATTGGAAAAGGTATGCTGGCGAACATCAAGGAAGTCCTGCAGACGGGGCGTCTTGCGCTTCACAGCGAACTGCTCGAAAAGTATCAGCCGTCCATGCTTGAACTGCTGAAGATACAAGGGCTGGGCCCTAAGACGATCGCGCTTATCTGGAGCACCTATAAGGTCTGCGATATTGATGGAGTAGCCAAACTCGCACGCGAAGGCCAGATCCGCACGCTACCTCGCATGGGCGAGAAGGCAGAACAGAAGATACTGAAGTCGATCGAAACCTATCGCAACATCGCCGGACGGTTCACGCTGGATGAAGCCGATCGCACTGCCGACAAGTTGATTGCTCATCTTCAGTCCATCCGCGGGATCGACAAGATAACACCCGCCGGATCGCTGCGCCGCGGTCGTGAAACGGTAGGAGACCTCGACATTCTCATCACCGGCGAAGCCTGTTGCGAAGAAACATCTCGCGTCGAAATCATCGAGCACATCCTTACATTGCCCGGCATCCTCGACGTTCTCGCCAAAGGCGACAACAAGGTCAGCTTCAAACTTCGTTCCGGGATGCAGGTCGACGTGCGCCTGCTTCCGCCCGATTCTTTCGGCGCGGCCATGCAGTACTTCACGGGGTCGAAGTCGCACAACGTCTCTCTGCGCCAACGTGCATTGAAAATGGGATTCACGCTGAACGAATACGGCCTGTCTGAACTTGAAGGCGGCAAACGCGTCGCGGGTAAAACGGAAGAGGAGATTTACGCCAAGCTCGGCCTTGATTGCATTCCGCCTGAACTCCGCGAAAACTGCGGCGAAATCGAGGCTGCCGAGTCGAACACGCTTCCTCGCCTCATCACGGTTGCCGATATTCAAGGTGACGTGCACATGCACACCATCGAAACCGATGGCCGCTGCACGATCGAAGAGATGGCCCAGGCTGCAAAAGATCGCGGCTATAAGTACATGGCCATTACGGACCATACGAAGAACCTTGCCTTTGCCAACGGTCTCGACGACAAGCGCGCTCTCGAACATATCCGCCGCATTCACGAGGCAAACGATCGAACCGGGGGCATCAGAATCTTCGCCGGGATTGAGGTCGACATTCTAGCCGACGGCGCCCTCGATCTCTCGGACTCAGTGCTTGAGCAGATGGATGTGGTTATTGCCAGCATCCATTCCCATTTCAATCAGGAACCGGCCCAGCTCACGGACCGCCTGCTTCGTACGATTGAAAACAAGAACGTGTCCATCATCGGCCACCCGACCGGACGCATTCTGCTGCGGAGAGACGGATACAGCTACGACATGGATGCCGTGCTCAAAGCCGCCGCTACCGCCCGATGTGCAATGGAATTGAACGCTTACCCCGACCGGCTTGATCTGTGCGACCGTCATCTACGCATGGCAAAAGAACGCGGTGTGAAGCTGGTCATTAATACCGATTCTCACCACACTTCCCACATGGAAAAAATCAAGTACGGAATCCTGCAGGCTCGCCGGGCTTGGCTGGGTCCGGCGGACATTCTGAATACAGCGCCGGAGGAAAAGTTTGCATCTGCCATGAAGCGGGTATAAGCTTCTGCCGGATAGAGCCGCATGCGCGGCGGCTATATCCGAATCCGGCAGAACAGGGGCGTTAGGCAGCATGCCTTCAACCTGTCTACTCTGACGTGCGGTCCTCGCCCTTCATCCCTCGACATCATCGCGCGAGGAGGGTTCTATGGCAGCACCGGACAGAAACCCTGAACCACATTCCTTTACGTCCGCTGACAACAAGCCTGTCTTTGTTCCAGAGGAAATTGATAGTACAAAATGGCAGATGCCCCCGTGGACACCGATTGGCATCGCGCTGCTGGTGATCCTGATAGCGATGGGGATCATCGCTTATGTGACTCGTCCCACACCGAAGATCGCGGGCACCATCGACGATGTGTACGCGGCCGCTATGTCCGACAACAGCGTACTCGTCACCATCAAGCTGAACATACAGAATGTCGGCGGCAAGTCATTGTGGATTCACCATATCTCTACCAAGCTCGTGACGGACAAGGGCGAATTCACCGATGATGCAGCAAACGCATCCGACTTTCCGCGCTATATATCGGGCTACCCAGACCTGCGCTCACACACAATCACGCCCATCAAAGCTGAAGACAAGATCGATCCTGGCATGCAGGAACGAGGCAGCATCATCGTTGCGTTCCCCGTATCGCTGCAGGACTTTAATGCGAGAAAGTCGATTTCCGTAATCGTCAAGCCATACGATCAGAACTCGGTGACCATCACGAAGTAGACGAAGCAACCGCCCAAAGGGCCTCCGATAGTCAGGAGGCCCTTCTTCAATTATGTTCTACTGCTTCTTCTGGAGAAACTTCAGGCGCCTGTGGGGAATGGTTCGCTCATCAACATCGTCATACTTCAGCATGCTGATTGAACCATCCACCTCGAGCACTCCCAACATTACATCGCTGACATTGCCAATCGCGTGTTCTCTGAGGGCGCGCTGCAGCTCGTCCAGGCTGACGTGTTCGCGTGCCATATGGGCTTCGACCACTTTGCCGTCATAGATCAGCAGCGTCGGCGAGCCCTCGATCCATTTCCGAAAGCGCCTGTTCACGCCCACGTATTCCGCGATCACGTAGTTCAGCAACAAGAGCGTCCCGGCAGCTGCGACGCCGCCGATCAGAGAAGTGTCAGGTCCGGTCATGGCGTTCTGCACAGCGTTGCTGAGCAAGAGCAGGAGCGTCAGATCGAATGGCGTCATCTGGCCAACCTCTCGCTTCCCGCTTAATCGAACGCCCAGCAGAATGATGACGTAAACCGCTAGTGTACGCAGAACGATTTGTCCCACCACCGGCCAGCTCGTGAGCATCGCAACATCTCCTTTTCGACCGCATTTCAGCGAAAACGCGAATGGCCTCCATTGGAGGCCATTCTTAACGTGAGTACGGATATCACGTGCCAGCTATTTCGCGGCAGCACCCATGCCCTTCGGTGTCGCAATGTAGCCCGATACCTTGTTCTTTTCCATTGTGAAGACGACCAACTCATACAACTGGCGGTCGCGTCCCGTGTAAAACTGCAGCGGCTCCATCATGTTGCGATCTTTCTTCTCGATGGTCTTGTCGTCAGCAAGAACGTTCAAGGTGAACTTGCCCTTCTTGACGTCCACTTTCCTCAGTTCCAGACTCACGGTCGAAACTGGAGTTGGCTTCTGTCCCTTAATGATCGTGAATTCCGCATAGTTCTTGTCGCCTTTGTGCTTCAAGAACTCAAGCTCCTCGGAATTATGCGCGACGAGACCGCTCTGAATATTGAGGTCACCGATGGTCTTTTCCAGCTTCATCTTTGTGGCTTCAAGATCGGTCTTCGTGGTAGCGATATCGGTCTTTGCGCCTCCGAGGTCCGACTTTACGCCGGCTACTTGCTCGTTCACCTGACCGATAGCAGCCTTCTGTTCCTTGGCCAGACGCGCTTCAGCTAACCGCTGCTTCGCTTCCAGATCCTTTGTGCGGTCGGCGAGCCTGCTCTGGAACTCCTGCTCGGTCATGCCGAGCTTGGACGCGAGCTCCTCAGTCGATGCCTTCAGGCTGGTTTCGTCAGTCGCCAAGCGCTTGGCCAGCGTCTTGGTATCGGCAGCGTTTACCTGCTGCGCTTTCTCCAGGTTCGAGACTTGCACAAACAAGTAGATATTCAGGGCCAGGGAGATTACTGCAATAATTCCAACAACGATTACGATGTTACGCAGTGCACTGCTGGTCTCCGGGATTTCGCCTTCTGCCATAAGCACCTCATTCATTCCTTGACCGCCGTCAGGCTGTTCGTCAAGTCGCGATTTACGCGGGGATTTTGTCCGAACCACGTAATTCTTGCAGCAGAGCTGTCCCAAGTCAATGAAATGCGCGAAGCGGCAACCGATGCTCCTCGCCCGCATCTAAAAGCAGCAGAACAGGTTTAAGAACAATTCTGGGAAATTTTGCCTTAGTACCGTCGGTTCAGCAGCTTTGGGCAGCAGGAGTGCTGCACTATGGTAATTGAGTTTCCGGAATTTGTTCGCAGTCCGGAACTACTGTTGCTATGGAGTTGAGCAGAAGCAGTTTTGCAATTCAGCAGCAGGGTAACTAACACAGCGTGATGGCACCCCGTAAGAAGACTAGAACCGACGATGAGAAGATAGGTGCCTAGTTTGTCACGCGTTCTACATTGCAGTCGGAGCAGGAACATAATGACCGCCCTCAAGGTAACTCTGGCAATCGTGCTGGCTTTCGGTGTCGGCGTGTTTGCATATGCGCAATCGCCGCCTGAAACCGGCCCAAACACGGTAGTGGCCCCGAATTTACGAATCGTCTCGCCTCAGCAGGGCCAGGGACTTCCGACGAACTACGTCACAATCCAGTATGAAGTGCCAAGTCCGGCGACTGCAGCAGGCGATAGGCCGACGTTCAATGTCTCTCTTGATGGCGGAGATCCGGTACAAACATCCAACACGAGTCACACGTTTACCAGCCTTACTCCTGGCCAACACACGATTGCAGTACAGATGGTCGATGCGAACAGCCTTCCGGTCGCCGGAACACTGACGCAGGTTCAGTTTGTGGTGGCCACCCCACAGAACGCTCCCGGGCGCGATCAGTTGAGTCCTCAAGCCCAGCAGACTCCTAAGTCACGCGAAATCGGCACCGGTAGCCGAGAGGCCGCGAGTGCGACGCAGAGCACAAACTCGCAGGATGCGAACCTTCCGTCGAGCGGAAGCGCCTTGCCGCTTCTCTCTGTCATAGGCTTTGGAGTACTGGTTGGAGGAATAGCCTCGGCTCTGAAGACGCGCTAGCCAGCAACCCTAGTCCCGGTACTTTCGATTTCTGCATCGTAAGAACGCACGGAGTATCCGTTCCTAGGCGCAGGGTATGCGAGTGTTCTTCTCCGGTAACGACAGAGCCCCGTCGAAAAGTAAGTCAGTCCGGATCGTCAGCTACTTGCCTTTTTTTATGATCGTTGCTGGAGCGGCAATTCTGTTCTACGTGGCCTCGCAGTATTGGGTCATGTACTCGGAACAGCGGCGCCTGGCACACGAGTGGAACGAGCAGCAACAGCATCCCGCTAATCAGACCAGAGCAGTCTCAGACGGCCTGACACATCTTTCAATTCCCAAGATCAACTTGGATGCCGTGGTTGTGGAGGGCACAAATCACCGTGCTCTGCTGATTGGTCCAGGACACATCAAGGACACGCCGCCCCCGGGCGAACTCGGCAATTCGGTGATCACTGGACACCGTGACACGTTCTTCCGTCATATCTACGAACTGAGCAAGGGCGACATCGTCACCGTCCAGCGCAACGGGCAGTCTTTCCAGTATGAAGTCACGGGGAAGAAGGTAGTTCAGCCGACAGACGTCTCGGTTCTCGATCCCACCTCGGACACTCGACTCACCCTCATAACCTGCTACCCCACCTACTACATCGGCCCCGCGCCGGAACGTCTTGTGGTATTTGCCAAGCTTGCCAACCACAATCACACAAAAGTCGAACCGACCGCCACAGCGATACCACCGAGTGCGTCCGGCGGCTCAGACTGACCATCTACTATGCAGTAGGTGAACTCCGTTATGCAGTAGGTGAACTCCGTGAAGAGTTGGGACGTCATCATCATCGGAGGCGGGATCATTGGCTTGTCTTTGGCTCTCAGCCTGAGAAAAGAAGGGGCGAGCGTTCTAATCGTGGAAAAGAGTGAGCCCGGGCGCGAGGCAAGCCATGCCGCCGCGGGAATGCTCGCCCACTGCGAACAATCCGATGCGCTTCGCGAACTCGCCTGCGGGAGTGCGAAGCTCTATCCCGAGTTCGTTCGCGAAATCGAAGATGAATCCGGCACCAAGGTCGACTATCGACGCGATGGCACTCTGCTGCTGCGCTCAGGGCCAGAGAACGAGCCGTCATGCGAAGACGCCGTCCACCTCAGCCCCTCAGCACTCGCCGAGATGGAGCCGATTCTAGCTTCCAATTTCGACTCCGGCATCTTTCTGCCTGAAGCCAGCGTAGATCCTCGAGCTCTGATCTCGGCCGCGTTGAAGGCCGCCCGGCGTCGCGGTGTCGACATGTCATCCGGGGACGCGGCGCAACAAATCAATTTCCTGTCTTTTCCCTCTCCATCCGCTGTAGGTGTGATCACCAGCAAGACGCGCTTCCCTGCCCGCGCGATCGTCAATTGTGCGGGGGCATGGTCAGGACAGATCGCCGGGCGACCTTCGCTGCCTACTCGTCCCGTTAAGGGTCACATGCTGGATCTCATCCCGGCCGACCGCATCGTTCGTCACGGACGCGAATCAACGGCTCCTCTTCTGTTTCGACATGTGATCCGTACTCCCGAGGTGTATTTGGTCCCGCGCAAGGACGGGCGCATTGTCGTTGGCTCCACAGTCGAGGAGGCGGGCTTCGACAAACGGATAGATCCCGACACAATCCAGACACTCTTTCAGTCTGCCGCGAACGTCCTGCCTGAACTTGGTCAGGCCAAGATTCATGAGACTTGGACCGGACTCCGCCCCGGCACGCCCGATAACCTGCCCATACTCGGCGCAACTGCAATCCCAAACTACTACGTCGCCACCGGCCACTTCCGGGACGGCATCCTCCTCGCCCCGATAACGGCCAAGCTCATGACACAACTAATTCGAGGTCGTCAGCCCGATGTGGACCTCGCACCCTTCTCACCTCTCCGGTTCGGATAGTCACTTCAGCAGAGCTGGTTTTTCGGTAAGTCTATGATTCTTGACTACTTCGAATACTCTTAAATAATTAGTTACATTTTCGAGTGATTGTCGTCTAATTAGGCGTGACGTTTAAAAAAGGAGAGTTAAGGTGCCGCCAAGAACATCCGCAACGCTGACCGAGGCTGAGTTGCGGCTGATGAACGTGCTATGGGAAAAGGGATCCGCGACGGTTCAGCAGGTTCTCGACGCTCTGCCGCAAGATCCTCCGCTGGCCTACAACTCAGTGCTGACAACCATGCGCATTCTCGAACGAAAGGGATATGCGAAGCACGTGATGGACGGTCGCGCTCACGTTTACGCTCCTGTGGTCGGGCGCGAGGAAGCGTCGCGATTCGAGGTGAAACACCTTCTGAATCGGTTCTTCAAAAACTCGCACGAGTTGCTCGTGTTGAACCTGATCGAAGACGAAACGATCGACAAGGCTGAACTGAAACGCTTGCGGGATCTCCTGGAGCGCAAGCAGTAATACCGAGGGGTCTTTAGGGAATGGAATTCATGGCACAGCAAGCGGCTGAAGCGCTGATCAGCAGTCTAGTTCTTGGCGCAGGTATTGCTGCCGTCGCGTGGTGCGCCTTGCGCGCAATGCCACCGGGGAAGGCGGGCTCCAGGTTCCTGGTATGGTTCACCGCGCTTGCTGCCATCACGCTGGTCCCCGTGCTTCAGATCGCGGCGCGCCTCAAGTCTTCGAGTCCATCTGTTGCTTCAGGATTGTCGCAAGCCGGCTCTGGCTGGATTGTTCTATCTACAGACTGGGCAGCTTACGTGCTCTGGTCATGGGCCGTTCTGAGTTGTGTGGGATTGGCCCGAGTCTTTCTGGGGCTGTTGCACCTGCGTCGCTTACGCTCGGGCAGTAGGATCATCGATCCTGCTGAATTAGTATCCGAAGCCCACGAAACAGCCGTCCGAGCTGCACAACAACGAAGCTTCGAACTGCGGACCTCTGACGAAGTGCGCATGCCGATGGCTATCGGTTTCTTCAAACCAGCCATCTTGATTCCCACCGATCTGATCGACGAGCTGTCGCCGGCGCAACTAAGCCACGTCTTGCTTCACGAGACGACTCACCTGTTGCGCTACGACGATTGGACGAATCTGCTCCAGAAGATTGCGCGGGCGGTCCTCTTCTTCCATCCGGCCGTGTGGTTGCTCGAAAGCAAACTGACTCTCGAAAGAGAGATGGCTTGCGACGAAGCCGTGGTTGCGCACACCTCTGATCCTCGCTCGTACGCGGAGTGTCTCGCTCTGCTGGCTGAAAGAAGCGTGCTGAAACGCAGCCTCGCGCTCGTGCAGGCGGCGGTCAGCCGCTTCCATCACACGACACTGCGCGTGAAAGCATTGATGTCTCCGGGACATAGACCGACTTCGCGAGCCTGGGGCGCCGCGACGGGCGTAATCGGCGTCGTTGCAGTCTCCACCGCACTGGTGCAAGCGCCGAACTTGGTTAGCTTCGCACCTACGTCAACGCCAGGAAGCCAAGCCGTCGCTCAGACCGTAGCCAGAGCGCCGCAGAGCACCGCAATCCCAGCACCGGAGATCGTCTCCGCGGCATTCCGGCAGAAGGAAAGCCATGTGTCTCGACCAAGCCACCGGAGCAAGGAGATGGCTCAGGCTTCGATGCCAAAAGGTCGTCCTGATCCTTTTGCGCAGCGTGAGGGGCAGGACGTCCCTCAACTTGTGCTTGCGACGGAGAGGACCGATGATCTCGTCCCGGTAGCGGTTACGACCACCGTGTTCATCGAGAGTAGAGGATCAGCGGCTCCAGAGCAGGTGTGGGGGATTTGGCAACTGACCGTCTACTACTCGGCCACTCAGAAGACGAACACAGCGTTGCCAAGAAGAACATAGAGATTTTCAGAAAAAACGGGGCCGAACTACGGCCTCATCAACTAATTAATTAGTTATGGAGCAGAGAAAATGAACTGGATCAGCACATTGAAAGCACGAGTCTCGCGCCGAATGCTCGTTCCGGCGCTGGCCATTGCGAGCGTAATTTCGTTCACAACTTACGAATTGATAAAACCGTCGGCGGCACAGGCAGCGATGGCCTCTCCGGCGGCGGCACCACTGAGCCCTGATAAGGTCAGCGCTCTAACCGCACTCGATCAAGCCGTTGAGGCGGTCGCCGAGCGAGTGACCCCGGCGATCGTTAACGTGGCCGTGACCTCGAAGGGGAAACCAACAGCATTCGAAAGCAGTGGCAGTGACGACAATGCCGAGCGCTTCTTTCAGCGCTTCTTCGGCCAGGATATGCCCCAAATGCAGCCCCGTCAGCGGATCGAACGAGGTATCGGCAGCGGCTTCTTGATCTCGCCAGATGGCTACATCGTGACGAACAATCACGTGGTGGATGGGGCAACTGAGATACAAGTCACGATGAACGATCGCAAGACGTACAAAGCGAACGTCGTCGGAACAGATCCACTCACCGATTTGGCGGTGATCAAGATCAACGGATCTGGTCTTCCGAGCGTTCCGTGGGGCGACTCGACAGTGCTCCGCCCCGGACAATCAGTTCTCGCCTTCGGGAATCCATTCGGATTCCGCTTCACCGTTACGCGAGGCATCGTCAGTGGGCTGAATCGTCCTAATCCGGACGCCTCGAATCCGCGCAGACCGGGCGGCTTCATTCAAACGGACGCCGCGATCAACCAGGGCAATTCGGGTGGCGCGCTGGTGGACGCGCGCGGAGAAGTGGTGGGCATCAATACCTTCCTGATTTCGCCCTCTGGAAGCTTCTCCGGCATGGGATTCGCAATTCCCTCGCAGATCGCGAAACCGGTTGTCGACAGCCTGATTCGCAACGGCAAGGTCGAGCACGCGTATATGGGCGTGAGCATTAGCGACATCACTCCGGAAAACTCGAAGTTCTTCCAGACCAAGGACAACAACGGCGCCGTGATCACCCAAGTTGAGCCCGATTCACCTGCGGCAAAAGCCGGCCTCAAGATTGGCGATGTAGTAACTGCCGTAAATGGCCGGCCAGTGACTGATGCCAGCCAGTTGCAGATTGCGGTCGGCGAACAGAAGCCCGGCTCCAAGCTCGAACTCGGCATCTTGCGCGACGGCAAGGAAGTGAAGATCCCGGTAACGGTGGCCACAATGGGTGGTGATGCTGACGAACGACATACCGAGGCAACGACTCAAGGCAAGGCTCGTTGGGGACTGGGGCTGCAAGACATGACTCCGGAACTTCGACAGCAGTTGCAGGCACCGAGTCACGTGAATGGTGCGGTTGTTGGAAGGGTCCAGCCGGGAAGTTCAGCCGATGAAGCTGGTTTGCAGCGAGGAGACGTCATCCTGCAAGTCAACCGTAAGGACGTAAAGAGCGCGGCTGACGTGCAGCAGGCGCTGTCATCGATTCCGAAGGGTCAGGACGCGCTCGTACTGGTGTGGTCGAACGGCGGAAACAGCTTCCGTGTTCTGCACGCC
>JAEYQK010000070.1 GCA_023410055.1 Acidobacteriota bacterium
TCACGCAGCAGTTCACGGCCAGTGTTTCCGGCACGACGAACACGGGCGTGAACTGGTGGGTGAATGGCGTCCAAGGCGGTAACAGCAGCGTCGGGACAATCTCCAGCGCAGGTCTTTACACAGCCCCAACTGGTCTGAGCAGCAGTGCCATCATGAGCGTAACTGCGCGTAGCGCCTACGATTCCAGCGTTTCAGCCACGGCCAGCGTAGCGGTCGCGGCCAGCAGCAGTTCCGGAGTGCCGTCGGCTACCGGTTGCACCAAGTACGTCTCGCCCAGCGGCAGTGACTCGGGCACTGGCTCATCCAGCAGCCCCTGGAAGACGCTTCAGCATGCTGCCGATAGCGTCTCCGCCGGCGATACGGTCTGTGTGGCCGACGGAACCTACAGTTCCTGCTCCAACAGCAACTCGATCGCCTACATCAGCCGCAGCGGCAGCAGCGGCAACCCGATCACGTTTGCCAGCCAGAACAAGTGGGGTGCCAAGTTGGTCGGCACCGGATCGTGCCAGTATGGATTCCTGCTGACCGGCAGCTATATCACGGTCAAGGACTTCGATATCTCCGGCTTTGTGGCTCCCAGCGGCGCTAACTTCGGCATGTTCTTAAGCGGAGGCTCGAATCATTCCGTGATTGGCAACCACTTCCACCACATCGCCAACATCGATACGAATGACGGCCACGGCATGAATGGTATCTACATCTACAAGGCCTCAACCTACGATACGATCGACGGCAACGTCTTCAATGACATCGGTCGCACCAATACCTACACCTACTGGTCCGATCACGGCATTTACGATGATGGCGGGAGCTACGGTCTGATCCAGAACAACGTTTTCTACAACATCAAGCGTGGCTGGGGCGTCACTCTCTGGTCGCATCCTCAATCGAATGTGCTGGTCATCAACAACACCTTCGATGACAACAATCCGCAGGCCATCGGAGAAGTGATCATGGGTTCGGCGTGTACCAACTGCCGCATAGCCAATAACCTGTTCTATAACCCCTACACCGCCTGCATCAACAACTACGAATCCACTTCCGGCGGATCCTCCTACACCATCGACAACAATGCCTGCACCCTGGGCACGCTCGTTTCTCCGTCTGGATCTTTCTACTCGACCAGCAACAACCGGCTTGGCCTGTCCACTTCAGGCTTGGTGCTCAGCCCGACCAGTCACGACTATCGGCTCGTCGGCGGCTCACCAGCTATCGACATCGGCTCAACAACCAAAGCGCCTAACCACGACATCCAAGCCAATCCTCGCCCCCAGGGAAACGGCTACGACATAGGCGCTTACGAATATTAGCGTCCTACTGTTTGCTGCTGGGGAGCAGTTCCTGTCTATCCGTTCGAGGGGACTGCTCCACTTTTCTGATGGCGGCCAAGTAGTGGGTAGACAGCACACGAGTGGCGGCCATTGCCCGGTAGATTACGGCGCAACGGGAAACAATCCTCGCAAGAGGAGGGGCAACCGTTAGCCGTTCAATGGTTATTTCGCAGTTTGGAAACAAGCGTCTGATTTCACTCTTCCGGACCCCGCGTACGTCTGGGTTCCAGGGATTGTTCAGGAAAAAGTCGTACCAAAGGATGAGCCCGCCCGGCCTAAGAACGCGCTTCATCTCGGCGGCGATTAGAAGACGCAAGTCGGAATTGAGTACGGAACTAAACACGGTGGACTGACAAATCAGGTCGAAGTAGCCGCTGCAAAAAGAGAGTTGGTGGGCGCTGCCGCAAACTAGCGTTACGCCGGAGTCGGAGAGGTCGCGAGCGCGATCAAGTCGCTCCTGCAGAAGGTCAACGCCGAAGAGCAGATTCGGTTCAGCCCCCCACTGCAGGAAATTCCGCAGCCAGTAGCCGGTTCCACAACCCACGTCAAGAACTCGCAAGTGACCCAGTTCTGATGTACCTACGCGTTTCAGCAGCGACAGTGTGCGGCGCTGTATTTCACGTGTTCTGCAGATCACAGCCGGATTCGTTTCAGAGTACCGGGCCAGTGGTACGCTTGTTTGACGACGGTCGTATGCGGCCTTAATGGCTGATATGGCAAGTTCCAGACCACCCTCGCGTGCCGAGCTAGTGTGGGCCACTTCATCAGGCACTATTCCGGCTCCTTCAGTGACGGCAACTTGAGCGGTTGCCGTTTCTGCACAGCGCATAAGTCGGTCACAGCTCAAGAAAATACTGACGCATTGACGAGCAGGGGAGCAGCAGTCATTGCGGCAGGTAAACAAAGGCTCCGATGTCCCAAGAATTCCTATGCAGGACCCGCCAGGGCAATGTAGTACGCGGATCGAGTCCCACATTGAAGGGGCTACCCAGAGCGAAACCCGAATGTACGGCCGGGGAATTCGGGAGCAGAGTGAAGTCTGCAATTGATGGATTGCTCAGTTTTGGGTCAGCGGATAGCGAATGAGAGTCGAGCCCGGTCGCCGCTACAAAGCCCGAGAGGGTGCGGTACTTGGTGCCGTGCCAGTAGGCAACATGCGAAGTAGTCGGGCCGACAATGTTGTGATCGGAAATCATCTGCGCAGAGCCGGAGTTGTCGTATAACGCATAGATGCCCCCGTTCGGCGAAAACAGAATATTGTTCTTGAATATGCCGAAGTTGGCATTGTCGTGAATGGAAAGCCCAGCAGAGATGTAGCCGTAAATGGTGTTGTTTACGATGATATTGCTGGTTTTCGAAGCGGAGCCTCCAATCATGATTCCAACCGTATCTCCGTTCATTACGTTGGAGAATACCGAGTTGCGGGTTGGGAAGCTTCTTCCCGTGTTGTCCCAAATCGTGAGCGCACCAGCACGATTTGCGTGGAAGTAGTTGTACCTGACGATATTGTCGTTGGAATCGTCCTGTAACTGGATTCCGTACCCTAGGTTATCGTCCCATACGTTTCCCTCCAGCACGTTGCTGCTGCTGTGGGAAACGTAAATACCGTGATCCTGCGCAATGCCCTTGATAATAGTTGAGCCGTTGTGGGCAATCGTATTGTGAAGAAACGTCCAGTGCGCGATGGTTGCGGTATCCCCGTAGAGGAATATTCCACTTAATCCCGCATGGTCAATCGTGCAATTCTGGATGGTGACGTGGTCGTTGTCTTCTGTTGCCGAGATGATATTCATCTCATTGGCTTTCGTCAGGTGCAGCCCGTCAATTACGAGGAAGCTCCTGCGGACGTAAAGAGGATAGGCTCGAACCGTGACCTCGATTTTCTGGCCGTCAGGAGGATATCCTGTGCGGATGTACAGGTAGTTCGATTCCCAGTAGAACTGATTTTTCGTGAGTAGTTCTGGGCGGCTTCCTCGTTTCAGTTCCGTGTCGCCGTTCCACACACGTCTTGGGGGACTCTTCAAAAAAGCTCTGTAGATCGCGCCCGTGTAGAGAGACCAACCGACCATCAGGTCTGCTCCCGTGATTGTTGGCTGTGCACCCGAACCATAGGCGCCAATCGTGATTGGGCGGTCCTTAGTTCCAGAGGATGGAGGAACAAGGCCCTCACCCCATGTCTCGCCTTTCTTGAACAGGATCGAGTCCCCGGGTAAGAATAGACGGCGGTTGACATTCGCAATGGTCTTCCACGGGCAAGAATGTGTACCGCCCGGGAGGTACGGCGTGCGCCCCGAGCCGGTACAGTGGATGTCGTTGCCATCCGTTAGGGACACATAGAAGGTCCGAGCCCATACTGGCGAGCAGAGCAGTAGAACGGCAGTAATCAGGTACTTCATCTTGGTCTCGGGTGTTCCATCACAAGCAAGAGCGCCATTGTATCTTGCAGGAACAGAACCTCAGCGGGAGCCCGCCTCAGCAGCTAGAAAGTCGTCAACCAGTGTGGAACTTCTCTGGCTGATCTGACGCACGAGCTCTGCCATCGCCTTTCGAACGTCGAATTCCTCCTCGACGCGCTTGCGTCCGGCGATGCTGAGGCGTCGGCGCAAGTCGGGGTGGCGTGCTATCAACTCGATTGCGTCCGCAAGCGCTTGGGGATCTGCAGGGGGGACCAGAAGGCCGGCACCATCACGAAGCAGTTCGGGAGTTCCACCAGCGACTGTTCCGACCACCGGAATGCCCGACGCCATCGCTTCCATGAGCGACACCGGGATACCCTCATGCAGACTTGGCAGGACTACTGCGGTGACCTTGCGTTCACGGTACAGGTTGAGCAAATCAGTATGTGACAAGAAGCCAGGGAAGCTGACCTGATCACTAATTCCAAGTCGTTCGCATTCGCTGATGAGAGCCGATCGTAGCGGGCCATCACCAGCGAGGATAACGCGCGGAAAGAAGTCTCGCTTCCGCAGCAGTGCCAGGGCAGCAAACAGATATGAGTGCCCTTTTACAAAGGTAAATGTCGCTGGACAAAGGAGAGTCAGTTCCATTGAGGTATCCGAAACAGCAGGCACTCCGTCAGGCAAAGACACGCCGAGGTGCAATACGACGGCGTTGTCCTGGTTCGCTCCGGCGGCGCACTTTCCCTCATGCGAAACGAAACGCGCGAACCGTGTCTTCTTGAGCTTCGTATGCATCAAGTTGTCTTCGAGGATGTCCCAACGATGGGCCGTGAAACTCCAAGGAACGTCGAGCATCTCAGCAGCAACAAGAGCCATGGTGGAGGGAGCCGATGCCCAGTAAGCGTGGAGATGATCGTAATGCTTCTGGCGCATTTGGTGAGCTAGCCATAAAGCTTTGGGGTAGACTGCCGAGTTCGTAGCCAACACACGCAGATTTCGGCTGCGGAAAAGAAGGGCGAAAGCACGCAGGGCACGCCGTGGCGAGTGCTTTATCTCGATCAGAGCTCCCCAGAAAATGGTCCATGACAACAATGACCTGTCGAGTAGTGCGAAGCTGAGACCATAATTATTCAGAGGTCCTCGTCCGACGCAAGGCACGATAGTGACTGAGTGATTTGTGCGCAGAATTTCCTGCAATTCGGCCTGTAGAAAAGCTTCGCTTGGTCCGTACGGGAAACTGGCCGTGACACACAGTAGATTCATATCGGAATACTCTTCGCACGAGTTTGTTCAGCGAGGTGAGCTGGCTACTGGTTAAACAGGCGGGATCCTTTGGGACTCACACGTCCGGAGATTGCCTCGGGTTCGGCCTGTTTGTATAGGGCACGGTGCTGCACTGCTATGTCAGACCAGCTGTACTTGGATCGGAAAAACGTCGAGCAGTAGTGCACCATACTTCGGAGTTCCTGGTCGGACAAGCTTAATGCAGCGCGTAGCGCTACCTTGACGTCTGTGACACGGGGAGCCGCGATTACAAATCCCGTCTTGCCCGGTATTACGAGATCCACAAGGCCACCGGCTTGGGTAGCTATCAGCGGCCTGCCGTTGGACAACGCGAGGGCGGCGACTCCACTCTGTGAGTTGAAATCAGAGTACGGCAAAATAGCAAAATGTGAACTCCTTAGGAAGTCCAAGAGCTCGTCGTCTGACACGCACCGATCGAGCACACGGATACCGTCAGGCGCTGAATCGATCAGTTGTCTGCACCGTTCCCAGTACTTGCGTTCAGAGATGGATACGGAACCACAAATCTGCAAAACAATAGCGAGTCCCTCGCGTCGGAGTTGTTGAACTGCCTCTATTGCCAGATGAATGCCCTTGTTAGCTCGAAGCGAGCCGAACAGAAGCGCTGTTCGTGTCCGTTGGTTTTCCGGCAAGGGCAGGGGTGCGGAATCGAAGCTAAAGGTACCGTGCGGAATGACGCTGATCCTTTCTTGAACAACGCCGAACTCATGCATCAGTTGGACTCGCGCGCCGGAGTGGAGAACGACAAGTTGGTTTGCCGTGTGATAGCAAGCCCACAGAATGCCCCGTTCGAGACTGCGTGCTACTCGTGGAAAGAGCCACTGATGCGGCACGACGTCATGAACTGTCAGAAGAATTCTCTTGCGCCCGATTCGCCACAACAACAGGGCGGGCAGTGCAAGAAAGGTCAGGCCCGGAAAGTTCACGTGGACCAAGCGGCCATCTTTTCGTCTCGTTAAGACCAGCCACGTGCCACAGATCGTCTGCCATATTAGCCGAAGAAGTAGCTTGGACTTGTGTCCTTCGGCGGCAACCGGGGATGGCAACACCGGCAAAATCGTTACTCCTTCACAGTTCTGCAACTCGGAACGAAACTGAAAGTCGTTAGGGCAGATGAGCGTGACAGGGCATAGTCCTCCGAGGTGACGGACGAGTTCGAACACATAGCGAGCCCCTCCCAAGCGACTGACGTGTGTGTAGTGAATCACTGCCAACTCACGGTTGCGAGTGTTGATGTGGCGATCCGTTGCGGTTCGTGAACTACGAATACCGGATGATCAACTTCGACCGCAAGAGCGACGATCACTGAAGCCAGTGCAAATCCTGCAAAGTCGCCGGCACCGTCTGCATACCCCAGCAGTCCGCTGCACTCTGCAAGTTGCCGAATGAGAATGAACAGCACCATAACCGGAGCTAGTGTTGCAAACGCCCGATCGTCACGAACAAATGACCGTCGATGTTCGAAGACACGGAAGGCGCATCGCAGGACGAACAACAGAATCAGCATTGCGGGAACAAATACGACCACGCCGCGCTCAGCCAAGAAGGTCAGATACGCGTTGTGGTAGGCACCGGAAGATCTTTCTGAAAGCCAGCGCGACGTTTGACGTACCTGGACCGGTAGTACGGCAGTTTCGAAGTCAACGCGCCATGTGTCAGCGCCTTCGCCCAGCCAGGGATGATTCGCAAACTGTCTCAAGGCAGCCTGCCAGAGATAAACGCGGTGCGTAGTTATGGTATCTAGTTCATCCACCGTGATCGATGGTGTACGAATATTCACCAGCATCGCGAAGCAGACCGCCAGGGGTAGGGCCACCGCTATCAATCGAAGCAGCGCCGTCCGCTTGGAGAAGAACCTCACTGTTCCAAACAAGAGCAGCGCGGCCGGTATGGCGATCAGGGTGGTCCGAGCTCCGGTCATCATCATTACCAACGCGAAGAGTGCTGCCACAGCCCAGCTGAGATACTTTGAGCGGGAGATGAGCGGAGCCGACAAGGCCAAAGTAAGGACAATGAAGGCAGCAATCGGGTTCATCGCGAAAGAAGGTGCTGATGCCGAGACGGAGCCCTTGAACTGACGGAAAGCCTCGTTAGTGAAGCCGGATCCATATCTCAAGTAGAAATACGCCACAGCAGTCATCCCGAGAGATGGCGGGATGATCATCGCACGGGCGAGTGTGGCTCTCGCGTTCGTGCCTCGTGCTGCGAGTACGAGCAGAATTGAAAACACCACCACGTAGATCTGTCGACCAAGATCCAAAAGCGAGGACGATGGGTTGTTGGAGAAGAGTGCTGATGTCGCACAGGTTGCCAGAAACAGACCCATCAGAGATATCCAACGCACCTCGAGCGTGTCCAAGTGTCCGATCCTTGCGATTCCGCCGCACACCGACAATAGAAGCAATGTACGCGATGCGATTGGAGCAAGCGGAAACGGCACAAACCAGAGAGCCAGAGCGACGGGAAGCAAGACTAAGGCGGAATCAATCTTGAGTCGTGCGAATTGGTTCATGCGCAACTCCTCGCTTTGTGGCGCAGGAACAACAGGGCGAGGATCACCAGCGCTATGCCCTCACCGATGACTGCTGCATAGATGACGCCAAGTAGTTGAAAATGGATCGCGCCGAAGGGCTTCAAGCAATTGGCGATCAGGTA
The DNA here is from genome assembly GCA_023410055.1 of Acidobacteriota bacterium. GTDB lineage: Bacteria > Acidobacteriota > Terriglobia > Terriglobales > Acidobacteriaceae > JAEZPW01. Next base: position 7,691 of record JAEYQK010000070.1, read on the forward strand.
CCCGGCCAACAGCACGCCGGTGTACACGTGCCCCTTTGCGGCAACGAAATAGAAGCGGGCGAACAATTGGTTCAGTGCCATAACGAGAAAGTAAAGCGCGTACGGCGACAGCACTTGCACCACATAAGCGGTATCGGTCGCGGAGAAGGCACCGCGTTGATAGACAAGTCGCACGATAGGGTGGCGCGAGAAGAACATGGCTACCGCGCAGAGCGTGTAAGCGGCTCCAGCGAGGAGGAGCGCTCGTGCGAAGGCACGCTTTCTGTTAGTGAACTCCTGCTTAGCGAGCCATGTGCTTACGATCTGGTTAAGCGGGGTTGCCGCCCCAGAGAGAGGCAACATGGCTATCCGCAATGCGTACGCGTTGAGAGCGATAGCACCTGCACCGGTGAGCGCAGCGTAATGAACAGTTAGTAACTGATTGAGACTGAAAGCGACGTTTTCTACTGATGCCGCTGACAGTTGCTGAACGAACTTCAGCCCCGTCGGAGGCGGCCCCGTGGACGTGCCGTCGGGTGTCTCGGCGATTCGAAGAGCAATGATAACCCGTTTCGCTGCCCAAACGGCGGCCAGAGCAGTGCCAATCACGTACGACCATGGCAAAGCATATTCGAAGCTTGCTCCGGGCAAGTGATTCCAGCCTAACAAAGATATCAGCATGACAGCGGGGGCCATCGTGGACAATAGCATCGCCTTGCCGTGTTCCCGTTCAGCGTGGAAGATGCTGAACGCCAGTCCAATAATTGCGGACGGCAGCACAGCTCCAGAAAGCACCCTCGAGAACTGCTGGACAAGATGGCTCTGAGAGCGAACCCCCACTATGCTCGGGATAACGTCGCTCGCCCCGATGATCATCGCGAACGTAGCGACGGCTGTGATTGCTGCGAGTACCAGCAGCAATCTTCTGAGGAACTGGCGGTGCCTGCCATGTGCTTTTACCACCACATAATGGGGTACGAAGGCCAGCGTGAACGCACCAGTCATGTAACTCATCATCATTACGGGCAGTTGCTGCACTCCGAAGAACGAGTCTGTAATCTCGGAGACTCCAAAACGGCTGGAGATGTAGACTTCGCGAACAAGGCCCAGAACCTTACTGCCAAGGCTGATCAGGAGAACAATGCTCAACACGCCTGAGTAGTGGCGGGTGCCTTGCAGCAGTTGCTTTGTCCAGCCGATCGCTTTAGCAGTTCTATCTTGGACAACTGGACTGGAAATAGTTGTCGAGTCTAGTGCGCTGTGCATGAGTACTGAATCAGCTAAAGGGAACGGTGGAGCATCGCTGTTTCAGGAAAAGAAGCTAATGGGGAGCTTCGGTGATCCTGGCAAAGCAGGCGCTAGAGTTTGTTGTTCAACAGCAAGAGCGTGTGCATCCAAAAAGGGCATTTGTAGATGAAGTTGTAAGGTACGGCTTTGCCGCCAAAGTTGCGAAACAAGCGCTCGATTGGGTGCAGCATGGAGCCCGCAAAATCGAACACCTGCGACCGTTCACCGGCGAATCGGACAAGGTGCCACAACAGCAGCGATGCAGCTCCGCTAGTTCTGACAGTTGGATCCGCTCCCGTAACGATGTAATAAGCGCGCTTCGAATCCCACACCATAAAACCGGCAGCTTGTGCTCGGCCATTCTTATCTGCAGCAGCAAAGCATTCCCCTGAATCGTTGTTCTTGGCGGCTGCACAGATGCGCTCAAGAACTGCAGGGCTGTGGGGCAGCGGCAGTTCCTGTCTTTCAAACGTCTTGGACTCGAGGTCCAGCACTGTCTTAATTGAGCAAGGATGCACTTCTATGCCGAGCTTCTCAGCTTTGCGAATCTCCGATCGTACCGTATGGTCGGTGTTGTCCCAGACATTCGTATGGTCGGCAGGGTTTTCGATGATATGAGTGAAGCGAGTGGTTTGCCTGAAACCTGCCCAATGGAAAGGCAGCCAGTTGTGAATTGTTGGATGGAAGGCCTGAAAGAAGGTGTTCTGTCTTCCCAACTCGAGCGCAAACATCGAGAGGATCTGAGTTCTTCTGTTTGCGACCGACGAGCGCTTCCCTATGAAGGGTTCCATAACGATTCCCAACGTCTGCGTGAGTCGAGGCATCGTACCGACTCGCACTCCACATCGCCGTTCAGAATAGAGCGGAATCCCCGCAACCAAATATCCGTTTTTAAACAGACACCGAATCTGCACACGATCGCAGACCGCTTGAAGCCACCATGTTCGGCAGAACACGGAGCACTGTGGAGATGCGCTGACGAAAGAATCCCACATCGGAAAATCGTGAGCAGCAAGATCGCGAAACGTGTATTGAGAACCGTCGTCTGGGATAGTCCGTGTACTATTCTGCAAGTGACGGGGCTGGAGAACAGCACTTTGGGACATTACGCACCAACCTCCAGCGCGCGCCTAGGCGTGCGCGTAGATCCGTTAGGCAACAGGCCGACATCGGCGTAGAGGGCCCAGGTGGAATCGAGGAAACTCTTTGCACTTACCCATGTGTCGGAGGCTTTCAAGCTGTCCTCCATAAGAGCCCAGAAAAGATCGCCAACCCAGCGCGGCAGCTGGACGCCGCCGAAAGAAGTCGGATGCCACAATACAGAAAAACCACCCCAGGCTAGCGTCCTGCTTTCCTCGAATAGGGTCTTCGCCTGGGCGAAAGCGGAGGCTTTTCCCTTGCCCCCGAGTAAAGAACAATCCATTATTGCGAGCGGCAGTTCCAAGAACCCCGCCGGCTTTTCCGATACAAAATCATACGGGGGGAACGCAAAGCACGCGCCCGCGCGAAAGCCGATTGTCTCCGACCAACCCAATGACGCATCATAGAATGCGTTGGACTTCTGCACTTCGGATATCAATCGAGGCAGGTTGAACCTAAGCCAGTGCTGCCTTCCGCCTCGGGCGGTGAATCCTTGGGATCGTAAAGACTCGTATTCACGTGAGAGCCCGCAGTCGTGGTCAAGACTTGAATACGATCCATGGACACCTACCTCCATTCCGCTGCCCTCGAGTATGCGGAGCGATCGGAGGACCCGCGAATCGTCAATTCGGTAGTTCCCGTCCCGGCGATGACCTTGCTTCACGATGAAGTAGTAGCTGGCAGAAGCGCCACGCTCCATTTCATCGCGGGCGAGGTGGTCTATCTGCATTTGAGGCGCGTGCCCATTTACCGCCATTTTCAGCGCGGCGACTGCCTGGGAGCATGCCGTGGCTGGTTGCTTATCGACCAGAAGTGACAGCAAAGAATTCTTTGCTGCGCGAAATAGGGTTCCGCCACGGGTGAGTGGGAAGAAATCAACGTCGTGAGTGTTGACGACAAACTGCCCAGTTCCGTTGCAGGGATGCTTCGGCGGGACTGCAACTCCTCCATCCTGGCAAAGTAACTGCTGCATGCCACGCATGGCGAGTGCCGCGTATGGGACGCATGCGTCCAGGGCGTGCCTGCTCACGTAACTGCGATCAAACGGAATACGCCCAACAGAGTCACGGTCGGTAATGCTGTATTCATCTGAACAGGAAAGCCACTCAAAGATCTCGCCCAGCCAATCTGGTCCTTTTCTTGTGCAGCCGTGGATGAGGGGCATCTTACTAGTTCCCATCTTCACGAACTGCGGTGCGGGGGCCGGGACATTCAATGCCCGCGGTCGGTAAAGGTCCGGGATGCATACAACTGGCCTTGCGTTTGTGCCGGGAGTTGTTGAGTAGCTGATTCGGAGGTCAGCCGAACTCATTTCGTTAGGTGCAATCAACGGATCATGGCCGTAGATGGCACAAAAGCATCGAAATGCATATTCAAGCCGGGCGCGATGTGCCGGCGTTTGCGTCGTTACGAACTCCAGATGCAGCTTCATACTTTACAAGTCGAGATGCGCACATACTCGTGCGTGTGCGGCAGTAGTTACGCCGCCTGCATATGCTCCGGTTCACGTTCAGTGGAGTCGATTTCGAGGCATAATCTATCCTGCACCGAGTACAACTTGCCGCATGCAGAGCACAATGGTCGCATTGGCTTCAATCGATGCAACCTCCTTCACCCTTTTTTGTATTCGGAGCCGTAGAACCGAGTTATTCCATGCCTGAGAAGTTCTTGGCGTAGCTTTGATTCAAACGTAACGATGACTGAGGAAATGAGGCTGCTAAGCGGTGTGGTAGTAAGCCTTCGCGTACGAATAGTTGTATGACTGAATGTTCGGATCGGCTCCGTTCAGCACTACCTCTATAACCGGTGCGGAGTGTACTTCTGCGAGCAGTTCCATTGATCGGACCAGGGCTTCACGTGTAACAACGTTGGCTCTGCCGACGAAGACGACGCCGTCCACGAGGGGCGAAATGGCGCGACCGTCGGAGTAGGCGAGTACCGGTGGCGAGTCGACTACAACATACTCGAAGTCGCGGCGAAGCTCCCCTAAAAAGGCCTTCATTTTGTCTACCCCGAAAAGCACGCCGGAGTCTTTCACGGCGCTCCCAGCGGGAATGACTGTCAAATTCGAGATCTGATCCACCTTATGTGTAATTGAGTTGATCGGCATTGAATCGGATAGGTACTCTCGCAATCCGATCGTGCTCGGAAGCCCGAAAGCCTGTGCGATCGCAGGGCGCCGCAAATCGGCGTCGACGAGACACGTCGTACCGTGTTGTGCCAGGGCTGTCGCCAGATTCACTGCGATCGTGGTCTTACCCTCTCCTGGCAGCGACGATGCGACAAGTACTACCTGGGGCGGACGGTCCGGTCGCGACAACATCAGGCTTGTGTGCAGAGACCGCATCGCCTCTGCATGAATGGATTTGGGCGTTTGCAGCAGGAAAGGCATCGGCGTAGGCAGTTCGGAAGTGTGCCGCTGAAGTCCAAACACCGAGCGCGCTTTCCCGGCAATTGGTAGAACTGCAACAGAGGAGATACCTGTACACTGCCGTACGTCATTGATATCGTGAACCCGGTTATCGATGCCCTCACGAACGAATGCCAGCAAAACGCTTCCGAGTAGGGCAACCAAGATGCCGAGTCCGATGTTCCTGACCGGTTTGGGGCGCGTTGGCGAATCCAGAACTCGGGCTTCTTCCACAAGTCGAATGTTGCTAGACTTTGAAGCCGCAGCTATTCCCGCCTCCTTCACC